>NHBP01000090.1 GCA_002168195.1 Planctomycetaceae bacterium TMED10
CAGCGAAAAAACGCTTGACGAATTCTGCAGTTTGGAATGTGAAATCTTTGACACCTTAGGGATACCCTTCCGCGTTGTGGATACAGCAACGGGGGATTTAGGCGGTCCGGCCTATCGTAAATTTGATCTGGAAGCCTGGATGCCAGGCCGCGGAGACGGTGGCGCATTCGGTGAGGTTACGAGNACTTCAAACTGCACNGANTANCAAGCTCGNCGACTCGGNATTCGCTATAAAAACAANGGAGANAAAGGAACGCACTTTGTACANACNCTNAATGGAACTGCNGTGGCAATCAGTCGCGCNCTNATTGCAATTCTTGAAAATTATCAGCAAGCCGACGGAAGTNTTTTGNTTCCAGAAGCACTCCGCCAGTANGTGGGNCTTNAAATGATTGCACCTCGCAACGGGNAGTAAATCACGAGAAGCATCTCGGCATTTTTANCNAAAATAATNTNTGACTCTGCTTNNCCNNGCGTCTCTGTCCTTCTAACCGTTGCAGTTTTTCCAATCGGCNCGCAAAAAGCCANAAATTGCCGCCCCATCTCAACCCATGACGCCCGGACAGCCTCTGAAAGCAGGCCATAGTATANAATGGGGGCATTATGAAAGATGATCTTCAAGCGATGAATAAACGCTCAGAAAAAGCATCGGCTCCAACTGTCGATTCTGTTTCGCGTTATGTCGATCGTGATCTTAGCTGGCTCGAATTTAATCGTCGTGTTCTCCACGAAGCACTTGATTCCCGCACGCCGCTACTGGAGAGATTGCAGTTTCTTAAGATTTTCACGACCAACTTAGACGAATTTTTTATGAAGCGCATTGGCGCCGTGATGCATCGCCAGTCGGAGAAAGATGCGCAATTACACGGAGACCGTGAGCCACTCGTTAAGCGACTCAAAGCAATTCACGATATGGTCGCACCGATGGTGAGTGATCGTACAAACTGTTTGCGCGATCAGATTCTTCCTCAACTTGCTGAAAATAATATTCAACTGCTTGACTGGAATGATCTTACCGACAGGGAAAGGGAACACGCAAACGCGCATTTCCAAAACAACGTTTTCCCCATCCTCACCCCACAGTCGGTTGACCATAGTCATCCTTTTCCATTCATGTCGAATCTCTCGTTATCACTTGCGATTCGCCTAAAAAATCCATTTACCGAAGAGCGGCTTTTTGCCCGCGTCAAAGTTCCTAAATTACTACCTCAATGGATAGAACTCGAACCAGGACCTACTGGTGTGCGACGGTTTATCGATTTAAGAACAATCATTTTCCACAATTTATCTTTNCTNTTTCCGGGNATGACGATTCAAAATGTAATGACACTTCGCGTAACACGGAGTGCGGAAATCGATTACGACGANGAAGACAGCGATGACCTTCTTGAGTTGGTAACGGAAGAAGTCCGGCAGCGGCGATTACAGAGAGTGGTTCGCCTCGAACATAGCCCTACGGACGACCGCTGGCTGCTGGACACGGTGGTTGAACAACTGGAGTTGCCGCCTGAACAAGTCTATGAGATGCCGGATAGTTACGATTATGTTGACTTCAATCAAATTGCCTCTCTTGATATCCCGGATCTGCACTACACTCCGTGGAGCCCCACCGTTCCTCTGCCGCTGGTCGCTGATGACGCTGATATTTTCGCCCTCATTCGATCCGGTGATGTATTGGTTCACCACCCTTATGAAAGTTTTGATGCATCGGTATCCCGGTTCGTGCGTGCTGCTGTCGAAGATGAAAATGTTCTGGCAATTAAGATGGCCGTGTATCGTACCAGCGAAGATAGTCCTTTTCTCCCCCTTTTGATTCAGGCAGCGGAAAGAGGGAAGCAGGTTGCGTGTCTTGTCGAACTTAAAGCACGGTTCGACGAGCATCGCAATATACGCTGGGCAAATGCCCTGGAAGATGCAGGGGTGCATGTGGTCTATGGGCTTGCTGGAGTGAAAACGCACAGCAAAACAATGATCGTCGTACGCCGCGAACCAGATGGACTTCGGAGTTATGCCCATATTGGAAGCGGTAATTACAACCCACAAACCGCAAAGGTTTACACTGACCTGGGACTCTTCACCTGTCGACCGGAAATCACAGATGATGTTGTCGAGCTTTTCCACTCCCTCACGGGCCGATCGATTAAATACGACTACGAACAATTGCTTGTTGCTCCAGTCAACATGAAAGAAAAATTCCTGGAGATGATCGAATCGGAACAACGCGCATACGAAGCGGGGAAACCGGCTCAAATTNTTGCAAAAATGAATCAAATNCAGGATCCTGATATTTGTGAAGCGCTCTATCGTGCCTCACAAACTGGCTTGAATATTGATCTCATCGTACGGGGATTCAGTGTACTTCGTCCGGGTGTCGCTGGATTGAGCCCGACGATTCGAGTGATTTCAGTCATTGGACGATTTTTAGAGCACTCACGAATTTTCTACTTTCGTAATGGAGCGGAAGACCCTGTTAATGGTCTCTTTTTCACAGGATCTGCCGACTGGATGGTGCGTAACTTGGAATCGCGGGTGGAAGCTATCACTCCGGTTGAATCGCGAGCATTTCGTGAACGACTGTGGGAAATTTTACAGCTATCACTTTCTGATCAGCGGCAGACTTGGGACATGCATCCGGACGGCAGCTATGTCCAACGTACGCCCGGGAAAGATCCCGAAAATCCGGCAAATATTGGCGTCCAGCAAGTCCTCATGGAACGGTCGCGACAGCGGAATGAATCCACGCCAATCTAGCGATAAGCCGCCAAAAAGCGGGCCATTCGGGCAAACCGTAAAAATGGGTCATTGCCGTCGAATGGGACCTAGCCAATAATTAGCGCCGAGAGAGATTTTTTCGCCGTAATCGCATAGGATCTATTTCATGTCTATCAATCGCGTCGCCGCACTACTCAGCCCACTCGCGTTCGCCTTGTTATTCACCACGTTGCATGCCCAATCGCCAAACGTTGTCCAGCTAAGGCAAGGCACTCGATGGATCGGCGTGACCACAGGGCCGGCGACCGCTGCCCTTCGGGCACAACTCATGCTGCCGCGAAATCAAGGGATTGTGGTCCGAAACATAGCAACTGATAGTCCAGCCGAAAAAGCGGGTCTCCGCCAAAACGACCTTCTGCTTTCGGTCGGAAATAGAATTCTTTCCAAACCACGAGATTTATCGCGGATGATCAGTCAAAATGACCGCCCACAAATAGCCATCGAATTTTTACGCGCTGGAAAAAAACAAAAGGTTTTTGTGCAACCTTTAGCTCGTAGAGAAGCCGCGAAACCGACTGCGGTAGACGCAGCAAAAGGCGAACGTCCCATTTTGAAAGCCTTGATCAATCAAATTGCACCCGCGAACGGTACGGGTGAAACAAACAGCACCAAAGATACGAATGGCGGTGAAGGCCTGTTGTCTAATTTGCCAAATAATTTTCAAATTACTCTTCGACGCCAGTCTGGGGGCCCTCCTCGCTTCGTCGTAGAACGCGAAGGCCAGCGTTGGGAAATGGACGGAAGTAATCTCAACCGCTGGGGACAAGCATTATTGCCACTCGCTGAGGGACTACTCGGTGGTACCCAGTCGGCACCGCAACCCCCGGAATTGGATTTGGGCGATGCGGGGATAACGATTCCCAAAGCCGAGATTCCTCTACCGACTGTGGAGTTGCCGAGCGAGCTCACACCGCTCGAGGATCAACCGCAAAATTCGCCGAAAGATAACAATTAACGAATTATAGTCGTTGCGGGAAGGCGACTGATGGTGATTGGGGCATCGGGCAGGTCAGTGACCGGCACCGCATAGAGTTGTTGAAGTCTTGTCTCCCAGGCGACTTGCTGCACCGGGCTACTCGGCTTCAGATTTTTTTCGACTCGATAAACGGACGGCTTTGTTTCCCTGCTCGAAACAACCGCTGGAGGTGGCGGAACTGCCTTTTTTCGTCCTCTATTTTTTTGGCTCGCCCAAGGCATTTGGTTCCAAATCGTCTTATCGGATTCGCGACGTTCCATCTTTGTTGTTTGCCGAGTATTGCGGTCTGGTGTTGTCGGTCTGGCCATCGTTTGACCTTTGCCGGTCGCTGTACATCCACAAAACGCGATGCAAACGTAAAACAAACAGGCGGGATAACTAAGTTGTCGCATTCTCGTTGTCGCTCAAAATTCTAAAGACCGCTCTCGCGGAAAAATAATACGTGGAAGACGCTTGGCAAAAGAGATTCGCAAAATGTATTCTGTGCGCCTTGAAAACAACCGCTACAGCTTGCTTATCGGATAAACTGGGGAACGTATTGAAAAACAACTTCGAAACTTTCAGAAACTGCAAGATTCTGCAAGCAACGCGCGCTATGCCGGGAGCGATAGCTGGGCGGCTCGCAACGTATTTTTCAAAAGCATTGCCACAGTCAGTGGCCCCACGCCACCGGGCACTGGTGTGATGGCACCGGCCAGCGGCGCCACAGACGCAAAATCGACATCTCCGACCAGACCCTCGTCGGAGCGATGGATGCCGACGTCGATTACCACTGCGCCCTGTTGGACCATTTCTGCGGTAACGAATTTTGGGCGCCCTATCGCGACAATCAGAATTTCGGCCTGACGGGTAATTGTATTGAGCTCGAGTGTTTTGCTATGGCAAATCGTTACCGTTGCATCTCCACCCACTCCGCGGTTACCAAGCATACACGCAATCGGTTTGCCCACGATGTCACTTCGACCGATGACAACAACGCGACGACCCGCAGTTTCGATCTGCTGACGAATGAGTAGTTGCTGAATACCCTGCGGGGTGCAGGGTAGAAACCGCGGTTTCCCCTGAACCATCCGACCCACATTTTCGGGGTGAAATGCATCCACATCTTTCGTTGGATTGACCGCCTGCAATACTTTTTCCGTGCTAATCGTTGATGGAAGCGGGAGTTGGACTAATATTCCATGCACCGACGCATCGTGATTCAGATCGGACACTAGTTTTAGGAGCTGGGTCTCAGCCAAATCCCCTGGCAATCGGTGCAACTCGCTATCGATACCTGCGGCCTCACAGGCCCGCTGTTTATTGCGAACATACACCTGACTGGCCGGGTCCTCACCGACAAGCACAGCCGCTAATTTGGGAACGACACCATGATCAGCTTTGAATTTTGAGGTTTCATCCGCAATTTCTGAACGAATCGTAGATGCCACCGCCTTACCATCTAAAAGAATCGCGGTCACGGCAGGACCTTTACGCGAACATCTTTGTAAAGAACTTTACTTCCTGGATCATGGGCCTGTAGGGCAAACGTACCACTCGAAAGGCGTCGGCCCTCTCGATCGAGATCATCTTCTTCCGTATAGTCGGCCGTGGTTTCCCCATTAATCTTCACCATAATTCTCTTTCCATCGACGATAATATGGTAATCGAACCATTCATTATCTTTGGCTGGTGCCTCAAAAACATCCTGCACTGCATAGAGTCCACCCGTTTTCTTGGGGTCCCCTCCCGTATTATTTACTTGTGCCTCATAACCTTTTGCGGGCCAGCCCTCATCCTGATAGTCGGTATGAAAATAAATACCAGAGTTTGAGTTAGGCAAAGTCTTTACCTTGCACTTGAGTTCAAAATTTTTGAATTTTCCGTCGTTCACGTCTCCTACATAAAACAAGTGACTCCGTGGGCCATTCACGCAGATGGCTCCATCTTCCACGCGACAGGAGTCCTTGTTTTCACTTGCCTTCCAACCTTGAAGCGTCTTCCCGTCAAACAGCGAAACCCACGACGAATCATCCTTTGCATCGGCATCCGGCTTGGTCGGCCCAGCCGGCCTGGGTTGTTCTTCCGCAACCAGTACGAGTGTTGCACAGAAAAAAACGGGTAGTGCGAGGAAAAGAAACACACGGTGAATACTCGGTAACATCATGATCAAGGCACCTCCAAAGATCGATCAAAAATCTGCTGAATCCGTCGGCCGTATCATAGCAAGAGAGGCCGCTGTTCGGGAGAGCCGCAAAAAAAGTGANCCGACTCATATCTGACGTCAAGAATCTGGCATCGAAAGTCGTCGATTTTTCGCTTTCGGCNTCATTCGGATTCTGGCTTGAAAAACCATGCATTTTTTTCGGAGCACACAACTGTGGCATCCGGAACCGCTTCGTGGGTTGATTTCAGTTCGCGAGCCCGAACAATAATCTGTTTTTTTTTCTCCCGTTCGGCCGTGGTCTGGCTGGTGATCCCCAGTGATATATGATGCCGAGAAGGCAATCGAAGCTGAGCGAACAGCCAGTCTGATCCGGATTGCGACACGTCGTTGAGATGCAACTCAGCNGGGCCCGGTTGGGTAAGATCGAAAAAAAATTGGTCCAAAGGTATCGCCAGCCCATCACCCACGGCCTTGATGTAGGCTTCCTTCAATGTCCAGATCTGCAGGAAGGACTCTCGGCGCATGGCAGATGGTAAGGCGAGAAGTTGGTNCACTTCCTGTGATGCAAAAAAACGCCGAGCNAGAGGAATTCCGGTAGTCGATCGATCAAGGCTTTCAACATCCACTCCCAAATGTCCCTCTGGCGCGATTGCAAAGACGACCAAATTCGCGGAGTGCGTCAAATTAAATGCATGGAAATCATTCCAAGGAGCCACGACAAACGGCTTACCACGTTGGCCTTTTTTAAATTGCCATCGCTCCGGCGTGACATCCGCATAAACTGAGAGTGCGTGACGCATGAGAAGTCGGGCGGCAAGCGATTCTTCTTGGACTCGAGGTAATGAAAATCTGGCAATTTGCGCTTTTTCAGACTCATTCAGTACTTTGTAGTGGCCTTCGATTGAATCACTAGCAATGAGCGTGTCAACACACGCGTACCAGACATCGATCGTATCTGCAGGCATGCGAGGACATTGATTCATAAAACCCTCTCTCTTCCTATCCAAACATCGGAAGAATCAGGCAAAATATGGCAACTCACGAAAGACCTTCGACCATCTCATCCTGCTCTCCTCTGTAATAACGAACCACATTGGCAGCGTCCAGAATCAAAGAGCCGATATCGAGAATAATGACTGCGTGCAGCCAGAACAAAAACCAAGTGTCTGGAAATTGTTTTTGCGCGTCGGGCAATCTCAGGATGAGATAAACAAGCATCGGAACCCATGGCAGATGCCCAAACCCAAGTAAGCGTGAAAAACCGCTAAAGGCGGTTAACACAATAAAGGTGGCTCCGGTTACAAGTGCTGTTCCGAGAACCACCCATGCTTCGATATGCGAAGAAAGAAAGAACAGCGGCACAATCATATTCGACATCAAAAGCGACATCAACCAAGGCTTCCATCGCCGGGGCATTTTACCAAGGCCGCGGTGATAACGAACGAAAGCGTGTGCGAGAGAATATTTCACAATGCCGTACTTGGGGGTTCAAAACTCAGTAAGCGAATACACCTAACCCTAAAAATAATAGACCGCACATCCCACCTGAAGCCCCGATGCAGCATGAATGACCAAAGCAACTTGACCCGGGTTGGCACGTTTCTCTTTCTGCAAGTATTCCAGAGAATAGGGTAATGCTGAGGTAAATAGATCGGCCTCTTCGCGGGAAACATCAACAAAACGATGCGGTTCTACACCCAGTAGATTTGGCAGTTTGCTATTCATCGCAGGGGAGATCTGTGGGGGGAGGAAAAAGTCGATATCGGAAATATCGAGTCCCTCTTCGGCCAGAATCTGATCCACTGCCTCCGGAATCATTTTTAAGTACTCCTCGATAAGACGATCATCTATCCGAAGGTCCAAGCAGGGTTTGCCATCAAGATAGCCACCTGTCGCTCGACGCAAATCTATCTGATCGCAATCATAATGGAATAAGAAATTGCTGAATCCCGTACGATTTTCAGCCGTGGTATCGAGGAGTACTGCGGATCCGGTTTCCACGAGACCTAACATCTTCTCTGGGTGCATCTCTCGATTGAGCTCGACCTCTGAGGTCACGACCATCGCCGTGCGATATTTACCCGCACGAATCATCTCACTTGCAATCTGGCACGCATTCAGAAAACCCATCGCACCGTTATAAACATCAAACGCAAAAGTCTTTTTATCGAGTTCGTCTTCAATGATATCGTTCATTTTCATTTTGCCGGTAACCATTGCCGCCAAAGCAGGTTCAGAAACATACGCGGTCCGCGTAATACCGGCAAAGATAAGAAGTTCGATATCGGTTCGATCATAAGATGTTTTCGCCAGACACTCTTCTGCGGCCCGCACCGCCGTGTCGACAGAATCCTCAGAAAGGGGCTCATGTTCCGGGAAAATTCCCACCGATGCGATGCGCACCCGAGGCACGGTCCGCGTCTTGAGGGGTGGGAGCGCTACTTCGTCGCTCACTTTTTCCGGAACCTTCCCATCGATTTTGGCTGCCCGCAAACGATCCGGAAGATCATCCAACGTATAAATTGCCGTCCCGATCGTTTGACCTGATCCGGTAATCCCAAACACGACATTTTCACCTGATTGAATGGTGCCGTTGAGCGTATTGTCCCACAGCGCTACCATGTGGCTCGTACTGGCTGTGTTGCCGCGATGAGACAAATTGTTGATCGTGTTTTCTTTTGTACTTACTTTTTTCTTGAAAGCTTTGTTAATTGCTTTCGCACCATCGAGGAGNGATCTTTCAGAAGTCTGGTGCATAATCAAACGCTGAATTTGATCAGGTCGGTAACGACTATTATCCAAAGTGTGCTTCGCATGCGTCACCGAATATCGAACCGCTACCGACGTGTGCTCCATTGGATCTGGAACAAGCATAATCGCCCCGCCGTGAGGCTGTTCAGTCAGTCGACCAATGCACATCCACGCGTATTTACCAAGGGTATACATGTCGAGTTCATGAAAACCAACGTCGGTACCCCCAGATGACTCCATAATGATCGCGGCACCCGCATCTCCCACCGTAAGACAAGCCAACCGGGGATCTAGGAATTCTGTAATCTCAATTTGAGCGGTTCGTGTNATNCCTGTAATAAACTCACCACTCACAACCATGCCCCGACGAATAAGACCGGCTGAAATAAATGAATCGACAATCTGCATGCCTGTGAACATTCCTGCACAGGCGTTTGTAATATCAAAAACAATTGCGTTATTGAAACCGCATCGTTTTTTAACCTGCAACGACGTGTTGGGCTCAATCGTAACCTGCAAGTGCGCATCGCTTCGAGTAATATTACAGCAAACAATAAGATCAATATGGTCTGGTTGGTACTTCGAGTAGGATAGACATTCTTTGACTGCTTTCACCGCAAGATCGATACTGAATTCCTCTTTTCCCGCCATCCGGCGAGATTTGATTCCCGTCATATATTCCAGTGGGAACCACATCTTCTTTTTGCAGTCGCCGATTAGATCCTTGGTGGTTACCTCATTCGGCGGCAAGTAAACCCCCAAGCTTTCGATCATTGTATTGGCATGCCGAGCAGGCTTGCGAGGCTCTCTTTTTTCGCCTGATCGGGACATCGTAGCCTTCGATTCAAGCTCTTTCGTCTGCTCGGTACTTACGGTATCCGACTCCACATTGGTTTCAATTTTGCCGGCTGCGGCAACCAACTCTGCAATGGTGGGATATTGAAAAAGCATCGCCGGCGTCACATCCATTCCCTCTTCGATCGCTAGATCAGCAATTTCAAGGCTTTGGATAGAGGCGCCGCCCAATTCGAAGAAATTGTCATTGATCCCGACCTGATCGAGTCCCAGTGCCGAAGACCAGATGGCTGCCATTTTTTCTTCCCCCGGATCACGTGGGGCTACATATTCCACACGAAGAGCGGGACGGATTGCTTCCGGTTCGGGAAGCGCCTTGCGATCCACTTTGCCGGCTGGATTGAGCGGAAAAAGATCGAGTGACATAAAAATTGACGGAAGCATGTAATCGGGTAGCGACGTCCGCAAGAAATCTCGTAAATCACTTACGTTTGCGGCCTCGCCATCGGCAATCGTGTAGGCCACTAGTTGTTTGTCGTCAATTTTACTCCCGGTCTGTCGCGCCATCACAACCGACTGTTTAATACTTGGATGACGATTGAGTTGGGATTCAATTTCTCCCAGTTCAATCCGGTGCCCCTGCACCTTCACCTGGAAATCAAGGCGTCCTAAAAATTCAATCACCCCGTCCGGGCGGAATTTTGCCAGATCACCCGTCTTATAAATTTTTCCGGTAGAGGTCTCGAAAAAAGGATCCTCAACGAATTTTTCTGNCGTTAGTTCCGGGCGTTTCAAATAACCTCGTGCAAGCCCATCTCCCCCAATATGCAAATGACCCGGAACCCCTGGTGGAACCGGATGCATTTTCTCATCCAGTATGTAAATCTGAGTATTTGCAATCGGCCTACCCACAGGAACCGACCCAACTTCCGATTCAACACGATAAACGGCAGACCAAATGGTTGTTTCTGTGGGACCATACATGTTCCAAAGACTACCGGATCGCTCGAGGAGTTGCTCGGCCAAATCACGCGGCATCGCTTCTCCACCACAGAGAATCTTTAGTTTTTTGTCGCCCTGCCAACCGGCCTCAATCAGTAATCGCCAGGTTGCGGGGGTAGCCTGCATGATCGTGATTCCACTTTCGGAAAGAACTTTGGCCAATTGCTTTCCATCGCTTGTCGTCTCACGGCTTACCAGCACAACCGTCGCGCCGGTGGTAAGAGGCAAATAGAGTTCCAGAACTGAAATATCAAATGAAATTGTTGTCACCGCGAGCAATGTATCCCGTTCACTTATGCCGGGTTCGCTACGCATTGATTCCAAAAAATTTACCACGCTGCGGTGTTCAATCTGGACACCTTTTGGTTTTCCAGTTGAGCCCGAGGTAAAAATGACATAAGCAAGTTGAGATGATTTCACGGCAACATCAACACTTTTTTTCGATTCACCCTGAATCGAATTCCAATCGGCGTCGAGGTAAACCAGTTCTGCAGAGGTCTCCGGAAGCAAACTTGCAAGCGACTGTTCTGTCAGTATGAGAGGGGCGGAACTCTCTTCGAGCATCATGCCTATCCGCTCTAAAGGTGTTCCCGGTGCTAACGGAACGTACGCGGCACCCGCCTTATGAATCGCCAAGATAGCAATCAGCATTTCGGGAGATGGTTCCAGATAAATAGCGACATAAGTCTCTGCCGCAACACCCTTTTGTGCGATGTAGTGTGCCAATTGGTTGGACCGCTCATTCAGCTCTTTGTAGCTTATCGCAACATCCCCATAACGGATTGCAATCGCTTTAGGCGTTGCGGAAGCTCGCTGCTCAAAGATCTGATGCAAACAGGCCTCATTGGAATAATCTATTTCTGTCTGATTCCACTGTCGGATTAAGGCTGTTTCCTCTTCACTATCGAGNAACGGTAGCGCAGCTAGTTTCGCCTCAGGATTTGCAACAATACTTTCCAGAAGTGTTTCAAAGTGGCCCACCATCCGGGTAATCGTTGCCTCGTCAAAAAGGTCTGAGTTGTATTGCAAGGCTGCAGAGAGTGAATCTCCCATGCTCAGCATCATCAGCGTCAGATCAAAGGCGGCCCCTTGTTGTCCTAACGCAAAGGGCATCAGGCCCAATGTNGACACGTCCTTCGGCAGAACAAAACTGCCTTCTCCGCGCTCATACTGAAACAACTTCCTGGGCTTATCCCAGGCAAAAGAAGCCTGGAATAAAGGCGATCGACTAACGTCACGGGGCGGTTGCAAACGCTCCACCAGCATGGGGAAGGGGAAATCCTGATAAGTCAGGCCGTCCAAAACGGTTGCCTTCACTTGCGCTAGAAATTCCCGAAAACTGGTCTCCGGATCGAGACGGGCCCGCAAGACAACCGGATTCAAAAAATAACCAAATAATTGTTCAAATTCAGCTCGATTTCTACCCGCCGTNGGGGAGCCAACCAAAATGTCCTGTTGCCCCGAATAGCGATACAACAATATTTGGTATGCCGCCAGTAACGTCATGAAAGGCGTTACGCCCTCCTGACGCGTGAGTTCCATCAAACTATCGGCCAAGCGATCGGGCAATTGAAATGTGTGACTTTTACCGCAGTAAGTCTGCACAGCAGGCCGTGGTCGGTCGGTTGGCAGATCGAGNTTGGGCAATTCACCACCGAGTTGCTCGTGCCAGTAATCCCAAAGTTTCTGACCCTGCTCCCCTTGAAGCATCTCTTCTTGCCACTGCACAAACCCCCAATAGTCATAGGTCAACGGCGCCAGTTCCACTGTCTTGTTGGTTATTTCACCCTGATAGAGAAGTTCCAACTCATCAAACAAAAGATCAAAAGACCAGAAATCACTGGCGATATGTGCGGAGGTGAACAGGAAAACATGCCCATCACCACGCCGCTCATAAATCCTCAAGCGAAAAACGGGGCCGTTCTCTAAATCAAATGGTCGGTCGGCTTCCGCTTCAATTTTCTGGTTGAGTTCTTCCCACTCCAAATCACGGGCATCTTCTCTGGCAATCGCAACCTCACAGTTGGGGTGCACCTTTTGCACTGGAAGCCCGCTGACCGCCTGATAGGTGGTACGCAAAATCGGGTGCCGCGCGACGACTTTCTGAAATGCACTTTCAAATGCCGGAATCTCAACATCGGAACGCACGTGTGCCGCATATTTGATGTTGTATGCAGAACTCTTACGATCGATCTGATACATAAACCAAAGCGCCCGCTGACCATAGGAGAGCGATCCGGATTTGGTTTGTTGCTCTGCTTTTTCTTTGAGCAGTTTTTCAAGCAGCGCACGTTTCTGCTCTGCTGATTGTTTTTCAGTTGATTTGACTACGTCACTCATTAATTTTCCTTCTCACCATCGAGCATCTGGCTCAACATCGCCTCGACCTCCGAGTCCGACATCGTGTCCAACTTTTCCAAAGCTTGTTCCGCTATCAATCCCTCTTGTGATCCTGCCCCTGAGGCATCCGAGCTGTCCGCCGTTATTGCAACTTCACCAACTGGCGAGGCTGCATCTTCCAATTGACCAAGGATTCCTTGTGCAAGTTGTGAAATACTCGGATCTTGTAATAACTGGGCGACCGGTATCACGATCCCGAGGCTTGCCTGGACGTGGTTTCTTAATTCCACCGCCATCAATGAATCGATTCCTAAGTTACCTAGGGACTGATGTACATCAAGTTCTTCCACATCGATCCGAAGAACATGTGAAAGTTGTTCGCTTATAAATTCTTCGATCAGCAGAGTTCGCTCTGCGACCGGAGTCTCCGCTACCTTTTCACGCGTGAGTGTCGGCGCTTCGTCTGCATAAGGGCTGTGTATCGACTGTTGACCCATTTCGAGTTGAACGAGATTCGCAAATAGTGCTGACTGCGCGGCACGCGGATGAAACTGCCACCACTCTGGCCAATCAGCGGGCATGACGGCGGTTTGCACCGCCTCTTCCTCAAGCAGCCAACCAAGTGCGGCAAGGCCCTGATCGGGCGAAAATGAATACATTCCTTGCGGCGCAAATCCGCGACCCATTTCTCTCTGACTTCGTGCAACCATTCCGACTTCGTCCCAAAAGCCCCAATTCACAGTTAGCGCGGGCTGATCTGCCGCTCTTCGCAGTTGTGCCATCGCATCGAGGAACGCATTTGCCGCCGCATAGGCTCCAAGCAGTGGAGAACCAAGGAGCGAAGCACCAGAAGAAAAATTGACGAAAAAGTCGAGCGGCTGGTCTCCGCAGGCCTGATGAAGAAGCCACGTTCCCCGAACCTTGCTTCTCAAGATTGCATGCAATTTTTCGACGCTTAGATCAATCAACTGATCCGCATCCACAACGCCGGCCGCATGGATCACACCACTAATCGGCGGCCAGCCTTCGTCCATCGCCTCGTGCAGAAGCTCCTTGAGTACGTTTTCACTTCCAACATCACCTGAGAGTGCCAAAACACGCGCACCCCTCCGCTCCATTTCTTGTATTGCGTTGACTCTCTCGGCAAAACGCGGATCATCTTCCACTAAAGTCGGCCAGTGTGCTCTTGGCGGCAATGCACTCCGACTCAAGAGAATCATTTGGCGGGCGCCTTGATCCACCATCCACTTGGCTAATTCAAGACCCAAATCGCCAAGTCCGCCGGTGACTAGATAACTTGCATCGGCCTTGAAACGAAGTGGTTTTGTCACTGCATTCTGAGCCGGACGAGGCACAAGACGCGCCGCGAAGCGGCGGTTCTCTCGATAGCTGATTTGTCGTTCCGAATCAGGATGTTGTAATTCTGCCCATACAACTTCAGCGGCTGCAGCGTGGGAATAATTCCGATCGATATCGATCAGGCCACCCCATAGTTGAGGTAATTCTTCTGCAATGACCCGGCCAAGCCCCCAAAGAGGAGACTGTGCAATACCCGACACCTCGCACTGGGAACCTACTGCGTTCGCTTCTCGGGTGACCATCCAAATCGCTGGATTTGCCCAGCCCACCTGCTGGCCCTGTTGAATGAGATGCATGAGGCTCTCACAACCGAGTCGTATTGCACGATCGAGTTCGACCGTATCGAGCTGATCGGCTTCTGCAGTATCCAGACTCCATAGGTGTACGATTCCTCGGATGGGATACAATTCATTTTGCGAAAATGCTTCAAGTACCCTTGTGTAGTGCTCTGGATTTCCCGGATCAATCACGAACTCTTTGTCGCTAATTTTTTCGTATTTGCTATTCCATTGAACCAGCGCGACACGACCCCCTGCGGCTTCAATCTGAGCAGCAACGGCTGAAGCGACGCCATCACGATCGGCAAATAACAGCCATGTGCCGACCGATTCGTCCGCTGATTGTTTCTGGTCCTTGGAAAATGAATCCTGATCAGATACTTCGCTGGTGTTTTGAGCCACGACGACAACGTGAGGTGCGGGAGCCTGTTTTTTTTCGGCCAATTCCACAGCTGACTCACGCGGTAACGCAACAGCACTTTGAAAACCGCATCGGTCGACCAACTGCAACCACTGATCCGGTGCAATCAACGGATTCGATGGTCGTAAGTCCGTATCGGTGAAACGCCACCAACCGTCGGTCAAACCAAAAATAAGATCAAGCCAACGCTGCGGACGAGCGCCCTCGAGCAATACGACCAATCCATCGGGGACCAATAGTCGGCGGATATTTTGCATTGTCTCGGCGAGGTCCTGCGTTGCATGGACCACATTAGCTGCCAAAATGAGATCAAACTGTCCCACCGCAAACCCTTGCGCTGTTGGATCCTGCTCGATGTCCAAGGCACCATAACGAACAAACGGGTAATCTTGAAATTTTTCTTGTGCTTTTCGCGTGAAAAGTTCCGACACATCCGTAAACACATATTCAGTGCGCTCAGCTGGCAAACGGGGAATAATCTGTGATGAGGTTCCCCCGGTTCCTGCGCCAATTTCGAGTATCTTGATTGGACGACCCTCTTCGCTTCGGGCGAGCGCAGCCACCACCGCTTCTTCCACGAGGGTGTTTAACGTACGGGCAAAGGGGGAGTCCTGGTACAATCGCTCGACAAGTTCTGAAGAACCGTCGGGGAATAAAAGTTGTAACGGATCAATTTGACCGTTTAAGACACCAGCCAAACTGCTGCCGCAACGACCGAGCAATTCAAGTTCCGCATTGCATTCCTTGAAACGATCCACCATCAGAGAACGTATTTGCTCGGGGTCGGCTGCGGGAGGCACGTTGGCGGCGACGATACATCGCGAACCATCGATCTGTAAAATTTTATCTTCCGCGAGAATTGCCAGCAGTCTTTCAAACAATCGCCGGTGTGCGTCAACGATACCCGCGTTTTGCACAAGCTCATCGATTGCGTATGTCTTGCCCGCTTGCAGCATGCACCCCAGATTATCGAGTGCGGTTCGAGCATATGCCGCGCACAATCGGTCGAGTTCGCTATCAAACTCCTGATAACGCGGCAAAGCAAGCTGTGTAGAGAGTCGCGACTCGGCCGTCGCCGACTCATCAGCGATCACAGTGGGATCACTCAGGTCGCTATGCGGGACAGCAGGCAAACGTTGGTCAAGTCGGGAACGTGGTTGCCATTGAAGCTCGTAGAGTCCGTCGCGGAGATCTACCGTGCGTTGCGTGTCCGGAACCTCGTCGGCAGCAGCAACAAGTGGTTCAGAGTCATTCTCGTCGACGGTGGGTGTATCGACCCAAAATCGCTTGCGTTGGAAGGGGTAATGAGGAATGGCTACCTTCCGCCTCACGTAATCTCGATCAAAACCTTCCCAATCGATTGCGACACCACGCACATAAAGATCAGCAAGACTCTGTAGCATCTGGGACCAATTCCCTCGGTTTTCCCGAAGGCTCGGAATCCAGACATATCCGTCACCGCTCATGCACCGGCGTCCCGAAGCAGTCAAAATGGGATTCGGGCCGATCTCAAGGAAAATATTGACATGTTGTTTTTCAAGTTGACGAACCCCATCCGCAAACCGGACCGTTTCGCGGATATGTGTTCGCCAATATTCGGGAGTGGCAATTTCAGTGGAAACAACGCGACCATAGACGTTGGAAACGATGGGAATCATTGGATCCAAGAACCGAACTTCTTGACAAACGTTTTCAAAGTCGTCAAGCATCGGTTCCATCAATTCCGAATGAAATGCATGGGAGACGACCAATCTTTTTGCGCGAACCTCATCTGCCTGGAGGGCGGTAGTCACAATATCCACTGCTTGATCCGATCCCGAAATGACCGTTTGATTTGGATCATTCACAGCTGCAATCGAAACATCTGTCCGTCCGCTACTTACAATCGCGTGAGCTACCCTGGCCTCGCTCGTCATTAATGCAACCATTTGCCCAGTGCTTGGCAACTGCTGCATCAATCGACCGCGGGCTGCGATGAGCTTCAGGCCGTCTTCTAGACTAAAGACTCCTGCTGCATACGCCGCAACATATTCACCAACGCTATGCCCGACCACAAGCTGAGGCTGGATCCCCCAACTTTTCCAAAGTTCATACAGGGCGTATTCGACCGCAAACAGAGCAGGCTGCGTGTATGCCGTCTCATCGAGTGGCGATGCTTTTCCATCTGCTGGATAAAGAACATCGAGAAGCGGGATCTCGAGTTTATCAACCAATATTTCGTGACAACGTTCTAATGCCTTACGGAAGGTGGGCTGCGTTTCATAGAGTTCCTGACCCATACCCACGTATTGCGATCCCTGCCCCGTAAAAAGAAAAGCGAGTTTACCCGGAACTTGATTTTCTGCTTTTCCTCGCTCAAGACCTGCCGCGCGTTCTCCCTCTGTTGCAGCAAGCAATAATTTTCGGGCATGCTCTGTGTCTTTTGCACACACCGCCAGACGATGTGAAAAATGGGCTCGCCCTGCCGCTGCCGTATAGCAAACATCTGAAAAATGTTTTTCGTCCTCCAACTGATCGTGATACCGCTCTGCAAGTTCTGTCAAAGCCTGAGGACTTTTTGCAGATAGAACTAACACATGCTCGGGGCGATCTTCTCTCAAGGGAACGGCGTGCGACTCCGGCGCCTGTTCAAGTACGAGGTGCGCATTGGTTCCGCTGAAACCGAAGCTACTTAACCCTGCAGTTCGCGGGCCTCGACGAGCGGGCCAGTCTTGCCGCTGGGTTGGAATCACAATCGGCAAATCGTCCCACGGAATGTAGGGATTGGGATTCTCCAGATGAAGATGCGGGGGAATCTCTCCATGCTGTAACGCAAGAATGACTTTGATCAGCCCAGCAATTCCAGCCGCCGACTCAAGATGCCCAACATTCGTTTTGACCGAACCAAGCGCTAACGGATTATCCGCCCTTCGACCCTCGCCTAAAACAGCCGCGAGGGCTTGTACTTCAATGGGATCTCCCAACGATGTTCCCGTCCCGTGCGCTTCGACATAGTCGATATCAGCGGCCTCAATACCGGCATCGGCAATGGCTTCTCGAATCAGGGATTCTTGCGATGGGCCATGTGGTGCCGTGAGGCCATTACTATGGCCATCGTGATTAACAGCCGAACCACGAATCAGTGCATGAACGCGATCGCCATCTTTAACCGCATCGGAGAGCCGTTTAAGCAATACCATCCCGCAACCTTCGCCGCGGGCATAACCATCGGCCGATTGATCGAACGTTTTGCAGCGGCCATCAGGAGACAATGCCCGCACTTCAGACAGAGCAATCATGGCGGCCGGTTCCAGAATCAAGTTGACCCCTCCGGCCAACGCAGAATTACACTCACCTTTACGTAGACTTTCGATCGCCTGATGCACCGCCACTAATGACGAAGAACAGGCAGTATCGATTGCCATACACGGCCCGCGGAGGCCAAGAAAATAAGCCAACCGGCCAGCTGCGATACTGGTTGCGGTACCCGTTGCCGTATAGGTGTCAATGCTTTTAAGATCGTGCCGTCGCGATCCCAACCGCGAGTAGTCACAGTTGCTAATTCCAACAAAAACACCCGTGCGGCCCGTTTCCAGTAGTTCAGGCGGCTGGCCTGCATCTTCAAGCGTTTCCCAAGCGATTTCCATCAACAATCGCTGCTGCGGATCGATTCCCACTGCCTCGCGCGGAGAGATGCTGAAGAACTGCGGATCAAAAAGATCAACTTTACGCAAAAAACCACCGCGACGCGTATACATTTTACCAACCGCTTCCGGGTTGGGATCATAAAATCGATCAACATCCCAGCGGTCCGCCGGTATTTCACTGATGGCATCGAAACCACCGCGGAGTAATTGCCAAAAAGCCTCGGGAGCATCGCCTCCAGGAAACCGGCAACCCATACCCACAATGGCAATCGGCTCACCGCGCGCTCTGCGCGACAAACGTGCTTGAGGTTCCTGGTTGGAACCGCGAATAAGAACCTTTCCCAAGTAATCACCAAGTGTAGAAATGGTGGGATAGCTGTAAAGCAAGGTGGGTGAAACCGGTTGTCCAAGCCAGTCTTCCAATTCGCCCGAAATACTCACCAACGCAATCGAATCAAGTCCAAAGCCATCGAACGGCTCGTGAATATTGATCGCCTCGGTATCTTTACGCAATTGCTGCGCAATGCGTTCGACCAACCATGCTTGAATCGTCCTGCCTACCGTAGGAGCGGCTAACTCCGGCTTCACGTGGAGCGGAGGCTGTGGGCGACGAATCGAAAAATCGGTTTCCAGAGACCAACGCCCAGCGGCCTCGAGTGTTCCGGCCTCGAACTGCTGACAGCATGCACTCCGCTGTATCTTTCCACTCGATGTTTTTGGAAGTTTCCCTGCCTTCAACAATAAGATTGTATGCGGAGGCACATCATAATCAGCAATCACCGCCTGTCGGATGGAATCAAATATTTCCTCGTGATTCGTGCGACGGTGCTGCCGCTTGATTTCTTGAACAATGATCAAACGCTCGTCGTTCTCCACCTCGACCGAAAATGCTGCGCTCGCTCCCGCCTGGAGAGAGGGATGGGCTGACTCGACGGTCTTCTCTATATCCTGAGGATAGAGATTCCGGCCACGAACAATGATCAAATCTTTACATCGTCCGGTCACATACAACTGACCATCCTGGAGAAAACCCAGATCGCCGGTGCGAAGAAAATGGCGATCATCGCCGACAAGTTGCGCATGAAATACGCGTTCGGTTTCCTCCGGTTTCTTCCAGTAACCCATACCCACGCAAGGACCGCAAACCCAGATTTCACCAACCTTACCCTCACCTAACTTCTCGCAGGTTTCCGAGTCGACGATAAAGACATCCGTATTTTCAAACAGTCGACCACAACTCACCAGCTTCCGGGACATGGGCGCTTTTTTTAACTCACCATCTTCTTCCGCAATACTTGCTGCTGGAACAACCTCATGCCGCTCGAGTGCTTCGGCGTCGAAAGCAGCAATGACCGGGGGTTCTGTTTTCACGCTTCCGGTCACCATCAAGGTTGTTTCTGCAAGCCCATAGCAGGGATAGTGGGTCTCGGCACAGAATCCATAGGGAGCAAATTTTTCTGTGAATTCGGCAAGCGTTTCAGCGCGAATCGGCTCAGCGCCATTGAAGGCCACGCTCCAACAACTTAAATCAAGGCCTTCACATTGCTCCTCCGTAATTTTTTCGTTACACAGCGCATAGGCAAAGTTGGGGCCACCTGCGATCGTCACGCGATATTTCGAAATCGCGCGCAACCAACGAATCGGTTTCTGTAGAAATGCCATCGGTGACATCAGGACATTCGGGCGACCGATAAACAGGGGTTGAAGCACGCCGCCAACGAGCCCCATATCATGGTAGGTCGGCAACCAGGTAACGGCCGAAGCATCGCGGGTTGTCTCGAAACCCCGAGTGATTAACTCGCAATTTTGGATAAGATTCCCATGCGTCAACATGACGCCTTTGGGCATACCAGTCGATCCGGAAGTGTACTGCAAGACAGCCAAATCACTTTCGTTCGGACTGTAAGCTTTCCAATCATCTGCCTGCTCATCGGAAATCTCATCGGTTGCCATCCAGGTCAGCGTCTGGAGATGCGGTGCCTCATCAAGTAAGCCCTGTGCTCTATCGGTAACCTCACTCACCGAAAGTACAATCTTGGCCTCGGCATCGTCACTGATCGCTTGGATGCGCCCCATGTTTCGATTGCGTCGCGGCGGATAGGCTGGCACCACCACCATCCCAGCAAAGAAGCAGCCAAAAAATGCCGTGACAAAATCAAGACCCGGTGGATAGAGCAGCAGCGCACGCTCGCCTTGCATCCCCGCATCGTGTAAATGCGCAGCAATGGCCCGGGCCCTCGTCTCGAGTTCCCCATATGTCATTCGGATCTCGTCCTCACCATCACTGGTGAAGCCGAACCCGAATTGATCCCCCTGATGCTCCGCCCAATAGCGAAGGCGATCAACCAAATTTGTCTGAGGAGGATCGAACGGTGCGAATAATCCGTCAAGACTCAAAGTTGTTTCAAACTCCGGGGCGTCAAGGCATTCCCAAGACTCTCTATATCCTTCATCTTTTTCCCTCTCGTCAGCAATCTCACAGTCCTACGCAAACTATCTGGTCTTCGCATATTCTGCTGTTTGATATGACGTACGTTCACCTACCCTCCCAGAGAGTCGTCAACGAAGGTAGTAACGTGTCCTCAATTATCAGCGGCGTATGGGATTTCTCAATGCGTTGAAAGCGGGTTTACAAAGGTTTTCAAGTGGTTTCGCCCGAGTAGTCGGCACATCCGGAAAGGTTGAGGCGGGGCAAGACGAACAAACGTTTTGAGCGGGACTGCCTGCGCAGAGTACCAAAGCAACCGGTACTTGTGAGCGACTTTCATGTCCCTTGCCGGGGGCCAGCCACAGCGGAATCGAGGGTGGTGGGAAAGGGTCATTTTAAACCCCTTCCTGAATCGAATCAACAATGCCCGATGTTCGGATTCGGCGACAAAGGGGTTGAAATTAGGCCCGGTCCGAACAATTTTCTCCCCCTGCCCCATTTTGGGTCCGCAATGCGGGGAGACCGAACCCTCCACCGGGAACCGCACGACCGTCACATATCCTACAGCCGCAAGATCAGGGTCACACCGCAAAAACGCTGTGCGCCGAATTGAAACTGCGATCACCACTAGGACTGATCCGTATTTTCAGCAGGACCCGGTCTGACAGACGGACTGAAAGGCATGTTCTTCACATGTGGATGGAAACGAACAATGCGCGCAAGTTGAACTTCAAAGATTTTTCGATAATCACTGCGATGAGTTACCCGATAGGGAATACAACGCTTTACGCGCGGGTTGTCCGAATCAGAAATAAGAAAAATAGGTCGCTCGCGAACGGTCAAGAGAATTACTATTAAGGAGACGGAAACGATGAAATGGAATATCATTCTCGGGTCGATCGTTCTTACGTTCGGCCTCTGCACCCAAGGCTTTGGCTTTGGACATCGTCACAACGCAGGTTGTGATACTGGTTGCGATACGTGTGGCTGCGAAGCTAGCTGCGGTGTTGCAGACGCTTGTGGTTGTGAACCAGCTTGTGGTTGCGAATCTAACTGCTGCCCCAAGATGAAATACTACAAGAAGGTATGCCGCACGCACACGAAGCGATGCCGGACCGGATGTGGTTGCTGCAAGAAGACCACCAAGATGTGTGTCACCAAGGTAACGTACCGACGCGTACTTTGCCCGTGCCATCATTGCCCGGATGATCTAATTTGTGCCGCTTGCAAGCCATGTGGTTACACCACCTGCACTCCGATTTGCGGATGCGGTTGTGATGCGACCTGTGGTTGCGAAGCTGCCTGCGGATGCGAGCCTTCCTGCGGTGCCGCCACGGCAACCGACAGCGCGATTGCACCGCCGATGCCCCAAGCCGACAGCTCGGCTTACCTGAATCGCTAAACGCGGCGATTGCTGAAGAGATAGTGAGCGACAGCGACCCGTTCGGCCTGATGCCGAGCGGGTCGTTTTTTTATGCTTCGNTTTTTTATGCTTCATAGCAACCTNTTTTCTTCATCTAGCCGCAGTTGGCACCTCGAAGAGCGAAGGCATCGANAATCAATGCATCTTGATGACTTGATGACTNATGANCGAGGGTGGTAGCCGAATACGATTGTTGCTGATACGGTCGGGCAGTATGTGGAAGCTGGGCTGACCCTGTGCCATCTCCTGCTTCCTTCCCACCCTTGGCTACTTTTTCATTCGATGGGTTGAAAAACCCGAAAAAGGATTCGAATGCCCTACCCGAGTAGCGCCGGTTTGACCGAACGTTCGTCCGACTCACTCCAGAGTTGGATGGTCTGCGTCAAACCCCATTTGAAATGGAGTTTGCACTATGAAACGGAAGTTCCTTCTTCTTTTGAGCTGCCTGATAGCCCTTCCGGCCTCCCATGCCCTGGCCCACCACGATGCACCTGATGCTGCAAATGGAGTTGCCGAGACCCGCATTCCCCAACCCCCCAGCGACACGCACAAATCTGCGGTCGTTGTTTCCTCCTCCAAGCAACTTGCCAAACGCGGGCAACTTGCCAAACGGCTGCAAACATTTTCAGTCGAAGTAACAGCCGATATTGACCCCGGAGTCGGTCGGGACAATCCGTCGAGTTTCTGGGATGGTAAAGAATTAAGACCTGTAATCTATGCACCACAACCGAATGGTGGCGCAAAAATAGGCTGGACGGACACGGAGGGTACCGTCCACATTACCCCGTTGGACCGGCGCATGCGACGCTGTGGTGTCGACATGCTGCTAGAGGGAGTGCGATTACGGGATTTAGTAGCGCACAATGATGGTTCCGCAATTCTCACCCTTCAAGAGGGTGGCATGCATCTGACGCGGATACGGAATCAGGAAACGATTTTCAAAAAACGTCTGATAAGCAACTCAAGTCGCGAAATCCATTGGGGAAGCCTGGCCTGGAACGGTCATACCTACGGCGCCTATTTTGCGCTCCATGGAGGAGGCCACGAGGGAGATAGCCTCCGCTTTGTAGATTCAAACGGTGAAATTCTCAAAGGCGGTTGGAATTGGGGAGTCAGCCACAGTATTGATATGCGATTGGTTCCCTCGGATGATGCCTTTTTCCCCATCGCCCTGTCCGATGCGTATCCCGGGACAGGGTTTTATTTCAACCATAATGCAAAGCGAATTTCCTACACATGGGGAAACTTTAGGGGGGGAACCGGCGGGCGAATCGGAGGCGTGGTCGCTGTGGGTGATCGGTTGTTTATGGCGTTCACCAGCAAGGAAGGAGACCGCAAACACTGGAGTGTCGCGCTTGCCGACTTTGCCAAAGAGCCGCCGCACAAACAGCAGGTCCATCAGTATCTCGANGACGCAGAGAGTGATCAGACGAACGTGAAAATTGCACGCTACGGCAAAGATCGCTTGCTGCTCTCATGGGTTGATTCTGCCACTGAGCAACGCAAATTCGCCATCTATAATCAGCAAGGTCAAAGAGAAGGCCCAGCGGAAATTCTGCCAGTGACCGCCTCGCCACGAAGTGACTTCAAAAC
Organism: Planctomycetaceae bacterium TMED10; assembly: GCA_002168195.1. GTDB lineage: Bacteria > Planctomycetota > Planctomycetia > Pirellulales > UBA7805 > UBA7805. The sequence goes on from NHBP01000090.1 coordinate 23,911, forward strand.
ACTCTCTGGAGGGTCAGTCGCCTGGGCACATGTTGATGANGATGGTCACAGAACGCTTAAGATCATGCGACTCATCCCTCAGAATATTCGTTTGGCAAGCTTCGCAGAATAGTACACTCCCTGCGATCGCAATCAAAACCGGCGGCACGCGTAATACGTGTCGCCGGTTTTTTATTCGTGATGGATTGACGCATCGCGGCCTTTTGCTATCGGCGTGGCCCGCCACCGCCGCCACCGCCAGACGCTCCACCACGACTTGGCCCGCGATTTCCTCTTGCTGATGAGGGCCCTCTGCGATTGCCTTGCCCGCCAAAATTACCCGGCCCACGTTGACCCTGCGGACCGCGCTGGTCAAAGTTTCCCGGTCCGCGCTGGCCCTGTTGACCTTGCGGACGATCGTTACGATCAAAACGATCTTCACGCCGGTCGCGATCATTTTTGTTTCGCCCACGACGCTCTTCCTGGCGATCTCGATAGGCATTCCGCGCCGCATCACGCTCCGTGCTGTCCAGTTTTCCATCGCCATTGGCATCATAATTCTTCAGAACACGTTCCTTTTTTGCAGCTTTCGCAGCCTTCTTTTCTTCGGGCCCAAGTTTCCCATCACCATCAGCATCAAATTTATCAAGCATTTTCTTTCGACCCGGTTGCTGATTCCCATTTTTTTGCTGGAACTCTTGGCGNGCCTCCCTGGCGGCTTTTTTTTCCGTTTGATCAAGGGTCCCATCACCATTGGCGTCAAATTTTTTCAGGATCTTCGCCTTGCGGGCAGTCTCTCTCTCCTGGCTATCAAGNTTCCCATCGCCATTGGCGTCAAATTTCTTAAGCAACCATGCTCGTTTGGACTGCCCTCGGTCTTGGGACTGGGACTGAGACTGGGTATCTTCGGCCCAACTCGCTTCGATCAGACCATAAGCCAACACACACGCTGCTAAACATGCCCACTTCATAAATCCGTCCTCCTAAAATGTGCTGCCCTGTAACGCAGTTATTCCGCACAACAATCGGATACAACTTTGACCATTCGCTCTCACCTTAAAACCCCCTTCTTGCGCAGAAGTTTCGCCTGGTTTGGAGAAAAAATTAAAATTCTGCCGCTTCACGCATCGAGAATGAGCTCAATCTGCGGTTCCGAGGTCACTCATTTTATGCGGTGGACAATTCAGATGTGCAGATCGGACAACGGTTTGCCTTCATCGGAATTTCACGGTAACACTTCGGGCACTACTTCTCAGCCGTTGCCTCGAGTTTCGCTTCTTCTTTGCGTCGCACGGTATTCATTGCCTTGATCACCATAAAAATACAGAAGGCCACAATCAAAAAATCGAGCACATTATTAATAAATAGCCCGTACTGAATTGAAACGGCCTTGGTATCCGCAGTCGCCTCTTTTAGTGTCCAGGCCAGCGATGAAAAATTGACGTTATCGAGCAACAGACCGATCGGGGGCATGATCACATCATTCACAAGCGAGGTTACAATTTTTCCGAACGAAGCACCAATCACAATGCCGACCGCCATGTCGACCACATTACCCTGCATGGCGAACTCTTTAAATTCTTTCATCATTCCCATAATGAATGTCTCCTTTTTGNTCCAGAAGCATATTTTCAAACGCAAACCGACATTAGAATCGATATGACGATTATTCGCCATATTTTCTCCCATTAACCATTGCCGAATCCCTCTTGCTGATCCAGTTGCATTTTGAAACCCTCGTGGCTCGCTACAAAACCCAATCGCCTGTAAAAACTAACCGCCCGCTCACGGCGACGGTCCATGGTGAGTTGTACGAGTAGACAATTTTCCTTCTTGGCCAGATCGATTGCCCACTGCATCAGTTGAGTGCCAACACCCTGGCCGCGATATACAGAGGCTACACGCACCCCCTCAATCTGAGCCCGCCTACTTCCCCGGAGCGTGAGCGAGGGAATCATCGTGAGTTGCAAAACGGCAATCACCTGCANNCCATNAGCGGCAACNAGAATTTGATTTTCTCCCGAAGCAANAANNGCTTCCCAGGCCTGCTGATAGGCCNNTGGGATGCGGTCTGTGGAAACATCCTGGGCAGATTCCAAATCTCCACTAAAAGAATCATCTGCCAGAAGCCGTATGATTTGACTTAAATCATTTCGCTCTCCCAGGCGAAACACAATTTCTGATAGTGGCATCTCGCTCCCTTCCTCACGGCAGACTTAAATGGATACCTCACTCTAGGATGAAGTGGGGCATCATTCAACGGTTGCCGCCAACGAGTGGCGAGCAGCGGTCGCTGGCATCGATTCGGAACTGCGGTTAGACTGTGGCAGCACGAAGTGAAAAGTTACCTCGCACCACACAAGAGATCGCCCGATGCGCACCTTACCGTTGGCCACGTTTTTTCTTTTATTCGCCGCACTCACGCTCAAGAGCACCGTCACCAGTGCCGCGGAAGGTAGGGCGAACTCCGATCGACCGCCCAATATCGTGATCCTGTTTATGGACGACATGGGCTATGCCGATATCGGACCCTTCGGCGCTGAAGGATACGAAACGCCTCACCTGGATCAGATGGCCAGAGAAGGTCGCCGCTTTACCGATTTTTATGTCACCCAGGCGGTTTGCTCCTCCTCGCGNGCCGGNCTGCTCACTGGNTGCTACAACCAGCGAGTCGGAATCAACGGCGCGCTCGGNCCGGGTGCCGGACACGGACTGGCCGACGAAGAAGAGACGCTCGCCGAAATCTGCAAACAAAAAGGTTATGCGACCGCATGCTTCGGCAAATGGCACCTGGGGCACCGCAAACCTTTTCTCCCTTTACAGCACGGCTTCGACGAATATTTCGGGCTGCCCTACTCCAACGACATGTGGCCGCTGCATCCGGATTATGCCAAGCTACCACCCGATGCGGTCCGTCGCAAAAGTGGCTATCCTGACCTGCCGCTGATCGAAGGCAACGACGTGATCGACCCGAAAGTCACCGGAGAAGACCAGGCGATGCTCACTACCTGGTACACCGAACACGCGGTCGATTTTATCGAGCGAAACAAAGATCACCCGTTCTTTCTCTATGTGCCGCAGACGATGGTCCATGTGCCGCTGTTTGTCTCAGACAAGTTCAAAGGAAAAAGTGAGCAGGGACTTTTTGGCGATGTGATGATGGAGATCGATTGGTCAGTGGGGCAGATCCTCGGTACGATTCGCAAGTGCGGCCTGGAAAAAGAAACGCTGGTCATTTTCACCAGCGATAACGGTCCGTGGCTCAGTTACGGTAACCATGCTGGCTCGGCCAAACCGCTGCGGGAGGGTAAAGCCACGATGTTTGATGGTGGCTGCCGCGTACCGACCGTGATGTGGTGGCCGGGCACGATTCCGGCAGGCACCAGTTGCGATAAACCGGCGATGACCATCGACCTGCTGCCGACAATCGCGGATTTGATTGGTGCGAAACTACCCGAGCGAAAAATTGATGGTCGCGACATCCGTCCGCTGCTCACCAGCCAACCGGAGGATGCATTCGCCGAGCAAACGTACGCGCTTTATTTTCTGGATGAACTCCAGGCTGTTCGCCGAGGCAAGTGGAAACTGCATTTCCCCCATCGCTACCGCACGCTAGCGGGCCGGGATCCGGGCCGCGACGGGATGCCGGTCAAATATGAATTCGGTGATGTGGGACTCGAACTCTTCGACCTGAGCACCGATCCAGGGGAAACGAAGAACGTGGCCGATGCCCATCCTGAGATTGTCAAACAGTTGCAAGCAGATGGTCAACGTTTTCGCGAAGAATTNGGTGACGCATTGACCAAGACCAAAGGCAAAGAGCTACGACCGGCCGGACAACTTTAATGATGGGTGTGGCTGTAACNGCTCACACCCAAAAACAGCGACAGTGATCCGGCGCAGCCGGTCCGCGTCGTCGGTTGGTTCAACGTTTCGGGCTTACGCATCGGGGAAGTTGCTCGCCACGGTCACAAACGAGAAAAGGGACATTGCTGTGCCGGNTAGAGCCACCGGTATCCACCCTGGCCATTCCCGTTTCACGGAAGCGGCAATTATCCAGATCGNCTGCGCGATTCCAGCCGCGAATNTCGCCAGTAAAAGCAGAGGCCGAAGGCTCACCCACAGCGACCACAGTTCCATGCCCCGTTCACTGTGGGCCACGAACGGTGCAACCGTTGCGCCGTGGCCGATCAGGAAGATGCAAGTCATCGAGATTGCCACGACCGATGGGGCGACGTGCGAGAGACCGACGACTGCCTGGCCGAGGCTTTTCCACCATGCGTATCCATGGATGCCCACAACATAGAGAAGCCAAACCACAAGATAGACAATGAACAGCGATCTGTTTTCNATCGTCGAACTTACGATCGCCCAAAAGTCTACTTAAAGATCAAAAAGCTTTCCCACCCCGGCAGTGACCGCCATCGCCGCACCACCCCAAAGGGTCAGACGCAGACAGCCACGCCCGACAGAGGCCCCACCCGCATACGCCGCAATCCCTCCTAATAAGAAGAGAAAAAATAATGACGTCATTGCCACGAAGAGTACCAGATGTGACTCGGGCGCTAGAGCGATCGTCGAAAGCGGCAGAATGGCTCCCAGTGCAAAGGCAACCGCAGAAGTCACAGCCGCCAGCAGCGGCCTTGCGACCACAACTTCGGAAATTCCCAATTCATCGCGGGCATGTGCACCGAGGGCATCGTGCGCGTGCAACTGACGAGCAACCTCTTCTGCTAGTTTCTGATCGAGCCCACGCTGCACATAGATCGCCGTAAGTTCTGCCAATTCCTGGCTGCGATCGACTTTCAGTTGGAGCCGCTCGATTTCCAGATCCGCCGCTTCGGTGTCCGCCTGACTGCTCGCTGCCACGTATTGCCCGGCAGCGAGCGACATCGCGCCGGCCACCATTCCTGCAATCCCCGCGATCAGTACTGCATTCCGGTCGATATTCGCCGCTGCCACGCCGACGACCAGACTCGCAATCGAAAGAATGCCATCATTTGCCCCGAGGACTGCGGCCCGCAACCAAGTGATGCGACCCGAACGATGCACTTGTTCAAAAATATCTTTGGAGGATTTGTCTACCAAAACAGGTGTATCCGCTTGGTAAAATTTTTTAACCATTCCGTAAAATGGGTTCGGCTCATCAAATAAACCAGGCCGATTATAACCGGGAGAATACTTTTATTTTGAGCGGACGGCAGGCGGGCGCAAAAAAAAACCCGCATGCGAGCTGGCTAAGCCCGCAGCGGGTTTCTCTAATTCAATTTGGGAGGTGCTGACGCGATTGCTCGCTCCAGCGTTCCTTGAAAAGCCTATGAGATCTGTCTTCACAATTTCATGTTACACGATGTCGCCATCGTGTAGCGGAAATCCTTAGAAAGGAGGTGATCCAGCCGCAGGTTCCCCTACGGCTACCTTGTTACGACTTAGTCCCAATCGCAGAGTTCATCTTAGGCGCCTGCCTCCTTACGGTTAGCTTGGCGACTTCGGATGCCCCCCACTTTCGTGGCTTGACGGGCGGTGTGTACAAGGCTCAGGAACATATTCACCGTGGTATGCTGACCCACGATTACTAGCGATTCCGGCTTCATGCAGGCGAGTTGCAGCCTGCAATCCGAACTGGGCGGTGCTTTTTGGGATTTGCTTGCTCTCGCGAGTTTGCTTCCCTCTGTACACCGCATTGTAGGACGTGTGCAGCCCTGGTCATAAAGGCCATGAGGACCTGACGTCATCCCCACCTTCCTCCGGTTTAACACCGGCAGTCTCCCTAGAGTCCCCACCATTATGTGCTGGCAACTAGGAACAAGGGTTTCGCTCGTTAAGGGACTTAACCCGACATCTCACGACACGAGCTGACGACGGCCATGCAGCACCTGTGTACGTTTCACCCGAAGGCAGGGACTATCCCTTTCAGGCAGCCCATCCGTACATGTCAAGACCAGGATAAGGTTCTTCGCGTATCCTCGAATTAAGCCACATCCTCCACCGCTTGTGTGAGCCCCCGTCAATTCCTTTGAGTTTCAGCCTTGCGACCATACTCCCCAGGCGGAGCACTTAACACTTTCGCTTCGGTCGGAAGCCTATGAAGGAGCCTCCAACCTAGTGCTCATCGTTTACGGCTAGGACTACCGGGGTATCTAATCCCGTTCGCTACCCTAGCTTTCGTGCCTCAGCGTCAGAAAAGACCCAGTGAGCCGCTTTCGCCACAGGTGTTCCTAATGATATCAACGCATTTCACCGCTCCACCATTAGTTCCGCTCACCTCTATCTTCCTCTAGCCTGGCAGTTTTGAGCGCAGTTCCCCGGTTGAGCCGAGGGATTTCACACCCAACTTGCCAAGCCGCCTACGCACCCTTTAAGCCCAGTAATTCCGAATAACGTTTGGACGGTTCGTCTTACCGCGGCTGCTGGCACGAACTTAGCCCGTCCTTCCTCTGATGATAGGTCAACTATGAGGGATGACCCTCATAGATTTCCTCCCAACTGACAGCGGTTTACAACCCGAAGGCCTTCATCCCGCACGCGGCGTCGCTCCGTCAGGCTTTCGCCCATTGCGGAAGATTCTCGACTGCAGCCACCCGTAGGTGTCTGGGCAGTGTCTCAGTCCCAGTGAGCCGGGCCATGCTCTCACACCCGGTACCCATTATTGCCTTGGTAGGCCGTTACCCCACCAACAAGCTAATAGGAAGCGGACCCATCCCCTGGCGGAATCTCACCATTTGATCCGGAGATATTATCCGGTATTACCTGCAGTTTCCCGCAGCTATCCCGGTCCTGGGGGTAGGTAATCCACTCATTACTCTCCCTTGCGCCGCTGTCCATCTTAGAAATCAGCCGAAGCTTCAAACCAAGACTTCTCGCTCGACTTGCATGCCTAATCCACGCCGCCAACGTTCATTCTGAGCCAGGATCAAACCCTTCAATTGATATTGCTTACCGAACTTGTTGCCCGAAGGCAGAAGCTCGGATGACTAGCCAACTGAAAAATTTGCATTGCACTTCTTCCATCGTTCGGTTGAACGACTTCACAAGCACAACAAGTACAGTCTCATTAAACTTGACGAGGAAACTCCCAAATTGTCAAAGATCAAAGCTTGCCAGTTATGTGACCCTCTCGAAGAGGCTCACCAACTGGACCAATCATTGTATTGCCCAATCACAATGCGTCAACGACCTGAATCCGTTTTTTATCGGTTTTTATGTGGTCCCGTTCTTGGTACTGATCAGACCACCCACAACAAGACCGCCGTTCCCATACGTGGCCGGGCCCGGGTTGGTTCATCACTTCATTGGCCCCGTGTGGTGCGGTACTAGTTTCAGTATCAATGGCCCTTATAATTCGCAAAAACACCTGCTATTTCAATCATTCTAAAGGCTTCTCGCATGGCATCCAGTTACCTCCTTTCCGCCTGCCGCACACCGATCGGCAAATTTCTCGGTTCCCTTTCCACCCTCCCCGCTCCTCAGTTGGCAGCGACTGCAATCGCTGAAGTACTCATCCGGAGCGGCATCGACGCAAAAGATGTGGATGAAGTGGTCCTCGGTAATGTGCTTCCCGCCGGACTCGGCCAAGCCCCCGCCCGGCAAGCCGCCTTGGCTGCCGGACTCCCACCCACCATTACTGCAATGACTGTGAACAAAGTCTGTGGATCCGGCCTGGAGGCAGTGACGCTCGCAGATCGGGCCATTCGCTCAGGCGATGCACAGGTGGTGATTGCAGGAGGCATGGAAAACATGAGTCGCGCACCGCATCTGCTTTCAGGCACGCGAGACGGTTGGAAGCTCGGCAACCGCGAAGCGATCGACTCGATGATCCACGACGGACTCTGGTGCGCGTTTGAAAATCAACACATGGGAAATAGTGCTGAATATATCGCACAAAAGCATAACGTGACGCGTGCAGACCAGGACGCCTGCGCCGTGGAGAGCCACCGCCGCGCCGCCGCCGCACAACAGGCAGACAAATTCGCCGATGAAATCGTCCCGGTAACCATCAAGAGTCGTCGCGGTGACACGGTCGTCGAAAGCGACGAGGGACCACGAGGAGAAACCGATGCCGATTCGCTCGCAAAACTTAGGGCGAGTTTCAGCAGTGAAGGAACGGTGACGGCCGGCAATGCCTCACAGCTCAGCGATGGAGCGGCCGCATTGGTCGTCACCAGCGAGGCGATTGCTGCGGGTTGGGAATCGCCAATCAAAGCCCGTATTGTTGCCTCGGCCACCAGCGGTGTAGCACCAAAAGATATCTTTATTGCGCCAGTGACAGCGGTCGAGCAGGTACTCGCAAAAGCGAATATGAAGCTCGATGATATCGATCTGTTTGAACTCAACGAGGCTTTCGCCGCACAAAGCGTCGCCTGCCTGCGGGGACTTCATCTAGAGGATGATCGTGTGAACGTCCATGGCGGTGCAATTGCCCTCGGTCACCCGATCGGTGCAAGCGGCGCTCGCGTCCTGGTTACGCTGCTGCATACCCTCAGTGAGCGCAATCTCAAACGAGGCCTCGCCTCGCTCTGCCTGGGCGGCGGCAATGCGGTCGCAATGATCGTTGAGCGAGTTTAAGAGTCGGGTTTCCCGAGCGAAGCGAGAAACGCCACCAGATCCCGCAGTTCGCGCCGCGTGAGTTTGCCGGCCAAGTCGCTGGGCATCGCCGACTGGCGAATCATCCGCAATGATTCGATCTGCTCGCGGGGAACAGAAAGCGTGCGACCATCGGCTTGCAAGAGCTTAATCGCATCGCCATCAGCAATCTTCAGTCCAGTCACAATTTGGCCCTCGTCCGTTTCCAACTCCCAGGCAGCAAACCGCGGATCAACATCCGCGCTTGGCGCGAGCAAGGAAGTGAGTAGATAGTGGCGAGTCTTCTCGGCGCCCACGCGAGAAAGCTCCGGACCGACCGCTCCGCCCTGCCCCTCCACCTTGTGACACCGGACGCACGCCAGTTCGTTGCGGTAGAAAAAAAGCTGGCGGCCGCGGTCCGCATTGCCACCGCGGAGCGTTTCGCGGTAAGTACGAATCGTGTTACCTGCCGGTAATTGGTTGTGAAACTCGGTCACTTTTTCTTGAAGTTGTGCAGATCCGACAAGCTCTACCGCTTCGATGACCTCCAGTTGAAGTTGTTCTTCCAGTGTCCCATTGAGCAACCTCTCGATTCCTTGCTCCAACAATGCCTCTCGCTGTGCGCTGCCTGGAAGTTTTGCAAGTAAATCGATTGCCGTCTGCTGCTCAAGCGTGCTGCCCTCCTCAATCGCTGCGGCAACGGCCACCACCGCCGCCTTCGGATCGCGATCTGCCAAAAGTTCTCGGGCAACAATTCTCACCGCAGGCTCCGGGTCCGTAAGGCCTGCGTCAACCAGACTCTCAAGCTGATTGCTTTGGAGTCCCGCCAGAGCACGTAATGCTTGCCCACGCCGGTCCGCACCAGCCTCCGGATTGCGGAAGACCCCGAGCAATCCCTCAGCAGCCTCCTGAATCCCCAAATGGGCCGCCAAGTCGAGTGCGACTGTGCGAACCGCCGGCGACGCGGCAAGCAGACCCGCAAGATTTTTTCGCACGGCAGTGGCGGCCATCTCTGGATCGCGCGGTTCAAGCGGCCACCAGTAACCCAGGAAAGGATCGCGCTGCTCCGGGAGGGNCCAACTCGAAAGCAGTCCGATCGCTTCAAGCCTTAAGTCCTCGCTGGCCGATGGGTCCGCAGCAAAGCGAGCGACCGCATCGGCGTGTTGCTGCGTGCCTAGTCGATAGTTGGCCACCAGGGCCCGCCGCAGAATCAGTTCCGAACGCGACGCGTTGGCTATTTCTTTGGCAAGTATCGGCCAGGCCTCGCGGATCGGCACGTCATAAATCGCACGTGCTGCCTCGACCGGGAGAGGTTGCTGGGGATCGTCAAGAAACACCGCAACAAGCGGATCTTTCAGTCGCCGCAGTGCCAGCAGCACGGCCAAACGAACGGCGGCGGAGGGATGATCGTTGTGCCCGAGGAGCAGTTTAGAGTCCCTGGAGCCAATCTTTGTGAGGGCCATCACGCCCGCATGGCGAAGCACCGGATCGGTGTCGTTGTTGTCTTCAAGCATTTGGACCACAGATTCGATCGAAGCATCTGTTCCCAACTGACCGAGGGCGAGCGCCGCAAAATAACGCACGCGAGGACTCTCGTCAGCGAGTGCCTGCTCCAACCGAGTGCGAAACGGTAGCCTTAACTCGCCGGCAAGTTCCGCAGCCCGACCGCGAATTTCCGGTTCCCGATCAGAAAGTGCCTCTCGGAAAATACTTTGCAGTTGGTCCATCTCAGGCTTGGAACGAGCCATCTGTCCGAGTCCCCAAAGGGCGTGAAGCCTCGGAAGCAATACCGCATCGCTTCGAAGCACACCGATGAGGGTTTTCTGCGAGCCGCGATCGGCCAACTCGAATTGCGCCCCTTGGCGGACGCGACGATCGGCATGGGCGAGTAATTCACTCAGCCTTGCTTCTGAAACATCAGAAAAANCTGACTTCAGTAGCGATGCCGTTTGCCGGACCACGGGATCATCAGCCATGGTCGGATCGAAGATGCGGTAGATTCGCCCAGCACCGGCCCCATCCCAACTCTCGACCCAGTCGCTCACGTACATGGCACCATCGGGGCCGAAGTCGACATCGGTCGTGAGGCCTCCCCAGACCGGCTTTTCTAAATCGGAAGCTGTAAAGAACGCACCCTGGGGCCGAACTCGAAAAGAGCGAACACCGCTTCTTGCCGGATCACCACGAAAATCGCTGACAAAAAATTTGCCGCGGAACTGTTCACCCATCGCGGTGCCCGGAAACACGGTGAGCCCGGCGGGGCCATCGGCAATATTGGCAATGACCGGCAGTTGTGATGCCGGGGCCTTGTCGCTATAGGTCAGCCACATCCGCTCCCGCAACCAGGGCCCCGTCTTCATTTTGTATTGATAAGCAAATCGCCAGCCACCATCTCCGCCCGGTGCAAGAAACGTCCACCGGGAAATGTCACCATAGTCCGAGTTATTATCACAGGTAAAAAGGTTCCCCAGTTCGTCAAAGACCAGTTCCTGCGGATTACGGAGTCCGGTGACAACTTCCTCCAGACCCGACCCATCGGGCCAGCAGCGCAAGACCGCGCCGGAGTCGGGATTTTCCAGGTGATTATCATCCGTGCGGACGTTGTAACCGCGATCGCCGATACTGAAATAGAGTCGCCCGTCCGGCCCCATCGTCAGTCCATGCATGTCGTGCCCGCGAAAGGCAACGTGGACTCCATAGCCGGTGTGCAAACTTTCGCGCACATCCGCCTTACCATCGCCGTCCGTATCGCCCAATTTCCAGAGATCGGGTATGCAAGTGTAGTAAACATCCTCACCGATCGCCAAAACGCCGGCACCGGCTCCTTGCACCAGCCCGTTGAATCCATCGGCGAAAATGGAAGATTGGTCCATCCTGAGATCGTCATCCGTATCGATGAGTAACCGAATACGATCATCATACTTGGTAAATTCTGCGAGCGATTTTCCCAAGTGCTTTTTGTAGAACGCCGCTCGATCTTCAACGGTGCGGGCTGCCAGATCGTCATCCACCCAAAAAGAATACTGCCGATTGTCGACCACACCACGATTCTGACGATCCGACTCGCAGACGTAAATTTTTCCAGTCGGGTCGACCCAGAAGCAAACCGGATGCCGCAGCATCGGTTCGGCTGCGACCAATTCGGCACGCAGCCCATCGGCTAATTGCAGGCGGGCCAGAGTTTGCTCAGGCGTAGCGGTCTTTTTTTTATACGGNGGATCCTCTTCATGCGCAAAAACCGAGACCGCCAAGAAAAAAAACAAACCTAGAAAATGAGATTTCATGCGCGAACGATCGTAAGAAAGCCAGATGAAATATCAACCACTGAAAAGGTCCGTGAATGAAAGTCTTTGACAATCGTGTTTGCCAACACCCCAAATATTTAAAGGCCTTTAAAAAAGTCTACCTTACCTGTGTCCATATTATAGACACCGCCCACGATCGCGATGTCCCCTGCTTTTTCCATGTCCGACAATACCGGACTATGCTTGCGAATATTCACGATCGCATCCCGTACGTTCTGTTCCGTCACTTGATGGACAAATTTTTCATCCCCACTCGTCCCTTTCCCTTCTTTGTCTGCAACTTGTGCGACTGAGGGACGGATATTCTTGAGCATGGCTGTTAGATTTCCAAGCTTGACGTTATCGATGGCCCCTTTGACCGCACCGCAGTCATCGTGTCCCATCACGACAATTAATTTGGCACCAGCCACTTTGCAGGCAAATTCCATCCCGCCCAAAACGTCCACATTGACAAAGTTGCCTGCATTACGGGTTACAAAAATATCACCGATACCGCGATCGAAAACGTCTTCCACCGGTACGCGTGAGTCGACGCAGGAGAGAATCATTGCTTTAGGAAATTGTCCAAGTGCTGCTTTGCGAACCTGTGACGAGTGATCCCGAAGAGTGAGCGTACCATCGACAAAACGTCGATTGCCCGCCTGAAGCATCTCGAAAACTTGTGCCGGTGAAAGAGCCGCTTGTTCGGCCTCAGTCAGCACCCGTTCCTTCAAAGGTTTAAGCTTTGAAACATCTGTCGGCTCTGCATACGTCACTGAAACGATCAAGAGGAGACTGAAACAAAGTAGCCGAAGCGAGTAAGAAAAAATGACTGCCATTAGAGACTCCATCGATGATGACTGTTGACGTAAACAGGTGGCCCAAAACGCAAAAAACAGGCATACCCAAACGCCCCGCGAGGGACTGTGCTCGCTGCAGGGCTATTGTGACTATCAGAAACAATCCCAGCAACCCAGGCCCTGCTCAAGAACTCAATTTACGGAACACGAAGACCACNAGAATAGCGGTCAATGCAGCAGCACCCCAGGTGTAATACCACTCCACTTCATAGTTTCTAGAAATGATGCTGATGGTCCCGAACGCGATCATCAGCGTGACAAAGATTCTCCAAAATCGATTATCGCTTTTTTCTGATTCTGACATATGACGATTTTCCAAGAAGTCTCTTTGCGCCGGGGTAGCATATCGCAATTTCCGTGCGAAGCAAAGGACAAGACCCTGGCTTGCCGTGATCCCCCGCATGTGTTTACGTCCACATCTGCCGATCGAGCATCCGGTAGCCGATCGCTTCGCTCAGGTGGTCCGGGGTGATNTGTNCTGATGCTTCAAGATCGGCAATCGTGCGNGCGACGCGCAATATTTTGTCGTGNGCCCGCGCAGAAAGGCCCACCGCTTCCATCGCCGTTTTGAGNAACCGCTCACCTGCCATATCTAATTTACAAAAGGTACGGGCCTGCCGATGTGTCATTTGTGCATTGCGGCGNCCGCGGTTGCCGGAAAATCGCTGCTGCTGCAGTGCGCGGGCAGTAATCACCGCCTCGCGCATCTGTGTGCTGCCGGTCCCTGATCGCTTCCCGGAAAGATCTCGAAACGAAACAGCCGGAACTTCGAGATGCAAATCGATGCGGTCGAGAAGCGGACCACTGATTTTTCCCATGTAACGCTCAATTTGCAGTGGCGTGCAGTGGCACTCGCGTCGCGGGTCGGTGCGGTAACCGCAGGGGCACGGATTGAGTGCGGCGATGAGCATAAAATCGGCNGGGTAGGTCGAGGTCGCCAGCGCACGACTGATCGTGACGGTNCCATCCTCCAGCGGTTGNCGCANCACTTCAAGCGTTCGGCGATTGAATTCTGGAAGTTCATCAAGAAACAACACACCGTGATGTGCGAGACTGATCTCGCCGGGGGCGGGTGGCGAGCCACCGCCAGCCAATCCNGCGTGACTGATCGTATGGTGCGGTTCGCGAAAGGGTCGCGCGGTGAGCAGTGGCTCACTCAGGTTCAGTTTTCCAAGCGTGCTGTAGATNCTCGTCGTTTCAATTGATTCCAAGGGAGAAAGAGGTGGAAGAATTGTAGGAATCCGCTTGGCGATCATCGTCTTNCCCGATCCCGGCGGACCCACCATCAGCAGATTNTGNCCNCCNGCNGCNGCGATCACCGCTGCCCGCTTGGCGGTCTCCTGTCCTCGGACATCGGCGAAATCAATCTCATAATGGTCTCTCTTTTCCCGCCAGGAATCGGCATCATGAGGATGCGCGTCGATCGATTGGCCGCCACCAAAAAATTGAGCCGCTTCACTCAGTGAGGTAACGGGCATNATGGTCACCCCCTCCACGACAGCTGCCTCTGCGGCATTCGNTGCCGGAACAATCAAGCCCTTGAGGAGTTTGTTTTTTTNGGTCGCAATTGCCATCGAAAGAGCGCCTTTGACNGGACGGGTCGTACCGTCGAGTGCCAGTTCTCCAACGACCGCATATNGGTCAAGCTTGTTCGATTCGAGTTGGCCAGCGGCAGCAAGCATCCCCAGCGCGATTGGCAGATCAAACGAGGCAGCTTGTTTCGGGAGATCAGCTGGTGCGAGATTGATCACCACACGCTCCCTCGGTACGGCAAATCCCGAATTGACCATCGCCCGGGCCACCCGGTGCGTGCTCTCGCGAACTGCCGCTTCCGGTAAACCCACCAGTACGGTTTTTGGCAGCGACTTCGGGGAGACATCCACTTCCGCTTCCACACGCAAGGCATCAAGTCCCAACAGAGAATAAGTTTGCAATTTGGCAAGCAACGTGCACCTCCTCGACTGCCCGTAAGTGAACATTTGTACACATTCTGTCCGAGCCGGGCTTCGAATGCAAGGGTTGAAGCAGAGCAACCGCAAGGGCAGCCAGCTTCTGTGACCAGCTTCTGTGAACTGTACTGATGCGAATTACCACGAAATGCCGATAAAAAGGGCAGATGGATTTCGACATGCTCCTACATTGATAAAGGATCCTTGATGGGATTATTCGGTGGTAAAAAGCGTTTGGTCGACTGGGCGAGTTGCGCCGGGTGAGCGGGGAAGCTTCCGCAGGAAGCCACCGCACAGGTTGTGCAGCAATTACCCGCCTTTAATCATCCCGACCTTTTGATCGGCTGTGACGGTGCGAGTGACGCCGGCGCATTTCGTCTGCGCGATGACTTAATTATTCTTCAGTCGCTCGATTTTTTTCCTCCACTCGTGGACGATCCGTTTCTATTTGGGCAAATTGCTGCTGCCAATAGCCTCAGCGATATTTATGCCATGGGAGGAAAGCCACAGACCGCCCTTAATATCGTGGCTTTTCCAGATGATCAATTAGAGCTGAGCATTCTCAACAAAATTCTCGCCGGTGGTGCTGAGCGAGTACAAGCAGCCGGCGCCGTTATTGCCGGTGGGCATTCGGTCCGAGATACTGAAATCAAATACGGATTAAGTGTGACCGGCACCGTGACGCCAGAAAATCTAATCACCAATCGAAGTGCACATGTGGGTGATTGTTTAGTACTCACAAAATCACTCGGGACCGGATTTGTTACGACCGCTTTTAAAAAAAATCGCTGTCCAGACGATGTCCTTGAGACGGCGACGGAAAGTATGACAAAACTCAACCAAGGGGCCAGTCAGGCAGCGCAAACATGGGCGGCAAGCGCTGCGACAGACATTACGGGATTCGGTCTGGCGGGACATGCCACCGAAATGGCCACAGCGAGTGGCGTGCAAATAGTGATTGAACTTGATGCACTGCCGATCTTACCGGGCGTTGCTGCATTGATCAGTCAGGGACACCATACGCGCGCCAATGCTACCAACCGCAATGGCATCGAATCATCGATGCGGATTGAAGGCGATCCGGATCCGGTGGATATGGATATCGTTTTTGACCCCCAGACTTCGGGCGGTCTATTGGTAAGCATTGCCGCATCGCAGGCCGATGCGTTTATCGCGTCCTGCAAGCAAGCGGGTGCCGAATCAACGGCAGTGATCGGCGAGGTACGCAAGCGAGAAGCCGAGAGCCAGGACCCCTTCCTGATTCTGCGCGGCTAGATACACCGCGATACACCGCGTTGCGGCAGACGTCTCGTCTAGTTTTATGCGTTTTCTTCGCAACTGCGTCCCACTAACGGCATTTCCTGCCCTTTTTACCGAGAATTAACGCATTTCCATTAACCGGAGATGAGAAAAACCTCATTTTGGGTGGCCGCTTTGTGACAAAAGTGGCAATCTGAGAGTGGACAGTAGAAGTAGAGAGGGTGCAAAGGAGCAGACCGGATGTCGATCGCGTTTGAGTGCGAGCGGTGCGGGAAGCACTACGAAGTAGGCGATGAGTTGGCTGCGCGTCGGGCACGCTGTAGCGGATGTCAGACGGTCTTCCGCGTCCCCACACCGACCAGCCTACTGACTTCTTCAGCCGGTGAAGAATCTCTACTCGCTGCGTTATTCGAGGAGGAATTCGGTCCGGCAGAGGATGACGCCAAGCCGTGCCCCTCCTGCACTGCGCCTCTTTCTACGACCGCAGTTCTTTGTATCGAATGCGGTTACCACGTAGAAAAGCGTCAGAAAATTGTCATCGATCGGCAGGAAGTTGAAGACGAAATGCGTCCTGACGAACCAGCCAATCAATCGGCTCGTGTCGCGCGCAATCTCTCTAAGCAGCGGAAGGTGCAAACAGGATTTTCACCCGCAAGCTACATCCGAGGAACGCTGATCAGTCTGGTCTTTGCGCTCATCGGCGGTAGTCTCTGGGCCTTTGCTTCCCTGACCACGGACTATGCCTTGGGTTTTTTGGCGTGGGCAGTCGGCGGCCTCGCGGGACTCGGTATGGCCTTGGGGCATCAAGACGGGGACGGGACTCTGGCAGGC
>NHBP01000091.1 GCA_002168195.1 Planctomycetaceae bacterium TMED10
ATATCTATTGGCCTAATCGTACAGAAAAGATCGAAGCTTTTGAAGATCATATATCGGGGATAATCAAGTAATGGCATTAACAGGTTCAGGACAAATATCAATGGGAGATACTGCTGGTACAAATAGAAGAATATTCCAAGAAAAAACAGGATTAACTCAGTCAACAGTACAAGCACAAAATATAAGTTTACGAGGTTTATCAGTTGATGGAATCGCTGATTATCAAGATGAAGATGGAGATGATGTTGATGTAACTGGTACACCAGATGGAAGTACTCCTTATAAGATGTCAGAATTTCATGGATATAGTCAATCTTTCAGTACTAATTTTACTGGTTATACTACTAATAGTGGCGGTAAAGCTAATATAACAAGATATAGAACAAATCTTACTAGCAGTACTGCTGTTATGAGTGATGGTACATTTACTATAACAGTTGAATCTGCAAGAGGTACAAATGCTGGTTTACGAATTATTTGGGGTAGCAGTTCTGTATCAACTGGATGGACCTCAGTGACGATTACACACAGTGCTGGAGCTCCAAATCAAGGTTCGAGCTATACTGTAAATCGTTCAGCAATGTCGACAAGTGTTATCTCTGGACAATACTCGCACCAATTATTAAATAACCATACTGATTTTTATTTAAGCGGAGATAATTCAGCGGGAAATATAACTTTTAATGATTAGGAAATAACATGGCAAAATTTTTAGAAGAAACAAGCAATATACTTAGCAACCCTGACTTAGTACGTCAAATAGCTCTTGAACAAGAATACTATACAAAAGGCAATCACCCAGAAATTATAGGTGAAATGGTATGTCATATTAGTAAAGACGTATCAAAAGAGTTTGGAATTTTAGCTGATGCTACTCAAGAAGTAATTAGTAATTTTCAATCATTAACTAATATAGGCGTTACAGATTATAAAACATATTTACAATATAATACATCATCTACTGATGCTCCTTATGTTCATACCGACCAATATTTAACTTTAGATGAAGAAGATATGCAAGTACATTATATAGGAAACGTTTATATTACTCCACCAGATATCGCAAAAGAAAGTACAAGATTTGAATTCTTTACAGCTAATGACCTAGATGATTCAGCTGAGATGAAAGATTATTTAAAACTTGCTGATGATAAAATTACAGCTCTTGCAACAAAAGCTTTTGAATACAATAAAGCTATCACGTTTGATTCAAGCATTCCACATAGAAATGCTCCAATATGCGATAATTATTGGGGAACAACACAAGCTGACAGCCCATTATGCTTTACTGTTTTTATGACTACATCATAACACAAACCTTTTATTATGAACATACTGAANATTCAATTACCTAAAAATCATTTCCATACTCTACTTCATTTAGCTCAAAATAAAGAGCATAATGTTTATAGTAATTGGCATGGGACTACAAGTTATGAAAATGCTTGTGGTATACACACATTATCTAAAGAAGATAATACTATATTAAACTTTCCTTTGGATGATTGGAAACCAAAAGTAATCAAATTTGTTGAGCAGTTTATTGACCATTATAACATTGACGTATTACAAGTTGCTGACCCTCGTAAAGCATATTTACATACCCATTTTCAAGACAAGGTTCAATATATTGGACCATCAGAAATAGCGGCACAACTAGAAACAGATAAATTATTTTCTAAAAGAATGGCAGATACTGTTGGTGTAAAAACACCTGGTATAATAAAACAAGGAAAATATTCTGATGCAGATTATGGTACTAATCTTACCTTTCCTGTTATAGAAAAACCTGCACATGTTTGGTCACCAGCTGTAAATTTATTTAATGAATCAGATGTTAAAAGAGCAATTGAAAAAATGCACTTAGGAGATTATCCTCAAAGTGGCGACACTAATGAAGAGTATTTTATAGAAGAATATATTGACGATATGATAGAAACAAATGTATTCTTTGTAATCGTAAATGGCGAATATAGGATTACACATACACAAGAAATTATAGGTGAAAATTTAAATAAAACAATAGACCAAAATGTTTGGTACATAGGTTCATATATTAAACCATTAAAACCTGAAGTAGATATTATCGTAAGAAAAGAAGCTGAAGCTTATTTAGAAAAGGTAGCAAATATGGGTGGTAATTATGAAGGAAGTTTTTGTGGNGCATATACCTCTACTGGTGAATGGTATTTTTTAGAAATGAATGTACGACCAGATATATTTAATAGTACTCCAACATTTATGACTGGAGAAGATTACATAAAGGGTATGTCTGAGGATATATCGTTATTCGATAAAGCCTGGGAACATCAATCATGTGATAAACTTTTAATTACCAATGTAGATAAAAANGAAGAATANCCNNTNNANTTACANNAAAANNATAATGTNTCTNTNCCNAATAANTTAGAATATAATNNATNNNAAATTCTTTGTNTCNGATTATGGTACAAGTAATGGNGGTTGTGGAACNATNNTTGCTGACCACAATATATCAAAAGAGTTTATAAAGGAAGTTGAAGAAACAACCACATGGACATTTAATAAGGACCCAAATGGATAAATACATAAAATGGTTTTGGATAATACTTGGTGTTATCTTTATTGGTGCATTAGAAGATATATTTTTAGGTGATGATATATGGTGGTAAATTATTGGACATATACACCTAGCAATCATATAGATTTTAATGATAAGTTAAGAGCTTTAATAGATTCTACACCTACTGGCAAACAATCACAAAAACAACCAGTCAGTCATTATGATGGTTATAATCATGCTAAATCAATAAATGCAAATTATCCAGAGTTTCAACATTCAAGACATTATGCAACATGGCATGAACCAGAAGCTACAACAGGATATATAGAAATACCACCACCAGAAATAGATAAATCAGATGACCAAATATATAAAATAAGTTTTTGGCAGAGAGTTGCTCCTTTAGTAAAACAATTTGCAAGGGAAGTTGCTGTAAGACCAGAAACAAAATTAAATTATCAAATCAATGTTGATATGATGTGGTTTCATAGAATGGATAAAGGCGATTATGATAATTGGCATAACCATTCTTTTTGTCAATGGGTGGGTGTATATTATATAGATTTGCCAGAAGGTGAACAAACATTATTACAAGATTACGAAGGAAATGTATTTAAACCAGATGTATCAGAAGGACAGCTATTAATATTTCCAGCATCATACATACATAAATCGCCAGAAGTAACAAAAAGAAAAACAGTAATTAATTTTAACTTTAATATAAGTTCTAAATATACAATAGATACTATAAATAAAGTAAAAGAAACTCATCCAAATAACTATTTTGATACGGATGAACAAACAAACCTATATAAATAAATAGAGAGGTAAACAATTATGAAATTTATGAGNAATAAAGATATAGATATTGAGCAATTAAGAGAACAGTTAGTTATTGACGAAGGTCAAGTTAATGAAATATACAAAGACCATTTAGGATATCCTACATTTGGTATAGGTCATTTAGTATTAGAATCAGACCCAGAATACGGCCAAGAAGTTGGAACACCAGTATCAAAAGATAGAGTAGTTGAATGCTTTGTAAAAGATTTAGAATCAGTAGTAAAAGACTGTAAAAAATTACATGATGGTTGGGATGGTTATCCTGAAGAGGCTAAACAAATCATTGCAAACATGATGTTTAATATGGGACTTACGCGCTTAAGTAAATTTAACCGCCATAATGCAGCGCTGCAGTGTGGTGATTGGAAGGAGGCGGCAAAAGAAGGCCGTGATTCAAGATGGTACAAGCAAGTAACAAACAGAGCCGAAAGGTTGATGAAAAGACTCGAGGAGATATAAAAACTAATAAAGGTTGGTTTTGGTGTCATGAGAGAAAAGACTTATTCCGTTGGGATGAGTTTATTAATTATAAATATAAGTAAATAATGGAGGAAATATGTTTAATTGGTTGAAAAAACTTTTTAATAATACTGAACCTGAAGCTACTGGTGTAAGAGCTAGAAATTCTAAAGGTCATTTTGTTAAAGACGATGCATCGACACCTAATGTCAATGAAGCATACGCAGATGGTAAAACACCTAAGCGTAAGCCAAGAAAAAANCCTGCCGCTAAGAAAGCTCCTGCTAAAAAAGCACCAGCTAAAAGAGGTAGACCTAAGAAAACAACTGCTAAAAAATAGTATTTGTTTTATAAGAGGGAGTTTAATGCTCCCTTTTTTTGTGTCTTGGCATCAGAAACCTTATAAATAACTGTGTATACAAATAATAATTAGAGGATATAATAATGGCAGCAGTCAAACTAAAAGGTACAGAAACTAATTTAGCATCAGCTACAAATCTTGGTTTTGCTACACTTGTAAGAATTGTAAATAATAAAACTTCAGTCCAGTTAATCACATTAAAAAATTCTGGCGGCACTACAATAGGTACATTTACAATGACCGCGGGTTCTGTTGAATTGGTCAAAAAGACATCTACAGATACTCTTACAGGAGCAGCAACATCATTAGCAGTTAAAGTCGCATCTACCTGGTAATATGGAAGACATTTTCACGCTAATCTCCGATGTCGGCTTACCGATAGCGGGCGCATTAGTGATGGGAGCTTTCATATTTATTATTATTAAACAAATAATGGAAGGTGTAGTTGATGATATAAAGACGCTTACTATGTTCTGTTCATCATTAGAAAATAGAGCAAGAACAATGTGTAATGAAATGGTCAAGATAGATTTACTCGTAAGTAGCGCATTAGAATTAAGACCAGATATAGAACGAATCTCAAGAGCTGAGAATTTTGTTGAAGATGGTAAACTTGACGTAAGAAGAGATTAGTATGGATGATATTACAGTTGCAGTAAGCAANGACCCAACAATAGTGACCNTAATAAATGATTATGGATTTCCTATTGTTATGGTTGTAGGTTTAGGATATTTTGTTTATTTTGTATGGAATTTTATTAGCACAGAAATAGAACCAGCAACTGAAAAAATGCACATGCAATTAATAAGAGTTATTGACCAAATGAGAATGTTGGACCAAGATTTAATTCGATTACAGCAAAAAGTAGATACAGTATTGGAGTATAAAGAAAATGAAAAAAAGAGAAGTGACGGACAAGATTGAAATAACCTTTTTAGTAGGTATATTTATGCTATCAGTTATGGCATTAACTCCAAATATTGAAGCACAAGAAATAACTCATAAATTTAAGAACCCATCATTTAGTGGTCAAGGAACAGGCGCTCATTATTTAACTATTGAGAACCAAGAATTTAGTAGAAAAAAAGCTATTGAAGAAGCCTTAGAATCAGCAAGAAAAGCAGCTGAAAGAGCTGAGGATAATACTACCTTAGCAAAATTTATTAGAAATTTAGAGAGCAGAATATATGCTCAAATGGCAAAACAATTAGTAGAATCAATGTTTTCAAATGACAATCCAGTAAGGTTTGGTTCATTTGTTTTAGAAGGTTCAACAGTAACGTACGAAGTGATAACAAATGCCGATGGTACCGAATTTATTCGGATGACTATAATCGACGAAAATGGTACATCAACGATTATAGAAATACCTATAGGCTCAGGATATTTCGGAGGAGATGTTGATGGTGATGGCACGACTGACGGCGGCTAGTTTAGCATTCTTAATATTACTTAGTGGCTGCGCAATGTCGCCACGTTTTACTGAACTACCACAAGATTGTAATAAAGATACATGGGGTAAAGATTACGACCATGACNTATGGAANTATGCAAANGCNTCTGGTAGAACNTTTGAAAGAGCATTACCGTTTATATGTGTTGANGCTCCAGAAGTTGTTCAACTACCTTCCTTTATAGAACTCTTAGATTTACCACCAGCAAAACAAANACCAGTTGTTGCTGTTTACCAATTTGCAGATAANTCAGGAGCAAGAAANCCAAGAGAAAATATAGCNGATTTCTCTACTGCNGTATCNCANGGTGGNGTTGAATTAGTNATNGANGCATTAAAAACTGCAGGTAAAGGNNAATGGTTTAGAGTTGTAGAAAGAAATGGCTTAGACCATTTAGTAAGAGAAAGACAAATTATCCGTTCAGCAAGACAAGATTTTGCTAAGAAAGAAGGAAAAGACAAGTTTCAAGAATTAGAATCACTACTCTTCGCAGGTATGATAATCGAAGGTGGTGTAATAGGGTANGATACTAATATCAAAACAGGCGGGCGAGGAGCTCGTTATTTAGGTATTGGTTATACAAANCAGTATAGACAAGATGTCGTTACTGTTTCTATGAGAGCAATATCAGTTCTCACAGGAGAAGTTTTACTTAATGTACAAACTCGNAAAACNATATTNAGTTANGGTAAANNNGGNGATNTATTNAGATTTATNGAAATGGGNACNGAACTTGTAGANTANGANGANGGAGCGACTAATAATGAGAGCGTGACATACGCAACAAGGTCTGCNATNGAAGCAGCCGTGTTGGAATTAATATACCAAGGTCACAGACGTGGCTATTGGGAAATCGAGGGGTATAACGAAAATGAAGAAACTAATTAGTTTAATTTTATTATTGTCGACAACAACTATTTTCGCAGATACCGATGATAACGAAATCATAATNACTCAAACNGGTGATACACTTAAATTATACATTGACCAAGAAGGTTTTGGTAATAAGATTGGAGGTAATNACTTCTCAATCTNCTGGAACTGCAATGTTAATAACTGGTGCAACACTTGAGTTTGATTTAGATTTCACTGGCAATTCAAATATTTTATTTGGTCCAGTCACAGCTGATAATTCAACTTATAAGCTAGANTTTACTGGAAGTTCAAATGTAATAGATTGGANNGTTGGTAGTACAGGAAGTTCAGANGATTCTGATATAAACTTTAANGTNACTGGTTCAAGCAATACNTTTGACTTAGACCANGGNACANCAGTTTAGTGCAGANCGTTTAAACGCNGATTTAATTNTCATTGGAAGCTCAAATGTATTTGACGTCGATTGGGAAAGTGATGATGTAATTTGGAACTGGGATNTAACTGGTTCATCAAATAACATTAATACTTTACAAAAAGATGGATCGAATGAAATGACCGTAGAATTANATGGTGATAGTGCCGATGTAGACATTAACCAAATATCAGGAACATGCGCAGNTTCNGGTGGTGGTTGTGCTACACCAAATGCTATTATTACATTGGATATTACAAGTGATAACTCAGTCATTCAAATTAATCAGAAAGACGCAGCTAACGATAGTTAGTAGTTTATTANTNNTGGGGTCTGTTTATGCAGACTCCATTGGTGATATTGTAGAATCNACAGGCGTAGGTAAAATAGTACGNCAACAAGAAGATATTGTAGTCACAGGCGCATATCTTCCTATAGAACTTAATGATGTAGCAGAAACTGCAATGGGAAGTATGCTTATTAAGTTCTTAGATAACGCAGAGTTATCTTTAAAAGAACATTCAGAAGTTTTAATAGACGAAATCTATTATGACCCTGACCCAAATTTATCCAAA
This sequence comes from Planctomycetaceae bacterium TMED10, assembly GCA_002168195.1. Lineage (GTDB taxonomy): Bacteria > Planctomycetota > Planctomycetia > Pirellulales > UBA7805 > UBA7805. The sequence continues at coordinate 7,525 of NHBP01000091.1, forward strand.
ATGTCTATGAAGTTTACTATGGGGACAGCAAGATTTGCTTCAGGTTCTCTTGGTTTAGTAAATAAAGCAAACATAGATATACAAACACCAACAGCNACAATAGGNATTCGTGGGACAGACTTCACGACTACCATAGATGAGCTNGGACGAAGCCTTATAGTCCTATTGCCGGACGCAAACGGTTCCCCNTCGGGTGAAATCAGTGTCACAAATCTGGGAGGAACNGTGTTATTAACCGAATCTTACCAGGCAACTATGGTAAGTACACTTGACAGCACTCCTACTACTCCAGTAACTATTAATGGTTTAACACCATCAATGATTGATAATATGTTTATTGTTAATCCACCAACTGAAGTTAAACAAGCAATAGAAGATGCTGCAGCTGATGAACAAGACCAAGATAGTGGAATGCTTGACGTAGACTTTTTAGAGTTTAATGAATTAGAACAAGATGCTTTATCAGATAGCGAAGAAGATTTAGAGTTTTCTGAACTTGATATTGATATGTTAGACGTAGATTTCTTAAAAGATTTATTAGATATAGTTGAAGCTTTAGAAAAAACAAGAGTATCTTTATCAGATGCTCAAGGAGGAGGTGGTAATCTAAGTGGATTTACTCTTAAAGGAGCTGCAGTTGGATTTAATAAAGATTCGCAATTTAATGTTTTTGAACAAGATGGCAACTTAGTTTTCTTTCGTAGCGTAAATGGAGTTATAAATATAATAATAGGAGCCGGCGGTAGTGGATTTATAGATGTTATCACTAACGATTACGAAGGCGTAATGCAATTTAATGACGGAGATGGAATTGAGATATATATTAATCAGTCTAATTAGTTTATCTGTTTTGGCAGATGATAATCATGTGCATGTAGAACAAGTAGCTGATGGAGATAACGCTAGCATAACTGCAACTCAAATAGGTTATGATAATACCATTAACTTTACATTTGGACATCAAAATAATACCTTTGACTTTTTACAATCAGGAAATGGTAATTCTATTTCATGGGTTTCATATTGGGGCTCAGGAAAATCTTGGGGTGGTGATGTAGATGGTTATAATAATAATGAATATGTACGACAATATAACGGTGCAACTTATGGTCGACATATATGGGGAAATAATAATGATGTTGATGTATATCAAAGTGGAACACATACACATAATTTAGATATTCATGCAAGTGATGTTGTACATGATATAAATCAATCAGGAACTGGAAGTCATTATAACCATACATATTTTTATGGAAGTACTTCTACATCAGAAACAACTATAGTTCAATCAGGTACTGGTTCTCATAATTCACAAATAAGAATTCAAGGTAATCAACCAACAACGTTAAATTTAACACAACAAGGTGGAACAAATATGAGTTATAATTTAACTCAAAATTGTTTTACAGTAGGCGGATGCACAGTTTCAGTAACACAAGGTAATTAATGGCATATAGTAAAGAAGTAGTAGACAGATTCGAGTCTGTATTGGCAAATCCAGCTAAACATTCAGTTGGTAGATTTGACCCTAATGATAAAACAGTAATCACAGGAATGGTTGGTGCTCCAGCATGTGGTGATGTAATGAAATTAGATTTAAAAATGAAAGGTAACGTAATAGAAGATGTTAAGTTTAAAACATACGGTTGTGGTTCAGCAATTGCATCATCAACTCTTTTCGTAGAAATGTTAAAAGGTAAAACAATAGAAGAAGCACAAGCTATTAAAGATAAAGATATAGCAGAAGCTTTACAATTACCTCCAATCAAATTACANTGTTCTGTATTGGCTGAAGATGCTATAAGACAAGCAATCTCAAACTGGGAACCTGATACAATGATGGGNCATAACAATCCACCAGAATAATGGAACTTACAGATGCAGCAATNAAACAGCTTATTGAAAAAACTAAAAACGGTAATGATACGATTNGGATTGGTCTTACTGGTGGCGGGTGTGCTGGCTTTGAATATATATTCGATTATGAATCCNNAGTTAANNGTGANGACCANGTGTNNGACTANGGAAAGTTNACAATCGTNATNGATGATTTATCANTGCCCTATTTTNANNANGCNACNNTAGATTATATNATAGAAGGCATTAACGAACAATTTAAAATAATNAANCCAGCTGAAAAATCATCCTGTGGATGTGGTATNTCAGTTCAGTTTTAGTATTACACAGTATAACACTTTATGAAATATTTAACTTCAATATGGACTACANTTATTANTNGGTNTTNNNCTNNTAGGNGTAAGANTATCNGACCCNCANTTATTAGAACAATTTNGANTNAGTATATTTGACCAATATATACAATCAATNCCAGTAGAACANTCAAACGATATAGTGTTGATTAACATATCCGAGTCTTCACTCGAAGCCTATGGTCAATACCCTTGGCCACGTCAGAATCACGCAGCGGTGATNTCTGATTTNCGGAACNCGAATGCNGGTATGATTGGGTTCACTATTATGTTNCCAGAAGAGGACCGCTTCGGNGGCGATGATNTCTTTGCCTCGTGGATAAAAAATAATGGNGTTNTACTATCGCAAGATGCAGATTCNAATGGAAGGTCATCAAAAGCTCCTTATGTNGGTTATGCAACGTTNGGNTATTCAGGTGATGTATTAGATTTAACATATCGATATGGNGGATTGATAACTAATATCGATAAACTAGAATCAGAAGCTTGGGGAGCAGGTCTTTTAAANGGAGCTCCTGAAGTAGATAACNTAACAAGAAGAATACCNTTATTCTCTCAAGTNAACGGAGATTTATATCCATCATTTGCATTAGAAACTGTAAGAGCAATGCAGGATAAGAAATCATATACAATAAANTTAAATGAAGCNGGAATNGAAAGTATAGTACTTAGACCTTTTATAATACCAACAGATGAGAGAGGAAGTATATGGTTAAAATGGAATACACAGTTTGAATCAATTGATTATAATGGACAACCATTACCAGATTTAAAAGGAAAGACGGCTATTATAGGAGTTACGGCAAAAGGTATTGTACCACAAGTATCTACACCAGCAGGATTGTTATATCCNCATGAGATNCANGCAAANGCTTTNCAGACAATAATATCAGATAAACCTATATCAAGACCACAATGGACATTTATGGCTGAGTTGGGGATGATTGTTCTGGGCTCTCTTTTAATTGTTCTTTCGATTTACTATCTGCCCATTTGGATTGGTGCTGCTGTCTTCGTCNGCTCAGCCTTTTTAACTGGTCTTGCCTCTTACTACGCTTGGTACGAATTTTCTATACTCCTCGATTTATCAGCTACTCTAATAATATATATACTTTTACTCACCTCAGCGAGTTTCAATAACTTTTATATTCAATTTAAATTAAGACAACAAATAAAGAAACAATTTGGTACATATGTATCTCCTGACTTAGTTAAACAATTACAAAAAGACCCATCATTACTCAAGCTTGGTGGTGAAAGAAAAGAATATGACNTTTATGTTTATGGATATNTGTGGATTCACTCCAATATCTGAGCATTATAAAAACAATGATGACCCAGAAGGATTAGTAATTCTTATAAATAATTATTTAGATACAATGACAAAGATTGTTCTTAAGAACGGCGGAACAATAGATAAATTTATGGGTGATTGTATTATGGCATTTTGGAATGCTCCATTACCATGTAGTAACCATGCAGATAAAGCCGTTAAAACATCTATAGAGATATGTGAGGCAGCTGATGAACTTATACAACAACTTGAAGACCAAGGTTTACCTAGGATTGATATTGGGATTGGTATCAATTCCGGTACTTGCATCGTCGGAAACATGGGAAGCGAATCTAGATTTGACTATTCCGTCATTGGAGATG
>NHBP01000092.1 GCA_002168195.1 Planctomycetaceae bacterium TMED10
GCCCGGATTGTCCCAGGAGGAGTTGGGTACATTTTCACGTTGGATCGTTGCCGGTGCTCCTGGACCGACGCGGGGCGAGATGGCGGCCCTCAGGAAATCGGCAAAGGAGGGGGTGATTCAACGCTGGGAATCTTTTCTCAATCAATCGGATCCGCGATCTTCGCTCGTGAGTCGCTATATTTTCGAGCATATTTTTCTCGCCTCCATCAACTTCGAACAGGCGCCGGGCGAATTTTATAAATTGGTCCGCTCGGTCACCCCGCCGGGAGAATATCCGATACGGCGGATCATCACCGCGCGGCCTTTCGATACGCCGTATCTCCCGGGCATCAAGAAGTGTTACTATCGACTTCAGAAGATCACTTCCTCTTATGTCCAAAAGTCATTCTTTCTATGGTCGCTCAGCGACCAGATGCTGACGCGTTTAGAGGCGTTGTTTTATAAAACTCAATGGCCCGAGGGAGGCGATCTGAATCCGGGCTACGGCAGTCATAACCCGTTTGAGGTTTTCGCAGCCATGCCGGCAAAGAGTCGCTCACTCTTTTTGCTGGAAAATTCGAAACTCATTGCCAGTGGTATGATTCGCGGACCAGTTTGTGTCGGCAATCTCGCAACGTATGCAATTAAAGACTATTTCTGGGTGTTCTTTGTCAATCCTGATTCGGATCCATCGGTGAAAAATCCTGAATTAGGACTGAAGAGTTGGACAGACTTCATGAGCTTCGCCGTCTGGGGGAATGCAGCTTACGAAAAAGCCTATGCCAAAACCCTTGCAGCCTACAAACCAAACGGCTACTCCATTGAAGATATCTGGGACGGGGACAAGGAGAATTTAAATGCTTGGCTGACTATTTTGCGGAATGAAACTAACGCGACAGTTTTGCATGGGCGTAAAGGTGGCATCCCACCGACGTTTTGGTTGATCGATTACAGTGGCTACGAAAGACTTTACTATTCTTTGGTGGCCGATTACCAGTATTGGGGTGGTGAGCAATCGAAGATCGCGACGTGGGAGTTTATGGGATATTTACGTCAGGAGTTCGAAGACAACTTCCTGCGTTTGCTTCCCGAACAAGATCGTGCCGAGTATCGTAAGCGGTGGACTCGTGGGATCGGTCAAGAACTTCTATTCACGATGCCATTTCCCGGTGAAAGTGGCGAGACTGACGTTCCGTTGTCATCCCGCGATCCGATTTCGCAAGTCTTGACGCTCATTCAGGGGCATCTCACCGACAAGGTCAGCGGTCCTGCTGATCCGCTCAACAGCACGTTGTTAGGGGATGTGCAGCTAGAGAAGCCCATTCGGAATGTAACCGACTGGGAGCGTGCTGTGAGTCGACTCTCGATGCGCACCGGTGAATCTTTTACATCGTTTCTGCCGAGTGTCAGCTATCTGCGGATTCGCTTTGATGATCGTTGGGAGGTTTATACGCTGATTGCCAATCGCAGTTACGCCTTCAATGATGTGATCTTCGATGAAAACGGTGCGCGTCAACCGAAACTCGATACGCTCAGCGTATACAAAGGGTTGGTGGGTGATTTCCCCAATCTTTTTGTGAGCCTTTCGGCCGAAGAGGCAAGTGATTGCCTGGTGCAACTACGCACAGTCGACAGTGCCGCAGCGTGGCAGCAGTGGAAAGAAAGATACGGTACGTTGCGTAACAGTCGGCCGTTCTGGCCCGTTTTTGATTGGTTTACAGACTGGAACTTCGCTAATCAGTCTCCTCAGGCCGGGCATTTGGATTTGCGCTATTACAATTTGCTCGACTCCGATTTCTAAGGACGTCTGCCCCAATCTTCCCGCGGAGGAAGCTGGCCCCCGAGTGTTCTGAGTGCCGCTCGGACATCGCCATCGGTCGAAAGACGGTTATAAACACGCGGCGAAAAATTATTGACCTGCTTCAGATACCATACGCCCGGTTTGGCTTCATAGAGTCCTGCCTGATTGAGCACTAATTGCGCTTGATTTTCCACCGCACTCGGTGGAGATGGGGCGGTTGTTTTTGGAGGTGGGGGAGCTGGAATCGGCGTTGCCGCAGGAGGCGTGCTGATCGGTGCCGGCGGTGTGGACGGTGTGGACGGTGTGGACGGTGTGGACGGTGTGGACGGTGATTCTGCTGCAGGTGCCGGAGCGTTCATCGGATGGACACCCACTCCTACCTCGTCGACATAGACGAGTCGTCCGCCCAGGTCCGCCACATATCCAATATAAGCAGCAAGAGCGACACTTCCCAAAAAGAACAGGCAACGGGCAATCGCCTTCCATACCTTGTTGCCGAAGCATGCGAGCAGGAGAATTCCGCATGCACTGAGCGTGAGCCACCAGACGCGGACGGCCGCGCCGCCGTGCGCGGCGATTTTGGTTTGCACGTCAGGCGCAATTTCGGTACCCAAAGCCGCGTGGGCCTGCGAACCGGCATTTTTGGCGAGCCACGAGGTACCTGCCGTTGTCAAACCGACTAGAAAGCACAAGATGATGAGCGTTTTACGAAACGTTCCCCCCCAGACCGAAGTCAGAAAGGCGAGGGGCACCAGTAAAAATGCGAGGACGATCGGAAAATGCACGAGGATGGCATGCCGCATCGCGGGATTCTGCCATGACTGCTCCCACATTTTTACAATAGATTCGAGTTCTTGCATTGGATTGTTTTGCTTTCAAAAATTTGTTGGCAACCTGTCTGTTTTGTAATCATTCTCCGGCGGCCATGGCAACCGCGACTTTTTCCATTTCTTTCTCAGGCATGTGTGAAAAAGCTTGATCACGTAACCAGGCGGCGATCGGACTGTGGAGTTGGGTGAGTCGACTCATACGGCGACCGTGCCGAACGATTTCTTCCGTACGTTTTTTTCGAGAATTTTCAAACTTTTGTAGCGCCTCGCGCACAGAACGTGTCTCGGCGAAGGCGGTTGCCAATTCCCAGGCATCTTCGATCGCCATGTTGGCCCCCATCGCCGCGAAGGGGGTCGTTGCGTGCGCCGCATCTCCGAGCAGCACTGAATTGCCGCGAACCCACTCGCGGAGTGGTGCGATATCGTAGTAAGAATGTTGTATGATTTCTTCTTTCGGCGTCGTACTTACAACCGCATGGACAGGCGCATACCACTTTTCCAGTCGCGCAAGAATTTCATCAAGCGATTTGGGACTCTCAGCGCTCCCTTTCCAGGTAAGATACCAGCGAATGTTGCCGTCACCCACATCGGCCATGCCGGCTTTGCCACCGCGGCCCCAGACGTCAACGTGTGTTTGTGGTGGCAGATCCGGATGCGTACAACGGGTCACGCCACTTGCGCCGCTATAACCGGAGTAACGAAGAGGAACATCACCGGCAACCTGTTTGCGTACGGCCGAATGAATGCCATCGGCACCAATCACCAGATCGGCCTGCACACGTTTGCCGCTGGCAAATTGTAGTTCGACAGAATCGGCATGTTCACGTATGCCCGAACACGTATGGTCGGTTTTGAGCGTTTCCGGAGGTAATTCGGCAAGGATCGCGGCAAGTAAATCTCCGCGGCGGATTTCATAACTCGGCGCGCCGAATTTCCGCGAAGCATCGCCAACTGGCATCAGCGCAATCAGTTCCCCGTTTTGGTTACGGATTTCAGTTTGCTCAAGTTCGATCCCGACGTCTCGAAGATCGACGCCCCATTCGATCAAGCGGGCAATTGCATATGACCAGAGGGTAAACCCGCTAGCACGCTTCTGAAAGCTACCCTCATCGGTCAAACGATGCTTTTCGTAAATTGAGCAGTGGAATCCCGCCCGCTTGAGCGCGAGCGCGAGGGTGAGTCCTGCAACCCCGCCGCCAACGATGGCTACACGACCCAAATTTTGCATCGTCCCTGGACCCCAATTTAAAAGATACTTCCTGTTATCTGATTTCCTTGCGCGGCAAAGCTATAGTCTACGCTTTGAACATCTCACGAACCACCGCCGGAAGTGGATTTTTCAACGCTCCCTGCACACATCAAAACGATGCCCCCGCTGATGAATAAAAAGACCAGGGAAGCCACGCCCCAGCGTGGACTTCCCGTGATTCGGGCGATAAATCCCATCATCAAAGGACCGAGCAATGCGGCATATTGTCCGAGCATATTGTAGACACCAAAATAAGAAGCGGTGCGTTCTGGTGGAATCAACAGCGAAAACGTGGAACGACTCAGTGCCTGAATGCCTCCCTGAGCACAACCGACCAAAAAACCTAGGACGTAGAGACTGCTTAGCGAGAAACCAAAAAGCTGGATGGGGGTGGTGGGCATCATCGCGGCATACCCGACCGTGGCCAGGTAGAGGCCGATGCCAGCAAATAAAAAGGGACGCGCGCGGTATCTTCCCGCCAGATACGTAACCAACAGCGTACTCGGTACACCGACGACTTGAACCAGGATGAGTGTTCCCAGCATCGTACTGGTTGAAAATCCAAGCGTCTTTCCATAGTTACTTGCCATGGAGACGACCGTATTCACGCCATCGATATAGAGCCAGTAGGCGATGAGAAACAGCAGAAGGGATCGATTCGATGCCATCTCCCGGATCGTTTTTCCGAGTTGCACCAGGCTGGTTCGCATTGCCGTTGGCGGTTGATCTTTTGACGGTTCGTGGACCAGGAATAACAGCGGCAGGGTAAACAAGAGCCACCAGATCGCAGCAGCAAGGAACGCGATATGGACCGCCTGAGTTTCAGTCGCAAGACCGAATGCAGCATGATTTTTGACTAGCGCAATGCTTGCGGCAAAGAGAATTACTCCTCCGAGATAACCCATCGCAAAACCGAGTCCCGAGACAAAGTGTCGATTTTTGGGTGGGCTCACTATCGGTAAAAGCGAGTTGTAAACGATAAACGCACCGTAATAACCAACGGTGCCGAGGATAAAAATGCCGCCGGCAAGTGGCCAATTGTTGCGACCGACCAAAATCAATCCGCACGTACAGCACATTCCCAGAACAGCAAAGACGACAAGCCATTTTTTTCGACTACGACCGGTGTCGGCGAATGTGCCGATAAATGGAGCCAAAATAGCACCAGCAAGGCTCGCGACGGATACGAGGATGCCATACCAGAAGGTTTCTTGCGGTGCGGTTAAATCAGCAGCCCAGTAGCTTTCAAAAAAAATGGGGAAAAAACCGGCCAGAATGCAGAGTGCATACGCGCTCGCTGCCCAGTCGTAAAGGGCCCAGGCGACTTCTTGCCTTGAGAGTCTTGCCATAAGGGTCCGTCTTTCAGGGAGTTCAAAAGCTTGCCCGCTACACCGCTACAAATGCGGTGCATCGCAATGAAAGTGCTTCCGGTATAGCAATGGGGCATTCACTCGACAAGAGGATGGATGGGCAGGTCATCTCTCGCCGGTTTCTATCATTTGCCGTCGAGTCTCGATCGGCAATTCATTTCGTTGCGTCGCGAACCATCTGCTGTTGAAAAAATTTCCAAACCAGTCGATAGATTCCACCTTCTTCGCGTTCAAAGCCTCCGTGACCGAAGTTGCGCATTCGATAGTGCACAACGACTGCGTCACTCGGACCAGCCCGATAGGAAAATCTCTGGTTTCCATCGGCTGTTTCAGAAATTTCGGGGGGGCTTTTAATGCCGTTGTGACGGGCCCAGATTTGCGAACTGATCTCGGCCGGAAGGAACAAATGGCCGGTCGGTGAATCGCCACCATCGTAAGGAATAATCGGATCCCGATCGCCACTAACCTGCAGCACGGAAACCGCCGGAGTTTCATCGCCCGGTAGATTTAACGCCGTCAATTGCGTGACGATCGCAGCAATCGCAAGAAAGTGGTCCGTTTCGATGGCCAATTTATGCGCCATGCCTGCCCCGTTGGAGACGCCCATCGCAAACATCGCATCGGTTTCTAGCTGTTTATATCTGGCGAGTTCTTGGATGACTGCCGTCACGAAAGTGACATCATCTGCAGTCGATGCTTCCTCACCCAGATTCCAACTTCGCCGGTAGCCCTGTGGATAAACGCCAACGAACGCACCCCGATTAATGAAAGGTTGCAGTTCTCTAAGAAAATCTCTGTGACGCCCCCCGTTTCCATGAAGGGCAAGCAGGACAGGATAGCGATCTGATGAATCGATGGAGCGTGGCGCNTGGATCAGNACTTCTCGCTCAATCGTCTTTCCNCCAATNTTTTGTGGGATNGNAATCCTTGTTACACCGGCACGGAGATTTTNCTNTGCNGCGCTGATAGCGTGAATCNGAGTACGATNAAAAGATGAGCCAGCNTNTGCGGGNCCTTGCANCNGGAGCANANGNGNAAGCGGTGCNNGTGNTCTCTGGNTCNGCATCGAGGNCTGTTTGAGTTGACCGTACGCTCGTGCCGTNTCCGCNAAGAATGCAGAGANAACAATNGCTGCCCAAATNNCTGCCCACAGCGNTTGAGAAAGAGNGGCAGGCATTTTTTTCTGGTTTCTCACTGCGAGTTCATTTTGCTTCGACGATCCACCGGTTCGCGGAGCGTCGCCTTCAAGTAATCTCGATTCATTTGAGAAATGAAGTTAATGCTGATTTCTTTCGGACATTGCGCCTCGCACTCGGCATAGTTCCGGCAAGCACCAAAGCCTTCTTTGTCCATCTGGTCGACCATTTGTTTCACTCGGCCGTAACGCTCCGGTTGCCCNTGTGGCANNAGNGCCAAATGNGACACNTTGGCCGAGGTGTAAAGCATGGCAGAGCCGTTGGGGCATGCAGCCACGCACGCGCCACATCCGATGCAGGTGGCGGCGTCGAGCGCTTGTTCGGCACGTTCCGGATCAATCGGTATCGAGTTCGGCTCGGGTTTCGGTCCCGAGTGCAAGGTGACGTAGCCGCCCGATTGCATGATTCTGTCAAAGGCCGAACGATCCACAATCAGATCGCGAACCACCGGAAATGCGGCGGACCGCCACGGCTCGATCGTAANCNCGTCNCCNTCNTGATANTGNCGCATGTAAAGTTGGCAGGTGGTGGTTCCGGCAAGCGGACCGTGGGCTTTGCCGTTGATAACCAACGAACACATGCCACAAACACCTTCCCGACAGTCGGAATCAAAAGCCACAGGCTCATTTCCGCTGTCGATCAGTTGTTCGTTGAGGACGTCGAGCATTTCGAGAAAAGACATGTCTTCACGCACGCCGTCAAGATCATACTCGCCAAAGTGACCCTCGGCCTGACTGTTTTGTTGTCGCCAAATTCGAAGGTGCAATTTCATGTTTTATAATTCCTCTGAGCNAGTGGGGCAGCTTCAAATTCGAGCGGTTCTTGATAAAGTTCCGCTTCACGGTTATCCCCCCGATATTGCCACGCTGAGACGTTGGCAAANTTTTCATCATTCCGCAATGCTTCTCCCTCNGCAGTCTGATGTTCTTCGCGAAAGTGGCATCCACACGATTCATCGCGATGCAACGCATCGCGACACATTAATTCGGCGAAATCATAAAAATCACTTAATCGACCCGCGTGTTCAAGCGATTGATTGACCTGATCATCGCTGCCGGGGACTGAAAGATTGTTCCAGAACTCTTCCTTCATTTGCGGAATTTTTCCGATTGCCTGCTCCAGTCCCTCCTGGTTGCGAGAAATNCCGCAATGATCAATCATTAATTTTCCAAGTTGTCGATGGAGCGAAGANGCAGAACGCTTCCCTTTGATCGACATTAGTTTCAGTAAGCCATCTCGGACTTCATTTTCAACTTCTTTGAAACGTTGGTCATCTGACTTAATCTCGCCGCTCGGATGGCGACTCAGGTAATTACCGATTGTCGCGGGAAGCACAAAGTATCCATCTGCTAAACATTGCATAAGGGAACTGGCACCGAGTCGGTTTGCGCCATGGTCGGAGAAATTGGCTTCGCCTACGGCAAAGAGTCCTGGGATGGTGGTCATCAAATTGTAGTCCACCCACAAACCACCCATCGTGTAATGCGGGGCAGGGTAAATGCGCATGGGAGTCTGGCGGGGATCGTCTGCGGTGATCCGTTCATACATTTCAAACAAATTGGCGTATTTTGCATTCACGACTTTTTGTCCCTGATCGCGAATCGCATCACGAAAATCGAGATAAACGCCGTAGCCTGTTGATCCGACACCCATGCCACTGTCACAGACATCTTTTGCATTTCGCGCGGCGACATCACGTGGAACTAAATTGCCAAACCTCGGGTAACGCTNNTCTAGATAGTAGTAGCGTTCGTCTTCCGGGATGTCGCTCGGTAGCCGCTGATCATCTTGATTTTTCGGAACCCAAATGCGCCCGTCATTTCTGAGCGATTCACTCATCAGCGTTAGTTTTGCCTGATGATCACCTGAAGCTGGAATACAGGTCGGGTGAATCTGGACGAAGTTCGGGTTGGCCATCGCGGCGCCGCGTTTGTAGGCTCGCCAGATGGCCGTGACGTTACANCCCTTGGCGTTTGTTGANAGGAAATACACATTGCAGTANCCACCAGTCGCGAGCACGACTGCATCCGCTGANTCGCTGCGCACTTCCCCCGTAATTAAGTCACGGTATACGATTCCTCGAGCACGGCCATCGACCACGACNAGGTCCATCATTTCGGATCGCGTGTGCATTTGCACGTTGCCATTTCGGATTTGTTCAGCGAGTGATGAATTTGCTCCCAGTAATAATTGCTGACCGGTCTCTCCGCGGCAATAAAAGGTTCGCTGCACGAGTACGCCGCCGAAAGATCGGTTGGCGAGCATGCCACCGTATTCACGCGCAAACGGTACACCTTGCGCAACTGCCTGATCGATGATTCCAGCGCTGCATTCAGCCAAGCGGTAGACATTGGCTTCACGTGCCCGATAGTCGCCCCCTTTTTGAGTGTCCATAAACAGTCGGAAAACGCTATCGCCATCATTGCGNTAATTTTTGGCTGCGTTGATACCACCTTGCGCCGCAATNCTGTGTGCGCGTCGCGGGCTATCCTGAAAGCAGAAGCAATGNACGTTGTAGCCCATGGCAGCCAACGAGGCCGCCGATGCTCCACCAGAAAGGCCTGAGCCGACCACAATTACTTTGTACTTCGGTCGATTCCGAGGNCCCACCAAGCGGATACTTTCAAGGTGACCGGTCCACTTGTCTTCGATCGGTCCATCAGGAATTTTGGCATCGAAGTCCATCAGTTACATTACTCCCTCTGCGAGTTGNATGGATTCGGTTGCGGGCGGCAGCGGCATCACGCCAAGATAAAAAAGCACNGGCACAGCGGCAAAACCAATAAACAGCCCAATAGAGCTGAGGGTCGCGAGGAGACGAAAGGCGCTGTTACGGTCAGGGTTATCGAGGCCGAGTGTCTGAAATAGACTCCAAACGCCATGGTGAACGTGCAACGCAAGTCCACCCATCACTAAAATGTAAAGCCCGGCAAAAAACCATCGTTGGAACGCGTAGTAAAGATTCGCGTAAACTGCACCTTCAACAAATCGAGCCCCGCCGACCGCACCAAATGTGAATTGTGCCAAATGAAAGACGACAAAGAGGAGCAGCAAGGTGCCGCTTATCATCATCCAGCGAGCCGTGTTGCTCGCCTGAGAGTAGTCGTGTTGAGCATAGTCATGTTTTCTGGCAGCATGATTTTTTCTGGCCAGCACAATCACCGTATAGACGTGCAGCACAAGCGCGATCAAAAGAACGACCCGCGCGATCCATAGCAAGAAGCTGTAAGGGACGAGCGGTTCACCCATGGTTCTCAGAAAGTGGGCGTAGATGTCGATGTGGGGCTCACCGGCCGCATCGTTGCCAGTGAAGACTTTTAAGTTTCCCAGCATGTGGCCCAGGACAAAGCCGTAGAGGATTAATCCGGTGACCGCTACGACCGCCTTTTTCCCGAGGGAACTTTGATATAGGGCAAAGATCCGCTGCATAACACTATTTCCGTTGATGCTTCCAATTAGACTACGTTAATAAAGAGATATCAGTTCTCCCTTGATTTTTATATCGCATTGGAAGGAGGACGGTAAGGGCGAATTGACTGACGAATTGCCAGGATCGCTATTTTGATTCAACCGAGAAACGGTGAATCACGCATCGAGGTTCACAGGGGCGTGGCCCTCGGCACCGAGTTCCACCGTGACATAGGTTATGCTGCCGCGGGTCATCTCCACGGACTCGCCTTTGCGGTCAGCGTTGACCACGATTTGTACGGTGAGCGATGTTTTACCGGTGCGGGTTACATTTGTAATAAAACTGACAACGTCGCCGACATAAATCGGCTTGAGAAACTCGACCCGATCAATGGCAACGCTCACCAGGGGTTTTTCACGGGCACCGGCTGCGAGTAACGTGTGTCTGGCGCCGATCGCCCCCGCTTGGTCCATATAACTCAGAATCACTCCACCGAAGATGGTTCCGTGGGCGTTTGTATCCCTCGGCATCATCAACGCCTTCAGCGCCAGGTAGGGTGCGTCGGAAACAGTATCCACAGTACTCGCCTTTCGATGGAATCCGAACTTCTACCCACTTCAGGACGTCGGATCTATTTCTTTTCGTTGTCGACTTCCACATCCGCACCCGGTGCGTCAACCTTCACGCCCTCTCCGCCCCCAATCTGGACGTCAACGCCCGGAGCTTCGATATGAAGTGGAACCGGCGGTTTTGAATCCGAGGTGCTGGAGTCTTGTTGGGAATTGCATCCCCCCGTGAGCATGAGTGTGGCAAGCACAGTAAAGATGAGTGGAGTTATTCGCATGGTTTCTCGTTCCTTTCAGGACCAGAAGCTGTCTGCATCGAATCGGATGGCATCATCCAATCCGTCCCTAAGGGTAGCCTACTCCAACATCAGGCGTGTGGGCAGACCCCTGGGGCCGGGCATGACGGCGGCGACCAAATGAGCTATTGTGGGCGCACATTACAAGAAATAAGGACTACGATGTTGAGTGCACCAAACGAACAGGATGGCAGTCGTCCTTGCTTGGATCGCTGGATGCGGCGGTTGCTCCGGTTTGCGGGAACCTTCAATTTGTTTGCGGGTCTGGGGATGATTCTGCTGTACCACGAGGGCTATCGATTATTCGGTATCGAAAAGCCACAGTTGGTCATGCCGCTGCAATTGACCGGTGTGCTCGTGATGCTCTTCGGCATCGGTTATCATCGAGTTGCTTCCCGCCCGACCGCGAATTACGACCTGTTATTACTCGGATTTTTGAGCAAAGCGGGTGGGTCGATTTTGGGTATCGGCTACGTTTTCTGGGGCCCGCTACCGTTGTTCTTTCTCTTTTTTCTCTTCTTTGCGGACATTATCTACCTCCCGTTTTTCTGGCTCATCCTGCGGCGGATTGCCGCGATTCGTGGCCCGCTCACCGACGCTGATTAAAGCGTTAGGTGATGTAGATATAGCAGACGTAATTGATCGCTGCGGTTATAAGATAAAACGCGGGAAAAGCCCAGCGGGACATGCGATCGATTCGCTGTGCCTTGGCCTGTTTTCCTCGACGAACCAGCGAGTGGATATACAAACTCTGCGGCACCGTGGCCGACATAATGATAAACGAGAATAAGAGCAGGGCATCGGTGAAAGTTAAGTAAGAAATGCGAGGCATGTTATCGATGATCAAAAACTGATAGGCGACAATAGTCAGAATGCCAATAAACGAAATGTTGAGTCGATCGGCAAGCGATTCGATATCCATCCAGAAAATTGACCAGACCATCGAGACAAGAATAAACAGCGGACAGATGATATCCCAAACGACATGGGCACTTTGTCGCTGCATGACGATCGTGAGCGTTATCTGAGAGATTTCCTGTTTTTTTCCGTAATAGCGATAAAAAGTTTCACCCTCCTCCATTTGCAGATGCTTGAGGTCCCATTCAGCGATATTCACGCTGCTGTGCCGCTTCACATACTCGTCGGTTGCCTGCCGCAGCCCATCGTTTATTTTTAAGACAACTTCATCTTTTCTATTTCCAAATGGCACGATGTAGGCTTTGAGGTGTTGAATATCGAAGGGATAGTCGTGTAGCGACATCGGTGTCTCAAGCAGCACGTTCCGCTGTTCGGCATAACGAACCATGCCATCGGAATAGACTGTGATCTTCACCGCGTTGTAGTCGCCCCGTCCGACTTCATTGAGAATAAGCAACTGGGGCCACCAAGCCGGGTAGACTTCGGCAAATTGATAAGGACCCTGAAAAATCTTTTCGTCCGATCCCTCTTTTTCAGCATCGAATGCGAGCCTGGGGTCATGCCAGGTCGCCATCAGAATCAGTTCGAGTTGAAAATTCTCATTGACTTCATCGAGGTCGATAATGTCAGCAACAAAGACTCCCACCGAGACCTCTGTGGGAGAACTGGGCGGGGGGGGCATGCCAGCGTCCATGTCAGCGTCGATGGCCCGTGCATGCGGGACCGCCACCAGACTGGCCAGGAAAAAAAAGAGATAGATCGCGTATTTTAAAGTCATGGAAAAGTTCTGAAGAACGAGTGACCCGGGAACCGCCAACGGGCCAAATTGTTTTCCAAGACCGCTTGCCCCGTCAAGACGGTTTTAGAGATTGATTTTTTTTTCGGGAAAAAGCCTTATTATTCGGCTTGATCTCCCTCCTTCGCCGCATCTTTCGGCTCTTCCATGCGGACCAAGAGCCAGGTTTGCGTATGCTCGGCGCCAAAATGCATGAGGCACTCGGTCTGATCCTGGGTGAGATTGTAGATTCCCGTTTCGACCACGTTGTCCGGTTTTCCCTCGACTGACCAGCAAGCGCGTTGGCTTTCCTTGACGACTAAACCATGAACATTTTTTGTGTCTCCAGTGGTCGAGTCGTGGTAGGTTCCTGCGATGGCACCCGCGTTGTCTACACTGAGTTGGAAAAACATGTGCGGTTTTTCATTTTTCTCGTGCACCAGCGCAAAAACTCCCAGACTCATCCACTCCGTCTTATCCCCCGCATTTTTGAGTGCTTCCTCACCTGCCTGTGCATATTCTTCGGCTTGCTGTGCATACTCTGAATCGGTGGCTATTTGCGTTTCATCGTAGTAAACATTGCCATCGTTGTAATAAAGATTGTCACCATAGACATAGTTCACGTAGGGGGCACTCCAGCCAAACCAGTTGTTGACTGATGTCCAGGTTGCCCACCGATAGGGACGGTTCCACCGGTAGCGGGCCCAGTCAGGATGATCTTTCCAGAAATCCCAGTGCGGATAGTTGTGATCGATTTGACCCCGAACACGTTCGCCCCGTTCAGCCACATTATTCTTCAGATTTCCCCGCTCCGCTGTATCGAGTCGTTGCGGGCCGCGATTCTCAATTCCCTGAACTGCTTTGGGGCCGATTTTTCCACCGGCTGTGCGGTTGCCATCGCCACGATTGAGGAAATTTTCCAATTCGCTTCGTGTGGGTACTCCCTCGCGATTGTTCGCGTTCGGCCGAGGTCGATTGGATCCGTCACGCTTCAGTTCACCTCGATCCAAATTTTTGCCCGGTTCGATGGGTCGCTCCGGTCGTTTTGGGCGGTCGGCTCCATCGCGAGGAAGGTTATCGCGTTGTCCAGGGGCACGTTGTCCGCCACCACCGGTGCCAGGGGTGCGTTGTCCGCCACCTCGGTTCCCAGGTTCCCGTTGCCCGCCACCTCGGTTGCCACCACTTCCACCACCTCCACCACGATTACCGCCACCACGATTACCACCACCACGTTGTGCCTCGACGGCGGTTGTTGCCAGGAGCATCAGACCAATGCAGAAAACACTGAGACGTAGATTTTTATGCACGAGAGGAGCCTCCTAGGATTCGCGGGAAAATAAGGGTTCGGTTGAGCGATTCCATAAAATCACTTTGATTGATCTTTAGATTGTAGCGTATCGGCACTCGTTCGCCATATGATTGTGCATCGGCGGGCATCGATGAGCAAAACGAACGCAGGTGAATCTCGCGATTGAATACCCACCCTCGGGCCTTGCGGTTCGAATCGGGCTCCACGCAAACCAGATTTAACAGGTTTTTCTGCGACCGGTTGCATGTGCTACGAAACCCAGAAGGGCCAGAAGGGCCAGCAGCAGCGTGCGCGGTTCTGGGACCGCATTCACAGAGGATGGGGTAACAATGGCCGGAGAACCGGTGAGATATTCCAAGAGTTCTCGCGTTTGCACGACTTCAAAACCAGCACCGGGACGAACAATAAACTCAGAGAATGCATTGGTGGCCCAGTCGTTCGATGCGGCGTCGAGCGCATCATACTGTGTATCGCTAAAGCCGTGATACCAGTCGTAGGTAAAGCCATGCCCTGTCCAGGGAAAACCGCCGGTCTTGGTATTCATTTGCCACCACATGTCGTAAAACGCGGTCGAAATGCCACCGAAATTATTGTCACTCGACCAAAGCCGGTTGGGCGTGCTCAACGGGAACGCTGCATCGGTCAATCCCTTTTCAATGAGGAATGCATTCCACGTACTGGCGTCAAGATTTAAAATCTGTTCAATCGCTCCATCACGGATTGAGCTGAATATCGTGCCCCCTTCACCCGCATTTAAGAAGAGTCCGAGACTCTGCTCCATCGCTTCCCGCCACGCTTGTTGATGGGGATCTGTTGCGTGGGTAGCCTCAGGTCCCCAATACCCGAAGGCCTCTTTTTGGGGTGTGGTCAAAGTCGGATGGCGATGGACCGTGTCGTAGCTACCGCCGGGCGCTACGATGACATCCGATCTCCAACTTGAGTCGACGCTCGTGCGGGAAATATCCTCGGCATTGATCCAAACGTCTGCGACCCGATAAAAATTTCCGTAGCCTAACTGTCTGCTTGGATCTGACGGATGCTGCGGGTCGTGAAATCCACCGTTGAGCATGCCCAATGCGGCAGCCGCCCTGTTGTATGGGTTTTCACCACTCGTGAAATTTTTAACCGGTTGGCCAAAACTACTCCCAATTTCATAGTCGCTAAGAACTGCGGAGTCCGCTGACCATTGTCCATCGGCGGGTCCGCCATTGGTCATGTAGGATTTCATGTGTCCGTATGGCGTCAGCCACTGGAGCCCATCCATGGCCTGATGACCTGTTGGCGTATTTTTCCAGTAATTCGCGGCACTCTGTTGAAGCGTGTAGTCCTGGTGCAGGTCATATTGCGGGTTGTAGCCTGCAATCCCATTAGTGAAATCTTTTTGCGTGTTATAAAAGGTCGACATTTTGGCTTGAACTTTTCCGTTCTGCATACGGAACAAGTTAGGGTCAGCCGCGGCGACTCCAGCCGCGGTCGTCGGAATCGTATAGAGGTGATTGGCGTGTTGACCGGCGGCCGCCGGGTCGAAGACATAATCCGGAATTTTCGAGAAGAGGTCACTGTAATCGCGCTGCGGACCCTGCAGATCAGCAGTCTGCCAATAATTACCGCCCGCAATGAAGAATGCCGACCGCTGATAGTTCATCGATACCCGCTGCGCATCGAAACCACCTGAAGCGTCGTTCCAGTAATCCTCTTGACCAAGTGCGTCGTCGGAAGCGGCGGCAAGTAAGAGTAGGGCAACTAGCCGAAGGATTATTGCGATACGCATCAGCGGTGCCTTGCCTGTAAGAGCCGGTAAGAGAAAAGCGTGCAGTCGATCTGTTACCCCCATGATACTATCGGATGCGGATACACATCACAAAAATAATGCGCGCAGCCTTTTTACTGACAGCTGATTTTGCCGCAAGCCGATCAATACCGGCCGTCTAGTGTCAACGGGACTGCAGAATTGCCTGGACCTGGCGCGTCCGTATCCGACGAGCTGGTTTTTCGCCGCGATTCAGGTCGCGGCGTTTTCCTCTTCTCGGCGTTTCCGGGCAGCGCGAAACGATATGATGCACGCGACCAGATAGCCAACACATAAAACCGCCATGAGGGCCAGATTGGTTTGCACAAAGCGATTGGCTTCTTCCTTGCCTAGTGAAGAAAAAAGTCGACCGCCTGAGGCGATCGCACCGAGTAATGCAACGATTGCGGAAAAGTGCATCAGGTGTTTTCGTAATCCATCATTCAAAGCCGATCCAAAACCGCAGAGGAGAATTGCGATTCCAAAGAAAGCGGGAATCAGAGCAGTCACGCTTTTTACTTCCGAACCCATATATCCATAGAGTCCATTGCCGATTAGTAGGATGCCAAAGATTGTTGCGGCCTTAACCATCATTCTCTCCAATTGAATTTATTGAATACTTTTCAGTCAATCTGATTCTCTTTAGTCAATATCTGTTGAACGCACAGTCTTTTCATTTTCGACGTTTCACGTTTTCATCTTCACTAAATCAATCGCGCACACAATCAACGGAATAGTGAACGTTGCCTGTGGATTTATCCCGATTTGCTGTGACTCCGTGAACCTCATGCTCGAATCCCGGAAAGGCACTATCAAAATCAGCAAGCATGTTGAGGAATTCAATCAATCGCGGAGTACGCTGGTTGTCAAAACGCTCTCCGGGCATGATTATCGGAATGCCCGGTGGGTAGGGAACAACCATCACCGAGGCCACCCGGCCATCGACATCCTCGAGCGCAACTCGATCCACGTCGCCACTCACCATGGCTTTGAACGCAGCACTCGGTGTCGTGGATTGTTCAGGGATGGTTCCATAAACATCTGCAGAGATCGTCGCAGCATCTTGCTGTTTAAAAAAATGATGCATTTCTTGGCAGAGATCTTGTATCCGCATGTTCGCATAACGATCGGGATTTTCTTTGAACAGGTCGGGGAGTACATCTTCCAAACGATCATTGCGATCAAAATATTTCTTGAAACGAAAGAGTTCGGAGAGTAATGTGCCTGACTTGCCGCGACTGATCCCAATGGAAAAGAGGACCAGGAATGCATAATTGCCTGTTTTTTCAACCACGATTCCATGTTGCTGGAGAAAGGCACTGATGATCGCCGCCGGAATCCCTGTCTGCTGCCAATTGCCGGCAATGTCGAGTCCGGGAGTCATCACCGTCACCTTCGTGGGATCAAGCATGACGAATCGATCGCGTAGTCCATCGTATCCGTGCCATTCTTCTTTGGGATTTAACAGCCAGAATGACGTATCGATCGTGACATCATCGCCCTCCGGTAGTGCGGCGGAGGCCAAAGGTGCGGTCGCGTGACGCATACCGCGTTTTTCAATGCCCGGTGGCTGAAACAGGGTAAACCACCAATCGTCGCTCTGCTCGGCTTTGGAGGCGNCGATTTCGCTCATCTTGCGGCGGAAGGTAACGGCCTCTTCGATGGCGTCCTGAAGCAGCGGTCGACCCTGTCCATGCTGCATCATGCGTGTTGCCACATCGAGCGAGGCAATCAGCCCATACTGCGGTGATGTNGAGGTGTGCATCATGAAAGCTTCATTAAATCGTTCGTGATCGACTTTTCTATTTTCAGGAACTTGCCGATCCCGAACATGCAGCATGGAACACTGTGAGAGGGCCGCCAAGAGTTTATGGGTGGACTGCGTCGCAAAAACAACCGGTGCATCCGGTTGCTCTTCCTCCCCATGCATCCCGTAACGTCCCGCATAGACCTCGTGAAATCGTGCGTAGCCGTACCAGGCCTCGTCGAAATGGAGATTTTTCGTAATTCCCGTAAGTGCATTTTCGACAAATGGAGCGTCGTAACAGAGCCCGTCGTACGTGGAGTTGGTCAGCACGGTCATCGCCAACTGCTCCGGCCCATCTCCGTCGATCAGAGGGCTCGCCTTGAGTTTGGCACGGATCGATGCCTCGGTGAATTGATCGGCTGGAACCGGTCCGATGATGCCGTGTCGGTTACGCGTCGGGACGAAGTAGATCGGAATCGCACCGATCATCTGGATCACTTGCTGCAGTGATTTATGGCAATTGCGGTCCACGAGCACCACATCGCCGGGACAGACTCGACCATGCCAGACAATCTTATTCGCAGTCGAAGTTCCGTTCAGGACAAAATAGGTGCTGTCTGCCCCAAAGGTTCTTGCCGCATTGCGTTCCGCTTCACCAATCACACTGCTGTGTTCATTCAGTGAGCCGAGTTCAGGAACCGAGATGGATAGATCAGCGCGGAAGACATTTTCTCCGTAAAAGTCGAAAAAGAGTTTACCGGCTGGACTGCGCAAAAAAGCGACGCCACCCATATGCCCCGGTGTATGCCACGCGTAATGGTATTCTTTGGCATATTGCGTCAGAGCTCTGAAAAACGGGGGCATCAACTGATCGTGGTACTGGCAAATGTTTTGATGAATGCGGCCCGCCATGAAATCGGGTGTGTCTTCACTAACCCAGACATAGCCGTCGATCAGACCCAGGATGTCGGTTGGGATGCCCTCGACCCCTAAACGATCTGTGGCCAGTAAGATCGGAATCGTGTGATTACGACGGCGAATGGATTCGATCAAGATCGTAACGAGAAGGCATCCGTCATCGCGTTGTTGTGTGAGGTCCCAATCCACAACAACGCATCCGATGCCGGGGTCAGACAGGAATCGCTGCCAACCGTCCTCGTAGGTGGTCGCGGTGACGGTTTCCACCTCCAGTTCGGTAAGTGCCTGCACAATTGACCGTAACGACGCGCCGGCCCCCGAGGCGTCATGAAATTCATCATCGATAATCAGAAGCCGCATCGTCATATTGAAGGTACTAAGCTCTGGGGCTATAGGGGACTTTGAGCGGTTTACCGGGGCTCGGTCAGTTTACCACGAATGCAGTTCATTCCTACCGGATGGACGCTGGACGGACGCTGTAAATAGGGAAAGAGAGATGGGGGAAGAAAGATAAAGGGATAAGGTGCTGCGGTTCAGCGCTAGAAGCCTTTCGTNATGACTGCTCGATGACCAATCCGCTGCCTGCTTCCGTAGAAGGATCCGCCGTTCGCATTCCACCAGCCCTGTTTTAAGGAGTGCAAAAAAAACATCCAGACTACTTTGCACGCCGCTGACACGTTAATCTCAATGCGTGGCGAGTTACCTGCACGTTGAATCAACTGCGGTTGGTCAGTGATCCCTATTTGAATTCAGTTAAAAAGTGCCATGCGAAATCATCAAGTTGTTTCCGTTATTCTCGTGGTCTTCCTAGTCTTCCTCTGCGAAACGTTGCCCGCAGGGCCAGCAGTCGATCGACCGTCGATCCGGACTCAGAGTTTTGAAACGCAGGGCGACTGGGAGAACCTGCGTCGCGGAAGCGTCGAATATTACGCTCCGGTCGATGGGAAAGCGTATGCCGTNCTTGCGGAGGGAGATGACCCGGCGACACTTCAAACCGAGATCACCGTTGAAGCGGGTAAAACGTATACGCTGACGCTTTGGGCACGGAGTATTTTCAGCGATAAACATACCGAATCGCTTATGGGATCGGACGATGATTTCCCGGATGGAAATCCAGCGCGCGTGCGGGCAAACGTAGAACTCCTTGCCGGTTCAATCGTTGTGGCAGGCGCCGAGGTCGATGTCAGTCCGGTAACGATTCGCGGTGCCCCGGAAAAGTTCAGCAACGACGATGGCGGCAATATTTGGGTGGATGGTGGCTATCGGCACGCCTTTAGCGAAAGCCGTTTTGTACAGCCCATCGCCTCTGATCCGTTGCGTGACCCCTGGGAGTTGGCTCCCGACTTCGAGGATTACGAAGTGGCTCAGGAAGACCACGGGGCGGTTGCCCCAGTGATCGTGGGGGACAAAAAATTGCTGTACGTCAGTACCTTCGTCGATCCCGATAACGAAAATGAAGAATATAGCGCGGTGCAGTTTATCGAAGTCGAGGGAGATGGTAGTCCCGAGTATGAGTGGCCCGATGCGCCCCCGAGTCGCGAAGAAAATATGGTCATCTCCCATGCCGGTGACGAGGAAGTGGTCGCCTTTGATCAGCATATTTTTTACGACGAGCAGGAAGATCGACTCTGGATGACTTGGGGCGGCAATGTCATTTTCGTTTCCGAACTCGATCCGGAGACTGGAAAGCTTATTGAGCCACAACCCAATCCCGAAGTCGTAACCCATTCACGCGGTCTGCATCATCGGGTCGCCGACCGCGACGAGGAGGGCGATCGGTGGACCAGTGACAACGGTTGGATCGAGGGACCGACCATTTATAAGCACGAGGGTTACTGGTATTTGTTTGCCAGTTATGGAAGTCTTGCCAATAACTACACGATACGTATGGGCCGGAGCAAGCAGCCTACCGGTCCCTATTTAGATAAAAATAATGTGCCCCTTACTCAATACGATCCGCAGAAGGATCGCTTCGGGAGTAGTTTTTTTCTTGGCGATGATGGTGACCAAGTGGTCTCAGGTCATGCGCATCTTTGGGAAGAAGATGGCCAGTTCTACGTGGGCTATGATTACCGGACGCACAAAGCCCGGGACGAACAGGAAGATCGCGAAGCCAGAGACATTCTGGGGATTCGGGAAATGCATTGGGTTCGGGGGTGGCCGACCATCTGGACGCCCATCACGGTCTCTTTCGATGCGGACGATGATCCCGANGCGGTGGGNAAAAAAATANGGATTGCTTTGAAGAATAACGGAGATCGCGGTTCGGTTGCCGCGTTTGATTGGGTGAACTTAAAAGTTACCGATGAAGTTACCGATGAAGTTGCCGATGAAGTTGCCGATGAAGTTACCGATTCCTCGGTTACTCAATAAGTCCGGTGGGTTCGACAACGCGCAACGGTCGAGACGCCACTTCTCAGCGAACGGCGACGAGATAACAGACCCAACTCGGATTGCTCACCGCGTCATCCGCTTTCACCCAATCGCCGGTGTCGTTCCCGTCCTCGTCTTCGATCTCCCAATAGACGTGACTATTACTGAAACCAGCTTCAGCCAGTAGTTCCCGAACCTCGGCCAAGGTCCAGAATCGCCAGTGATATTCGAAGGCACGCTTGAGTTTGCTCCCATCGTTAAATTTAAAGCTGATGTAGAAGCTTGCGTCATGCGTTACTGGATTGAAGGTCCCCTGTTCCCAATGGTAGGTGAACCCTTTTTTTCCTTTTTTGATCACACGTTTGTCGACGTTGCCCTCTGCGTAGCATTCCCCTCCTCCCATCATGTCCATCACCATGATGCTTTCGTCCGCCATGTTGGACCGGGCAATACGAAAATAATCCAATAATTCATCGCGCGTTTTAAAGAGCCAGAAAGAGAAATTCTGGGCAGCCAGTACATCGACGCGCGGTCGATTCGCTTTGCGAACATCCTGCTGCAGTACGTTAACTCGCTCCTGCTCGTGTTTTTTTAATTTGGAATAATTATGCTCTTCGCCCCATGCTAGCGGTTCCGGGTCCAGGTCTACCCCGATAGCAGTCCGTTTACGATTGCCTTTGACCCATTCGCAACAGACGGCATAGGTACCACAGAAATCTTCCCGGAGTGTTTTCGGTTTTCGTCCGAATTCCTCTTTGAAGGCTTGATTAAAAAAATCGATCTCATGTTCAGGAGATTGGACGGAGGCCAGATAGCATTTGTATTTGTCGGCTTTGCTAGCCAGCGTTTTCTTTTTATTTGCCATAACAGCACCTAACTTGTAGGAGGTAAATCGCCAGATGAAGGGGGTATCGGAAGAAGAATCGTGATGCCGGCCACATGCACAAAACCCCGAAAATCGCGATCTCGTGTCAGTCCAAGATCATTGCCCAGGTGTTCGTTTTCAGTCCGTCTCTGTGATAGGGTNTGCTCTTNCAATTTTTTTGAGGCGGGCAATGATCTTGTCGTCTTCTTGGCCGACCAGAATTCCTTGTTTGAAAGTCGCCTTCGCTTCTTCTTTGCCATTTTGGAAGAGGATCACCGCAGTATCTTTGCTATTGGAAATAAGCTTTCCTTCGACACGCTCAATTTTACCGCCTTTTTGGAATCCATCTCCGGGAAGCCCTCCATTGTATCCAATGGCGCGGAATAGCCCATCGCCGAGCGCAAATATCTGCAGGCCATATTTAATTTCTTTCTTGTCGCCCAGATAGGTTCCTATATATTCACCCGGGAATAATGTATGCGGCGCTTTGGTTTGTCCAAAAATATCTTCTTCCGCAAAGGATGGCATCGTCGCGGTTAGAGCAAACAAAAAAATCAATAGTCGAAACATGGGATCTCCATCGTATGATGTAATCTAAATCACTTGTGCTGCGTGTACGGGATCGGCGCTGTTTGGTTCCCGTTTCCGGCGGTCTTTCNGNNAACTTTGCTGTGGGTGCACCAGAATTTCCCCTCGATGGAAAAAAATAGTAGCATTCAGCCGCGCAGAATTCAACGCATGGGAACGGTCTGCCAATGAATAAATCAGGCCCAGAGAGAAAGGGAATTGGTCGACCGAGAGGTGGGATGCAGCAAAAAGCAATGAAGACGCGTCAAACGCGTGTTTTCGTTGACGACCCGTGCATTGCCATTTCGCTACCGTTGTCACTGTTTTCGATTTTGCTTTTTACCGCATCGTTTCGATAAGAGAGTGTTTCTGGGGAGTGTGTTGCGTCTGGCGAAATGCGGTCAATCAGCATCGACTGCACTTGCTCTTTTCGTTTGGCAGACCGTACATGTTTCGGCAGAATCACATTGCGTGCCAAGCCGATTTTTTCGAGACCGCGGATAAAAATATAATTCATATCCACTTCCCACCAGCGGTGCCACATACTGGCACTCGTTTGATCGTAATGATGGTTGTTGTGCCAGCCTTCGCCGAATGTCAGCAGCGTAACCAATAAATTGTTGCGACTGCCTTCATTAGTATTATAGGTCCGGTAACCAAATATGTGCGTGAGAGAATTGACCGACCAGGTGATGTGCCAGACGAATACGGTGCGCACAAGTGCGCCCCAGATCATTAGACTCATGCCAAAAAGAAATCCGGCGTACAAACTACCTTCGATAAAGTATCCCGTAATAAAACCAACCACATAAAAGAGGACGACGTGCGCAAGATAAATCATCGGTCCCGCCCAGGTCTTCTCTAGATACATGTAGAACGGGTCCTGCAGGATATCTTTGGCATATTTCTGAAGCATTCCCGCGCTCCGGGTATAATCGTTGCGGAAATAGAGCCAGCCGATGTGCGACCAAATAAAATTCACAAAGGGGCTATGCGGATCGGGCTGTTGATCCGACTCGCTGTGATGCAAACGATGATTGGCAACCCACTTGGCCGGAGTGTCCTGGAGGCAACAGAGAGAAACCAAAACCCATAATCTTTCAAACCACTTGGGTGTTTTGAAGCTGCGATGCGCCAAAAGACGGTGGTAGCAAATGGTGATGGACTGACCAAAAAAAGGCGTCAGTCCAACGGCAAGAATAAGCCCTGTCCAACTGAAGAAGAGTGGTACAAAAGCGAGCAGGGCGAGTAAGTGAACCATCGTAATACTGATGGCATACAACCAGAGAATACCGCCTCGGACCGTGGCCGGGTGAGCAATCGCGCCCCGTTTATTTTCGGGGCTGGTAGACTCAAGGGGTCGAGCTAAGTTTCCAGTCGCCATTGCGTTATCGATCGAGTGTTACTTGTCACAATTATCCGCGTTGATTCTTCGCAGTATCTTATCACCATCGGAACTATTTTTAATGGGCTCCGGTATAAATCTTTTATTGTTTTCAATGGGTCCTCCTTCGCGCTGGATGCTCCACTGCCGGGTTACGAAAAAAAACCTTATATATCTGCACGATTTGTTGAAACGCGTTGCCTGCTTTCCTATTTTGACATCCCAGCGTTGCTTGTTTGCCCCTAGGGATCGTTCCGATTGTAGGGACCGTTCATCTGACCAGGGCAATAATACGTTCTCCTTCTCTAAAGAAGAGAGTGTCAACGGGAGGCGTCTGAGAGGCCTGTGCATTGGCCTATTTTGTGACTCGCGGCGCGGTGCAGGTCTGCGCAATGAAAGCGGAATTCACAATCGGATTGCCAAGATCCGAAAGCCGGCCAGTTCTCCTGTCGCCTGACGCAATACTTCCGACGCTGCAGTCCGAGAGTGGGCGATGAGGGACTCGAACCCCCGACATCCACGGTGTAAACGTGGCGCTCTAGCCAACTGAGCTAATCGCCCATCGATAAAAGTGTTCCGCCATCCTAACGGCCAGCAAATCTCGGCGTCAAAGGGGGAGTCTGCGATGTTGCCCATTCCCCGGTTGCTGCTCTACGATACCGTTATCTGTAGACCACCTTTCCTCGAAGAGATCACCGCATGACGATCATGAAATCCATCTTGCTCGCCTTGCATCTGGTTTCGGTTAATTTGGCTGCAATCGGCACCCTATTTTGCATTGGCCTTATTTGGCGAGGTGCTCCTGATCTGCAGCAGACCGGGAAGTGGCTTGCCAGGTGGTCGTGTGCCGGTTTGCTGATCGGGATGTTGCTCGGCGGACTGATCATGGGAATGTATTCATTCGGCGGTGCTGCACTGAATGGAACGCGATTTTATAACGCATTACTCCAAATTCCGCACGATCGACTCTGGTGGGGGGTGGCCGAATTGGCGTTCTATTTTTTGTGCATGCTTCCCGCCGTTTTCTTCTGGGCGGCACTCATGCGTCGACGGTGGTTGTTGACGGTCCTGCTTTTTCTTGCGGCGACAAACCTGCTCTATCATTTTACTCCATTGTTTGTCGTCGTTGGTTACTTGCAGGGTGGGACAGATTTTACACCGCTTACCAAACCGGAACTCCGATCACTGACTGTTTCTCCGCCGGTGCTCGCCCGCGTAGTGCATCATCTTCTGGCTGGCGTTGCCATCGTGGCGACGGTGCTTTTGCTCCGCACCGCGTCCCAGGCACAATCTTCCAGAACCCCGGCGTCCAAAAAAGCATTTGAGACACTTGTCCGTCGCTACGGGATCTGGATTTTTTTGGTGACGCTACTCGAGATACCCTCCGGTATCTGGTTTCTGCTGCAGCTTCCCAATGCAGTTCAGAATCAATTCATCGGAGGAAATGTATTTGTGACGAGTTGGTTCGCTGCTGCGCTGCTCTTGGTTATGCTGCTTTTGTATAAGAGTTTTGCAGTGCTTACCGGAGAAACGGCTCGCCGCGATGCTTGGCAAATTGCAGCGCTGCTGCTGACTGTGATTTTAATGATGACCGGTTTGCTCGCGTTCATCTTGCCACGATATACGTGAGCTAGCGCGCGGGTTGCTCAAGGTTTCCGGCAACCAGATTGCCTGCGATGATCGTAGCAACTACTTCACTTTTGCGATCCAGTAGCCGCGCATAGGAATCGCGGTGTGCACCGCCTGCAAGACGAATCACGGCCAGCGATGCTTCCTTGCCCGATTTCAGCGTGCCGATCCGGTCGGCAAGTCCCAGGCCGCACGCACCG
>NHBP01000093.1 GCA_002168195.1 Planctomycetaceae bacterium TMED10
TCGGCCAGCCTGGCACTGGGATACATCCTTTGCGTGGTCAGAATAATGTGCAGGGTGCCTCCGATGCTGGACTTATACCCATGGTTTATCCGGATTACCAACCAGTGACAGATAAAAATGTACAACAGAAATTCGAGACTGCATGGGATACTTCATTGAATCCAAAATTAGGACTTACTGTAACTGAGATCCTTCAAGCTGCGGAGAAAAAAGAAGTAACGGGCCTTTACATCATGGGAGAGAATCCCGCCATGTCTGATCCTGATCTCAACCATGCGAGACACTCGCTAGCCCAACTTCAACATCTAGTAGTACAAGATATATTTTTCACCGAAACAGCTAGCTTTGCTGATGTGATACTTCCTGCTTCTGCGTTCCCCGAGAAGACTGGCACCTTCACTAACACAGACCGTAGAGTACAATTAGGCCGAGCAGCTGTTGCAACTCCTGGTGATGCGAGGCAAGACATCGAGATCATTCAGGAACTTGCTAATCGAATCGGTTTAGATTGGGATGACTGCACTCCCGAGAGTGTATTCTCCGAGATGACTAGAACCATGCAATCAATTAGTGGAATCACTTGGGCGCAGCTCGAGCAGAGAGACAGCATCACTTATCCCTACACGCTAGATAATCCGGAAAGTGAAACAGTTNTATTTAAAGAAAACTTTGATCTGATAGGAGGCCATGCGAAATTTTCGCCTGCTCATTTTTCACACGCGGCCGAACTACCCGATGAGGAATTTCCTCTGGTTTTGATCACGGGTAGGCAGTTGGAACACTGGCACACCGGCACCATGACACGCCGAAGTAGCACGCTTGANGCACTAGAACCTCACGCGGTGATAAGTCTCAGNCCCGTAGATCTAAACAATAGCGGTTTTCAAGAAAACGATATGGTAACGTTAATTTCAAGNAGAGGATCGATAACCGCACGGGCNAAATCGGACAGTGGTCTTCAAAAAGGTAATGTTTTCATGCCATTTTGCTATGCGGAGGCTGCCGTCAACTTACTCACGATTTCAGCAATTGACCCAATAGGAAAAATTCCAGAATTTAAACACTGCGCTGTTCGTGTCGAGAAACCATCAGCCCTTAGNTAATCANGCGTCATTAACTGTCGGTTCGGCTAGCAATCGCCTTTTTCATTTTTTTTATCGTACGCTTAACCATACTTTTACCTATTGTCACTTTAGAGACGCTTTTATCTACTGTAGCTAAATTAGTTGGCGGCATATCATCGCCAACGACGATCGCCCCCACCATGCCAGTGGTTATATGCGGAGTGCATTTAAAAATATATGCGCCTTCTTCGTTTACAGTAACTGTATAGCCCTCATCTCCATATTTGGATTCCCAGCCTTTAGCTCCATCTGGAATCATGCCATCTATAGTGACAGTATTATGCCCTATCATGCCGACAAATTTTATAGTGTCACCGGGCTGAGCAAAAGTGACCATCGGCTTCCATTTTGTGACAACTCCTTTCACTGTATGTTCAACCGATAAGACCAATTGAGTCCAACAAAGAAAAACACTAAACAACAAGAATTTGAATAAAAACATTTNTAGATTACCTGAAGCAGGCTTGCCCACTCATACTAATTAACGATTAAAACAAATAGAAACTCACTCCAGACTACTCGGCTCCTAATATGAAACTAGCCTTAAATGCTTGCTCACGTACAGGGATGATGGCTTGATACTCTTCGGAAAAATACCACTTTTTTGCAGCTTCTTTATCAGCAAACTTAACAATCACCATCATTTTCCCGAGCTCTTCTCCATGAAGTGATTCTGCGGGACCTTTCAATATAAACTCGCCACCATGTTTTACTACAGATGGTCCAGCAACAGCAGAATATTCTGCAGCCTTGTCCGCATCGAGGGGGTTAACGTGAACTACTACATATGCACTCATAAATAATCATCCTCTATGTTTAACTTTNATATGAATTTTTTAATCAGCAAAATCCTTCAGCATTTTATTCAACTCGATACGGTGTATTTCTTCCGTTTTTATCATTTCTCGAGCATATTCTTCAATATAAATACTAGCTCCTTCCGACGCAACTAACAGCTCTTCATAAATAGCGATAGCAGCCTGTTCATGCTTCATACTTTCTTCAAGCAAATCAACCGCAGAATGCTTATTTGACTCTTCTATTATAGAGATCTCTAAAGAAGGATGCCCGCCCAGCCCAGTCACCAGATCTCCTGCCTGCGTCGCATGTTGTAGTGACTCCGTTGCTTGGTCTTGAAAAAATTGTTTCAGGCTTATGCGATCTCGACCAGAAACCATAAGCGCATAATGNGTGTATCTTACAACGCCTGACAATTCGTACTTCATNATAGAATTAAGAATATTGGTGACTTTTTCGGTATCTAATTGTTCCATGATAAAACCCTGCATAAATAAGTCCTAAATTGGACCGTGATATTATAATCTACATAGGTGGTTACCGCACAGACATTAACAAAATAATTAGTGGTAAATAAATCTCATTTGTCTAGACATTCGCGTTATCAAAGCAATAAAAAATATTAGTAGACTTCAATCGTTTCCTAATACATNGNAGATTGAATCACAAAACTTTATCCATACTTAATTTTACGACTCAAGATAAAAAGAGAGATCGCCAGAGTTATAATATTTGCGATAATTAGTGGCAAATCTCCGCGAAGAATCCCGTAAGTGAGCCAGCAGCATATGCCAAAACTGAGCAAAACCCACATAGGAAGAGAGATGTCGCTTGTATTACGTGTTCTGTGTATCTTCACTGCTTGGGGAATAAATGAGATAGTCGTACAAAAGGCTCCTAAGAATCCAATATATTGAGAAAAGTTGTCAAAGTTCAATTTAGTATTCGCTCCAAAAAATTATAGGAAAATATTAAATACGTATTAATCTATCTACGAATATTTGTTAGCTTACTGATTCTGGTATATTTTAAATATACCTTATAAATAAAGAGCAATTTTGTTCGATCGAAATTTATATGCGAGCAAATAAAAATATAGTGTAAGTAACACTATGCATATATGGAGTTCACTATGGACGGTAATCTCAACGCTTTAACGACCATTTTCACTGAGTTCTATTATTGGGTGACTGTGGTATTTATGTTCTTGATTCATGTAGGTTTCTGCTTATATGAGGTCAGTGCTAGTCGGCATAAAAATCATATGCATACCTTGATGAAAAACGTAATGATTATCCCCTTGGTGACCATTACATTCTTCCTCTTTGGTTGGTGGATCTATTGGACTTTCCCGAACTTCCCACTATTTGGAACCTTAGATTTAGATGCCGGTCAGAATAATTTGCCTTGGTCAGAAACAATGGGGACAAATTTGAGTGACCATATCACGGGGGTATTTTGGGCAGCATTCTTACTTTTTTCCTGGACTGCTGCATCTATAGTNTCCGGCTCTGTTATCGAACGGATCCGGTCAAGCGCGTTTTGGATCCACGCTATCCTAATCGGCTCTGTATTTTGGGTAATAGACGCGGCATGGGGTTGGCACTATGCCGGATGGATGGTGAGAGAATTAGGTTATCATGATGCATACGCTTCAGGAGTAATTCATGCAATCGCTGGAGGCTACGCGTTAGGTGTGCTTACGGTGCTCGGGCCCCGCATAGGGAAGTTTGACTCAAATGGAGTAGCTAGAATAATCCCACCGCATAATCCCTGGCTGCTGGCGGTTGGAATCTTTATGATCTACACCGGATTTTGGGGGTTCTATGCGGCATGTAATGTACCAATTATTTCACCGGCGCTGATTGATGGACAAATTACTGGCGCCACATGGACTGCNACTAATATNTACCTCACTCCAACTACNCTAAGTGCAATCACTTTCAATTTCCTGATGTCTCTATCAGGAGGGTTAATGGCGGCATACATTGTGTCTAAAGGCGACGCCTTCTGGACATTCTCGGGTGGCTTAGCTGGAATTATAACAGCCTCCGCTGGCAATGATCTCTATCATCCGATACAGGCCCTACTTATCGGCGCAGTTGGTGTCATTTGTGCGTACAAGCTTCACTACTATGTGGAAAGAAAATTCAAAATAGATGATGCNGTAGGCGCGGTTGCAGTGCACGGATACGCGGGGGTCGTAGGTCTTATTATTTCTGGATTTGTCCTCTGGGGAGTGCCCTCATCTCCTTTTGANGGATATGCCGCAATCAATCCAATCGGTCAGCTATTGGGCGCCCTCATTATGTTCGGCTTGCTTGGCTTTTTACCAGCGTACCTAGTGACTCGAGTCCAATCGTCTTTGGGAATTTTACGTATTCCGGAAACGATAGAGTTAAAAGGGCTCGACTTCGTTGATAATCTAAGTCGTGAATTGGCCGAGGAGCACCTCGTAGCGATAGAAAAAGAGCGATCTGTTCAAGATCAAACTCGGTCTTAAATTAAGTATATGAAAGAAGGAGAGTAAAATGTCCACGATTGGATACCAACAATGGGCTGTTGACCTAGCTCAAGTCACCTCTATATATCCTTTTCAAGGTTCGGAAATCATAATGACGATCATTGGAGTAGTATTTTGGTTAGGGTGGCANAAAGTACAATTTAACCAGGAGAACCAGAAAATGAATGGAGCANGCGAGGCTGAGANCGACCCCTCCGATACCTCCTGAGTATCTCTGTGTTNTCTAACAGCCTTTATAATTTTTCTTCACGCAATCTCTCGCACGTCTCTTCGCTTCCTTAACTTCAGTCGCAGTCATCTTNCGNGCAAAGTCGTCCCTCAGCTTTCCCCCATTAGGACTTCCATTAGAGGCACCTAAACCTCCCCACATATAAGCATCNATATAACTTCTAGGTACCCCATAGCCAAACGCGTACATTATNCCAAGGTTAGTCTGCGCGGAGGCAAAACCNTGTTCGGCAGCNAGGCGATACCACTTAACTGCTTCCCCATCATCACGAGCTACACCTTGTCCCCCTCTGTACATCAAGCCTAAATTATACTGAGAGAATGCGATGCCTTGTTCAGCAGAGAGGCGATACCATTCTGCGGCTACTGCATAGTTCTGATCGACGCCTAATCCCTTGTCGTACATGGTTCCAACATTATATTGTGCATCCGCATCACCTTGCTCCGCCGCAAGTGTGTACCACTTCAATGCCTTTTGAAAGTCGCGCAGAACTCCCTCGCCATTTAAATACATGAGACCTAGACTCGACTGAGCCTCTGCATAACCTTGCTCGGCGGCTAGTGTATACCACTTGATTGCCGTCACAATATTTTTNTCAACGCCTTGTCCCAATCGATACACTAGTCCTAAATTTGACTGGGCAATCGCGGANCCGTCCTCAGCCAAAGGCTCCCATTCGCGTATAGCTGTCCGATAGTCNCCTTTTTGGGCGGCTTCAAGTCCTTTCTCAAANTCTGCNGNAGCCCCAAATTGTGGTGCNAATATAANCGTCATAAATACAGTAAAAGCTATCGNCGTGATTTTCATNTNCCCAATTTTCGCAAAATCAGCAGNTTTTGCAAANACTAAACACNAAAACGAAATTCGCCNCGCAAGTATTAACTATCNCGTTNANTCCATCGGTGCATCCAACAGGATCTGACACGTCGGAAAATTGTTATCTNTCAACCACTGTTGGATCACTCCATCACATAAATTCCATTTNCTTNCATGNAAATNAGCNNNCGGTAGTNGATCTANTATCGNCATCCAGATCNTTATCNCNTGTGGAACNAACTCTGCTCTATCTANNGAAAGAGAAAATGCNNNACTCAANTCCTCAACAGAGNCTCCNGCCAAGTTAGCTTCGGCGNTCTTCAANTCNGCCAATGATGCCGATGANGCATTCCCNGCNCCANAAANTCGTACGGCTATTCTTGCATTTGCGCCGACNCCCAGNACCNTCTCTATCGANTCANGATTAAGNTCANCCAGCATAGACTTTANACNACTCCAATCGCTAGNCTTATCCCGNTTTTCCATAACACGCACAGCGCCAAGATCTACCGAGCGAATNAATTCNTTATCGNCGNCCNNATGATAAANNTCGGTACTGCCGCCCCCGATATCAACAACNAGGCATTTTTTCTNTTTAAAATTCNNTTTTGGCCGNACATACTNNAAAAGACNNGCTTCTTCGTTGCCGGACAAAACGGTAANCTCTATACCAGTATCTCGTCGTATTATTTCACANACCTCTNTTGCATTCCNCGCNGATCTTAACGCNGAGGTACCTACCGNACGGACTATAGACGCTGANTTACTCNGCGCTCTCTTAGCTAATTTTTCAAAACCTNCAACGATAGNTGATAACACATCATTTTCAATCAGNCCATCTCTACTGAATGCACCTGAGCCAAGTCGGATCTTTAAGCGTTTAGTATCTTCTAAAACTAAGATATTCGACTTTTGCCAGCGATATTGCCTATATTTTATAGAATTTGACCCACAATCAATTGACACGATTCTTTGGTTATTTTTCACCTGCTGCTAGCTGCCTTAGTTTCTTATATTGTTTGTAACTCAGATTATTAAAAGTAGTTCCATTAACAGTAACATCATAGTTATTTAGTCCTCGTGTCAGTGCCGTGGGTTGGGGTACACTTTTTCCAGTGTAATCGAAACTTTGCAGAATATAGCGTAAAGCATTTAAGTGCGCTATTTTCTTATTGTTAGAGTTTAAAATAACCCAAGGTGCCTTTTTTGATGTGGTTCTCTCGAACATTTGATTTTTGTACAAAGTGTACATATCCCATTTCTCAACCATTCTCAGATCATTTTCTGTAATTTTCCAATACACTAAAGGACTATTTGCGCGCCGATCTAATCTTTCTTTCTGGATAGGTTTGTTTATAGATAAGTAGAACTTTAAAAACTGTACTCCTTTCTTTTGAAACTCTCGCTCCCACTCAAGAACGTGGTTCATAAAGTACGTGTATTGCCGCTTAGTACAATAACCCATAGTCACTTCAGTCAGCGCTCGCGTATACCAAGATCGATCAAAGAAAACTATTTCTCCTCTATTTGGTAAGTGTTTCGCATAACGAGCAAACCAGTGGCGAGATTCATATTTTGTGGGTTTGCCGAGATGAACAACATTATATTTTTGAGGGATCAGATAGCGTGATAATACGGAGATACTACCAGTTTTACCCGCCGCATCCCTTCCCTCGTAGACTATTGCAATGCGCTTCTTCTTTTTGATAACCCACTCTTGAAGCTTCACTAGCTCAATCAGCAACTTACGTCTCTCTTTCTTATAATCGTCTTCGCTGAGTTTAGAATATTCGGACAAGTCAAATTGAATCATTACTAGCTAGATCTCCCATAACCACGGTAAACGAAAAATACGCAGTTTATGACCGTTAAATGACAAAATTATGACGAAACATCAAAAGAATCATCCTAACCTGGCACCGTCGTCATCTTGTCACATTTTGTTTTTAGTCTTAACGCCAATGAGTAGTTCGAAACAACTAATCCGTCACTACCGGTCTATCTGGATCTCCGACATACATCTAGGAACCGCTGGATGCAAAGCGGACAGTTTACTTCACTTCCTCAGATCTTGTGAAAGTGAATACCTTTTCCTCGTAGGCGATATTGTCGATGGCTGGCGGTTAAAAAAAAAGTGGTACTGGCCACAATCGCACAATGACGTGGTACAAAAATTTCTTAGAAAATGCAGGAAAGGAACCAAAGTTTTTTATATCCCTGGCAATCATGACGCCGCCGCACGTGATTATATTGACACGAGTTTTGGAGGCATACACATTAAGCAAGACTACATTCATACAACGGCCGATGGCAGAAAATTCTGGATCACACATGGGGATTTATTTGATGGTGTGATGCAGCATGCACCGTGGCTCGCATATATCGGAGACTCTGCCTATACAGCCCTTTTAGTAATCAATCGCTGGTTTAATAAAGTTCGTCAGTTAAGGAATTTACCATATTGGTCCCTCTCACAATATGTAAAGAATAAAGTGAAACGCGCGACTTCATTTATCGCAGCCTACGAGAATTTGATGGCAAAAGAGGCAAAAAAAAGAAATTGTCACGGCGTAATATGCGGACACATTCATAGGGCCGAAATAACCCAAATAGAAGATGTATTGTACATAAATGACGGCGATTGGGTGGAATCTCTTTCAGCACTTGTGGAACATGAAACTGGAGAGCTTGAAATTATTTATTGGGAAGGAAATAGTTTATCACCGAGTAACTAGGATTATTATGAAAATACTTATCGTTACGGATGCATGGCACCCGCAAATAAATGGAGTAGTTCGCACACTAGATGCTACTCGGTGTGAGCTGGCCAAACGAGGTCACGAAGTGAAAATGCTCACCCCGGAGAACTTCAAAACACTACCTTGCCCTACTTATCCAGAAATCAGACTTTCCCTATTTCCTCGAAGAAAAGTGACTGACTTTATCGAACAATTCTTACCAGACGCGATACATATAGCCACTGAAGGCCCCCTTGGTATCGCTACCAGAAGGCATGCCGTAAATAAAAATCTTCCGTTTACCACGGCGTACCACACTCGCTTCCCCGAGTATGTAAATGCTAGAACTGGATTACCTCTAAAAATAACTTATAAATTTCTACGATGGTTTCATAAGCATTCGCACGCGGTTATGGTGCCGACCAAAAGTATGCTTGATACACTTGTTGCCCGGGAAATAGGGCGGCCGGCCTTGTGGCCAAGAGGCGTGGATCTGGATATTTTCAAAAAACAAGAACGTAACATGAAAGATGAAAGTCCTGTTTTTATTTACGTGGGGCGAGTCTCGCCAGAGAAGAATATTGAGTCATTTTTAAAACTTGACCTACTCGTTATCTCAAGATAATTTTCTTGAAGTTCTAATATATTTGGCAAAAGCATTTCAGGCACATAGGCCCCACCATACTTGCCATAATATCCATTACTGTTCA
>NHBP01000094.1 GCA_002168195.1 Planctomycetaceae bacterium TMED10
GGATTGAATAATCTCCACACCCCGGACACCACCGGATCTCTTGATCACTTGCAAAGTCGGTTGCCTTCAAAACTGGAAGGGAAGAATCGGTACTCATAGCAAATCCTAAAATCAATGCGGCTCGTCACCGCAAATTATTAAACTTTTAGTTAGTTTAGTTATAACAAACTGTTTATCTTTTCGACTAATTCACACACCGAAAATGGCTTTCC
Organism: Planctomycetaceae bacterium TMED10; assembly: GCA_002168195.1. GTDB lineage: Bacteria > Planctomycetota > Planctomycetia > Pirellulales > UBA7805 > UBA7805. Next base: position 213 of record NHBP01000094.1, read on the forward strand.
TTGTACTTTATTAAAGGCAACTGTATCCACAAGATAACGAGCTCGGATTAGCATGTTCAATTGCCCTTTATTGAGCTCTGGGACGAGCACCTTGTCGAATTTCCCGATAATTTCTCCTAGATTCCTCGGAAAAGGATTTAAATAGCGGAGGTGTGCATGGGAAACTGCTTTCTCTTCAGCCAACATATTGTTTACCGCAGTTCTGCATGATCCAAAAGTCCCACCCCAACTGAGCACCAGAAGCTTGCCCTCATCAGGCCCCTTCAACTCCTGGAGAGGAATATCATCCGCAATTTTTTCCACTTTACGTTGCCGCAAGTCGACCATGTGCTGATGGTTTTCAGGATCATAACTCACATTTCCCGTGCCATCCTGCTTTTCCAAACCACCGACCCGGTGCATTAGGCCAGGGGTACCGGGAATCGCCCATGGTCTCGCAAGATTTTCATCACGTGCATACGGTAAAAAATCATCCCCGCTATCTCCATCGGCACTCTGTTCGGGATGCTTAATGTTGATTGCCGGCAAGCTTGCACAGTCCGGAATTTTCCAAGGCTCAGATCCATTCGCAATATAGCCATCGGTTAGTAACACGACCGGCACCATGAATTTAGATGCAATTCGCCACGATTCTAATGCGACTTCAAAACAATCGGCTGGACTACTTGCTGCTATAACGGGCATCGGACATTCCCCGTTGCGTCCAAAAAGCGCTTGCAGCAGGTCTGCCTGCTCAGTTTTTGTAGGCAATCCAGTGCTTGGCCCGCCCCGCTGGACATTGATCACAATCAGCGGCAGTTCGGTCATCACCGCCAGTCCCATCGCCTCACCCTTGAGCGCTATGCCCGGACCGCTGGTCGTTGTGATGGCCATTGCTCCTCCATAGGCGGCACCAATCGCGGAGCAAATGGCGGCAATTTCATCCTCTGCCTGAAAGGTTCGAACACCAAAATTTTTGTGCTTGCTGAGTTCGTGCAAAATATCGCTTGCGGGTGTGATCGGATAACTGCCTAGAAAAAGTTCTTTTCCACTCAGCTTGGCGGCGGCTATGAGTCCCCAAGAAACCGCCGTATTACCCATGATGCTCCGATAGGTACCAGCCTCTAATTCCGCTCTTGGGACCTCGTAATGAGTCAATAGTGCCTCGGTCGTCTCGCCATAGAAATATCCAGCTTTTAAAGCACGGCGATTCGCATCGGCGACAGCCGGTCGCTTTCCAAACTTTTCATCGATATAGCGGAGCGTTGCATCCATTGTTCGGCCGTAAAGCCAAAACGTGAGGCCCATCGCAAAGAAATTTCGACAGCGATCAGATTCTTTTACACTCAAACCCAAATCCTCAACCGCAGTCCGCGTCAGCTTCGTCATTTTGACTTTGATAAGCTTGTATCCCGCGAGGCTATCATCCTCCAACGGATCGGACTCGTATCCCGCCTTTTTTAAATCTTTGTCATTGAAAGCATCTTGGTTGACAATCAAAATTCCACCCGGAACCAGGTCCGACAAGTTCGTAACCAAGGCTGCCGGATTCATTGCCACCAGAGCATCTACGCTATCGCCGGGGGTAAAAATGGGCGTTGAAGCAAAATGGACTTGAAACCCACTCACACCTGCTTTTGTTCCTCGGGGCGCACGAATCTCCGCCGGAAAGTCTGGAAAGGTGGCGACGTCATTACCGAGCAACGCCGAGGTTGTCGAAAGCTGGGTACCGGCCAACTGCATACCGTCGCCTGAATCGCCACAAAATCGAACGGTGGCGTTATCTACCGAGACAACAGGCTTTTGTGACTCGGAAGATTGCGAATCACTTGAAGTAGTCGAAGCCATGGTGGGGTCTTTCAGTGCATTCAAAGTCTCTTCAGAAAAATAGCTGAAGAGATAAATCGGTTACGAAGATTTTGGAACTAACTTTTACTAAGCGTACTAAGCGCCTTCTCGTTCGGGCATCACGACATTGGGCTGGGGCGGAAGGTTAAAAACTTTCTCGGGAAAATGTTCGATGAAATAATCAATAATTCCCGAGACCTTGACGATGCCAACCAACAGCCCTTCCGTATTCACAATCGGAAGGCGCCGACATTTCCCTTTTGTCATCAGTCGGATCGCATTCGCAAGCGGCGCACCTTCCGTGATGGTCAACACATCGGTTGTCATCAGGTCGGAAATAGGGACCGCCAAGTCCACATTTTCAACCATTGCCTTCAGGGCATCTCTCTCGGTAAAAATCCCAACAAGTTTTCGGTCAAGACAGATCAGTACACTTCCGACCGCCTGGTCCTTCATCAATGATAATACTTCCTTGAGTGTCGCCGAAGGGATCCCCACAACGGCATTGTCAGCCAACGCATTTTCTACTTTGTCAGATTGTAAATTAATTTCAATCGTCAAATTTTCAGTCCGGTTCTTCGTATTTTATGTTTGTACACACAAATGCTTTACAAGGCACCCTGTGTTTGTGAAGACAAGCGGGAACTTGGTAATTCAGCGGCACTCCATCAAAGGCCCGGGGCCGCACTGTACCCTGCCCTGTACCCTGCATTGCCTGCTTTCGAATTCTAACCTCTTCAAGGATAGGATTGAACCGGATTTCACCTATTTTTACCTGTCATTTACCTGTCATTGTCAAGAAAATGAAGGCTGCGGTGTCTAATCCTCCAGCCTCGCCAGTAAATCATTACTCCCCGGCATCCGGGGGAGGTGATTCGGGGGCGGTGAAAAACCGCTCGATCTGTATCCCCCCTCTCGACTCCTCCTCGAGAAGCTTCATTCGACCCTCGATCCGTTCGATTCGGCGGGACATTTGGTCAATTTTCTCATGGCTTTGATCCACGGGTTGGGGGCGGGGAACCTCAGGATAGCCGAGTTGCCTCTGCAGGGCCGCAAACAGAAGTAGAGGATCTTTTTTGCGGTTGGCGAGCGCAATTCTACCTTCTTTCTCCCCAAATAAGGCCACCTTGGTCGCTGCTTCCGCCTCACTGGAGCCCTGGTAGTGTTTGCTTCGCACATAGATTAAGTCCGCCAATTCGACTAAGCCGACTTGCCGTCTAACCGTCAGCACCCAATCTCGCCAGGGCGGATCAAAAGAAGGATCCTCCGCCGTCGCTCCCAAACCTGCATCGTAATGAAGTCGATTGCGACAAATGGATTCAAATTGGTAGAGAAAAATCCCTTCTCGCGACGGATTGCCAGCTCGATATTCTGCATCCCGTCTGAGAATTTCGAGGCCCGTTCGTAAATCAAATTTACCGCGTTCATCCTCCGCTTCCTTCACTACGAACGTTTGAAACGGGGTGAAATAATGATCCAGCCTTTCCATCGCCCGCGCAAATCCACCCTGGCTTTGTAATTCACTCCTTAAAAAAGCAATTGCTTTCGGCAAGTTAGTGGTTGCAAGAATTTCTTCCTCAATCGAGGAGAGTACCTCTTGAATAGGCATTGCCTGGCGAATTCGCTCTAGCAGGGTCTTAAAAAAATAGGCCTGTTCGACATATTCTTCTTTGGGAAGCATTGTTCTTTTGCCCAAAAAGTAGTTTATCCGGTGACGCAACTCACCCTGGTGATCAGTTTGGCGGGGGATATAATTGGGTAACGCATTTCACCTTGGTTCCCATTATAGATGATTGAGGGAAGTCCTGGGTCCGCGTCTAAAGACTGCGAACTACCTTAATATCGTTTGACCCTAAGTAAAGCCTGCCGTGAGCCACCAATTTTCCACCATCGATGATACGATTGCCGCAATTGCTCGCGGTGAGGTCGTCATTATTCTTGACGCAGAAGACCGAGAAAACGAAGGCGATTTTGTCTGCGCTGCCGAAAAGATTTCTCCCCAAATTGTCAACTTCATGATTAGTCATGGCCGTGGACAACTTTGCATGCCTATCTTGCCCGAGGTCGCTGATCGTTTGCAACTGACTTTAATGGTCGACAAGAACACGTCGCCCCTGCAGACACCCTTCACGGTGCCACTGGATCATCACACGAATAAAACGGGAATCACTGCTCCGGAACGTGCGATGACGATCGCGTCCATTGTCGATCCTGAAAGCAAAGCACAAGATTTTGTTCGCCCCGGTCATCTATTTCCTTTGATCTCCAAAGAGGGTGGTGTGTTGCGACGGGCTGGACACACTGAGGCGGCAGTCGATCTGGCTCGCATGGCGGATTTAGCTCCAGCCGGTGTCCTCTGTGAAATTCTTGACCAAGAAGGGCACCGCGCTACCCGCGATCAACTTTTCTCTCTGGCTGAAGAACACGGACTTCAAATTACGACCATTGAGCAATTGATCCGGTACCGCAGGGTGCGAGAAAAACTCGTCCAGCGAACTGCGGAAGCCAAACTGCCCACGCGATATGGTGAAGGTAAAATTATTGCTTACGCGGTGCAACATGAATCACAGCAACCTATCGCGTTTGTGTTGGGGGACCTGGAAAAGGTGGATGCTCCGTTGGTCCGCTTACACTCTTCTTGCTTTACCGGTGATTTGATTGCTTCCCTTCGTTGTGACTGTGGTGATCAACTCGACTTGGCTCTCCAGATGATCAGTTCCGAGGGGACCGGGGTACTGATCTACCTACCGCAGGAAGGACGTGGGATCGGGCTGCTTGGAAAATTGAAGGCCTATGAACTCCAGGATCAGGGGCTTGATACGGTCGAGGCAAATCTAGCATTGGGCTTCAAAGCAGATCCTCGGGATTATGGAATCGGTATTCAATTACTCAAAGATCTCGGTCTGAGCCGCATTCGATTGTTAACCAATAATCCGAAAAAAACAGACGCGTTCATTTATGGTGGATTTGATCTGGAGGTTGTTGATCAAGTTCCTATTATGCCGCCGATCAATGAACACAATGCCCGCTATATGGCAACCAAACGGGACAAGATGGGGCACCATCTGCCTGACGAAATTTAGAGCGCCTGCCCGATAAATTTGCTTGAGCGGTTAGAATTGCCTCGCACATGACACTTTTGCAGATTCTTATTCTGGGCGTCGTGCAAGGAATCACTGAATTTCTTCCAGTCAGTTCCTCAGGGCATCTGGTCGTGATCCAGGCCTGGTTCGCGCAGTTCGAAGGTCAACGGTTGCCCGATATGGTTGCCGTGAACGTCCTCCTGCACGCGGGCACGCTGGCGGCCATTCTTTTGTTTTATCGGAAACGGATCATCCGGCTTCTCTTCGAGGACCGTCGCGTCCTTGCGCTCCTCGCTGTCGGAACACTTCCGGCGGTCGGAGTGGGCTTGATTCTAAAGCAGCTGCTCCCTGAATTTTTATCGAGTCCCCTGCTCGCCGGCTTCATGTTTTTACTCACCGGAGGGCTGCTGGTCTGGAGTGGGAGACGTGAAGGAATCCAAGAAGATCGAATCGATTATCAAACGTTGAGTTATACTCAGGCGTTCGGGATTGGCCTCTTTCAGGCGGCAGCTATCTTGCCGGGCCTTTCTCGAAGTGGCTGGACGATTGCTGGCGGCATGTTGCTCGGGCTCAGGCGTGAAGCGGCTACCACATTCTCGTTTCTCCTGGCAATTCCTGTGATCGCCGGGGCGACGCTGCTTGAGCTTAAAGACTGGTCTCTGGAGACACATCCTGTATCGCCCGGTCTACTTGGCCTTGGAACTGCGATTGCGTTCGTGGTTGGGCTGCTCTCACTCTGGATTCTGGTAAAGATTGTCGAACGAGGTCGGTTAGCTTGGTTTGCCTGCTGGCTTTTTCCACTGGGCCTGGGGGTCATTGCCTGGCAACTGGCAAGCTAAGCAGCCGATTCGCTATAATGGAACTGGACATGAGAGATGGAATTCGTTTCGTTTCACCGTCCGATGGTCATTTCACTGGGGGGCGAACTGGGTTCGACCGGATAGCCTGAAGTGAAAGTGGCGTGCCGTGGTTGGTCAGTTGGCCACGTTAAAAGCTGACCGCATATTTTATTTGCCGAAGGTAACTTCGCACTGGCCGCCTAGAGATAGGCGTCCCCGGCTGATGGCTTTCGTCGGAGAGGCCTGAAAGCTGGTCACCAATTCCGAATCGCCTGAAGTCACTGCCGGACACGCTTCAGGCTAAATTAGTTTCTGGCGAGCGCGGGTGGCATCCTGTCGATTGGAGTCCACGCGAGCGAGAATTAAATAATCGACTACGCGCGTAGAAGCTTTCATGAAAATGTCGCGGGACGCGGGTTCGATTCCCGCCGCCTCCACTGGAAATGGCTACCGTTTCAAACGGCTCGCCACATAACTCAGCCATCGAATCCGGGGAAGAGACGAGGACGATCGGGAAAAATGCCGAATAGATTCGGCACGATGTGGCGGTCGCGCAAGTGACCCACCTGCCAGCCCGGGCTCACCTTCCGCACAACAACTTCCACCGTGCTGTTGAAATTACCCTCCATCGTCCAAACCTGACCGCGCTCTGGGTCGTAACTGAGAAGCATAAAACTGTGTCCCGGCACGCGGACATAATCTCCATGGATCGGACCCTCGCCACTGAGTTCCGGAATATGGCTTCCCAGATTGTACGGATTCTGTTTGTCAAAAAGATTGTGCAACTGAGTCCGACCGTTTTGGCTGCCCACCGTACAGAAACCGGTCGCCCACATATAGTAGGCATAACAATCCATCGGGTAGTTTTCTCCGGTCCGCCACCCGTTGAGTCTGTAGTAAAACTCTTTGAAGGTCCGCATGACAATTTTTTTCCGTGCGCGATCCAAACGGGTTGAACCTGATGTGGCCGTATAGTACGGATAAGGCACTTGGCCTAATCGCGTGTGCTCTCCTTGACTTGCCTCTTTTCGGTGCAGGTGAACAAACAATCGATACACCCGTGCAGGCGCCAGCAAGGGAGCCTCCCAGGAGCGATTATCCAAATCAAAATGTGCGTATCGCACCACACGAAATTGATAATCTTGATTGTCTTTGTTCGTTTCCTGTGAGGCCGGGTTCGGTGATGAAGCGGGGGCCGCACCGTTCCCACGAAAAACGTCGCGATCAATGACAAGCGGAACGTAGCGAACGTGCGTACGCCCGGAGTGCCGCAGGTCGGTAAGTCGAACTTCGGCGACAAGTGGTCCCCGCAATTGATCGGCGTGATCCAATCCAAGGCATAGATGCACCCGCAGCGAACCATCAAAGAGTCGCTCCTCACCAATCACCGGGTCGTAATAAAAACTGACAGGTAGGGGATTGATGGTTGATGCTTCTGGATCGACCTTCGTTGCAATTTGCTTGGAAAACGTTGTTTCTTGGGCATCTGCAGTAAATACTGCAAATGACCCCAGAATGAGGAGACCGAAGGCGATCCTCAGATGTTGCCGATTCATTGCTGTTCCTTTCGTAAGGCCACCGGGTGGGAATTCTTTGAGTGTCAGTTTTGATAAGACACACAGAATTGGCGGACTAAATATGCCCTGGAAATAATCCCTGACTTTAGGGGCCATTTTCATCGGATAGGCAAAAGACAGAAAGGGGGGGGATTTTGGCGTAATTCAGCGAGAAAACTCTAATGGTTGCACGTGGAATTCAAAAAAAGTCGTAAAACGTTCTCCAGTAAATATTTACAGGGCAACAAACCCCCTGAGAAATTTTGGAACCTCACCGAAGCGATTCAGGCGGCCGAGAAACGCGAAGCAAATTCTCTAGTCCCTCTGAAGTAATGGAGCTCCCTTGATGTTCGATAACACGAAGGTTTTTTAGCTCTGATAGATACATCAGACCTCGATCACTGATTGGCGTGTTCGATAAACCGACACCGACCAAAGCATCCAAGTCACTCAAAGCACGAAGGTCTTCGTCTATGAGATCACAGTCGGCCAACTGAATCTGTTCTAAATTAGGAAGTCCTTTTAAGTAGCGTAAAACAGCACCATTAAATTTTTTCGGGTCAAATTCGACCGCGTAAACAGCACCGCCACTCTCCCGTGCTAACATTTTTGCCCCATATCTTTGCAGATTAAAGATACTGACCGGATCGCATAAAAATACTCCTTTCACTTCCGTTGGTGAGTTGCGTGAAAATTCTATTTTAGAAATCTTCAGAGGGATATTTTTTGATCCCATTACAAAAAATTGGTCGCTCGACCAGGGACGGCGATCCGTCACGTGTAGTTTGTCACCAGCATTCGACATCTTTTTAAAAATTGCGTGAAAGTGTCGTTGCTCCCTCGGAAAGGGGACGCCCAAATATTCCTCATCGCCAAGTATTTGCCTGCCATTTTTCGTCGTCATCGCAGCCCGTGGCATATTTCCCGAGTAAAGCACGAACGCTAGGCCGCGATCGACCCAACCACCGTAAAACCCCACAGGCAGCAACAAACATCCAGCAACAACAACGCGACCCCACCTTGTTGCAGGAATGCTCGCGGTTGCATTCCAAAATAATGCGAAACCGACAATGGCTGTTGCCAAATTCCAGGGGATAACCGACGCATTAAAATCGAAAAACAAAGGCGACATAAATAGCGCAATTCCTCCGTGAAGCACGACGCAAAGAATTGCCCCCAGACGGGGCCGAAGCACCGCTGCAATACCCAAAATAATTTCGGCAATCGCAAGAACCCAGGAGACAAAATGGTAGAAATTATCCGCATCAAACTGACTGCGCTCAAGAATGTTCCAGGCAATCATCGGCCATTCTGGTGAGAATATTTTATGTGTGCCCGCCCAGAACCACATGGCGATTAAATACCACCTACAATAATTTTGCCTCTGCGTCGTGCTACAACCAAAAATGAGTATTGAGATTGATAAAAATTGTGGCTGGATACGGTACTGGTCTGCAAGGCAGGCAATTGCCAATACCACAATATGAATCACCGCTCCGCGCCGTGGATCAATGAGCACATAAATCAACGACACAAGAACGACTGCGCCAAAAGATATCCACGGACCGTCGATCAGAGGAAGATTGATTGAATATTCTCGAACCTGCCAGAGACGCCACGTCAGCACCACAGTGATCGTTTGTGCCAATACGCAAAGTAAGAGTAGGCTGTACCACTGACGATCAATCTGGAAGGCGCCCCATCTAGCCCGAGAAGCGTTTGAAATATTTTTTCTTTCGCTCATTAAATTCACGGGTAATGGATAGACGAAATGTTACAAATCTGTTCGCCAAAGAGATCGCATTTTCATTCCCTCGTGAACTGAAAGGCTTCCCTGATTTTATTCGCTCGATCTCGATTGACACCTAAATCTGAATAGCCAATACGTGACGCCGATCGCATTTGAATACTTTTACTTTTTGCATCGAGATAAAACTCTAAATCATCAATAAACCGGAAGATCTTACTACGGCATTCAAAGTGAAGATAGTTTTCTCTCTCAGTTACCAAACTGGTTCGCGGCAGTTGACCTACAATATGAACCAACTGTTCCTTTGCATCTGCTATCGATCCCGTAAATTCAATGGGGGCAACGCGATGTGCTGCATCGTTGGCTTCGCTTGAAACGCAATTCGGTGAACTGGGGCATCCGCCCAGCTTTCCGTCAGTCAATCCTAGGTTACCGGGTTTTGAAGGCGGCATCAGACGAATTCCTAAACAAAACAACAAAACAATAAGTAAGATAGAGATATACCATAGGAGTCTTCGCTTTTGTGGCATCGCTAACTAGACTCCTGTTTGTTGGGCAAGTCCTTGAGCAAGTTATTTCGTAAGATTTTATTTTCCCCATCGAGTATACCGTTCCAGTAGACTTTAAAAATTGGCCCTGGACACCGAGCGATTTATTTTTTTGTGCTCTTTACGCGTCGACGGGGTCTGCTGCAGTGGGATGTGTGAATTAAAATAATGAAAGGTGTCCCGTACTTTTCTTCGGAATGAAATAAATGCAATATAATTTCAGCGTTGTCCCCAATTCGCCTGCGCATCCAAGAGATAGCGGCCCGATGCAAAGTAAGTATAAGAATGGATTTACCCTGGTTGAACTGCTGGTCGTGATCGCCATTATCGGCATTCTTGTGGCGTTGCTACTTCCGGCACTTAGTTCGGTTCGGGAAGCAGCACAGAGGGCGACCTGTGCCAACCATCTGCGACAGATCGGACTCGCTACACAAACACATGTTGATACATTTTCCGCCTATCCATCGGGTGGCTGGGGATATCAATGGGTCGGAAGCCCCGAAAGAGGGAGTGGTCCGGAACAGCCCGGGGGATGGATTTATAACCTGCTTCCATTCATCGGTGAAGAAGCAATACACGATATGGGGCAGGGGCTTGCTCAGGAAGATTTGTTAACGGCAATCGCCGAGCGCAATCAGATACCCATCGCAACTTTTACCTGTCCATCCCGCCGCTCTTCAAAGGCGTGGCCGATTACCGGTGTGTCTCCTCACCTCTATCAACCGGTCAACTCTGGCCCCGTCACTCAGGTCGCCCGCGCATGTTATGCAATCAATGCGGGAAGTGTGATGGAAGAAAATCCACCGGCTGGCCCAAATTCAATCGAGGAAGCCGAAACATTTGTATGGCAAGATACGATTCCTTTTAACGGCGTCAGTTATCAGAGGAGTCGAGTCCGACCGCGTCATTTGATTGACGGTCAAAGCAGCACTCTATTGGTTGCCGAAAAATATCTGTTTCAAGAGGACTATCAGACAGGATCTGATAAAGGAGATAACGAAAGCATGTACACTGGATATTGCATTGACGTGAATCGCTTCGCCAGTCGCGACCTACCGCCTCTGAGAGATTCGGTCGACAACGGTGATGGGCTGAATCGGCAGTTTGGGGGGCCACACGAGGTTTGGAATGCAGTCTTTTGCGATGGATCGACCCGCAGCATTTCCTTTGAAATCGATCCGCTGCTTCACGAAGGGCAGGCGAATCGGAACGACAGGCAATTGTAACACGGTGAACTTTTTACTTTTGAATCTCTAAAAATAGCGGTAACCAACCCGGTGACTGAACCTAACTCCTGTGAAAAAATTGGTGTGATCATCGTGGATCACGGTTCGCGGCGGGATGAAAGCAATCAAATGCTTTTAGGGATTGTCGATGCGTTTCGGCAGTCTAGCGCATATGCGATCGTGGAAGCAGCGCATATGGAACTTGCCGAACCATGTATCGCTACCGCCTATAATGCCTGTGTCCAGCAGGGAGCGACATTGATTGTCGTCCACCCTTTTTTTCTTCTTCCGGGACGACACTGGGATAGCGATATTCCGCGGTTGGCCGCCGAAGCGGCTGCGGGGCACCCTCAGACATCGTATCTGGTCACCGCGCCGCTGGGCTCCCATCCTCTCATGGCGCAAGTCATCGATGAGAGAATTGCAGGATGCCTGAGTCACGGTCGAGGGGAGGCGCCGGATTGTTCTCTTTGTGAAAACACCGACAAGTGTACCCTTCTGAAAGCTGAAGTCTAAGATAAAGTTTCAGTATCGAAGCTCTTGTCAATTTGACGGAGTACAAAGTCGGCAGCCTCCGCTTGCCGCGCTACGCGTGGTGAGGCTACTAATCGATATTCATCCTCGATCAGCGTACGATCACCGTTTGAATCTGGGTCTCGAAAAACAACCGCTACGAAAAGAACTCCATCGAGTTCTGGTGGCGCATCCGGTCCGAGATGTCCGGTCACGGCGGCGGCAAGTGAGGCCTCGGGGGTTTCGGACAAGACAGCGATTGCCATCGCATGCGTTATTTCACGGCTCACGGATGAAAATTTGTCCAACCCAGTCGCGGATATACCGAGCCATTCTCGCTTGGTTAAGTCACGATAACTCACCATCGAGCCACACAAAACATCTGAGGCACCCGCAATCGAAGTGAGACGAGCCGCCACTAGACCACCGGTGCAACTTTCCGCCAGTGCCAACCGCAACTGTCGTCGTCGCAATTTTTCCACGATCAGTTGAACCGCACTCGGACTTTTACCGCTGCCCGGTTCAGAACGTATTTCCTGCAAAAATCTCGCGTATCTGCCCGTATCGTCGAGCGATGTTGCGGTCGCTTCGCTTTCTTCTCTTTCAAAATTCTGCGCCTGACTCAGGGCCGATGTCACAATTGCAGCAGGAACTGCGACGATTCCAATTCCCACCATCAGGACAACGACTGTAAACAAACGGCCACCTATCGTGACCGGATAGATATCACCGTAGCCGACCGTGGTGAGAGTAATCACGGACCACCAGAGGCTATGAAAAACGGAGACAAATTTTTCGGGTTGCGCATCGCGCTCAAAGTAATAGATTCCGACCGCAGCGATAAACAGTAGGATTCCTGTAATCGAAAAGAAAAGAGCAATCTGTTCCTTCGAAAGCAAAAAGGCTCGATGAAAACGCTGAATCGCTCGGCTGTAGCGACCCAATTTGAGAATTTGAAAGATATGTACGAGGCGAATTGCGCGAAGCCCCCGCAAATCGACACCCATTTGTACGTAAAAAGGCAGAATCGACATCAAATCAATCAGGCCAAAAAAACTAAAAACATATCTTGCTTTATTAGGAGCAGCAAGCAAGCGGATCGCATATTCGATCGTAAAGAGTACAATCACCGCGAACTGCTCCCACCACAAAAATGCTTTTAGTTTGGGTGGAATATTTGGCGTGGTAGAGAGCGCAAACGAAAACAAGGAAACAAGAATCAAAATCTGGACCGCCACCGCAAAACCGCGACCTACGGATGTATTCGGATTCGTTATGAGCCGACAAATTTCGCGATGGGAGTGCATCGTGGGTACCTCAAACTGCTAACGAAAACAAGCGATTTTGAGAGTAGTCATCCCGCAGGACGATGACAAGATGGGAGCCGAATTGTCTATCGCTATCGCGGCTAAAAGTATGGGAATCACCAGAAAAATGGTGCGTCGGGGGATGATTCGCCCCAGCCGCTTTCTTTTTTAGGATCGAGCATCGTTACTCGATCTGCAGAAGGTATGCCATGGTGGCCCCGGGCAACCTCAGCCCCTGAACCGGTGTAATCTCAATCGCAACGTCAAAGGGCAAACAAGGACAAACCGGGTGCGCAGACAAAATGCGACATTGTTCTGATCGAGTTCTGATCGGGTTCCGATCGACCTATGCCGCTTCCCGTTGTGGCTTAAGGTGGGTCACGAAATCCAGCACTTCCGCACTCTCTTCCATATTGTCCGCTTTTGTTTCAGCCGATGAATCGCTTGGCAAACCACCCTCCTCTCCCTCCAGATTACGAGCCTGACTGAGGGCTGAAGTGACGATTGCCGCAGGCACCGCCACAATACCGATACCCACCATTAGTACCGCGACTGTAAAAAAACGGCCACCAATTGTGACTGGATAAATATCGCCGTACCCAACGGTAGTCAAGGTAATCACCGCCCACCAGAGACTGTGAAATATAGACGCAAATTTTTCAGGCTGCGTNCCGTGTTCNAAATAATANATGCCGACNGCNGACATNAAAAGTAAGATTCCTGTAATCGAAAANAANAGGGCGATCTCTTCNTTGGAAAGCAAGAACGCNCGGTGGAATCGCTGNATGGCTTTGCTGTANCGGACTAGCTTGAATATCTGAAANATNCGNACNATGCGNACNGCNCGTANCGCNCGAAGATCAACACCGATTCTTACGTAGAACGGCAANATNGACATCAGNTCAATGAGNCCAAAAAAACTAAANATNTATTTCCATTTNTTAGGAGCNGCGATNAAACGAATCGCATATTCAATCGTAAAAATTACGACGATTGCCAGTTCCTCCCACCAGAGAAATTGTCGGAAGGTGGGTGAAAGATTTGGGAGTGTCGAAACGGCAAAAGAGAGCAAAGAGCCCAAAATTAATATTTGGATACCGATAGCAAAACGGCGACCGGCGGGAGTGCCCGGGTGTTCAATGATCTCACAAAGCCGGCGTAGGGCTTGCATATGGAATACCTCGGGCGCGTGTAGCAAAGGTCAAACGGGTCCGGAAGGTAGTTGGCATCAGAGGTGAGAGCAAGATGAAAACACACGGTGCCCGTAAACAAACAGGCTGCATGCCTTGCTAGCATGCGATTTAAAGCGCATGCGTGTTTAATCCAGCGGCTGTCAGCGACGGTGCCTTTCTTTTTTTATGTTTGGCTGCATAATCGCCGTTGTTGTCGTAGTACANATTAAGAAGGCTGATNCATGTCCTCCACCGTCCTTGCGCAGATTGAGGAATTGTTGCTGGCAAAAAAGATTGCCTACAACATGTTGCGGCATGAACCGGTCAAGACGAGTGCCGAAGCGGCGGCGGTTCGAGGCGTCCCGCTTGCAAGCGGTGCCAAAGCGCTGATCTGCAAATGCGATAAAGAGATGATCATGTTTGTGATGCCCGCTGACCGTCGATTGGCGGGCAAAGAGATTCGTCGACAAACTGGATACCGCAAGCTACGATTTGCAAGTGAAGACGAGGTTTGGGAATTGACTGGACTCAGACCTGGTTCCATCCCGCCGTTTGGAAGTCTTTTTAGCCTGCCCACATTTTGCGATCCTGCACTCGCAGAAAATGAGCGGATCAACTTCAATGCTGGAGATCACGCAGTGTCGATCAGCATGCAGTATGACGACTATCTTGAAACGGAAGCACCAAATCTGCTCGTCTGTTCAGAAAAAACGGAATAGTCAGAAAGTATATTGCATGAAACATCTGACCAAAGAACTATGGATGGAGGTTCCCGCTCGAAGAGGTATCGTTTCCCTGCAAGGCGACGTAGAACAACTGGTTAACGCAAGTGGGGTTGAAGAAGGCATNGTGCTTATCAATGCGATGCACATCACAGCCTCCGTCTTTATCAANGACAACGAATCAGGCTTACATGCGGACTATGAACGTTGGCTTGAATCGATGGTGCCGTTCGATGCAGGGGGCGATCCAGCAACCGGAGGATATCTGCACAATCGAACGGGTGAAGATAATGCTGATGCCCACCATAAGCGGCAAATCATGGGCCGGGAGGTTGTGGTCGCCATCACGCAGGGCAAACTTCACTTAGGGCCCTGGGAACATATTTTTTACTACGAATTTGATGGCCGCAGGAAGAAACGCGTTCTCGTGAAAATCATTGGTGATTGATTTGCAAGGATTACTTTCTTCCATCCGATTCACCCGTATCGAGAACGGCTAAAAATGCTTTCTGGGGAATATCGACGCTCCCGATGGACTTCATTCGTTTCTTNCCCTCTTTNTGCTTTGCCCAGAGTTTTCGCTTNCGTGAAATATCTCCGCCGTAACACTTCGCGGTGACATTTTTCCTGAGGGCGGATATCGTTTCTCTTGCAATAATCCGTGTCCCGATTGCCGCTTGAAGTGCAACCTCAAACATATGACGATCAATTTCTTTGCGTAGTTTTTTTACGACTGCTCTTCCCCGTGAGTCTGCATCCTCTTGATCGCAAATAATGCTCAAGGCATCCACGCGGTTGCCACCGACCAAAATATCCAGTCGCACTAAATTGGCGGGAAAGTAACCGAGAACTTCGTAGTCCATTGTGCCGAAACCCTTGGTAGCGCTTTTGAGGCGATCGTGCATGTCATAAATAACTTCGGCCAGCGCGAGATCGTAGACCAGGATTGCACGCGTGGGCGAGAGATATTCGGTGCGGAGGTATTTACCGCGACGATCTTCGCAAAGTTTCATCGCGGGGCCGATGTATTCGGTAGGGAGCAACAAGTTGACACGGACAATCGGTTGACGAAATTCTTCAATTTGTCCTGCATCGGGAACATCTTGTGGGGTGTGAATCTGTAGTGTTTCGCCGCTGACCGTATCAATTTCATAGGTCACATTCGGGGCGGTCTGAACCAAATCAAGATCAGACTCCTGTTCGAGGCGCTGCTGGATGATTTCCATATGCAGAAGGCCCAGAAAGCCGCACCGAAATCCGAACCCTAAGGCATCGCTGGTCTCAGGCTCAAATTCAAAGCTGGGATCATTGATTGCGAGCTTTTTTAGAGCCTCTCTCAATTGCTCGAAATTCTCGCCATCTGAAGGGTAGAGGCCGCAGTAAACCATCCGCTTTGGTTCCTGGTAGCCTGGCAAAGGGTCAGTCTCTACATCCGCNACGGCNGCCACCGTATCACCAATGTGGACATTCCCTAATTGCTTGATATTACAAATCAGATAACCAACCTGGCCNGCTTGCAGTTTGCCGGANGCTTGCCGCCCGGGCACAAAGTGTCCGAGTTCGAGGACCTCGTGTTCGGTCCCTGCGCGTAAAAAACGAATCTTTTGTCCCTTACGGACCGTGCCATTTATGACGCGGATGTAGGTGATCGCTCCGCGAAACTCATCGTAGTGGGAATCGAAAACCATCGCCTGCAATGGACTTCCCGGACTTCCTTCGGGTGGCGGGATCCGCTCCACGATTTGTTCGAGTAGCAAATCGACTCCAACGCCGGTTTTTGCACTGCAACGTAGCGTATCCACTGCGTCAAATCCGAGGCTTTGCTCGAGTTCTTCTGCGACTTCATCGGGACGGGCATGCGTAACATCGACTTTATTAAGAACGGGAATCACTTCCAAATTGTGTTCTAACGCCGCGTAGGCATTGGCAACCGTCTGTGCCTCGACTCCCTGGAATGCATCGACCAAAAGTAATGCGCCCTCACAGCAGGCCAATGATCGCGAAACCTCATAATGAAAGTCGACGTGCCCCGGTGTGTCGATCAAGTTTAATTCATACTCTTGGCCCTGATAGCTGTACTGCATCGTCACCGCTCGAGCCTTGATTGTAATTCCTCGCGCGCGTTCAAGTTCCATATCGTCAAGCATTTGAGCATTGAGCTCTCGTAGCTCAACCGTGCCGGTTGACTGCAACAGCCTATCGGCGAGCGTACTCTTCCCATGATCAATATGAGCGATAATCGAAAAATTACGGATGTGTTTGCAATCAGGCATAAGGATTCAATTAAAAACTGTTTATCAATCGGTGTAAAAATTCAGTAATCGCCTAATGGCAGGCTAGACCCGTTTGTGTTGTTCATAAGCGAGTCGGCCAATTCCTGCCGCGCCAATAAATCCGGCATCACCCCCTAGAGAAGCAAAATGAAGTGAAAGATTGCTCGACAACACCGGTAATGCCCGTGCCTGGATTTCATGAACAATGGCTGTGAGGAACTTTTTGCCGACCGGATTATCCGCGCCGCCAAAATTCATTGCGCCGCCCAGGACAACGGCTGCTGGATCGAGAATGTGCAGCAGCGTTGTAATTCCTATTCCTAAATAGCGTGCCGTCTGAAGAATCATTTGTTCGGCAAAAGCATTTCCCCCTTCCGCCGCACGGTGGAGAATCAGGGGCGTTAAATCTTTCTCTGGGCCTAAGAGATTCCGCTCACTCTGGGATAATTTTTGCATTGCTTCAATCGCCCGAGCAGTCAAACCCGTTGCACTACAGTAAGCCTCTAAATGGCCCTGCCCACCGCAGGCACAAATCCGAGCATCGGGTCCGGACTCAATAATCATGTGTCCGATTTCCCCACCATGGCTATTTGTCCCATCCAGTAACTTTCCCTCGGTGATGATGCCTCCGCCTACACCTGTCCCCAATGTGAGCATCACCATACTCGAATAGGCCGCCCCGCTACCGACCCAGAACTCTCCGTACGCAGCAGCATTCGCATCGTTGGCGTAAGCGACAGGCAATCCCGTATGCTGTGAAACGCGATCACGGATCGGAAAATGATCCCAACCAGGTAAGTTCGGTGGCTCCAGTAACATGCCGGATTGAATATCCATCGTCCCAGGTGTCACCAAACCCACATGTGTCACATCGGACAAGGCCATTCCAGCCTGCTGCACCGCATTGGCAGCCGCCTCGGCCATCCGTTCGGCCCCTGCTTCAGGTCCGCCTTCGACTTCACTCTTGAGATGGGCATAACCAAGAATTCGACCTTGGTTATCGACAACACCACTTTTTATGTTGGTACCGCCCAGATCAATTCCAACAAAGAATGGAGGTTCGGCAGACGACAGAGGATAAAGATCACGTGGGACCATTCGCGGAGGCAGGATACGCGGCAAGGGAGGAAGGGGCGCCCAGGGCAAATTGATTGGACACAGCCCCGGAAGCTCAAAATTAAACTCTGCTGATTATATCTAGCGCCAATGCTCTCTGGTAGGCGAGTTGATAGCCCACGCTCCACCTGCCTTGTCCTTTATGATTGATGCTGATTCGGATCAATCGGGCAGCTAGACTAAATAGGGGCAAAAGACTGCCCTATCAAGGTTCAGCGACATTTGTTCCCATAATGTGCAGAAGTGGTGGTGAAGGAGGATACTCCCTATTATTGTTCGCCTCGTGATCCTCAGTTCGTGTCTTCTCACCCCTTGCGGCTCCATGGCAGGGGAATCGCTGACTCCACTGGAATCTCTGATAGATCGCTATACGCAGACAACAGAATCATTCCAAAAGCAAATCGAAGCGCTCGCCCGTCAATGTCGGAGCAATCAGCAGGTGGCTCTGGCCCAACGGTTGGAACGGTTTTTTCCCGAAAACAGGCCCGCGTCTCTTTTTCTCTACAAGCCTTCTACAGACTACCTGAAGTCGCCCGATACGGAGACTGAGAAAGCTTTCCGCAAGCTGCGCCGGGAAAGGGGACAGCTTTTAATGCAGATTGCCCGGGATGCTGCAGCCGCTGGTCATGTTGGCCTAGCGATTACCTTGTTATACGAGGCACTGTACTGTGACGGCGATCTGGCCGAAGCACGGGAAATATTAGGACAAAAAAAAATTTCAGGTCGTTGGGTTTCGGCGGAGACAGCCGCGCGTCTTGAGCGGGGTCAAAAATGGAGCGATCAATTTGGATGGCTTCCAGAAAAATATTTAGAGCGTTACCAGCAAGGAGAACGTTTTTTCCGAGGCCGGTGGATTTCTGTTCAAGAGGACGAACGTCGACACCAACAAATGCGTAACGGCTGGAAAATTGAGACGGACCATTATGAAATAACAACCAATGTCAGCCTCGTGGCTGGTGTCGAACTCGCTCAGAAACTCGAAGCATTCTACTCCGTATGGTCCCAACTGTTTGCGGGCTATTATCTCTCTGAAAAGTCGGTCGAAAAACAGTTTTCTCAAGCAAANATCNATNTAACNGNCAACAAAAAACATAAGGTGCATTACTTCCGTAGCCGTGTGGAATACGACCACGCACTCGCACGCGTGCAGCCGGGCATCGCGGGAAAAACACTTGGCGTGTATTTGGAAAAAATGAAGACGGCGTACTTTTTTGCCCCTACCGGAGACAATCAAGAGGAAAAAGACCTTTCGCAAATTACCATTTGGCATGAGGCAACCCATCAATTATTTGCAGAACGCATTNCCACGCGCAAGGTGAGTGGGCTTAAAAACAATTTCTGGATTGTGGANGGNATTGCCTGCTTTATGGAAACTTTACNTCAGGAGGAACAAGGTTGGAGNTTGGGGGGCCTGATGGCTGGACGCCTACCGGCGGCACGCATTCGTTTAGAGCGTGATCGCTTTTATATTCCCTTTGCAGAAGTCGTGACCTACGGGGCCAGTGCCATGTTGAGCAACCCNCAGTATCGCACCCTNTACACGCAAGCGGCTGGCCAGGCCGCCTTTCTAATGACTGCTCAAGATGGCAGGTTTCGACCCGCAACCATTGAGTATATTGGCAAAATCTATCGTGGTCGCGGAAAGCTCGATACGCTCTCGTTGTTAATCGGTAAACCACTCACCGCCCTGGATCAGGACTATCGCCATTTCCTTTTCAGGGTCCCCGCGGAGTGACCTGAGGCCTAATCCGTTGACCGACCGACTGGCCCCAATTATCATGCACCTTCCACTTTAGTGGATGCCGTTGTTAACGATGGTGGCTGTAGCTCAGTTGGTTAGAGCACCGGATTGTGGTTCCGGAAGTCGGGGGTTCGAGTCCCCTCAGTCACCCTTTGAGAATATTTCTAGCAGGCTTATGGAATCGAATGGTTGCTGAATTCAGCAGCGGCCAATGCAGACAGCTGATACACAATGGAGCCAGAAAATATAAAGGCATGGGAAGAGGCAGAAACTGAACGAAGCGTTGGTGCAGCCAATCGCGTCGATGTTGAAAAATTAAAAATGCCCAGCAGCCGGATTGAACGCTATCTGGCCCCCCCACTCAACACCTGGCACGCACTAGAATATTGTTTTGCACTCTTGGGTGACGTCAAAGACAAGGTTGTCCTTGATTATGGCTGTGGTGATGGGATAAATACGCTTTTGCTTTTACGCCGTGGTGCTTGTGTAAAGGCCCTCGATATTTCGCCTGAACTCATCGACCTAGCTCGCAAGCGACTCGAGGTAAATGAGATAAACGGTGATGTGGAATTTATTGTGGGATCGGCACACGATATTCCTCTGCCTAATAAATCGGTGGACATCGTCTTCGGGATGGCCATCCTTCACCATCTCGATCTGGGACTTTCCGTAAAAGAAGTAAAAAGAGTTTTAAAAAACGGTGGCCGGGCAATTTTTAATGAACCGGTGAGAAATTCGGGGGTTGTAAAATTTGCGCGAAAGTTAGTCCCCTATCAGGCACCTGATGTTTCCCCTTATGAGCGACCGTTAAGCGACAAAGAACTTCGAACTTTCGGAAAAGAATTTTCGTCGTACGCGAGTCGAGGGTTTACCTTGCCGACAACTGAATTTCTGGAAAACTTTTCTCTACTTCAAGGAAAGGTAAAAAAGATTTCGTCCCTATTCGATCAATCGGTGATGAATCTTATCCCNGGNTTGAAGCATTTTGCAGGGAGACGTGTNGTGGAACTTACAAAGTAAATACGCTTTCGTTCGTCAAAGAACCTTGTTCAAATCTGCTCTAAGTATTTTCGTGATATTCCTTAACAAAAATAGCGAAAACCTTACACACAAAGAGCATGTGCTAACATCTGATCTTTCGACACCAAATATTTTTTTAAAAATTCACTTCCACTTTATCGCTTCTTAAAGTTGAAGGTTATGGTTGGTGATGTCGCGCGGAACAGCATCGACAGTCGTTTTATTGCCGTCTTTTAGACATCCAATGCCTGTTTTTCAGGCAATCGTTTCTTCCCAGAGTATTTTATCCTTCGTTTTGTACGCATCTTGTGGAAAATCAATTCGGGCACGCCATTTGCTTTGATGTATTGGTTTGTGTTCAAACTGCGAACCCTCAGAAAATGAAACAGGTTTTTACGATGAGTCGAGGTTATTTAATCGATATGGACGGGGTGATCNATCGTGGTGGCGAGCTTATTCCGGGAGCGGATGCCTTTATTCATCGGCTGGCCCAGGAAAAGATTCCCTATATGTTTCTCACTAATAACAGCCAACGCACGCGTCGAGATGTAGCCACCAAATTGGTTCGNATGGGAATCGAGGTCGATGAATACCAGGTGTATACCTGCGCCATGGCAACCGCACGATTTCTAGCGCGCCAACATCCTGGGGGCACGGCATTTGTGATCGGAGAGGGAGGGCTGCTGGCAGCTCTGCACACCAATGGCTATGCCGTTGTAGACCATGACCCGGATTATGTCGTAGTAGGTGAGGGAAGGACGGTTACCCATCATATGCTTGATCACGCTGTGCAACTTATTTTGGATGGAGCCAAACTCATTGCGACCAATCTCGATCCAAATTGTCCGACTCAAGGAGGGACGCGTGCCGGTTGCGGAGCAACGGTGGCATATTTAGAAACGGCAACAGGCAAAGAAGCGATGAGCGTCGGCAAGCCGAGTCCCATTATGCTGCGACAAGCCCGCAATGATCTAGAAACTTCCGCATCGGAAACCATATTAATCGGTGATACGATGGAAACTGATATTTTAGGTGGGGTGCAAATGGGCTACCGGACGATCCTTGTCCTATCGGGGTCCACCGATAGAGGCGATCTGGCGAACTATGCTTACCGACCGGACCTGATCGTCGATTCGATTGCAGATCTCGTAAGTTCAGATATCGAGCTTGCCTCTGTGGTTCCGCTCGGTTCACAAAATGATGACTCTGTTATGGATTTAGATGCCTGGCGCAAAGTGAATTGCTAGTGCAAAAAATAGTGCAAAAAAGGGCCCCCCCATTCCGGATCACCCGCATAATTTTCAGCACATAATTCAAGGTTTTAGCCGATCAGCGCACAAACAAATTTGAATTTGTCTGGCATCCTGCTTCAGGTTTTACTATAAGAGTTGGTAGAAACCCTGGGCAAATCAAATCAGGAGAAATTGCAATGACCAACCGTCTATCGCCTATCTACGTGCTGCCTCTCTTGGGACTCGGTGTTCTCCTTGGATGCGGGCAGGAAAGTTTATCAACGCCAGAGACATCGAATCCGATCCCGACGACCAATGTATCTCTGCCCGCCTTGACACTGACTGTTTCGGGGATGTCGTGACCGCTTGGTTGCAAGCCTCGGGTCGAGGCCGCTTTAGAAAAAACTCCAGGCGTTGAAAGTGTGAAGGTCGACTTTGGCAAGAAAGAGGCAGTCGTCAAGCTTCAAGGCGATGCAACCAACTTCGACAGCAAGCAGTTGATTGATTCACTCAAAAATGCCGGATTTGACGGCAAGGTGGTCAAATAGGAATCGCTTTACTTAGGGCGAGCACGCCCTTTTTTGGCTTTTGTTTTTTTTGTTGATTTCTTAGCCGGTTGCTGTTGAGTNGTTTCCTGATCCGTACTCCGCCGTGCGGGACGATAACCGGTCCCCGGGAGGTTACGGGACTGTCGCTTTTTGCCAGCCTTTTTCTCGCCCTNTATCTGATGAACGTAATCGCCCTGATGCAACCGACTTTCTCGTCGGCGTGCGGCAATCGCCTCGCGAGGTGGTCGCTCAGCAATCAAACAATCACACCCGCTACCAATTAAATCCTGGCGTCCAGACTTTTCCAAAGCCTTGCGGACCTGAAAATAATTTTCCGGTTTGAAAAACTGCATCAGCGCCCGCTGGAGTTTACGATCGCGTAGATGCCGGGCAATGTGCACCTCTTTGCCTGTAAACGGATCGATCCCCGTATAGTACATCGCAGTCGCCACGTCGAACGGTGCGGGGATGAAGTCTTGAACTTGATCCGGTCGATAACCTGTGCGTTTGAGATAAAGTGCCAAATCGATCATCGAATCCAAATCGCTTCCTGGATGACTCGCAATATAGTAGGGAATCAAATACTGTTTCTTCTTCGCTCGCTTTGATTCTTTGTTGAAAATGTCAGCGAATGCCTCAAAATCATCTCCACTCGGCTTACGCATTTTATCTAAAACCTGAGGATCGGTATGTTCCGGTGCTACTTTCAGATGTCCGCCCACGTGATGCTGTGTAAGTTCACGCATGTACTCTGGCGAGCGACGGGCCAGGTCCATCCGAATACCGCTAGCAACCAGCGCCTTTTTAACCCCTGGAGTCTCGCGCACATCTTGCATTAATTCGACAAGCGGGCCGTGGTCCGTGCCAAGTAATTTACAAATCGTCGGGTGCACACAGGATTGGCGACGGCAAACCGCTTCAACCTCCGGCTTGAGACAGCGCATTTGATACATGTTGGCTGTCGGTCCACCAATGTCGCTAATCACTCCTTTAAAATCTTTGTCGTCCACCATCTCGCGNACTTCACTCTTCACNGATTCNTTGGAACGCGATTGAATGATTCTTCCNTGGTGCGTTGTAATCGAGCAGAAGGTGCAACCGCCAAAGCAACCCCGCATGATCGTGACCGAGTCTTTGATCATTTCAAATGCAGGAATCGATTCCTTATAAGACGGGTGTGGTTTCCGGGTGTAGGGAAGTTCGTACACGGTATCCATCGACTTTTCAGAGATCGGTAGTGTCGGTGGATTGGCTACAACTGCCTGGCGATCATGCCACTGAACAAGCCGGCGCGCATTGTAGGGATTCGTTTCGTTATGAATCATCTTGGTGGCGTTTGCAAAAGATCGTTTATCCTTAAGCACGTCTTCGTAACTTGGCAGCGCGAGCGCGTCGGTAGGCGGTGTTTCCGAAGCTCCCATGGCATAGGCCACACCGCGCATGTCACGTAAGTCACGAACTGTTTCACCCGCATCGAGTCTGCGCGCGATTTGCAGAATTAACTCTTCACCCATTCCATAGGCCAATAAATCGGCCTTACAGTCAAGCAAAATGGAACGGCGGACCTTGTCGCTCCAATAATCATAGTGTGCCAGACGTCGCAGAGAGGCCTCTACGCCTCCGGCGATCACAGGAACGCCCTTGAATGCTTCACGCGCCCGCTGGCAATAAGCGAGCGTTGCTCGATCGGGTCGCATACCAATTCGTCCACCAGGGGAATAAGCATCGTCGTTACGGACCTTACGGTTGGCCGTATAGTGATTGATCATCGAATCCATGTTTCCGGCACTGATCGCAAAAAAGAGTCGTGGCCTGCCGAACGTTTTCCAGGGTTGGCAACTCTGCCAGTCCGGTTGCGTCAAAATGCCAACGCGAAATCCGGCGGCCTCCAGAACTCGGCTCAAAATTGCAGCGGCAAAACTGGGGTGGTCGACATAAGCATCACCCGTAACGAAGACAATATCGACCTGATCCCATCCACGGTCCTTCATTTCGGCACGCGAAATGGGAAGCGGTTTGGCCTGCTCATCCGAGGTCAGTCGTTCCAGGACTGCACCGGTCTGCCCGGCTAGCTGGAGGATAGGGAGTCGGTCCTGGGGAGGAAGCATGGGTCAATCCTAACTAGAAGACGAATCCGTCCATTCTAGTCGGGTTGCATCGAGGAAAGCCACCGCCCGATGCATTTCCTCGATGAAAAGCAGTATAAAAAAAGAGTATCTGTGAAAGATTACGGATGTTATCGAAAATCGGGGGTCGATATATTTGCTAAAATACAGAAATCGGTGCCCTACCGTTCCGCCCACAAACAACCTGCTTATCGCCTTGGATTGCAACCCAACACACTCATGGCCTCCACTCTGCGTATAACATTTTATGGCGCACTGCAATTATTCCTTGTGCTTGCCGCAGTCGAGGCGGATGAGCAAGATGAACCAATCATCGATTGGAACTTGCGTCAGACGCAAGCGTTGAGTTCGCCAGAAATGGCGATGCTGCCTGGGGAGTTTTCTCTTACAACCCGGGACCAACCATTATTCGATACCGACCTGCCCCGCGCTCTGCGTTTCTCAGGCAATCAGAAACTGTTTCAGACCGCATTGAATCCGAAGCAACAGGCGGCTCTATCGAAAAAAAGTATTTCGATTGAAGTCTGGGTCCGCCCAGAAAAACATCCGAAGGAGTTTGGTTTAATCTGCTTGCACCAAGCGGAGAAAATCGCTTGGCTGATCGGGGGAAATAAAAATCATTTTTATTTCACACTAACCAGCAATAATAAGAAACAACCTACACAACTCAGTGCAAGATCTTTTTATCAGGTCGCCCAGTGGTATCAGATTACGGCAACGTACGATGGCCAGCAGCAAAAAATCTACGTCGATGGCAAGCTAGCGGGAGAAGCTTTTGAGCAGCGCGGGAACCTTCTGCCACTTGAGTCACCCGAAATTCAAATCGGGGTGCTGCCAGCAAAAAGCGATAGCCAAACCAAGCCGGGATTTTTCTCTGGCCAAATGGCCGCAATTCGCGTTTGGAATAGGGCCCTTGCCGCCAGCGAGATCAAACAACGCTTCGACGCTGAGCAGTCTCTGTTTCCGGGTGCTCTGGCCGTGTACGACTCGTCGCGCGATTGGCCCACATTCGGCCACGACAACCACCGCAGCGGTCGTGCAGGCAGCCAGCCATCCCTACCGCTGCACTTGGCATGGTACCGTCAGATGCGTCCTGGCCCCCAACCGGCCTGGCCACCTCCGGCCCGCCAGGACTTTTGGAACCGCAAACAAAATCTCCAGCCGCGGGTCGCCTTTGATCGTTGCTTTGAACCGGTCGTTGCGCAAGGGAAANTTTATCTGGGTTCCTCGAGCAACGATCAGCTTTANTGTTTCGATTTGACGACCGGAGAAGAACTCTGGAGTTTTTTTGCCGAGGNTCCCATCCGACTCGCACCNACGGTGGTCGANGGCAAGGTGNTNTTTGGCNCGGATGATGGCGGCGTGTACTGTCTGGACACCGAGAGCGGAGATGAAATCTGGCGCTATCGACCGAACGGTAACTATTTTCCCGGTAATGGTCGATTGGTCCATCCTCAATTGGTCCGCAGCGGCATTTTCGTCGAGCAGGGAAAGGTCTGGTTCACGGCGGGCCTCTTTCCTCAACAAGGTGTCTATCTCGTCACACTCAATTTGCATGATGGCACACTTTTGAAGAAGACCAACCTATCGCGGTCGACCCAAGGTTATCTCCGTCGCCTTGGAGGTCGTCTTTTTGCGCCAACGGGT
Source organism: Planctomycetaceae bacterium TMED10 (assembly GCA_002168195.1). GTDB lineage: Bacteria > Planctomycetota > Planctomycetia > Pirellulales > UBA7805 > UBA7805. The sequence continues at coordinate 26,459 of NHBP01000094.1, forward strand.
CGAAACCTTCGCGGCGCGATACTCCAGCCGCTCGAAGGTAAAGAGAAAGACCCTGTCATCGAGCGGCCGCGGTTGCTCGCGCCGTTCGACCAAACGGCAATCGAAGCGGGCAACCTGATTTTTGCAGGTAGCCCCGGTAGCGTGGCGGCCTTCTCGCGGGATGATCATCACAAGCTTTGGGAAGCAACCATTGAGGGTACGTGTGGCAGTCTGATATTTGCCGACGAACATTTGCTGGTCAGCACCGAAGAAGGCGATCTTTATTGTTTTACGCCGCAAAAACACGAAGCCAACGAAGTCCGATCGTTCGACGCGGTGGTGATGAGGAAGCGGTCCCCCGACCACCAAACAGCGGAAACGATTCTTGAGACGACCGGACTCAGGCAAGGTTACTGTCTACTGCTCGGCGATGATTTAGCAGACTATGCAATCCAAATCGCTCTCAAGACCGAGATGCAAGTGATGCTTGGCATGCAGGACGCTGCAGAAATTGATCGTTACCGTGAGACGCTTCAACGTATGAAGCTTTATGGACAGGTGACCATCCACGACCTGGCCAATAAAAAAACCTTGCCCTATGTGAGTTGGCTCTTCAATCTCGTCGTGGTGGCCGATTCGGAAGAAGAGAATCCGCGTTTTGACCGCGAAGAACTAGAACGGGTCGTCCGCCCGGCAGGTGGCTGCCTATGGGATTTAAAACGGATGCAACCCACTTATCGCGATCCGCTCACCGGCGCCGGGCAGTGGACCCACCTCTACGGCAATGCCGGCAACACCGCCTGCAGTGGCGATGCGCTGGTGCGCGGACCACTTGCCCCACAGTGGTTTGGTCTGCCGGGGCCTCAGGGAATGATCGATCGCCATCATCGAACCGCGGCGCCGCTTTGTCGCGATGGCCTGCTCTATGTTCCAGGGAACGAAAAAATCTACGCTGTTGATGCCTACAACGGCACCGTCTTCTGGAACAGCGCGGTTCCCGGATCGCGGAGAATCGGTATTTTGCGTGACTGCGGATCAATGTGCGCTGCAGAAGATGGTCTTTATATTGCCAGCGGCGATACCTGCATCTTGCTCTCGTCCCGGGATGGTGAATTCGTGCAGCAATTGAAAGTGCCGCAAGACGGAGATAAATCTGCAAGGGAATGGGGGCTCGTTGCCTGTAACGATACGCTTCTATTTGGAAGTAGCGTACCAAACGGGGGAATCCGTCGCGGGCACAGCCGCGCATCGATTGTCGAAGGGACACACTGGGATTTTCGTCCGATTGTGACGAGCGACTCCCTGTTTGCTTTCGATCAAAAAAATCAAAAGTTGGTTTGGAATTATGCTCCAGCGGATCGCTTGATTCTTAATCCAACGATCACGCTAGGCAATAACCGTGTCTACTTTATTGAAGTCGCAAGTCCACCAACGCAAAAAACTCCAGGCCGCGTACGCATCGACGATGCTCTTAATAGTGGCGCGCGCATCGTGGCACTCGATCAGCAGACGGGAAATGTTTTATGGCAACAAGACGCCGATTACGCCGCGATCGAGCACCACCTCTACGGCTTTTATGCCAACAAGAATTTCATCACCGTAGGCTCGCGCAATCAAGCAGGCGAAAACGGCAAAGAAACCGTCTGGTACGACATCCATGCGATGGACGCAGCTACCGGAAAGACCAACTGGCGTGCCAGTCAAAACAACATGACGAGGGCTGGGGGAGATCATGGAGAACAGGACCATCACCCGCTGATCGTGAAAGACCGGCTCTATGTGGAACCGTTTGCTTATGATTTAAAAACCGGACACCGTGATTACGACTGGGGATGGCAACGGGGACATCGTGGCGGTTGTGGCACCATTTCCGCATCAAGTAGTGCCTTCTTTTTCCGCGATCGGAATGCGGCAATGTTTGATCTAAAGCTGAAAAAGCATTCTGCGGTGACTCAAGTGAGTCGACCAGGATGTTGGATCAACATGATTCCGGCCGGTGGCCTCCTATTGATACCGGAGGCTAGCTCCGGTTGCACCTGCCATTACGCGGTTCAGGCATCCATGGCCTTACGACCAACTGAAGGGGAAGAAGACCCCGAATAAACGAAGTGGGCCGTCAAATGAGTTTAGTCACACCGGGAACCGCATACGAATCCATCGGCAATGATTCATCCAGCTTAAGATCTTTAGGGAACAGATCCAGCATGGACTGCTGTGTGATAAAATCCCAGTCAACCTGCTGGCCTGTGTAAGCGGCTAAGCGACCCATCACGGCCGTCAGTGAACTATCGGCAGTCTCCGCCAACTCGACGATAGGTTTTCCGGCTCGAATCGAATCGACAAGGTCTTTATGTTCCTGCTGATAGGCGGCGTTAATATCGCCCTTCATGGACCAAATTTCTTTTCCTGCTCGGTCGCGAATCGATGCTCCCTTGTTGGCCGCACCAATGGTGGCGATCCCATCCGTACCATAGACAATGCTACCATTTTCCCCTTTTGTATGAGGGATTTGTCGGCATTGGAAAGAGAGGAGGCGATTATCGGGATACGCATAATCAATTGAAACATTATCCCACATCTGGCTACCAGTCGGACGCGTAAATCTTCCTCCGGAACCGTAGGCAGCAACGGGGGGTCCTCCCATCAACCAATTCATCGCATCGATGTTGTGAACCGCTTGCTCAACAATCTGATCACCAGAAAGCCAAATGAAATGCATCCAGTTGTAAAGTTGGTATTCGGCATCGCTCATCCCCGGCTTCCGCGGACGATTCCAGATGCCGGAAGTGCAGTAACGACTTGTCGCTGAGATCACATCACCAATCTGGCCTTCGTGGATCCGCCGCATGACTTCCATATAATTTTTTTGTCGACGATACTGCGTACCGGTAACGATGGCAGTCCCCTGTGCCCGCGCTGCGCGATCGGCTTCCAAACAGATGCGATAGCCGACCGGATCTACGCAAGTCGGTTTCTCGGCAAAGACATGCTTGCCTGCAGCAACAGCTTCTGCCAAATAGGATGGGCGGAAACCGGGTGGCGTTGTCAATAAAACAATATCGACATCCGGATGCTCAAGGACGCGTCGATAACCATCAAGCCCGCCAAAGATATTTTTATCGTCTACTGAGACTCGTTCGTCATAACGACGAGCCAAACTCTTCCGCATCGAATGGCACTTTTTCGGATAGAGATCTGCCATTGCAATGATACGAACATTGGGATTGACCGAAAGCGTATCTCGAGCAGCACCTCCCCCGCGACCACCAGTACCCACGACTCCAATATTGATTGTTTCGATTGCGGAAGAACTTTCTGCTTTTGCCTCAGTGGTAAGTCCCATCGTCACCGCTGCCGAAGCGACAGTACCCTGTTTCAAAAAACGACGGCGGGAAAAATCGGGCTCGTTTTGTGGCGGCTGCTGTTCCACTTCATTGGATTGTTTTGGTGTCGTCATCGGAAAGAGTCTCAGCGCTTAAAGAATGTGGTTTTGGCCTCCCCTTATTGTATCGACAAGTTGGACTGGGTATCAAGTTCGAGGTTTTTATGAGAGATGGGGATTAAATTTCAACGCCTTTACGCCACATTTGATACAATCTCTGAACTCTATAANTAAACNCGCGGAAATCTTGAAGATGCAAGTCTCTATCATGGAAGCCGATCTGGAGAATCCAGATCATACGGCGGCCATTTTACGAATCCTCGACGAATATGCGCACGATCCGCTNGAAGGTGGCCAAGGGTTGCCGGNCGNGGTTCTTGATCGAATGATCGAGCAACTCCGNCAAGCAACAATGCGACTCGTACTCCTAGCGCATATCGACGGAANATTTGGCGGAATCGCACTCTGTTTCTGGGGATTTTCGAGTTTTGCCGCGCGGCCGGCGATTAACATTCATGACCTTGTTGTCAGTCCTCAGTTGCGAGGAAGAGGCATTGGCTCGGCCCTGCTCTCTGAAGTGGAAATAAGGGCCAGGGCCGCCAGTTGCTCTCGAATCACACTCGAAGTACGTGGTGCAAACCATGACGCACGTCGACTCTATACCCGCAGCGGATTTTGTGGAGCGGATGTGGAAGTGCCCGAGAATGTGACCCTGTTTTGTGTGAAAACCTTATAAATTTATGCCCTNAAAGCCTAGACCCGAAGTCTCTGGCCCTGGGGACCGAAAGTTTACGGTTGAACACCGGTTGCAAAGCAGAGACGATCTTGCACAATTTTGCTCATTGATAACCTTTTTGCGCTTCCAAGGAGTCTAACTGTGAAAATTTTTCCCACACTGCTCGTTGCTTTCGTTTTTTCTCTATCCACTATCACGCTCTGCCAATCCGCGCTGGCTCACTGCGAGGTTCCCTGCGGAATTTATGATGACCAGCGACGATTCGAAGATATGCTCGAAGATCAGGAAACCATTGCAAAGGGTATGGGGCAAATCCGTGAAATGGCTGGAAAATCAGATCCGTTATCNGTGAACCAAACGGTTCGCTGGATTTGCACCAAAGAAACCCACGCAACAAACATTCAGCACACCATTAGCCAGTATTTCATGACGCAACGGATCAAGGCCGATAAGGAAGGTTACGCGGAAAAACTAGCCGCAGCACACGCGGTCCTGGTTGCAGCGATGAAGTGCAAACAAAACACGGATGCTGAAGTTGCCGATGCACTCAAAGCAAAAATACNTGATTTTTATCGTGCGTATGAAGGCAAGGAACCCGAGTTGCACGAATAGCAGAAAAAAGCGGNCTCAGTCCAGTCCGACGTTNAGTCCCTGGAGATCTTCTGGAATGAAGTGTCCGTCTTTGCGGATGAGTTGGTNATCGAAGTATATTTCGCCACCGCCGTAATCGCTTCGCTGGATCAAAACAAGATCCCAGTGGACCACACTGCGGTTACCGTTGTCNGCCTCTTCGTAGGCCTGTCCCGGTGTGAGATGAAACGATCCACCGATCTTTTCATCAAATAAAGTGTCGAGCATCGGATGGCGAACGCGATTATTGCAGCCGATTGCCCATTCTCCGAGATAGCGCGCGCCCTCATCGGCATCAAGGACCTCATTAAGTTTTTCCGTTTCATTTGCCGAAGCCGACACAATCTTTCCATCTTTAAAAGTAAAGACAATATCCTCAAACAGAGTGCCCTGATATCGAGAAGGTGTGTTGTAGCGAATCGTACCATTTGCGCTTTCACGGACTGGCGCTGTGAAAACTTCTCCGTCAGGAATATTTCTTTGCCCAAAACAAGGCCGAATAGGGATGTCACGGATCGAAAAAGTAAGATCGGTTCCCGGTGACACAATGCGAATACCATCTGCCGCTTCCATGCGGTCAACAAGGGGAGCCTGATCTTTCGCCATTTGTACATAGTCGGCAGTACAAACATCAAAATAAAAATTTTCGAAGGCTTCGCAACTCATCTCCGCCGCCTGCGCCATGGAAGGCGTTGGATATCGCAAAACAACCCATTTTGTTTTTGGAACTCGGATCTCACTATGCACCGGATACCACCAATGCTTCTGGTATAGGTCCATTTTGTCTTGAGGAACATCAGAAAATTGACTGCTATTCGCTGCCCCCCGAATACCAATGTAGGCATCCATTTGCTCCATTCGATTCCGTTCCAGCTCTCCATTGAGCGTCATTCCTTCCGGCGTTCCGTTACGGTAAAGCGAACGCAGCACAGCATTACTTTTAGATGATACGAGAGGAATGCCACCGCGCAGACTTACCAGTTCGACAAGCCGGCAGACGATATCGGGGCTCGGTAAATCGAACGCTTCAATCAATACTTTTTCGCCATCAGCGATTTCNCAACTNTGGTCGACAAGAATCTCGGCTAAGCGTTCAAGGCGGGAATCGTGCATAAAAAGTCCTCAACGGAAAAAGTGGGNCGCGAAAGGGCTGCAAGGCGATCAGGCAAACAACATCTCATTGCAATGGCATCATAAAACAGGTGCGAGTTATCGACAATAACCAGTTACGGTAAAGGCCGACAACTCAGCCATTGGGTAGACTATGAACGGTAAGACTACTCACTTTCCCCGGTAATTGCTGCAGGTCATACAATCGGCCCCACAGATATTCTTTTTCTGACTCTGCCAAGAAACGAAACACTCCGCTGACGAATGATTTCATGCTGAATGTAAGCATTATGCAGATCGCAGCTAATCTGTGCCCGCAATTTAATCGTCGCAAACCAATCTCTTTTCCTGACGCGACTGACAAAGAGGCCGCATAACCGGACATCTGTTGCTTTACACCGGTCATGCCGACCGCGGGGTCACATCCAGTTATGGATGCCAACGATCAAGCCGATCCTAACCTTCTTCCGATCTCATCATTGGCAGGGAAAGGAGTTCCCTGTGGGAGAAATTTCAGTGAAGCATGCAGTTCTCAGACAACGAACACTTCTTGTCCTTACATGGTCTCTCTTGCTAAGCCCTGCTATTCTGATCGCAGGACAAGAAGAGAGCCTGCAGAGCACCAAGAATCTCCGAAAACGAGCATTCGCTCAGAGCCCTGCAGAGGGGATACAAATCGGCGCTGCGAAAACGGAATGGCAGCGATTGCGATTGATTGTTCTTTCAAAGCGGCTTGATCGCGATTTGGAAGATTTCGAATCGTCACCTGACTGGCAAGCTTTTTTACGCATGCCGGGTGATGTCATAATTTTAAAAAATACTGCAATCTCCGACCGGGAACACCAAACATTAGAATCTTCTTTGAATCGCTTTGCATTAGTCGCTGGTGATAATCAATACCAGCGGATTGCCTCGCTCGCTTCATTCCGTGCAACACACCATGCGCTTAAAACGTATGCCGCAGTGCGGAAAGCAACTGGCTCGCTACACGAAGAAACTTCCTCTCCAGAGCCAAGGCTTTCACCAGTAAAAGAATCGATCGATCGGGAAAGCCCCGATATCTATCGCCTCCCTCCCGTGCTGATATCCGGTGAGCAGCCACACCTGCTTACGCCCCCGAAGCAACAGCATTTACGTCGCTAGCAGGGAAATCCTAGTCTTACTACCTAGTCTTACTAATTGCTGCTGTGATCAAGTATCACAAATTTCTTTGACCGATTCCTCTATCTTTGCGCAAAGACCGTCAAGATCAAGATGATCTTCACGGATTCCAAATGGCGATTCAACATAATGCGCAATGGCTTCTCCGGAAATAAGAAAGTAAGCGCCGACCACGGTCACTGGAACCGTCCAATAGCCAAACTCCTCTACCAACGCCCAAGGAGTGAGAAGCAGGTAGAGAATGATGCATTGTCGCGTGACAATCCGCCACGATCGTGACATCAGCGTCGACTTGATGCGTTCGCATGCTCCACAAATCTCCAAGAACATGTGCGCTTCGCGATCCATTGCCCAAAATTCTTCGCCGGTCAATTGATCTGCGTGATTCCATTTCTTTAACTCCGCGTACATTTGGCTTGCCAGAAAATTGGGGGTGTGTTTAATATTCTCAGGCACCTGCACGCTCAATTCATTGGTGGTATGTGGTTCACCTCGAAGATGATCTTTTAACGCATAACTGAAGCTTATGATTAAATCACGCATGCGGTCTAATTGCGGGTCGTCGGGTGCAACAAATTGTCGCGTCTTGACGGCGAGATTTCGACTAACGTTGACTAGTGACCCCCAAAGAGTACGCGCCTCCCACCAACGCTCGTAAGCGCGATTGATTCGAAATAAAATCAACATGCCCATTGCGAAGGTTAAGACTGCCTCGAGGGGTAGGGTTACGTTGGGAACATCAATTAATTTTGGATACTGAAGCCGCAGATAGGCAATACTGCTATAAAGTGCTACTGGAATTGTTAATAACCAAACGCGACGCAGGGCAAATGTCATATGTGGTTTCCTAAAAAAGTGCCTTGCTTTTTCGAGTAAAACGTACTCTTCCCTTGGGTTTCGGTGGTCCACATCAAATGAGTGGGCCTACCGCGAAAAAACTATTTTTTTAAAATAATGAATGTCTTTGAAAATTTTTGCCTGAAAAAATGCCTGCATGTCTGAGCTATTTTCAATCTGCCTTCGGGTAAGCGGGCAATTCTTTACCGAATGGTGTCGTTGTATTAAAAAGTAAGCGGGCTACCAAGTGAGAAAACGCATCGCGAACCGCCTGATTCCGGAAAAGTATTTGATAATGCTGCTCTTTGTGGCGTTATTATTTGTCTGCCTCGTATTTCCTGTTTTGAGGGACCAGTCCCGTGACAGGCCTGTCCTCCTGAACCTGAGCCTCACGGCAGTCCTCATTCTCGGTACTGCGGGTGGATTTAGGCGGCGTGTCTGGATGCTTTTTGGACTCCCTGCAATTTTTATTGCGGTCGGTTTCACGTGGACGGGACTATTTGTCGACTACAGTTGGCTGTTTGTAACCAATTGTCTTTTGCAAGCTGTATGCTTTTTAGTGATGGCCTGCCTGCTCTTGTATCGGGTGTTCACTGAATACCTAGCGAACTGGATTTCCATGCTTGGGGCGATTTGTGGCTATCTTTTGATCGGTCTCTGCTGGGCGATGCTGTATGCCGCACTCCTACACATAAATCCGGAAGCCTTTCATTTTGATAATCCACTCACTGCTCCGCTTGGAATAACGAATGAAATACACACATCGTTTTCCCAAGTTATTTATTTTAGTTTTGTCACCATGTCAACGCTCGGCTATGGCGACATCGTGCCGCGCACTCCGCTCGCACTTACCCTGACATGGACACAGTCTGTGATCGGCCAATTTTACCTTGCCGTACTCGTCGCCCGACTCGTCGGCGTNCTCCCCTCTTCGGCTTTGCGTAACGCCGCAGAACAAAGTATCGCGGACGAAAGAGAGTGANGCGGCCTATTCACAGTCTGCCAACGTTTCAAGAAAACGATAGCTGACCTTTTGCGGCCCAGGGAAGCCTAAGGAAGAAAGCCGCGTTCCCGCAGTTCTTGAATGTTATCCGGAGCACTCTTGAACACCCGNTCGGTTGCATATCTGAGGATCGCTATGCCGGCCAAATTTTCGGGGGCGGTTAAAATGGCNATCTGGTCTTCCTCATCGGCATCGAGTCGCTGATTGATTTTCTCCACCGCCGCGTCCATGCTGTCATGCACGACCTCNTGCTGGCGACTTTGATTAAGAAATCTGAGATTTGAAAATTTTGCTGTGCGGGCCAATAAAAATTGAGCCATCCCTTCTTCTTCATTGCTTTCAAAAAAATTCTCAAATTCAGGCTGGCTATTTTCAGCCGTTAAAATCATCGGGCGGTTGATCCGTACATCGCCGCGACGGACCGATAGGGGATCGGTTCCCTCCTGATTTCCACAGACCAGAAAGTAGGGAAGGATTGATTCCCCAAAGGTAAAAAGAGAATAGTGAACCGGACGGACAATTGCGACTGCCTGCCAGGCCTCGTAAAACATCTTTTCCTGGTCGAATTCGTTGAAATCCATTGGTGCCACCATTGAACGAGGGACTTTTTACTGTATCTCTTCCATATTAATCGTAAATGCATATCGAAAAGAGGGGAGGCTGCCCGCAACCCCTGACTGCCTGGAAGAATGACCAGGAAAAGCGATGGAAAACTTTAATCCCTAAATTGCGAAAGCAATGCAACCCGTTTAGCGACGCGATGGTTACTCATCATCAAACTTACCGGTCATCGGCGGCAGGCCCACGACAATCCACTTTTCACGACTAAAAAAACGAGGGGTCTCGGCAAGCACCTTCATTTGAGAAGGCACTATATCGACAATATCACCATAACGCCTGTCAGTCGTAATAAGGACGGCATGTGGACGACTTAAAAAGGTAGCCACAGCCTCCGAATCGTAATAGCTTGGAATCGGTCGATTACCATAAAAAATAAGGCTCGGATTAATATGACCGTATGATCCAAATGTGGTCTGCGCATCGCTACTGCGGATCAGATCTGCAATACGAAAACTGTGCCGGTGATGATCAATTCGAGGCAAGATGAAACCAAAGGCTGTTAAAAAAATGAGCATTGCCATTCCAGCAAAGGTAACGACAAATCTTTTTGAATCGCCTTTACGGAGTAGTCGGTAGCAAATATATCCACCGACTAAGAGAATCACTCCTAAGACCCCAATCCATTCTTCACCCGGTAGAAAGAAAATCGCTACCACTGGCAACCCAATCAGAAACACTAATCCGACAATCACGACGAAAGACAAACAAAAGTATGGCCATCCCGCGGGAATAATGGTGCGGTGTTTGGCAAAATGCACCAAAAAACAACTGCATAATAGAGCGAGCGCAGGATAGCACGGAGTCACATAACTCGGAAGCTTCGTTGCCGCGAAGGAAAATAAGGTTAGATAGACACCTACCCAACAGAGCGTAAATAAATAGCCAATCCGCCATGGATCATGCCGATTTACGCGACCAAATGCACCAACAAACATTGGCACCGCGAAAATAGACCAGGGAAAGAATCCGATAAGTAGGGCAATAATATAATACAGTGGTCCGCCTGAGTGCCCCTCCATTGCGTTTATTGCGCGGCCAAAGTTTTCCTTCATAAAAAAACCTTGTAAAAAAGCGCCATCGGTTCGTTGCCCAACGAGATAGTACCAAGGTCCGGCAACAGCGAGTGCAATAAGAGTTGCCGTCAGCAGTCGCATTTGAATACAGGTTTTGAAGAAATGGCCGGGTGCGAAACAGCGAAGAAGCACGCTTATTTTTTCTTTAGCGCGCTTGATCCAACTCGTAGAACGATTGAGATTTTTACAGGCCGGTAGATTGACAATCAAAAGATACATGCCAATCACCGCAGTAGGCAAAATCAAACCGACGGGTCCCTTGGCTAACAGGCCGACCCCAAAAACCGCATAAAGAGCTGCCGCAGATAACCAAGTCGGACAAAAATAGTAGCCTGCGAATCGCGGTGCTGGTGCAGTCCGGACTGTAGCATCTGTGCGCGATTTGAAAGTGGTCAATACAAAAACCATCAAACCCGCAGTCGAACAGAAAATCAGTGATGCATCGGGAGTCGCCGCATGGCTTACCATTTCAAACATTACGCTGGTGGCCAAAATAACTCCCGCAAGCAGGCCGACTTCAGGACTGAAAAGCCGTCGCCCAATCATAAAAGTGGCTAAAATTGTACCAAGGCCAAGTAACGCTGAAGGAAATCGGGCAGCAAACTCATTGACACCGAACGCAGCATAAGAACATCGAATAAGCCAATAGAGTAACACCGGTTTTTGAGTGCGCAAATGCTCATTGAACGTTGGCACCACCCAATCGTCTCGCTCATGCATTTCCAAAGCACAACGGGCGTTACGTGTTTCATCACGGTCCCATAGGCGTGTGCCATCTAGCCGGACAAACAGGGCCAATAGCGCGACGGCTAAAAGCAAGCAAAGATCGCGACCGATAGTTCGCATGAATACTCGATACATCTGGCGATGAAGACTCAATCAGAAACAACGAACCGCACAAGGCGGATGACAAAATTTTAGAGAACGTTAAATTTTCCGACAACGGGAGTTTATTCCCTTCTAGTTGCTGGCAATACACATCCTCCAGCAACCGGGTGCTGCCGCGCGAATCTGCACAATTTTTCGGTCGTTGTGAGCGGTGTCTTATGAACAAGAAGGAAAAAATTTCCAACGCAAGCTGGATCTATTTTTACGGGTAGATAAGAAATTTTTTCCAGCCTGCCGAGTCTTCTTCATAGATCGTTCGTGTATGAAGTCGACTGGCTCCCTCTTGCCAAAATTCAATTCGCCGGGGAACTACCCGATAGCCGTACCAGTGAGGTGGTCGCGGCACTTCTTGGTTTACATAATTCTCTGTATATTTTTCGATCCTTGAATCGAGCTCAGCGCGATCTGCAAGTCGCTCTGATTGACGAGAAGCCCATGCACCAATGCGACTCTCTCTGGGTCTGAGGACCCAGTAATTATCCGACTCTTTGTCATCTACTTTTTCTGTATCGCCTTCAATCCGCACCTGCTGGCCCAAAAAATCCCAATAGAAAGAGAGTGCCGCTTGTGGATTGGCCTCCAACTGGCGCCCCTTTCGACTCAGTGAATTAGTAAAAAAAACAAATCCTCTATCATCCAACCCCCGCAACAATACCACGCGTGATGAAGGCCGCCCATTAAGATCCGCCGTTGCAAGAGTCACTGCTGCAGGTTCAGCCACCGAACCTTCGGCCACACGTGCAAAAAGTTCTTGGAAGCGAATAATTGCTTCTTTGTAAATGAGATCTTGTTCCATAACTTAAAACGGTACCTTTCACTGACAATTGTCACAACAGTCGCTGAATAAATATTTTGCACGACATTGAATTTGCGGTACAGCGAATAAATTTATCGAGATTGCGATTCTCACGTGTGATGCATCGCGTTATTCGTATAGCGGAAGGCTTGAAGCAACGGCCATGGGAACAAACACCATCAGTGGCAACCAAACGGACAGAGCCGGGCTGAGCAGCGACGAACTCCCCAGATTATGGCAAAGCATGATCACACCCATAAAAACAACGATCAGCAGTACGCATAAGCCGACGGAGAAGAACAGACTGCGCGATTGGCGTGTTAAGACCAACGGTAATCCCAGCAGCAGGAGATTCAGGTCTAAAAAAGGCTGCACAAAACGTGAATGGAGTTCCACCTCAATGCCCGGATTGTGTTTCACACTTGGATTCTCCAGGGCCCCCATCAATTCTGGAGTAGAGGAAAATTGTTGCCAATTTCCACCTCCAATCAAAAGTTTCGGCTCTACAGAACTCACAACAAAGCATTGATCTGACTTAAGCCATAACGTGTCCTGTGGCGTATAGAGGATTGGCACCCCGTTGAGTTTAAGGCTTGATTCCGTAACCAGTTCCTCCGGTTGTCGCATTCCCGAAAAGAGATAACCTTGAGGATGCTCGTTGGTGGAAGGCTGAAAAGTCGCCTCGCGACCAAGCAATTGAACCCCATACTGATCGAGAGTTCGGGGCAGAAAAAAATTCGGTTCAACAATCCGCTCATCTACTAAAACGATACCTTCTCCACTTAAAAGAATATCTGTCTGATTGTCATAGACCGGCACAATCGCATCCGTTTTATCGTTCCGTATATTCTGAATGTTTGTACTTAAATCTTGACGAAAAGACGGCAAGATGCACTCTCGATTCACGACGGCGAGTAATACCAGGATGCATGACATAATCAAAAGCGGGCGGACCATACGTTCATTCCGAATACCAGCTGCCATCAGAGCCGTCATCTCGTTATGCCGCCTGAACGTCGCAATCGTAAACATTGTCGCAACGAGAATCAGCAGCGGATTCATCCAATCAAAAAAAACCAATGAGCGGAGTCCGTAGTATTTTAAAACTGCACGGAGCAAACCACCATTTGACTCAGCGTAGCGGAGAATTTCACTAAAGTTATTCACTGTATCTCCGACCACAAAAAGGCCAAAAAAGCTGATGAAAAATACAGCAAATACACCTAAAAAGTTTTTCAGCAGATAGCGATCAATAATGGCCATTAATTTGAATTACTGGTATTGAGGTTCTTTTTGGGCAAGTGTTTCACGAATCGCATCCGACAATAACTGCATGCCTTGTTTGATACGGTCCACAGACTGCACACCAAAACTTAAGCGGATTTGATCATGTGCCGGAGGAGATCCTTCGGTTGGGTAACAATAATAACCCGGAACATATAAAACACCTTTCTCGAGCGCTCTTGGAAACAACGGGCCTTCGGTGCCTGTATCCACACCATCCAGCTTCAGCCAAATATATAAACCCCCTGCCGCCGGTAACCAGGATACTTCCGTTAAATCACCTAAATATTCCTCGGCGGCTGAAACCATCGTTTCTAATTTTTTTTGGTAGGTCAAACGCAGCTTTGAAAGATGCAGATCGAAATCTCCCCCCTCAATCACTTGGCGAATGACCTGTTGACTGAAGTGGGGTGCCCCAAAATTCATATTTCCCTGATGGTGGCTCAGTGGCGCAACAAGGTCGTTCGGCAAAACGCCCCAGCCAACGCGTAATCCCGGAGAAAATGACTTGGAAAAAGAACTTGTGTAAACGACAGTTTTATTCTCCAGATCGAGCGAAAATAAACTTGGAATATCTTCTCCGAAGTATCGCAAATCTCGATACGCAGCATCCTCAATAATATAGAGTCGGTGCTGCTGGTGATTATATCGGCTGACGATCTCAAAAATTTCTTCGCGCCGTTTTTGCGATGTAGTGATACTACTTGGGTTATCAAAATAGGTGGTCAGGTAAAGGGCTTTGATACGATCCGAATCCCCCGTAGCCTTTGCCTTCTGAAGAACTTCTTCCAGCGCTTCGGGAATCAATCCGTTGTGATCAACAGGAAGTCCGTGTGCTCGGGCTCCAATTCCTTGGAGAGCTCCTAAAAATACGAAATAACTCGGCGCCCCACAAAGCACAATGTCTTCTCGGTCGAGTAGGACGAGTCCTAGCTGATACAGCAATTCGTTGCTACCTGCGGTCATGATGACCTGCTCGAAAGATCTGGAGTTGCCCGACACACCATCGGCTTGCAAAAGTCGCGTAAGCAAAATGTCTCGAACTGCCGCATCACCCATGGTACTTGAATATTGAAGTGCCGCGCGCCCGAGTGCCGAAGACTCCAGCAACCCCTCGACAGCGCGGAATGTCTCCTCCAACGGTAAACTCGCCTGGTCTACGAAACCGGCGGCCAATGAAACGAGCTCTGGTCGAGCCAACGCTTCTCGCATTAAAAAACTAATTGGCGCCTCAACGGTACTCTGGGAGAGACGTGAAAGAGTCGACATGAAATTACCTTGGAAAAACGATGAATCTCGATCCTTGCGAGCATAGAAAACCTAGAAGAAGCAGGTCAAGGTCCATATCGGCGACTAAAAATATCTGGGTGTGCTAAGATGCGTCATTGCATCTTTGAGGTTGAACCTGAATCGAGCCTGATTGGTAAAGATTAAAACAAGGGAAATTTCGTGTCACAGTGGCTAAGTTTTGCGACACCCATTTATGATCATGGGCGTTCGCTCATGAACAATTCCGTCGATCTTGTGATACCACCGATTTGCAATTTATGTCGCTGCGATCTCACCGATGAAAGTCGCTGGCTCGGCCTCTGCGACAAGTGTTGTTCTTTGGTTATCGAATCAAGCGATGACTGTTGCTCTCGATGTGGAAATCAATCCGAAATATACCGGCAAGAAGCAGCAACCAAGAGTAGTGCATTCTGTCCCAAGTGTAAACAAACACATTTTATGTTTTCACGTGTTTTTACGCTTGGTTCTTATCAGAAGTATTTACGGCATGCCGTACTGCAAACAAAACATCCACATGGATATCCGCTCGCTGTGGCTTTAGGACGATTGCTAGCACATGTGCGAAAAAAAGAAATCGATTTATTCCAGCCAGACTTGATCATCGCAACCCCCATGCATTGGTTGCGGCGATTAACGCGGGGTGTCAATGGACCGGATGCAGTGGCGAACAGCGTGGCAAAATATCTCGAACTTCCCAAATCCAACCGAGCGATCATTCGCTTTCGCTACACAGCACAGCAGGTCAACCTTTCCCAGACGCAGCGTTTAAAAAACATCGCCAGTGCTTTTCGTCTACGGGGAAAAAATATCGCGGGTAAACGGATTCTTTTGATTGACGACGTGATGACGACGGGAGCAACTTGCAATGAAGTAGCTAAAGTACTCCGATTCCACGGTGCAAGCGATGTGGCAGTTGGCGTGGTCGCTCGACAGGGATTGAGCGTTCACAGGAAAGCCTCTTAATTTTTTGCCCCCGATTGGCAGCACTCCCGACTCGGCTAATAATAGGCCCTGACCTCGTAAGGGCTGGATACCCGTTTTGTTTTCAGCTTTTGCACGACACGCCCTCTCGCCTATCACAGACTCACAGACTCACAGACTCACAGACTCACAGACTCACAGACTCACAGACTCACAGACTCACA
>NHBP01000095.1 GCA_002168195.1 Planctomycetaceae bacterium TMED10
CGAACCTGCACCTACAAGGTCTGCCGCATGGTGCCCGAGAAACGGGTCAAAACCTGCTGCTACAAAGTTTGCAAAATGGTCCCCGAAACGTGTACCCGACAAGTCCCCTACACCTGCTGCCGTATGGTGAAAAAGGAATGTGTCAAAATGGTACCGTACACGGTCTGCAAACCGGTACATTACACGAAGTGTGTAAAATGCAAGAAATGTGTCTGCGAACGGGTACCCTACACGGTCACCCGGTGCGTCCCCAAAGTTGTCTGCAAACAGGTTCCGGTCAAGGTCTGTTGCCCGGTTCCCTGCCAGAAGAGTTGTGGATGTGACGCTGCTCCCAAAACGTGTGATTGCGGCTAGTATGCCTTAGGGAAGTTGTCTTGCCTCTGACTTCTTGTGACCAGGGCGTACACTAGTCATCCTGGGCGGTTCGGTTTCCTTGAAACCGAGCCGCTTTTTTTGCGCCGCTCAAAAACTTCTATGCCACCCGTATTCAAACCACCCACCAATGCGTAACGTAATTAGATAAAGTTCCAGAAACCCTCACGCAGACTCAAACCGCATGCAAAGCACAAAATGACTCTTATTCGCAACAGCCAAAAAACATCTTTTCCACGTGCTTTGATTGCGCTTCTTCTGATTGCCTTGATCCTTACCTCCGGAGTTTTCTTTACTTCGGCTTTGCCCGCACATGGTGAGGATAAACGTGAGGATAAACAGAGCGAAACCAAAGAAACAGATATTCAGACGCAGACCGGGACGGCCGTAGATAACCACCTCTCAGCCAAAGCAAATCGCTTGGCCGGGGAAACGAGCCCGTACCTCCTGATGCACGCCTACAACCCGGTCGATTGGTATCCTTGGGGCCCGGAGGCGTTTGACCGCGCAAAACGTGAAAACAAACCGATCTTTCTCTCGATCGGTTACTCCAGTTGCTATTGGTGTCACGTCATGGAAAGGGAATCGTTCATGGATCCCGAGATTGCCAAGTTTCTAAATACACACTTTGTGTGCATCAAAGTCGATCGGGAAGAGAGGCCTGATGTTGACGACATCTACATGACGGCAATCCAACTACTCACACAACGCGGAGGCTGGCCGCTTACCGTGTTTATGACACCGGAGGGACTCCCTTTTCTTGGAGGAACCTATTTTCCCGCACGCCAAGGTGACCGCGGGCCACGCATCGGATTTTTGGAACTGATCACATCGATCGCAAAAATCTGGAAAGAGAAACCAGAGCCCATTGAGGAACAGGCGCGGCGACTCACCTCGGCGGTCGCTGAGGTTGTTCGCGAGCAGCAAGGCGATCAGCAGCAGCCCGGGAGTGCCCAAGTAAAAAACGTACAGCAGGCGATGGGAACCCAATTCGATGATGCGTACGGGGGCTTCGGACAACCGCCCTTTCCGCCACAACAACCAAAATTCCCGAGTCCGCCTGAACTTCTTTACCTGGCCGATCGCCTTGACCGCGAAGAAGACCAAGAGGCTAAAAAAATGCTTCTTCTCACGCTCGACAAAATGGCCCAGGGTGGCATTCGAGATCATGTGGGTGGCGGATTCCATCGCTACAGTGTGGATCGTTTCTGGAGCATCCCCCATTTCGAAAAAATGCTTTACGACAACGCACAACTTGCCTCGGTCTATGCCGAGGCCTATGCACTCACCGGAGATGTATCCTATCGTCGGGTTGCTGAAGAATTACTTGATTTCACGCTTCGGGAAATGCGCGATCCGCAGGGTGGTTTTTATTCTGCGATCGATGCGGAGACGGATGCAGAAGAAGGTAAATTCTATCGTTGGGAATTGAAAGAGTTGCAGGAAGTGCTGAGCGAAGATGCATTTTCGTGGCTTGCGCCAATCTATAGCTTTTCCGGTTCACCGAATTTCAACCATGAAGGTCATGCCTACTATGTGTTGCAATTGAGCGATACTCTCGCGAAGTTAGCGGCAGATCGCGGGCTCACAACAGACCAACTTGAAAAAAGCATAGCGCCGTCCCTCGAGAAGTTACTCGCCGCACGATCCGCAAAGAAACGGCCCCTGACGGATACAAAAATACTCACGGCTTGGAATGGCCTGATGATCCGTGGATTCGCTGATGCCGGCCGTATTTTTAAAGAAGATCGATATCTCGAGGAGGCGATAACAGGTGCAAACTTTGCACTCAAAGAATTGCAACAAAACGATGGCAGACTATCACGAACCTACCGAGAGGGTCGGGCCAAGTTAAACGCCTATTTGGTCGATTACGCGTTTCTAATCGACGGACTGATCGCGCTACATCGCGCAACGGGAGATCCTCAGTGGCTTCAAGCGGCAAGCAGACTTTCGGATAAGCAGATCGAATTATTTTGGGACGCTGAAGACAGCGGATTTTTCTTTACCTCGGATGATCACGAGACACTCATTGCACGTGCAAAAAAACAGACCGACAGTGTACTCCCTTCGGGAAACGGCATATCGGCACTGAATCTTATCTATCTGGCGCAGCATTTACCCGAAAAAGACTATGACGCTTATGCGGAAAAACTCGTTGGTGTGCTGGCACACGCACTCCAGATCCCTCAAAACGCGCGGCGGATGCCGACCGCTGCCCGCGCTGTCGCGTCGTGGCTTGCCTTTTCCAGTGAAAAGAATGAAAACTAGGTAGACCGGGTGCTAACGGCAGGGCTTGAGTATCGCCTTGCGTTCGGTAACCGTTACCGAATCGATGGAAATCGTCTGCTTAAAGCGTGAATGACATGTCTAAATCTTTCGACATTGCGATCATCGGTGGTGGTATCGTTGGCTTGGCCACGGCTTATGCGCTTAGCAAAAAACAAACGGGGCAGTCTCTGCTGCTCATCGAGGCCGAGCCAGTATTCGCCGCGCATCAAACGGGGCACAATAGCGGTGTGATCCATTCGGGCCTCTACTACAAGCCCGGCTCGAGCAAAGCTCGCAATTGCGCAGAAGGCCGAGAGGCGATGTACCGCTTCTGCAGCGACTATGGCATCCCTTATGAGGCTTGCGGAAAAATCGTCGTCGCCACCAAAAAGGAGGAAATTCCAGCGCTTGAAAATCTTTACGAGCGGGGTGTCGAGAATGGATTAAGTGACTTGCGCCAACTCAAAGGCGATCAACTCAAGGAATATGAACCATATGTAGCCGGCGTTGCAGGCCTGCACGTTACGCAAACCGGTATCGTGGATTATGTGCAAGTTGCACAACAATTTGCGCAACTTGCTGCCGAAAGTGGTGGAGACATTCGCAAGGATCATCGACTCCTCGGGGTTCAAATCGATGGTGGAGAAATTATCCTGGAAACGCAACAGGGAGAGTTACGCGCCAAGCATTTAATCAACTGTGCAGGCCTACAGAGCGACCGTGTTGCGCGGATGTGCGGGCAAAAACCGGCCGTAAAAATTATTCCCTTTCGAGGGGACTACTACGAATTGATCGATTCTAAAACCCATCTTGTGAATAATCTGATTTATCCGGTTCCCGACCCCAGGTATCCCTTNCTCGGNGTACACTTCACGCGGATGATCGGGGGTGGTATCGAAGCNGGCCCCAATGCNGTTCTNGCNCTCGCCCGCGAAGGATATGGAAAATATTCTGTCTCGATGTCCGATACCTTTGAGACGATCGGCTTTACCGGTTTCTGGCGTCTGATCCTACAACACTGGAAAATGGGACTCGGGGAAATGGCGCGCTCTTTAAGCAAGCGGGCATTTGTTTCTTCACTTCGGCAACTGATTCCGGAACTNGGGATGGGGGATGTCAAAGCGTCCGGCAGTGGGATTCGTGCGCAAGCGGTACAACACAATGGAGCGCTGGTCGATGACTTTTGCATTGAACAGAGCGAACGCATGATTCACGTTCTCAATGCACCTTCTCCCGCAGCAACCGCTTCGATCAGCATTGGTGAAACAATCGCCGAAATGGCGGACGCACAATTTGATCTGTAATTCTTTTGAGAATCACTTGCCTTAGGGTCAGTCTTCTGCCGCCACTTCCTTGATTGCGTAACGTGGATTTAATCGATAGCTGCGGAGGAGATAGGACAGAGCAAAAAAATCATACAGTGCATGGACCGCAATCGGAACGAGGAGATTGTCACTCCAGATCCAAAGCCCGCCCAAATANAGACCTGCGAACATGCAGAGAATCGCATAGGTCCGTGTGATCGGATGCATCACACCAAACAGCAGGCTCGCTCCCAATAGTGCAACTAGCTGGGCAGAAGGCACGTTGAGAAATNCTAAAAAAATTCCCAGTCCACCCTGAATAAAACCACGGAATAAAATCTCTTCGCCGACACCGGCAAGCAGCGCAACCACGAAAAGCTGCCACAGAGAAAACCCGCGAAAGAGGGGTGCCAAAACCTCCCGCACCACTCTGCGGATTTCCACCAACGCAGTGGCAGGGCACCTTTCGAGAAGCAACAGAGCGAAAATCAAAGGCAGAGTACCCAGGATACCCCAGACGAGGCTCNCCCAGGTAAACTGGATGGTGGTTACTGGCGAGTATCCACACAACCGGCCCACGATCCAGGCAACCACCCCCAACCCTCCCTCAAACAAACAGACTAAAACAAAGGTGCGCAAGTTTCCCCCTTGAGGTTGAGGCTATGGCACCAAGAAGATACTTTCTCCATGCTGTCTCACGTGATTCTGTGATACTTCTTTGGCTTCGCCGATCATCCGCTACAAACGATGGCCATCCNGGCCGGAAAAGCGACCCCTTTTTTTGTCCTACTTTTGCCCAACTTTTGCCCAACGCGCGTTTCCCCACGCAACCCCAGATGATTAAAATGATCAAAAGCGGTAAGAAAAGCTACCTCTGTTGGCCTAAGGTGGTAAATTTTCTCTACCGTTGCTTGTGTATCAAGCACAAAAATACTCGGTTCTCAATGATCTGCTCGCATAGTGGTGACGCATAGTGAAAAAAAACATAGAAAATAGGGAACCCGATCAGCCGGTAAAAATATTGGAAATCGGTTGCTATCCCCCACCATTCTGTGGTTGGGCAACGCGGTTGTATTTTGTGCGCAAGTCTCTTGAAGAGACGGGGCACGCCTGCGTACCACTCAATTTGGGAGAAAACCGCTTGGTCCCGAGCGAGGAATATGAATGTGTCCGTAGCGGATGGGAATACATTCGTAAAATTTGCCATTATTTAAGGCGTGGCTACGTGGTGCATATGCATGCCAATGGTAGTTCACCTAAAGGATTTATTCTTTCAGGCATCGCTTACCTGCTAAGCCTTCTCACTTTTCGCCGACCCATGCTCACACTGCACGCGGGTACAAAACAGCNTTACTTTCCAAAGTCGCAATCACGTTTAATGGCGCCCATATTGCGACTGCTGTTCGCCATACCNAAACTNGTGATTTGCAATAATCCGGATGTAAAAAATCTGATTGTCGATTACTCCATCGCCCCTGATAAAATCGTGCCGATCACACCGTTCAGTAAACAATATATTTCAGCTGATCCAGTCCCGCTGCCACCCGAGGTAGATGCTTTTTTAGACGCGCACTCTCCACGTATATTTACATATCTGGAAATGCGGCCGGAGTACGCGCTCGAATCGTTGTTCGAGGCCATAGCAGGGCTTCGTGAGAAATATCCCGATNTGGGGGTTATTATTGTGGGAGCAAAAGGGAGCCAGGATGNGCTAATAAAAAAATTAGATGCATTTGACTTATCAAGCCGCTGTTTCATNGTGGGGACCGTCACCCATGATGTTTTCTTGAGCCTTTTGCGTAAATGCCAGGTTTACCTCCGCTCCAACCGCCAAGAGGGAACGAGTTCTTCGATTCGTGAATCGATCTATTTAGGCACACCGGTCATCGCGGATAATACGGGAGATCATCCTGAAGGTGTGATCACCTATCCCTGGGGTGATGCCAAAGCGATTCAAAAAACGCTCGTCGATTTCTTTGATACGCCGAAGGAAGATCGACTTACGGGTGCCGAAGCACCGGATACGGTCGCAATCGAGGCGGACCTGCTGGTGCGCTGTGCACTGGGGCAACCCTGGAAGCATGGTGCTTTGGAAAAAGCCAAGTCGTAGTCTGGCAGGCGGTAGGAGTTGTGAAATGATGGTGCTTCGGTGCAGGTTTCCCTCCGTCCCTACATTGCAGAATACCTTTCGCANGCGGTGAATGTAAACGGAAAAACGCAGCACCATGCAGCCACAACTTGAAAAAATCCGTAAACCGCACAATGCCTCCTTCAGAGCTTTCGTTCGTCAGGAGCGACAATTTCCATTTGCATGGCATTATCATCCCGAATTTGAACTGACGCTAATCACCTCCGGAAGAGGGCGGCGATTCGTCGGCGATCACATCGCCGACTTCCGCGAGGGCGATCTTGTACTGCTAGGACCACTTTTGCCTCACACCTGGCGAAGCGGTCCATCCAGNCCTGGTTCGAATCCGCGTCGGGCGATCGTGATACAATTTCTNGACAATTTCTTAGGCACAGCGATCGGTGAGTGCAAAGAGTTAAGCCTCGTCCAGCAGNTACTCACCCGCTCTCGGCACGGACTCCAGTTTCTCGGTCGCCACCGGACCGTGGTCGCAAANCAAATGGAAAACCTTGTTAATCTACGACCTGCGCAGAAACTGTCAGAACTGTTGAATATCCTCGATGAACTTTCTGTCGCAAAACAGACGCGGTCCTTAGCAAGCAAGGCCTACGCGATTCCACGCCAGCGAAATACCTCGCCACGCATTTCCGACATTCTCGAAACAATCCATCGTGATTTCCAAAGACCACTCAGACAAAATGATCTGGCGAGGACCGCCGATTTGAGCCGCGCTGCCTTCAATAGAAATTTTCGTCAAGCGACAGGCACCACGTTAGTCGATTACGTGAATGACTTGCGCATTGGCCATGCTTGCAGAATGCTTGCCGAGTCGTCAAAACCAATTACAGAAATTTGTTTTGAGTCCGGTTTTACAAANCTCTCAAATTTCAATCGTTGCTTTCTCCGCCGACGAGGGATGCCGCCTTCAAAATTTCGATCGCAGTTTCGACGTTAACGGTGACCAATTCGCAAACCGCTTTCCGCCTGTTATATTGCCCGCACCGTTTTANTTTGGATATCTGCTCAAAAAGGCGTTCAATCCGTGTTAGACCCAGAACTATTAAAATTACTCATCTGTCCTGAAACAGGGCAGTCGTTAATTCTGGCCAATGACCAACTCCTCTCCGAACTGAATTCGGATATCCAAGAAGGAAAGGTNCGCAACCTTGCCGGAGTNACCTTAACTCAATCTNTGGACGGTGCCTTAATTCGTGAGGATCGCCAAGTTCTCTATCCGATTCTGGACGGGATTCCTGCGCTTCTTTCTGACGAAGCAATTAAACTGGAAAAGACTTATGTCTGAACAGAATGTCTTTCAACAAATTATTGCTGGTGAAATTCCCGCCGACATCATTCATGAGGATCAGCAGTGCCTTGCGTTTCATGACATCGCACCACAAGCACCGACGCATGTTTTAATCATTCCACGTAAACCGATTCGTTCGGTAGCGGACCTGGAAGATGAAGACGGCCAGCTTATCGCACACCTATGGATGGTCATCCGCAAATTGGCCGANCAACTGGGGCTCGAAAACGGCTATCGCGTTGTCGTCAACTGCGGCAAAGATGGGGGGCANGAGGTGGAACATCTCCATTATCATCTTCTTGGTGGCCGCGCTCTGAAGTGGCCCCCCGGTTAGCATCGAACTTTAGGCTCTCGGGAAAAACAGTCGTTAGCGAAGAAGGTCGGGAAACTTTTTCCACCAAGGCTGTTCTTTCNTATTTGCTTTTGCTTCCTCAACCGGTACCCGTGGCAGATCGGCCTGACGGTCGAGTNGTGGACGTGCAGCGACCGTAGTTGACGGAAGCGGAACGTAGCGATTTAAAAAGCGGGGCCAATAACCATCGAGTAAACGTCCGCATTCCGCATACTTTCCCTCGGTTAAAGCAAAATGTGCCTGNGTGATCATCCGNGAAAGTTCTTTTCGTTCATTCTCGCTGAAATAAAGATCCGAAACGACAATATCATCCAACCATACTTTTCCGCGACCGGCGTGTTCAAAACGAATCTTTAGAGGCCCCAAATCGGACAGCGGCAAATCATTGATTTGATATTCGAAAATTTTCCATTCCGAATTACCNGAAACCTCACCATAACGATAAAACGTTTGGTTCCGATGTGTCCCCTCAATTCCCATGCGTAACGGCGTTTCAAAGTCTTCCGAAGTTCTCAGCCAGACAAAAAAGGAAAGACGACCCGTAGCAGGAGGTAAAAATGGATTACTCCGAATCACCGNATTTTCGAAACGAAGTGACCCTTGGCCCGTGTGCGCTTGGTCCGTATCCACAACAAGATTACCTGTTTGATCCGACTTCCACCCAGTCACTTCCGTAGATTCAAATGTACTATCATCTAAAACATCAACCACCGGTCTCTTTTTCAACTGACTGGTGCGATCAGCAAGCTCATTAATTTTATTTTTTAATAGCTCGCCTACATCTGGGGAGACTGAGACTTCCACGTCCTCGATTTCCAAATCTGTTTGAGCAAATCGAATTGCCCTAAGATCATGCGGACGCAGGNTCAGTTGAATGCGATGATCGCTTAAGACTTTCGGTGCACTAGCAAGCGACAGATGCTCCATCTCCGCAAGCTGATCTTGTCCAACCGTTAGGGTGACTCGACATGGCCAAGCCGTTGGATTCGCCAAGGAGAGATAAGTGGCTCCCTTTGAAAAAATCTTTCGAATNACAAGCGGGTTATGTTTTTCAGCGATATCCACAAACTTACCCTTTGGCAAGCGACGGTATGCAGTCACTATCGATCGGAGAGAATCCTCCTGGCCCAGGGGAAGCATTGCGCCGCCCACCATGATCGTATCCAGATCGGCCCGTGCTAAATCACGTACGAGCAATTCACGACTTCTCGATCCTGTTGGAACAAGATGGGGCGCCAGCGCGAGATATGTCGCCTCCTGGCCAAACGGGCTCTGCGCATCAAATGACGCAAGCCGAATCGATCGCGGCCGACTTTGGATAAAATGTCCGACCGACTGCATCTCAGCGAATGGCTGATCCCACTGAAGGGAGCGGCCCACCTCTTGGGCGGTCGCAGGATCGACATGAGAAAAGTCTGCCGACATTACTCTCGATTGGAGTAAAACGATACCGCTCTTGGGATGCATATAATTTTTAGCCGAGAGCCCCACCCCTAGCAGGACTTGTTCTGGTGTAAATTGATTCGGTAGTGCGGGACGCAATTTCTCTGAAAGATCCGGGCTGACCTCAACGCCTGCTGTTGCGATCAACAGCTTTCCATCTGGACAATCCGCTCGCAACTGACCGGCAATTTGACTGTGGAAGTNACTCAGTCGATTTGCTCGCCATTCCAGCCAAGCAGCCTCTTCGTCCACNATTTCTGAATCGCGTGGTTCCTCTTGCGATTCACTATTTTTCCAGGCTGCTAAAAAACGCTGATAGGTTGCCGGATCGCAACCCCAAGCGGCACCTGGAAATACCGTACACCCTTGACCCGAAAGATCGACAGCTAAACCTGCGAATGATGGATGATCGCNATAACGATCAATGATTTCTCGCACGATTTGCAGAACTTCATGCTGGACATCTGCATGTAGCGGATTGTAGCGGACTTGCTTCCCATCACCGTTATCTGTGTCGGGGTCCCGCCAGGGTTGACCTTTTGCATTGGCTAGCACGATTCCGGAATTTNCTGAACCTTGTTCGCGCCTTCTCTCTTCGAGCAACGGGAGTGGCGTATTGAGTTGCAGCGCCGGTATGAGACGAATTCCTTCCCGATCACAGAGACGCAACAGTAACTCCAGGACATCTTTACGGATTGGATCCTGTCCGCTCGACGCAAAAATACCGGTGTCGTAGCGCGGGGTCGCTTGCAAACGATCACTCGGATAAATGGCGCCGCCACGGGCAAGTACCGAGAACACCAACGCGTTGTAGCCACCATACTTCAGATACTCAACAAGTCTGGTGCTCGCCTCGTAAAAGGTGACCCAGTCATCAAGCGAACGGTGTTTATCCAGAAATTCTGTTGCAGAAAAATTCTCCGGCAGTAGGGGTTCTCCCATGTATCCCGCGAAGAGTCGTTCACCTTGCGAAATACTTGAACCAAGCAATGGAGGAAGTGGTGCTCTTCGTCCGGACGATCGACTCAAACCGGGAAAACCGGTTGTTCGAGGACCTCTCACACGGATCGTACCATGCACCGCCGGGNCATCGCGCCGAGCATTCGTAATCAAAACAAAAGGATTTTTTGTCTTCGGCCAAAATACAATCTGATGCGTTGCAATCGTTGCTGCATCTCCACTCTCNGGATCNTCAACCACGATCCCNGAGTCAATGCCTAAGGGAAGCAGGTCACCGGCCGCATCCGGTTCCAGAAGACTGACTCCCATCGACTGGGAAACATCGGTTGGGTATTCNACCTCTAAAATATGGGGNAGGCCCGGTTGNGAAATCGTCAGGGGATACGCTGCCCAGACGGTCTGCGNATCGTTGGGAGAGGCGGCCAATCGGGTCCAGGANCCTAGCGANGGGTGNTGCCAAAGTTGAATNTCTCCATAACGAAGGGGNCCATCTTTAAACCCGGCGAGCGCNGGAATCTTACTNACTTTTTTCCACCACGGNTTCGTCGGCAGAATCTCAGTAANAATTNTNCCAGGCGCAGCGGCGGTTGCCTGGGTGGTTTGNTAAGGATTATTCTCGGCNANGACAACAAACTGGACTTTNCTTTGGGCAATCCGCTGTTCCTGGCTACGAAAGGGGTTAGCGCGGGAAAATCTTTCGTCGGCATACTTNGCCGTCAGCACAAGATCATAAACCCCTTCCTCGGCAGGCATGGAAAATTGAAGTTGAAGCGGCNAATAAGATTGCTCATCTTCCGGAACTGCGAAATCCACAACTTGCTGAGATACCTGTCTCTCTGTACGTGCGACGACAACCTGTGAATGAAGTATCACCTTCGTTCTCGCGTCCAACCCGAGCAGATGCGGAGTCAATTCAAGATCAAATTTTTCCTCGGGCGCAAAAAGCAGCGATGACTTATCAAATTTGACGCGCAGTTTGTCTCCAGGCGAACGCTGAATCAATATCTGGTTACCTAGTGCGTCTGGACCCAGACTGCCACTAAAGGGCTTGTGAACCAGTTCTCTTAAGGGAACTTTGAGTGACGAAGCGTGCTGGTCTTCTTCCCCAGCATGCAAAGAAATCACAAGGTGACTATCAAGCGATCCTTCAATCGAAAGGTCCACGCCGTCATATTCGCGAGACGACTTTTTACCAACATGAAGAATCCCCTGTTCAATCCACATCGAACCTGGTTCATCTTCGCTGACGCCCAACGATTGATGATCAATTATTTGNCCCTCTACAATAGACAGTGTTCCATGCCANCTCGTCGCNGTGCCTCCACCCCAGGCGATCCGAAGTTGAAGTGCAGAACGTGTTTGCGGCGTGGTCTCTGCAGCATGCGCTCTGCTCACTGCCAGTGCGTAAAAACCACTGAGTAGGATCAGCCACAGCGCAGGAAGAAAGGTCCACCCGGTTGGCTGGCAAATGGATCGGCCGTCAGGCAAACTGCGAATTCCTTTTCGCAGCGCATCAAGGATCAGCACCGTACGGACCTCCTTGTCCGTCGCATCGACTCTATCCTGTACGAACCTATTGTCCCCACAGGACTTTACGAAAAATGAGGGGCGGGATTATAGGCAGACACCGAAGTTATTCGCCAGATCGAATCGATAGCAGAAAGATACTTTATTGCGACAGCAGTGCGCGCATAAAAAGTGACTCAAACCTCATTCTGAGAGTATTTGCCGATAGATATCCATCGTCGCTTGTGCTGCATGATCGGCACACGCGGTTGCCATCACGCCCTCCGGCCCCTCTTTGGCCAGTCGTGAACGAACCTCGTGATTNGTTAAAAGATTCGCAAGCACCTCNGTCAAAGCACCGGAATCGTCAACAGAAAACAATTCTCCGCCACCGGTCCGTGCAAGTAGCTCTGGAAAGGCGCCATGTGCNGGTTGCACGACAGGNATGCCACTGGCAAGTGCCTCNAGAACGTATCTTCCCTTCGGTTCNTGATACGGCGCTGGGACTGAAAATAAATCGAGTTGCCTCAAAAAATCAATCTTCGCGGGCCGACTCAATCGGCCCGCATAGTAAAAATCGGCGTCAAATCCCACCTTTTTTATTTTCTGTTCCTGTGCTTCAAAGTAGTGCCGATCTGCTTCGCTTAAATCACCGGCAACCCATAGCTTGAGATCATCAAAAGATGATTGTTGCTTGAGGTTAATAAAGGAATCAATGAGCAGATGCAGTCCTTTTGCAGGACAGATTCGAGCCAAATAACCGATTCGCCTGCCAGGACGTGTATCCGCTTGCTTGCGATCTTGTGACGCGGCATGGAGATAATCGGTCGCATCAATCCCCAGCGGAACCTGAGAAATACGGTCCGGGGAAATGTTGAAATAACGNGTCATTTTTTCGGCATAAAAACGACTGTGAACGATAAATCGATCGACCAATGTCGCCAATTCCTGCATTTCGCTCACAATGCGGGAACGAATCGGTTGCGATAAGCTTTCGAGAAAAATATCGTCACCTTGAAGTGTTACGACTATCGGGATCGAAAACGATTGTTTGATTTCCCGCACAGGACCCGCAATAAGAAGATTACTGAAATGGATCACATCGGGCCGGGATTGATGATGCATCCATTTGACAAGCCGCCGAACCTCTTTGCGCTGATGACCGTGCTCTCCGCGGACCATCGATAGAGCCAGTGCAGACAAATCATTCGTATCGATCGATGCAGGTAACTTCGCGAATGAGGAGACAAGGCGTGGATAATCGAGTACTCGGTCGATGAATCTCGGCAGATGGCGAAAGAAAGGAATATGCTGCTGTAGATAAACATTGATCCCNCCATAAAAAAGNGGNGCCGAACTCATGTTCTCCTCNTCGGTTGTTATCGGNGTNTATANAGGCACNAGNACAACATCGTGACCGGACCGCCGCATAGCGGCTGCGAGCATATTGTCACTCAGGCAACTTCCACAAAGTGCGCCGCCGGCACCCGGGGTTAAGGAGACGATTTTTAGGGAGTGCTGGCGCATTGTCTGATGCTCGCATATCTACCTGCATCTGGCAATCTAGGCAGATTGGTTACTAATAATTGCCCTATCTGCAGATTATCTGTGCCACAAAATGCCCTAGGGATGGATCAGTCGTCCTGCTAGAATCCCGCCGCATTTCGGTCTTCATCCGGGGGTCGAGAGAACCCGTTTTCATCCGTCGCAACCGCGTAATCGTCCTGCGAAAAAAATTAATGCAACTATCCATCGAACCCATTCCGCGATCTAACCCGGTTTCTTCAGTCTCTCGATCGTGGTCGAGCATCATCGTCATGGGTATATTGCTGATCGCGACTGCAGATAGCTGCCTGGTCATGGCAGAACCTCCCGCCGCTAACGAAGCCAAATTTCAGGGGACAGCGGAGAGTCCTGCCAGTGATCAAACAAATCAAACAGAAGACGAAGGGGCGGCAAACACCGATGCCCTGCCTGGCCGCTTCCAATTGACATCGCAACAGGAAAAATATCTTCAAAAAGTGCTTGAGGCCTGGCAGGATAGAACAAAGGAAACAAAAACCTTTCGCTGTGAATTCGTACGCTGGAATTACAATCCTGCTTTCGAACTCCCTCAATTTAAAGACGTACCCCTTGTAGTGAACAATGGCGACCTTAAGTATGCCAATCCCGATAAAGGCACTTTTCGGGTGACGCGGGTGATGAACCTGGATACCAAAACCGGCGAGTACAAGGCGGCGAAAGATCTTCACGGAGAACATTGGGTTTGCGATGGGGCTTCGATCTGGCAACACGACCATAAAAATAAGCGGGTGATCGAACGTAAAATTCCTGACGAGATGCAGGGGGAGGCAATTCGAAATACGCCGCTACCTTTTCTCTTCGGATCGCAAGCAGCAGATCTGAAAAATCGGTACTTTCTTTGCATTGTCACTCCGCAGGAATATGCGCAAAACGAAATATGGGTGGATGCTGTTCCGCGAACGAAGACGGACTCGGGAAATTTTCGAGAAGCGATATTACGCCTTGATCGCAACACTTTCGAACCGATTGCACTCCGGGTGTATGATCCGGGCGATACCTACGCGACTTACGAGTTTTCAAACGTCGTAATCAACGATCCTTTCGAAGGAATCAAAAGGTTATTCGCTCCACCAAGCGTGCCTTTTGGTTGGCAAAAGATTGTCGAAATGCCCACAGAGGCCACTGCCCGTCGTACGGATCCGGTTGGCGAAACCGAATCACAAGAACGGTAAAACGTCGCCCAGGTTGGCCTACTCTTTGTCGGATTTTTCATTATCCGCTGGCCACTTGTCCACTGACCTTGCTTTGAAGATGCATCGGTAAATCCTGCTGGTGTTACTAGCAGTCCATGCAAACTCTTGGTAGCGGATACTACCGATCCGCATCATCCGTTGCGAACTTTTATCGCCGTAAATCGTTTGCGGGCAAGGCTAAATCGGAACATTGTAAAAATAGTGAATTTATAACTATCAAGAAATTTTTACGGATTTTACTTTTTATTACGATTATACCACCAACTTGTCCGATAGTAATTTTCGTTCTGTTAGGCAATCACAACCCACACGTAATACAAATCACAACTTCTTTTTTGTCTGGCCAGGGGCAAGGCGACAAACGGGAACTGCGAATAGCCCAGTTATTCAGTCAGCCATGCAGTGCGTTGGCGCACAGATCGTACAAGGTGGAGAACCATGAAAACTCTTCGACACATCCAATGGATAGCGACGGCATTTGCCGTGGTAATGATGATCGGTCCTCACGCTGTTTATGCAGCGCAGCAGCAAACGAGCTCGCAAAAACAGACTGCCATTTCTGATATTCGCCTTGCTGGTGGTGGCCTGCTCGAAGGTCGATTGGTGGATTCTCAGGCGCAGCCTGTTGAACGCGCTTCGGTGGCAATACTCCACGATGGACTGGAAGTCGCTCGGGCTCAAACCGATGCCAGTGGATCGTTTCAAGTGGGTGGCCTGCGTGGTGGCGTGCATCAAATTAAAGGCCCATCAGGCACTGCCACTTGTCGCCTCTGGCAACAAGGGATGGCCCCTCCCTCGGCACGAGACAGTGCTGTGATTATCACCCGTGGTCCGCTCGTACGCGGTCAGCAGATTGGGTGTCAAAATGGGTGTCAAACCGGATGCAACAGTGGCTGTCGAACGATTTGTCAGACCGTTTGCCCTCCAGGTTGTCAACCCAACACGCAGCAGGCCGTGGTGTGTCCACCGAATGGAACATCAACCGCACAAACCGCACAGGCGGTAGCGACGAGAACGGCTCCAGCCGGGGCACGAGGACGACAGGTTCAATACCAGGAAGCAGTTCCCGGAAATGTCGTTCCCCAAACGGTACAAGGGCCACCATCGGGCCCCTATGGTCAAGTCGCCCCAAGCCCCGGTATCCAGACTTGGGGTTGGAATCCACAGATTCGCGATATTTTCATCGCCTGTGGCATCGCGGCTGCAATTGCCATCCCAATTGCGATTGCCAATAGCGGCTCATCAAACGCCAGTCCCTGATCAGATTCTCAAGAGTCTGTCGGACTATCCTGATGATATGTGCGCTGCGGATAGAAAGAACGCGCCAAAAGTTCGAAGTGGAAAAGCATCCGGTCGATATGGGTATACTCTGCGTGTCCCATCCCACTCCTCCACCAACGACCACCGGGTTTTCCATAGTCGACCAGCAGGGTGCGGCCCTCTTCCGCTACCCGCATGCCCTTTGCAATGCGTCGAGAAATTTTCATCCAGGTGAGTTCTGCGGCCAACTGTTTGGCCAGTCGCCGGTCGCATTTCCAGAGTGGTCGGCTAAAGGGTGTCGAAAAGTTTGACCC
>NHBP01000096.1 GCA_002168195.1 Planctomycetaceae bacterium TMED10
TGGTCCCCGACCAGTGACGGTCGTCCTTCAGGGAAAAGTCCGGCCGATCCTTAGCCCAGGCCCACATGATGCGGCGATCCCGATCGTCGAGCAGACTCTCGGGCGCAAAGAAACTATTNTCGACCCAACTCATTTGCTCGTGNTGCGTGGGATAAAACTGTTCATCGCGCCACTGNCCGNGGTAATAGCGGGCACCNAACTCGTGACTGATGCAGAGCAGAANGTGCTGGCCATCTAATTTAAATAAGTCNGCNCAGGAAATNTCTTCGTTGANGTCGACGCCCTCGGCGGGGCGAGCCAGTAGGTCGCCGCGATATTCCCAGGGGCCATCCAAAGAAGGTGCGCGGGCAATCGCAGCCCGCTTGCCACCAAAAATGGCATAGTAATTTTCGCCTTCGACCCATCCAAAGGGATCCCAGGACTGATATTTTCCGTGATGCGCATCCCCTGGTTTCGTTTCGGGTGTGATCGGATTGGATTCAATTTTTTTCCAGTCATCCAGGTTTTCATCCAGGGCAATGGCCATCGCGTTTCCTTGACCGACCTGGTGGTAACACATCGTGGGAACTCCGTCTTTGTTGACAAAGCAGTTACCGCTGAACATGCCGCTGACCAGTTTGGTGGGATGATGTCGCCAGTGGCATAGATCGGTACTCGAAACGTGTCCCCAGTTGTGGCCCCGTTCATCCTGGAAAATATAGAACAGGTGATAGCGACCATTCCAGAAGATCGCACCGTTAGGGTCGAATGGCATGCCGGTTCCTTCGGGGATCACGAAGTGGTAACCCGGTCGGTGTGGGTCGGCAAGTAGCCGCTCCCGTAGTGCCCGTGCGGCGGCCGCTTCCTGTTTCGGCGTGAGTTTAACCGTGACCGGTTGCGGCCGGTCGGCCCTGGCGGTCTGCGAATAAAGTGTCGCGACAATCAACAGGAGTCCAAAAAATATTTTCCAGATCAATGGGCAGCGCATTCAATTTACCTGACAATGAGTTGGCGGATGAACCTGTAAGTCGCCATTTTCCCACTGTACCTTCGGTTTCGTCAAGACACGAGCGGTAGGGTCAAGGCACGAAAGCTTTCTATCGAGCAGCCGAGAATGAAAAAGGTATATGCCGCTGGTACGTCCCGCAGCCATTACAGTAGACTGGGTATCATCAGCGCGTTTGCATTTTTAAACCAATCTTTTTTGCGAGGAGAATTTCATGTTGCGAATCTTTCTGGGCGCCCTTCTCCTCCTAGTCAGCAGTGCCAACTCGGTACAAGCAGAGAAAGTGATCTATGCAGCCGATCACAATACGGGCAAGGTGGTCAAATTCAAGGAAGATGGCACACCGCTCTGGGAATTTCCCAATCGCAGCGCGCACGATGTGCAGGTGCTTGCCAACGGCAATATTCTGATTAATCCGCGGAGCGTTCAAGAAGTTTCCCCGGAGAAAGAGATTGTGTGGGAAGTGGGCCCCCCGCTGGTTATGCATGCCGAAGCATGTCAGCGATTACCCAATGGTAATACGATGATTGCAGACAATGCGACGCATACCGTCATGGACATTACGCCCGATAAAAAAGTGGTTTGGAAGTATGACGTGCCGGGCGGGGCGAATATGCGGATGGTCCGGCGGTTGGAAAACGGCAACACCCTGATTTGCGCATCGAGCAGCAACGTGGTGCTGGAGGTCAATCCTCAGAAAAAAATTGTCTGGAAATACGAGTTGCCGTTTCCGTATCTGGCCGAGCGACTCGAAAATGGCGACACGTTGATTTCCAGTGGCGACGGGGCAGGGCAGCGAGGATACTTTCTGATTAGGGTCGACAAGGATGGCAACTCCGTTTGGCAGTACGGAGGAGAAAACGCCCCGAAAGAAGAGCAACTCAACTGGCCTTCCGGTTTTTCCCGACAGGCTGATGGCACCATCTATGTTTCAGAATGTCGATCTGCTTTGATTCGCGTCATCAGTCCTGATCGCAAAACGTTTCGGATCATCAAGAGTCCGGCAATGGAGCATGCCGCGACGATTGTGGTCGTCGATGAAGAGAAAGATCAACCCGCTTCTGCCCCGCCTGAAGATCAAAGTCGTGCGGTGCACGTGTTTGATTTTATCGCGGCCTCCTTCCCGGGGCATCCGGATGGCCACCCGACTGAAATTAATCTACAAAACCCACCACTCAAAGACACGATTACCGTTGCAGCTAAAGATGCGATGGTGGTTCAATTTGATGCTGGCAATCCCGGCAAATGATTTTTTCACTGTCATATCCAATGGCATTTGGGTATCGGGATGGCGCTGGTGGTTGCCTATCCCGATCTCCAGCAGTAACACGCTTTCCAGGCAAAAGAATAAAATCGCTGGTTACGCCGGGCACTTAGGGGACCTCGGGCACTCAGGAATCGAAATCTGCGCCGATGTCCGCTCCATCGGTAGCAAGGCCGTGAAACTTACTGCTCTCACTCAGTCTGTAATCGCCGCCCTGCCAGTCGATAAAACCAACCTCATCGACTGTATCAACGATCAGGAAAGCATAGGGGTCGTAATTGCTCACGGGCACGTTGCGACTGCCACCGATGATGACATTGTGACGCCAGTCAAAAAAATCAATATAGGTCTCTTCGATCGGCACGTTGCTGTTGATGTGGTGCCCATAATTGGCGTGGCTCATGATATTATCAAGCAACTCAAAACGTTCGACGACCGATCCACCCTGAGAGCCGCCGTAGGTGGAAAGCATCGCATTTCCCATCACGTTCGGCGCGAAGAGGAGCGTATTGTGGGTAATGCTTAGGTCAATGATCGGGCCTGCAATGCCAGCAGTCAGGTCAAACATCCGATGGGTAATGTTGGTTGCAAGATTGTTTTCAATGCTGACGCGTTCGAGTTGCTTTGGGTAAACCGGTGCGTTTTCGACCCCTGCTCCTGTCATGCTAACAAAAATACGGGCATCGTTCACGATATTGTTGCGGATCGTCACATCTTTGACTGTGGTCCAATCAGCGATGGATCCTTGAATCTTGGGCGTGAGCAGAATGGCGTAACCGATCTGTGCGTCGGTCCAACTATTTTCGAAGGTGTTGCCCTCCAAGAGTACACGCTGAGCGTTTTTGAGTTCAAAAAGATTTTTGACGCTCCAATTATAACCGTTGTACTCGGGGGAATTTTTGTTCCATACGTCTGGCTTGAAAAAATAGTTATCGCGAAACTCAAAATCAGAGGGAACAAGCCCTTCAATACGCGGTTGTTGGCCGCCCGACATAAAGTTTTCGCCGGTGGCCTCAAGTCGATTGTTGGTAATCTTGAAAGGGCCGGGGCTGTTGGTTACTAAGATGGCCTGGGCATCGCTCAGGCCGTCGTCTTTCATCTGGTCAATGTGGGAGTCGACGACTGCCATGTGCATGCCTTCAAGGACAATCCCATGCCGCAGATGATTGCTATCGGTGCCCGTTATGTATACGCGATCAAAAATAATGTGGTGGTTCATTTTTTCAAATTGATCGGCCCGTTCCCCATTGTCGTATCCGAAACGCACCAGTCCACTGGCATTTTCTTGCGCAGTGAAAAACTTGATACCGGTGAATCGGTAGTGGTGCGCACCAGCCTCAGCCCCGATTATCGGGATCCAATCCGAGGTGACTTCGAGCAGCGGCATATTCACTTCGTCTTGAGGCCCGACCCGATTTCCTTCGGCGGGGAGCAGATCAAGCGCGGAAGATTCGATGTAGATCCAATCGTTGCCGGGTTTCTTTCGCAGTGTGAAGCTGCCTTCATAGGTTGCTCCCGCATCAAGCACAATCACGTTTCCTGATTGCGCATTATCCAGAGCGGTTTGGAAATCGATGCCATTTTGTATTGGATCTCCGGTGTCATTTACATGAATCACCGTCCCAGAGGGTCGCTGGTAGCTACTTTGAACCCACTTTTGAGGCAGCAGCGGAATGTTTACCTGACTGCCCACCGTCACGTGTACCGAAACCATGATGTCACTGTCGGTCAGTTGATAGGTAAAACTGTCTAGTCCCTTAAAGCCNGTACGGGGGGTGTAGGTTACCGTGCCGGTACTCAAGTCACCGTTCAGGCTACCGTTGTCCGGTAGATCGCGNAGGNTTGCCGTGTTTCCTGCGAGTACAACCAATAATTTGGTNTCGGTCTCGGTCGCCACATGATCGCGTGCGTCAGGTTCTGGTAGCGTTGGTCGAGCGACTTCAATCTTGTCGGCGATCAGCACGCCGTCGAGATCCCTGAAGTTCGAATTGACATTCACAANCGCGTGCTTTCCGGCCGCTGCGGCGTCCAGAGTGTATTCCGATACCGCAGAACTGGATGCCTCCACGGTCACGGTGTTCATGTNATNCCACGTGCCTGTCANCCCTGAAGGGCTACGATCGCTGTCATCAAAACTGATTTTCGGTGTGAACGTTACGTCAGTGGTTGTCGAGTTGTTGTACCAGGTCACCCGGATCGTCTGCCCTTTGAGAAAATCTTTGGCCACAGTTCCNGAGACACCCTGGAAATTGTAACTTGGGTTGCCACCCTGTTGATAAAGGCCATCGGGTCCGGCCGTGGTGTAATTCGCATACCGGTCCTTGATGACCGTTTCCCAGTCGGTCCATGCGAACTGATTCGCTTCTTGGCTGCTTCCAAAATCGACCAGTAAATTAACCTGATCGGGATCATAGACCGTGATGCGTTGGGTGACCGTGACCTGTTCGGCATCAATGCCACCGTTATCTGTTACCGTCAGTTTCAGCGTGTATTGACCAGGATCAATGTATGTGTGCTGTGCCGAGATTCCCTTATCGTACGAACCGTCTCCCCAGTCCCAGTGATATTCGGAGATGGTGCCATCCGGGTCGTATGTGCCGGACGCGTCGCCAAAGATTGTCAGAGGAATTAAGCCACTGCTGGAATCAACGCTCCAATTAACTTCCGGAATCGCGTTGTAGGGCGGAACGACAATGCCATTGAGTTCCAACTTGTCGAAGATGAGTGAATCATTGTTAACGTTCGAGTTTACATTGACCAAGTCATAATCGCCTGCAACTTCCGCATTGATGATGAAAACGCTCACGCCACTTTGGCCAGTTTCGAGTGTCAACGGGTCCATAGGATACCAGTTACCATTGGGTGCTGACTGCTTTCGGTTCGCATCGTCGAAGCTGATCAGGGGTATAAAAGTGATTGTCGATTCGCCATCATTAAAGTAAGTCACATGCACTTCTTCGCCGGGTAAAAACGTTTTTAGTCTACCGGTGATTCCCTGGAAGTTGTAACTTCCACTTCCACCGAACTGATAAATACCGCCTGGACCAGCGGAGGTGTTGCGGGCGTAGACATCTTTGATAACGGTCTCCCAACCCGTGACATTAAAGACNTCGTCGGTGGGCTGCGAGCCGAAATCAACAAGATTGGTCCGCACCAGGACCGGAGCTAACTCAATCTTATCGATGACGAGTAAACTGGTTGCCGTGTTNGAATTCACATTGACGACGCCATAATCACCGGTTGTGACCGTATCGATCGTGAAGGTCGTGAAACCACTGTTGCCAGGTTCAATGGTGACCGTTTCCATGTCGTACCATGGTCGGTCAGGACTGGAAACGCGTCGATTGGTGTCCTCGAGGCTTAGTTTGGGGGTAAAAGTGATGGCCGTTTCACCGTTGTTGTACCAGGAGACAACAATCTGCTCGCCGGTGTAGAAGGTGCGTTCTGGGCCCGTAATTCCTTGAAAATTGTAGACCGAACTACCACCCACTTGATAAAGTCCACCAGGGCCCGCGGTCGTGTGTGAGGCATATTTGTCCTTGATCACCACGTCCCATTCGGCNACTCCAAACGTGTTGTTTTCCTGAGTCGCACCGAAATCAATCAGCGTAAAGTAGTAGTCTGGAATCACCTCGATGATCACGCTCGCGGTGTCGGTTTGGCCACTTCCATCGATAACCTTATAGGCAAAATGGTCCCTTCCGAAGAAATCTACTTCTGGCAGGTAGGTGAGCGTGCTATCCTCGTTTTTAAAGACCGAACCATGTGCAGCTTGATCAAAGTCGGCGATGCTTAACGTGCCGTTCGTATCTGCAAGCACATCGTTAGCGAGGACTGCAACGACGATGGCGTTGTCCTGCGATGTTTCCCGCAGGTCATCCAGCGCGTCGGGGGCATTGCCGGTCAGCAGCAGACGCGGTTCCAAGAGTTCCACCGAATGCGGGCGAAAAAGGAACGACTGTTTCAGTCGAGAAATCTTTTTCCGGCCATCGATGCGTTCCAATTCACGGCGGGCATAATGAAGGAGGGATCGTAGAGACATTCAGTCGTTTCTGGATGTCAGCGCGGCCCCCGCCACGCTGACTGCTCAACGTCTTCATATTATTTCCCTAAGTGCCNTCTTG
Source organism: Planctomycetaceae bacterium TMED10 (assembly GCA_002168195.1). Lineage (GTDB taxonomy): Bacteria > Planctomycetota > Planctomycetia > Pirellulales > UBA7805 > UBA7805. The sequence continues at coordinate 6,374 of NHBP01000096.1, forward strand.
GATCAATAGAATGGTAAAAAACAATCTCCTGCATGCGAAAAGTCCGCATTTTTTTACATTGGAGAAATTAGGATAGCCTGCGGTGCGGATCCGCAGTCTGAAGTGAATCGTTCGCCGATATATCTCACTCTCAGATCGTTCGAGAAGGCACGCCTGATAAGTTCGGGAAGGACTGTCCGGATAGAGCAGATGCGAGTGCCGTTACCTGAGATCGATGCGGTGTGCGATCCGCAAAAAATGACGATCAAGCTGCTTTTGGTAAACGCATCGTTAGGCGTGTTCTCGCCACTTGGCCTAATCGGTGCACAACGCGCAATGTTTCGTTCACTGCCCGATAGGGAAAAACGGTAAGATAACGCATGGGCCCGTATTTCCCCTCGAAATAAATTTGACTCGGATAGCGATCATTTTGAGTAATGGGATACGGGGTAACGCTCAGGGCACGGTAGCCATGACACCATTCACGATCAAATGCGTGGTCGTAGGGTAGTCGCATGGTCGCAAGTTGGTCAACGATTTTTGAGGCGGCCATGCGATTGATCAAATACGCGCCGGATCCCGTCTGACGCGATAAGTTGACCGACAGTTGATAGCTACCATTTAAGTCCACGATGCCAATTGGGGTGCCTTTGTGTAAGCCGGAGAGTCGCAGTAAATCCCATTGCTGCTCGTGCATCACCGCCTGATTCACAACGTGCTTCAGGTCACCCTTGATTTGGATGTCGTCTTCAGCGACCAATGCATGCGGTTCATTGGAAGCAAGAAATTGGCGCAATACCTTAATGTGACTGCGGTAGCACCCGACTTCGCGCAAATTAGTTCGCTTTCCATGCCTGCGTCGATACGAATCTTCCAGATAGCCTTCCACAGGCTTTTCTTTGATATCGTCACCAAAGATCGCAGATACACGTTGCGGGAGGAAATCTTTTTCAATGAATTGTCGTTCGATGTTCTGCCAGCGATCTTTCGCATGGTCGAGATTAATGACGAAAACCTGCATTTGGTGATTAACCCTCCGCCTGTTGGATATGCTGAAATTGCTTTCAGGAAATCGCTAGCTAAATTCGTTATTTCGTTCAGGAGACAAATTGGTGCCTACAACTTCGTCCACGAAGATTCTCCTATCGGATTAATCGGTATAATGCGTACAAACATTAAAGTGAACTACGAAATCAACTGCTTCGTAATCAAAAGCCTCAGTGAAAAGCGTTGAATCGCGTTTCAAATTGCCATCGCTGCTAGCGACTGCTACACGAAAAAGGCGGACTAGTTCCGGACTCACGTTCCGTTCGATCCAAGCCGGACCGTGGGGTGCCGACGATAGATTGCCGTGAATGGCCACTCATTTCAACTGACTGGTAACGTCGAGCGAAGCACCACTTGCTTCGGGTTTCTGAGGTCCGAGAAACAGTCGCTTTGATTGGTCCTTCGCATTCGCAATCGCCTGTTTGAGATCAATCATTTTGGAACGCGGGTCACCGAAGGTTTTCCAGTGTATCTGTAAATTTTGCAGATCACTTACGCTCGTCCAACTCGTATATTCTGATTCTGCCTCCGCCGTATTCGGTGGAGGTTGGTTGGAGCCGCGCGGAATATCAAAATTATTGAGAAGATGGAACGTCGATCCAACCGCATCGGTCGAGTTGGTAGGCCGCGGATAATTCTGCGTGAAGATGGCCATCCGTACAAAACGCGAAGGCGGAGTGAAATCGCCGGGCAGACCCACCAGTCCGCCCCCGAGCCCAAACGGCGCAAACGTATCCTGGCCGATCGTTTTATTTTTGGGATAAGCAGGTGAAAGATTGAGAAAGTTACTCAAATGCGTGATATGCCAGGGGAACCCAGGAGCATTGGTAACCACCCGTAACGGATTGTCGTAAACTTTCAGGACGCCATCTATCGGTTCAATTGTGACGCACGCGCCTGAGGCATCCTGGATCTTGTAATGCATTTCGGGGACCATCTGCATGAATTTTAAATAAACGCTCAAGACCGCCACCTGATCAATCTTCTGCTTCACATCCGCTACCGTCGCACAGTTGGCTAGAATCCAAGTACTCAATTGCAGCGGCGAAACTCCTCGCCTGCAGTTGGCCGGTGTTGCCGGGGGGAATTGTGCATAGCCAGGAAAATAAAAAACGGCGGCGTTGAGCCCCTTCTCATTGGTTCCGTCCACAATCAGGCTCCACTCATCGCTTACCGTGATGCCCGCAAAACCATAAACGGCCGAAAAAGCGAGGCCAGGTACATCGTTCGGGGTCTGTCCGACAAACGGGGTCCCTGGAGGATGAACGACAAGATGCGAGTTGAGGGGCATCCCGAATTCCAGTGTGCGTCCAACCACCACAGCACCGTTTTTTGCAACCAGCGCCGTTCCCGTGCAACCGGAGGTGGTGCGGTTAACAAGAATGCACAGGAAAATCAAACTGATCAAAAGGCAAAGGCGGGTCTGATGCATGGGACGCTCCCCGGTTGAGGACCACGTGAACGCCGGGCATTAGAGACCAAGCAATTGGCGGCAGGAAGGACTATCGTCCCGCCCGCTCAAAGCCGCTCAAGCCGATTTCTGGCGGGCGACGAAACGGGCATAGTCTTCAGCGGTGTCGATTCCGCAGGTCGCTTCGGCCACGACCTCAAGGGCGATTGTGAAACCGGCTTCAACCGCTCGCAATTGCTCGAGTCGCTCGCACTGTTCGAGCGGCGAAGGGGGTAGGGCGGCAAATCGCANAAGCGCTTCGCGTCGATAAGCATAGATGCCCAAATGCATCAGAGGGCGATTTTCAAAGACACCGTCCGAGGGTTCTCGCCGGTGAGGAATCGGGGCNCGACTGAAATAAAGTGCCCGCCCGGTTGNATCGCAAACCACCTTCACACAGGCCGGATCGAGAAAGATTGCGTCTTCGGTAATGGGTGCCGCAAGCGTTGCCATTTCAGCCTCAGGATGATTTTCTAGCCGCTCAATCAATCGATCAATGACGCACGGATCGATCTCGGGCTCGTCACCCTGCACGTTCACAAAAATATCAAAGTGCCGGAATTCTTTACGCTGTGCAAGTTCGGCAACTCGGTCCGTTCCGCTCGAAAGATCAGGATCGGTTTGTTCAACGCGACCCCCAAAACGTTGGACTTCACGGACAATATGCTCATCGCCTGCTGCAACCCAAACGCCCAGTGGTCGCATCGCGGCGCTTGCCGCCGCATAGGTGTGCTCCAGTACGCTCTGACCTGTTTCCCGCAGCAGTAATTTTTCCGGTAGCCGGGTCGATGCGGTACGGGCCGGGATAACGACGGCACTCTGCAGTGAAGGAGGGACAAGTTCTTCCAAAACCGAGGGCTCCTTTTCGATTTATTCGGTGTAACCGGATTTAAATTTCGCACCAGGCCGCATTAGGGGGCGGCGGAAACCAACCATTTCATCGCACAAAATCATTGATGGTTGTATGATTATGTAGTCGATCTGTTGCGGGCCGCAAAGATCGAATCTTGGCGGGCAAAGCCTTGCCCTCTCGAGCGGGGTGGTAAGAATAGTGTCGATCGAATGATTCCCCTCCAGGGCAGCATCGCTAGCAACGAGCAGAAGCAGGAATTACGCCGTAAATTACGTTTTACAAGCAGACAACTAAAGGCGATTAATCTATGTGCGGGATTGTAGGATACATCGGACATCGCGAGGCATCCCAATTTTTGATTGAGGGGCTACGGCGACTCGAATACCGTGGTTATGACAGTAGCGGTGTGGCCGCCATCGATAGCAGTGGCAGTCTGTCGGTTACGAAAACCCAAGGTCGCATCGACAATCTGGTGGCAAGGTTAGCCGAGGAACCGGTCGCAGGCAAGATTGGTGTCGGACACACTCGCTGGGCGACGCACGGACAACCGAGTGATGAAAATGCCCATCCCCATATCGGCGGCCCGGACGTCCTGGCGATCGTCCATAACGGCGTCATTGAAAATTATCAACAAATCAAAGAACGGCTCGCCAGCGAGGGTTATGAATTCCGCTCGGCGACCGATAGCGAAATTATCGGCCATTTGATTTCCGATGCGCTGAAAAATAATGCCCCATCCGTAAGCAACGGTGCACCTCAAGCGGGAGGGGCCGCCGGAACGTATGCACCACTGGTGGCGGCAGTGCAGCAGGCCATTTCGCAGTTGCGTGGTACCTACGGTATTGTCGCACTTTTCCGTGAACATCCCGATGTGCTGATCTGTGCCCGGCTCGGTAGCCCGATGGTAATTGGCGTTGGAGAGGGGGAACACTTTATTGCGAGCGATGCCACCCCGATGGTCGGCCACACCGAAAAAATTGTGTATCTGGCCGATCACGAAATTGCTGTGATTACGCGCGACACTTTGCAGGTGATGCATCGTGATCAGGGGCATGTCGAACATGCCATCCATGCACTGGAGCAAGATGGCGATAGCGTAAGCCTTGGTGGTTACGCGCATTACATGCTTAAAGAAATTCACGAACAACCACAGTCGCTCCGCAACGCCATGCGGGGACGCTTGAGCGATGACGATGCAACAGCTGTATTTGGTGGACTCAACCTGGGTACGCAGCAATTGCGTCAAGTCGACCGTATTATTCTTACGGCCTGTGGTACGAGTTGGCACGCTGCGCTGGTCGGAGAGTATGTGATCGAAGAATTGGCAGGAATCCCTGTCGAGGTGGAATACGCCAGTGAACTCCGCTATCGTAATCCGCCGATTGGTGACAAGACACTTGTGTTTGCAATTACCCAAAGCGGTGAGACGGCCGATACCCTTGCCGCGCTGCGCGAGTGCAATCGGAAGGGGCATCATACGCTGGCCATTTGTAATGTGGTCGGCAGCACGATTGCCCAAGAATCGGAGGGAGGCATTTATCTGCATGCCGGGCCGGAAATTGGCGTCGCCTCGACCAAGGCTTTTACGGCACAGTGTACTGTTCTTACGATGCTGGCTCTCTTTTTTGGTCGCCAGCGCCATCTGAGTTTTGGTGCCGGTCGGGCGATCATCCGACACCTTAGGCAATTACCGGAACAGGTCGAAAAAGCGTTGGGCTGCGATGAAGCGGTCCGACGGATCGCAGAAAAATATCAGCACTGCGATAATTTTCTTTATCTGGGGCGACAATACAATTTCCCCACGGCACTTGAGGGCGCGCTCAAACTCAAAGAAATCAGCTATATCCATGCCGAGGGATACCCGGCCGCCGAAATGAAACACGGACCGATAGCTTTAGTCGACGACAACACTCCGAGCGTGTTTGTGATTCCTCCCGATTTTGTTTATGAAAAAGTCATGGCGAATATGGAAGAAATCAAAGCGCGTGGGGGACCCATTATCGCCATTGTCAGTGAGGGCGATACCGAAGTCTGCAAACTCACCGAAGATATCATCGAGGTGCCACCGGTCGACGATTTTCTGGAGCCGATCGTGATGAGTATTCCCCTGCAATTGCTCGCCTATCACATCGCCGTTCTGCGCGGCTGCGATGTCGACAAACCACGGAATCTGGCCAAGAGTGTGACGGTCGAATAGATCTTCAAACTCTCCGAATGAATACGTCAACTTCTGCGATTCTGCGCGGAGTTTACGCCACCGTGATCCGATAAAAAGAGATGGGTTCTTCTGCTTGAGACCTGTTTTCGCGTGCTGGCAACGCAGGCGTGGCAGAGCGATCGCGTTTTTTCTCGAAGGATAGGCAACAATGCGCAATTTACTTTTGATGATTATTGGTTTGTGGTTGGGGTCGAGTGCCGCTGGGCTCGATGCTGGATGGCTGACTGCTGCGAAGCGCGATTTTTATCGTAGCCATCAACGCAGTCAATGCTGGCCACATCCCTACAATCTCATGGATCAGCAGGCAGTCCGTGAACCCTTTCGGATGATGATCGAAAGAGGGTGGCAATCGCAGAATACGATTCGCTCCGAACACTTTGAAGAGGGAACTGAACAATTAAATACCTACGGTCGCCAGCACGTGCAATGGGTTCTATCGAGAATACCGGAAACGCGTCGAGTGCTGTTTGTGCAACCGGGGCAGAGTTCGCGTCAGACGGCGCGGCGATTGGCGACGGTGGAGCGTGTGGCACGCTTGGCGGAAGAGGACACGGGTGTCGAAGTTCTTTTGACGACCGTGTCCCCGCGTCGNTCCAGACCAGTCAGNACCAACGAGAGTGAAAGACGGGGGACGTGGTGAGGTTGAATCACGTGTACCGAAGTTGGATTCTTTGCCTGGCTTTGCCTTTGGTCGGCTGCGCACTGGATCAGGGTATAGAAGGCCGGGCGCCACAAGCAGTGTCCCAGGCAGATGTTAAACCGCCGAATGCAAAAATGCACGTGGAAATGGCTCGCATGCTCGGCCGATCCGGGGNAGTTGGCGGGGCGGAGGNGCACTACCAGGAGGCACTCAGAATTTCGCCGCAGGATCTCGCTGCGCAACTCGGTTATGCGCGTCTGCTTGTCGGAAATGGAAAACCTGAACGTGCATGCGGGTGGTTTGAACGGGCACAGCAGGATCATCCTGAATCGGCGGCGGTACACAATGATTTGGGGCTCTGTTACGCAGAGTGTGGTCGCTCGGCCGACGCGATCGTTNCAGTGCGACGGGCCACAGAACTTCAACCGGATGAAGTACGCTATCGCAATAATTTTGCCCGACTGCTCGTGGCGAAAAATCAAACGGATGAGGCACTCAACGCATTGTTAGCGGTCCACCCTCCGGCAGTCGCGCACTACAACGCAGGGTTCCTCTTGCAATCACATGGCAAACGGGCTGCTGCCGCCGCACAGTTTGAAAAAGCTGTCGCCCTGGACCCATCTCTCGTTTCTGCCCGGCGCTGGAACCAGGAAATAGCACGCCGCGATCAACTCGATAGGCAAACGGCCGGGTTTCCCACGCGACTTCCACGGGCTGAAATCCAATAGCTATCAGCTGGCGGTCACAAGCTGCTTCACACCCACAAAAGAGGTATGCGCTTTAAGACAAGTGCGGCGAAATGTTTCTGGTCGCATCACCCCAAGGAGGCGGAAGGTTTCCACGTCACCGTTACGGAAGATGAGGTCTCCGGCCGGATACCATGCCTGTCCGGGCAACACCACAACGTCAACAGCATCAAAGTTGTCCAGGCNAACGGACATCTCTTCAACCCATTTNGCNGACCAGGAAAATTGCCTGCGCTGGACAATCACGCGACGATTCGTGAGGACGTAGCGGCGTGCGAGTCCCGGGAGCAGACCCGCAAAAAACATTTGCAGAGCTAGCGGAATCGAGAGCAAAGCAAACAGATTGCCGAGCGTGAAAATGTTGCCTATGCCAAGCTGAACGCTATAGAGTCGACCGAGTGTGCAGCCGAGTCGCCCGAGTGGGGGCGTGGAGAGGGCCGTGAGACCAGGCCATACGACCATGCTCGTGACCTCACTGGATGTTGGCGGTGCCACGCCCGCAATCGGTTGTGTCATCAAGGCAACTCCCAGCAAAAACGGTTTTTAAAAAAACATGCCCGAGACGAAAAAAAATACCATAAGCGGCAACGAGTATCCAGGGGACCGGCCTTTCAATCACCCATGCCGTAATACGTTTCATAAATGCGTCGGGCAGACGCTGCGGTTGATTCCCAATCCCAACTTTGCTCGTTAAAACGATCCGGACTGAGACTGCGGACGTACGCAGAGGGCTCGGCCTCACGCATCGATTCAACCACATGTCGACCGATACCGGCNGAACCAGAAACACCATGTGCATTGCATCCGCCGGCCATGACAAAACCCTCGACCTGCTGTGTGGGGCCCACGATAAAACGTCCATCGGGGGTGAAGGTGGGCCAGCCTTTAAAAACGCTGCGAATACCCAACTGTTCGATGGGGGCAAACTGTGGTCGCATNTGTTCGACAAAAAAGGCTAACGCATCGTAATCAATTTCTAAACGCGGTGGCTCCTGTGCGGAAGTGTATTTTCGAGGATCCGTGCTGAGCGAATCCGGTTCCCAGCCTCCGAGGAGCAGGCCTCCCACCTCCGGGCGTACATAGATGGAGCCGTCCGGGATCCGCACCACCGGTGCACTCGGATCCATCCCTTCGCAATGGACGGTGATTAAAAACTCGTGTCGCACAGGGACAATCGGTAACTCGATACCGGCCCAACAGGCAACGTGGTAGGCATGTGCCCCGGCGGCATTGATCACCGTTTCACACGCGATTGTCCCTTCCGCAGTCTCCACTCCTGTGACACGATTATCAGAAATTGTCAGTCCTGTCGCCGCACGCGAAGTTTTAAATCGTACGCCAAGTTCCCGCGATTTTTTGACATACGCCATCGTCAGGTCGTAGGGCTGAAGGTAGCCGTCACTCGGACAATAGAGGATGGCCTGCGCCGCAGAGAAATCGAGCGCTGGCCAAAGGGCACCTGCCCGGGCCGAATCAATAAATTCAACTTCCAACCCGGCCTCTGCGGCGACGATAGCAAGTTGTTCAAATGCCGCGACCCGCTGTTCACAAAGTGCTACTCGCAGCGAACCGACCTGTCGCCAGGAAGGATTTGCGTCGGGATCTTGTTGCATTTCAGAAAAGGTTGCAACCGACCACTGGGCCAGTTTGATCCGCTCGACCGTGCTGCGAACCTGACCGACCAATCCGGCAGCCTGACTGGACGTGGCTGCCGCCATCGAGGATTCTTTTTCCAGAAGCAGAACATCGCGCTCGCCTGCAAGAGCCAATTGGTAAGCCACACCGCAACCTACGGTGCCGCCGCCGATGATCACTATTTTTGCGCTCTCTGTGCCACTCATCCGTTTTCCTTACTCGGGCTTTCCTGGTATCCAAGCGCGGCNGCGAGAATTTCAGCCACNTCGCGAACTTCTTTCTCTGGTGCTTTGTCGGCCACGCCATCNCGCATCATAATCAGACAGAACGGACAGGATACGGCAACCGTTTCAGCACCGGTGGCGAGCGCTTCGTCAACCCGCGAGCGACCCACGCGTTCCTCGACCGGGTCGTCAAACCACATCCGNCCTCCNCCTGCGCCGCAGCAGGCGGTTTGTTCTTTGTTNCGAGGCATTTCTAAAAGTTGATTGTCTGTTCCCAGCGTAATCTGCACCAGTTCGCGTGGCGGCTCGGAGACGCCTCCGACCCGCGCGAGGTAACANGGGTCATGGTAGGTTACCAATTCAGCCGCATTGCCCTGAGGCTTGGGTAATTGACCATCGGCAGTCAATTCNGTGAGTAACTGTGTGTGGTGGACGACCTCGTACTGGCCACCAAACTGGGGATAATCCTGTCGCAGACTGTTCAGGCAATGGGGGCAGTGCGTCACGATTTTTCGCACGCCGTGATGCGAGAGCTTTTCAATGTTTTTTCCGGCCAATTCCTGAAACACGAATTCATCGCCCATTCGTCGGGCCGACTCACCGGTACAACGTTCTTCGGGTCCCAGAACGGCAAAGGAAACGTTGGCTTTTTTCAGGAGCCAGACCAGACTACGTGCCACCCGCTGTACGCGGCGATCGTAGGAGGCNGCACAACCGACCCAATACAGGTATTCAAAATCGGGTGCCGTTTCCGGGGTCGGTACGTCCAGGCCCGCTGCCCATGCAAAGCGATCTTGCTGCGGAAGACCCCAGGGGTTGCCACTCCTCTGTGATTTTTGCAGCGCGCCTGCAGGTGTGCCTCGAAGTGTTCCTTCGCCAACCAGGTGCCGACGCATATCGGTAATCATTCCCAGCGGGTTGACCCGCAGCGGGCAGACCTCGACGCATGCCGAACACGTTGTGCAAGACCACAAGGTTTCGGCGGAAATCACATCACCGTGCAACGCACCGGTCAGTTCACCCTCTTCCCCACGGGCAAGATGCGCAAGCAGATCGAAAGACTGCGTATCGAGATATCGATGAATATCCTGTACAACCGCTTTTGGNGAGAGTGGTTTTCCAGCTTCGTATGCGGGGCACGCCTCTTCGCAGCGGCCGCACGCGACACAGGCGTCAAAATGCAGAAGACGCTCGCGCGAAAAATCCATCAGTTGTCCCACACCGACCAAACCAGTCTCTTCGACTTCCTCGATCGAAATCGGTTCCATCCGACCGAGGTGGGTCGGTTCGGTAAGTAGATTCACACTACCGGCAATCGAGTGGACGAGTCGTGAATAGGGAAAAACTGCCACCAAGGTCAACGCGGGAATCGCATGCAGCCACCAACTCCAACGGTGAAGCGTAATAGATTTTTCGTGATCAATGCCCGCGCCCTCTAANAGGNNTGCCACCGAAAGCCCCACGAACGAACATTCCGGTTGGACACTTTGCGCTTGAAGAATCCGNAGGCCTTCGACAATAAAACCCGAAATCCCNAGAAAAAGGAGACAAGCCAAAATGGCAATATCTGCCGGTTGGTGGTCCAGACTCTGTGGTCGGTTGAAGCGGCGGTAAAGAAACATCAAGCAACCGATAATCAACGCGACGCCAAAGACATCAAGTACAAACTCATAGATGATGTAGTACAGGCCATAATGGAATACCGGATAGGCGGGCGGTCGGCCGAGCAGATCGGCTAGCAGATGTTCGATCGCAATCAGGAGCGTGCCGATAAACAGCACCACAAATCCGGAAAAAAGAAATAAGTGGGCGGTACTTGCCGCTCCGCGACCGCGGAGACGACGCTGCAGGAAAATGTCGCGGCCCAGTCGCACAATCCCTGCCCGCCAGGAAATCCGTGCTTCTTTCCACGGTCGCAATCGCCAGATACGGACTCGCCGCCATACTCCCCAGCAAAAACATGCGATGGCTACCACGCTCAATCCCGCAAAGATCCAGCGGGCTAGCGGCGGGATATTGCCTAAAATTTCCCGCGTTGGTTCCGGTCCCGTGGCGAGCAACGTTGCAAGGCGAATCACCCCGAGTTCCTTTGGCTGAGTCGCTTGATCAATTGAGGGACGACCTCATAGACATCGCCCACCAGGCCAACATTAGCCACCTCAAAAATTGGTGCATCTGGATCGTTGTTCACTGCAACGATGGTCTTCGAATTTTTCATGCCCGCCATGTGTTGTACCGCGCCAGAGATGCCGAGCGCAAGATACACTTCCGGGGCAATGATTTTTCCAGTCTGGCCGACCTGCAATTCATTGGGTGCAATGCCGGCATCGACAAGTACTCGGCTGCTACCGGCTGCGCCACCGAGCGTGTCCGCCAGTCCGCCAACGAGTGTTTCAAAGTCTTCGCTGTTTTTAATCGCGCGTCCTCCAGAAACAACAACGGCCGCCTCGGTGACATCAGGGCGACCGCCACGGCTCGATTCCACAGTCTCGACCTGCACACGNAGCGGGAGATCNGCAAGATCAATGGTCAGCGGTCGGATCGCTTCAGTCGCCGCAAGCGGTTCGGCGGCGGGGTAGGCCGTACTTTGACAGGTGATAATTTGAATCGGTCCGCTCAGTTCGATGGTGGCCACAATCGCTCCGGCATACATCGCGCGGCGGAACTGTAACTTTCCTTCGACCCATTCGTGTGAGAGAACATCGCTGGCCATTGTCCCACCGAGTAAGCCTGCGGCACGCGTCAAAATATCTTTGGCAAACGTTCCCGAACCGGCCAGCAGCAGATCAACTTCCTCTTGATTTACCGCGCGGGCGATGACCGGTGCCCAGGTATCGGCAGCCACGGTTCCGAGTTGTTCCGCGTCCACGGTGCAGACCGGTGCATAGTGCGACGCTTGGTNGGCAACGGTGTCGAGTTGGGANCCGATCAGTAACCAGCTGACGCTTCCCTTGTTTTGCTCGGCCATTTGGCGACCACATTCGATTGCCGCAAGGCTTGCCGGACGCAGTTGGCCGTCCTCGATTTCCGCCAGGACAAGAATTTTCAAGGCAGCACCTCCACTAGCGCGTCGGCCAATTGGTCGACCGAATCAACCCGCTGGCAGGTTCGCAACTGCGAGGGAGCCTCCAGGTCAATGATTCTGGTGCGTGGTTCCAGGGTGAGATCGAGCGATTCGAGGGGAAGTTCCTCAATTGGTTTCTTGCGGGCTTTAAGGATACTCGGTAGCGAGGCATACCGAGGTTCATTGAGTCGTAGGTCGGTCGTAACCACCGCAGGACGCGTGACGCGAATCGTTTCGATTCCTCGGTCCGTTTCGCGGTCGACGCGGATTGCATCGTCGGTGAGTTCGACCTTCGAGGCAAAGGTAGCTTGTGGCCAGTCGAGTAGCGCCGCAAGAAATGGGCCGGCTTGGCTGGCATCGTCGTCCACCGCCTGTTTGCCCATCAAAACCAAATCGGGCTGCTCTCGCTGTACGATCACCTGGAGGACNCGAGCGACGTTCCAAGGATCAAGCGGTGCGTCACATTGGACCAGCACTGCCCGATCGGCGCCCATCGCCAACCCGCTACGGAGTTGTTCCTCATAGTCGGGAGTGCCGATACCGACGATGAGAATCTCGGCATCGCAGCCCGCCTCGCGAAGTCGAATAGCTTCTTCCAACGCGATCGCATCGAAAGGATTGATTACAAAGGGCAATTGGTCATCGTNAATCCCACGTCGATCCTCGCGCAGCGTAATCCGCTGATCGGTGTCGGGAACGCGTTTGGTGGGAACCAGTATTTTCATGATAACTTGGACTTGTTAGTCGGACCTAGTACTTGCTTTTGAAACAGAATAAGCGTTCAGCTGTATTTTTAGGAGGCCTTTCCACCGGCCGTTTTACCTTCGACACGGCCATAATAATTACCGGCCATTTCAAAACAGCGGGAGCGGATTTCATNNCGGGTCAGGTATCCGGGGTGTTCATAGAATCGATCCGCCTCAATTTCTGACAGATCGTAATCGGTTTTTCCCTCAGTGACGAGATCGGCCATGATCACGCCGATCGTGGGGCTTTGTACGATCCCGTGACCGGAGAAACCGCTACAGTGGAAGAAGCCGGAAAGCTCATCAAATGCACCGCAAAATGCTTTGCCGTCTGGGCTGAAGGTCATGATTCCGGTGGTGACGGTCATCGGCGTGCGTTCGTTGATCCAGGGGAAACGCTGCTGGGCACANTAGATCAGCATGGCCACATGGATGTCATCGCGTGCCGCTTTCATCAATGCCATGTCGAAGTCGACAGGCAGATTTTCCATTTCGTATTGTTCGGGCTCTGCTTCGTACATGCCCACGATTAGGCCACCCGCTTCGGGGCGCGAGTAAATGCGATTTTCGCGGTCTCTGACACCCGGACTGAACCGATCGATCAAGATCGCATCGTCGGGCCGGGTTGTGAGATAAACATGGCCGATCGCGGCAGTCGGCAGCACCGTCTCAGCCATTTCTGCAACCAGATAGGACCAGGGACCTCCCGCGTTGACCACCGCATCAGCATAAAGCGGGCCGCTTGCGGTTTGTACGCCGACCGCACGGCCACCTTCTATCAAAACGCGTTCTACNGGAGTTTGGGTCTGATACTGGACACCTAATTTGCGGCCCCATTTCACATAGGAGGCTACCAATTCTGCCGGTTGGAGATGCCCGTCGGTCGGACAGTAGCAGGCGTCGAGTAAATCCTCCGTCTTCATATAGGGCAACTTTTCATGCACTTCATCGCACGTAAGGTGCTGAATGTCAAAATTAATCGACTTTCCCATTTCCACCAGATCGACAATCTCTTGGGCTCTATCAGGCGTTNCGGCAACGCGGAGCGAACCGGTTTGCAAGAAGATTTCTTCTCCCGTCTCTTTTTCCAATTCCCGAACCGTTTCGACACCATCCATTAGCATNCGGGTGGAAGCGGCTGTTCCCCGCAACTGTCCGAGNAGTCCCGCCGCACGGCCGGTCGAACCGCTTCCCAATTGTCCACGTTCCAGGACGATCACGCTTTTGCCCCGCCGGGCCAGTTGCAGTGCGGTGCTTAGTCCGGCAACACCACCACCGATAACGAGAACGTCTGCAGTCTTTTGAGACATGAAATACTCCGGGGTCTAAAAGGGCTCTACGATTCACTCGAGGGGGTCAATTGCTCAAGATACCAGCAAATGAATGCCTCGACGTTCCACTCTTTGTACGTTGAAAGGGGGCCGGGGCGGTAGGCCCTGGAGGAAATTCCCTGCTGNGCAGCGCGGCAGAGGTCCCAGTCCTGTTCNCTGGTNAGCTGCCAGAAGGGAAGAAGACGCTCAAGCGTGAAGTCCCGCCCTTCGACCGCATCCTGGTCGACAAGCCACACCACGCGCGCCAGCGTTCTATCTGGACCTGCGGGGAGCAGTCGCGTGGTGACCACATGGTCACAACTGGAATGATTCCACATGTTCGGCATGGTCCGCATCCGTAATGTGCCCACGTGGGGATCCACATAATCACCCATCAGTGGGGCTACTTGTTGACCGTCCATCGTCTCGCTGATGTAGTCTTCAACCAATACTGTCCGGTTGATTGCACACCATCCATCGACGTTCTCCGGATCTGGAAAACTGGCCATTCCGGTCGATTGGTGGGTTGCAGTCAGGCCGGTTGCGGCCAAATGCTCTTTGTTGCGCTGAAGTTGTTGTGCTATCCGTGTTTGGATCGCACCGTTCGTATCATCCTCGTTGTAGTGGTCAAAGTTTGCGCGAATGTACTGCGGGTGATTTACATTGCAGTGATAACACTCGCGATTATTTTCCCAGACCAATTTCCAGTTCGCTTCGATCTCGTAATCGATCGCACAGGCAACTTTTGCGCGGTTCAGCCCCTGGGGAGCAGCAGCAGCAGCGATTTGTTTACCGACACCGTCAAACGGAGGTGGATTGTCTGCTAGTGAGATATAAATCATGCCAGCGGCGGTAGCCACCGTCACCGGTAGCAACGACCATTCCTTATAATTCAAATCTGCCTCCATGCCACGGGCAGAGCAAAGTTGACCGGATCGGTCATAGGTCCATTGATGGTAGGGACAAACAATGCGGCCGACGTGTCCCTGTTGTTGGCTGCAGAGTCGCGTACCCCGATGTCGGCAGAGATTATGGAACGCGCGAATTTCTCCCTCATCGTCGCGGAGAATCAGGATGGAATCCTCACCAATATCCCAGGTCAGATAGTCTCCGACCGACGGTATTTCGCAGTCGTGGGCTACAAACAACCAGCCAGTCCGCCAAATTTGCTCGATTTCAATCGCGTAGATCGCGCGATCGAGATAGAAGGGCTGTGGCAGCGTGAAGCCCGTTTGGCGGGTCGCAATGAGCGCCTCGATTTTCCCTCGGTCCATTCCATCTACCATGAAGAAAATAGCCCAAAAACAACCGCTAAGCCCTAGATTAACGTGTATCTGAACAATTGATGCCCCGGTCCGCAAGGTCCAACCCGTGGTNNGGNNGNNNCGNCCCCGCGGCGGNGGAANNNGTCGAGATGATTCCTTGCNTCCNCNAGGGTCTGGGCGTTATTCTCCCNGTGTNGGCTTCCGGTGTTTTTNTTCGCAGAGGGGTTCTCTATGCGATGGAACGGTTTGTTTTACNNGNTTTTATTGCTCGTGNTGGTGGTTGGGNCATTCCCTTGTTACGCGGGTGANCGCCCNGAANCGGCCCAAGTAAAAAATCTCATTCTGCTNATTGGTGATGGCATGGGGCCCCAGCAGATGGGNCTGCTGACGGCCTACGCCAACCAGGCGCCGCATTCGATTTATACGGATCGGGAGACTGCATTAGAGGAGGCAATGGATCGAGGCGTGATCGGTTTGATTCGCACTTCGCCCCCCGGAGTGTTGGTCACTGATTCGGCCGCTGCCGCGACTCAGTTGGCCAGTGGCGTGGCTGCAGGGGCGGAGATGGTCGGCATCGACGCAGCGGGAGATCGCGTGGAAACGATTTTGGAAAAAGCNCAAGCTGCGGGCAAAGCCGTGGGTTTGGTTACNGACACACGGTTGACGCATGGGACGCCNGCAGCNTTTGCTGCCCACCGACCGCATCGCTCGGAAGAGAATGCGATCGCGTCGGATTTAGCAGCCTCTGGAATCGATGTCCTTCTCGGTGGCGGATTGCGCAATTGGGTTCCCGTNGAAGCGGGAAAAGATGGTAGTGCAGCGCAGGACGAAATTCAGCATCTCACCGGAGGAGCCTATACGTTTTCTTCCAAGCGGAAAGACAATCGTAATCTGCTTCTCGAATCGCGACTCGATGGNTACCAGCTTGTCTTTAATCGGGAGGAACTGNCGAAAATAGAATCCGGTAAAGTNCTGGGACTCTTCGGCAACGANTCGATGTCGGATGCCATCACCAAGCGGGCTGTAAAAACGNTGAGCGGTGAGCCNACTTTGGCTGATATGACTAAAAAAGCATTACAACTGCTCTCCCAGCGGGAAGCCGGATTTTTTCTCATGGTGGAAGCCGGTCAGATTGATTGGGCCTGCCATAACAATGACACCGGTAGCCTGCTGGCTGAGATGCTCCGCATGGATCGATCGCTGGAGGTGATTTTAGAGTGGATGCAGGATCGAGAGGATACCTTGCTTGTGGTCACGGCCGATCATGAGACCGGCGGTTTTGGCTTCAGTTACTCCGGGAGTAATCTGCCACAACCCAAACAACTTGAAGGCGAGGCGTTCGACGGGAAACCGCATCAGCCCGATTTTAATTTTGGTCANCCCGGAACGCTTGATCGATTGCACCGTCAGAAAGAGAGCTATTTTTCCGTTTTCCGTCAATTTGATGCCCTTGATAAAAAGGAACAGACCCCTGCCCGGTTGGCANCCATCGTCAATGCGGCACTGCCTTTCCCGATCACTGAAGCACAGGCTGCAGCCATCCTCCGTCGAATTCCGAATCCNTTGTATGTCAAAGATCACCGTTATCTGGGCGGCAAGGAGGTTCCGCAGATTATGGACTATGCGGACTTCTACGTGTTTGGCGACAATTTGCGTATGAATTTACTCGCTCGTGCGGTGGCTGCGGATCAGAATGTCGTCTGGGCAACCGGAACCCACACCAGCACACCGGTGATTGCGGTAGCGGTGGGGCCTGAACACGCAAGCAAACCTTACGGAAAAATGATGCACGCAACCGATCTTGGAAAGCAGATGCAATCGACACTGCTGGGGAGATAGCATCTATGCGGTCGTTGCTTCCGTTGACCCTGGGTTTGCTGCTGTGTTTTCTCTCTTGCGATTCCNATGCGAAACCACTGATCATTGCGCATCGTGGCGCATCNGGTTACCGACCAGAGCATACGCTCGCCTCCTATGCCTTGGGNATGGAGCAGGGCGCTGACTACATCGAGGTTGATCTGGTTGCAACCGGAGATGGGGTGCTCATTTGTCGACACGATTGTGAAATTGGCAGCACGACCGACGCTGAGGGAAAATTTCCGCGCAAAAAGCGAACCGTCATCATTGACGGAAAAAAAGAAAGCGGATTTTTTGCCCAGGATTTTACTTTGGACGAAATTAAGTTGCTCCGCACCCGGGAGCGAAGCCCTTTTCGAAGCACTCGCTTTGATGGACAGTTCTCCATCCCGACTTTTGAGGAAATTTTACAGNTCGTCGAAAACTATAATAAAACGAGTGAGANGAAGGTGGGTATTTGTCCCGAGATCAAACATCCGATTCATCATCAAAAACAAGGTCTACCNCTCGAGGGCCGCCTTCTTACGCTGTTACACAAGTCTGGTTATCAATCTGCCGACGATCTTTGTGTGATTCAATCGTTCGATGCACAAAGTCTAAAACAGCTTGCAAAAAAAACGGACCTGCGTTTGTTGCAATTGTTGCCGCAAAAACTGGAAGAAAGTCTGTTGCCGTTCGTGCCTTCTGATGCGCAATTAAAAGAGATTTCGGAGTATGCCAGCCTGATCGGCGTCCATAAGAAGAGCATTTTTGCTGATGCGGCGTTTCGGGAAGATAACGTACCGACCGAATTGATCGCGCGGGCCAAGCGACAGGGTTGNAGTACCTGGATTTACACCTTCCGCGAGACTCCGATGTCGGCACTTTTTGGTGCGGGCATGGAACGTGAGATCCGTCGGTCTGCCCGCTTGGGGGCAGACGGATTGATTACCGATTTTCCCGATCTTGCGCGCCGCGCTCTCGCCGAAGAAAATCCAGTTCACCTCCCCGAGCAATGATCTACGGCTTGTTTCCCGCCTGGACCCGTGGTCCAATAGTGCCAGCGATGCGGCTTCCAATGGCATGTGGAGAATCGTTTGAGTGAGNATTCCACCCGAGAACCAACCGCCCTTGAGTCAAAATNTTGAGNAACTTGCGGCACGCATCGATCGCCTCACACGCGAGTTGGCCGAATTAAAATCGGGACTTNCGGTGCTGCAGTCTTCGGCCGAGCGGTCGGCCGAGCAACCGGCCGGCGAAGCGGAAGTTGTCAGGGCGGAGGTGATCGAGCCGTCCAACATCGCGATGACCCCAAGCTCAACTCCGGCTCTGGGATCCGACGCGGAATTGCAGCCCGCGCAATCATCCCAGTCGCCCAGTCAACCGACCACCTCTGCGCGGGGGAAGCAAGCGATCCAAGACTTGGAAAAGCTGATCGGGGGGCGGTGGATGACATGGATCGGTGCGACCACCATGCTGGTGGCCGTCGCCTTTTTTATTCCCTGGGCCTGGCAGTACTTTCAGACACCTGAGTGGTTCAAAGTGCTGGCCTTGCACGCGAGTAGTCTTGGGATTCTCGTTTTCGGTCTTTGGATTTGCCGTCGGGACTTTTCCAGACTCGGACATGCGATCGCCGGAATCGGATTGTTTGCCTGGTATGGAACTGCATTGGCTGGACTCCGCACATTCGATGTCTATGCAAAGTGGTTTGGAGACGGGAAATATGTGTTTACGGCTTTGGAGTGCAGTCTGATTACCCTCGTCGCCATCGTGCTTGCAGTGCGGCGACGTAGCGTGGGCATCATTTTACTCGGTGCTCTTGGTGGCTATCTCAATCCGATTCTTACCAGCAGCGGTGAGGCGAACTATGTCGTCTTTTTTGTGTACCTGGCATTTCTCAACATCGGGCTGATCACCTCGGCAATCCTCCGGAATTGGAATTTTCTCAAACTGATCGCATTTTTCGCCACGACGATCATGTTTATGGGATGCATCAATGTGGGGGGCGGGCGAAGCATACCACTGTGGCAGGTCGAATGGTTGGCTGTGCTGCACGCAGTGATCTTCTTGTTCGGGGTAACGCTACCGCCTATGCTCTGGCGTGAGAAAAGTCGCACCGTCGATCTGATGACACTCGTGGGTACCAGTACCGGTTTCATGGCCCTGACCTGGAACTTGTTTCATGGCTCGGCTCAGTCCCAGTTGGGGTCGGTTGCAGCGGGTTTGGCGTTGCTTCATCTGCTTCTTTTCGCCGTCACTCGCCAGCGCGTCAGCGATCAAGATCGCATGCCTCGTACGCACTTGGCATTGGCGCTGCTCTTTTTGACGCTGATCGCGCCGCTGCAGCTTGAAAATTTGAATTATCTGTCGGTCGCCTGGGCCGTGGAGGGTTTGGTGCTGATGGGCATTGGGCTGTATTACCGCGACCGCCAGTTCTTGGTCAGTGCCGTGCTCGTTTATTGTCTCTCGGCGTATCGTATTCCGATGGAAAGCCATGTGGACTCGTTGCAATTGCTTCTGGTTAGCCTGCTGATGCTGATTGGCGGAAGTTTGGCTTGGTGGATGCCGCGTCGGGTGCCGAATTCTGAGGGTGAGGGTAAGGGGCTTCAACGTGCGCGACCAAATCACTGGGAGTCGATCACCGGAGGGATCGCACTTGGCTTGGGCAATATTATGGTGATGGTCACGATCTTTCACTACTTCCATACAGGAGATGAACCAATCCCACGTGAGATGCTGGTGGGCTGGACGCTCGACTTGCTGGTTGTCTGGATGCTGGGGCTCATTTTCCATCGCCTTGCAGTCCGTATTTATGCAGCGATAGTCGTTTGGCTACCGGTTTCTATCGTTGCGCTGGGAACCGAGATCGATTTTCATTGGGTAGGCGGTTATTTTCAGCCATTTGTGCCCGTGGTTAATGGTCGCTTTGCCGCACTCGCCTTGCTTGCTGGTGTAGCGTTTGCCATCGCGAGTGGTTATCGGCACTATTTCTTTCCAGCCGCCGCCGATGAGGCCCCGCTTCGCAGAGCAGAACGGCCGATGCGGTATGTGATGGGCGTTTACGGGTGCTTCGTGTTGTTTATGGCGATCAATCTGGATATTGAAAACTACTTTGCATCCTACACCGGCCAATGGTGGAAGGCGGAACTGGCGACTTACTCGGTTGCCTGGATTTTATTTGCGGTTGCCGTTGTTGTCTGGGGTTTTATCACCCAGAGTCTCTTTTATCGCGTGCTTGGCCTTTTGGCATTTGCGCCCATTTTACTGAAAGTTTTTCTCGTCGACTTAAGTCAGCTTGATCAACTGGCCCGGATTCTTGCCGCATTTGTTTTAGGGCTGGCTCTCCTGGGCATATCTTTTCTCTACCAACGCGTCGCGGCCCGCGTCCTGGAGTAGAGTCAGCTTCAAAGAACCTCAAAAACAGAGGTTTTGAGGCTGCATTGCCAGCGGCCTCAAAAAAATAAGCAAAAAAATATGCCCTTTTCTGATCGTTTTGACGCATTTAACAATGGAAGACGGGCAGACAGAAATCGTCTCCGACCCAATTCAACGAATGTTATTTGCTAAGGGAGAGTAAAATGAGCATCACAGCCGACAACTCCTGGGATACCCGCGGTGGTTTTTCAGTGCCCAACGAATCGTGTAAGACGCATATCGTCTCGGATTGCGG
The DNA here is from genome assembly GCA_002168195.1 of Planctomycetaceae bacterium TMED10. Lineage (GTDB taxonomy): Bacteria > Planctomycetota > Planctomycetia > Pirellulales > UBA7805 > UBA7805. The sequence continues at coordinate 27,057 of NHBP01000096.1, forward strand.
AGCAAATATTTTAGGAGTCGAAGATCACCAGGCCCGGCGTTTCCCAGGAAATCCGGCTTCAAGTGTTGAGGAGGGTGATTTTGTCGGCAAGCTCGAGGCAGTGGATGCTGACGATGCTCTTGCTACAGATGAGACCGCCTCCTGGAACCGCGTAATCGGCATGTGGTTGCAGTGGAGTACGGCCTACGAAGAGCTCGCAGGCAAACTGTTCCAGGAAGGCGAGGATACCGAAAAGTTGGAAGCCCTGCTTGATGAGATGGACCAACTTCGATTAGATGCAGTCGAATTGAGCGAAGGGCTTCTGGAATATTAGGAATCCGGTAGNAGTCCGGTCATCGCTAAGGCGAGCAAGGAAGTAGCTCGCCGCCTGGACCGGATTTTTTATCGGTGGTCGGATTTTTTGTCCGGTCTCGTTGCCAGATGGCAATCTATGGATGAAGGGTTCCGGCAATTTTGAAAAGGGGGTTTATTATGCATCAGACCACTTGGCCCATTGAGCGAAAGGTTTCGAGCATTCCACACCGTGGTACTGGTCCCCTTTTTTCCTCTGCGGAAGAGCTTGCCGAGCAGATTAAGTCCAAGATTAAGCGTGTCACGCAGGGAAGAGTGCGGAATCTGGATGTGTTTCTCACCGGGACCCATGTGGTCATCGAGGGATTTTGTTCCTCGTTTCACCCGTTTCAACTTGCGCAGCATGCCGCCATGGAGGCGACTGACGATCTGATGGTCGACAATCAGATTGACGTTGGGCTTAGCTGAGGCATTACGAGCATCCAAAGCATCAAGACACGGCGCTGTCTCTTTCCCCGAATTCTTTAGCTACTTGAAGCGGATCGAGCGGATAACGCTACGAATATCTTTGTTCAGTTCTTTCGCTGACGCGTAGCGATTTTCAGGCTCCCTTTCCAGGCACCGCATCACGATCCGCACGATTTCGGGACTCAAGTCGTCACGGAATTTCTCCGGAGAGGTAATTTCGCCGTTTTGCATGCGCTTCAGTAGGGCGTATCGCGAACCGGAGGTATCAATGGGAGATCTTTTGGTGAGCAAACGATAAAGAATAAGTCCCATGCTATAGATATCCGTTGCCATCCCGATTTTCTGCTGATCTCCCACGGCCTGTTCGGGGGCCATGAACTCAAGCGTACCAATGATATCCCCTTCCATGGTAATGCTCGCCTCCTTCATTACCCCTTCCATCGCCTTGGCTAATCCAAAGTCGAGGACATACGGGTGCCCTTGAGAAGAAACAAGGATATTCGAAGGCTTCAAATCACGATGGATGATTGAACGCTCGTGCGCGTGCGCCAATGCACTGCAGACAATGGAAAAGAGTCGTAAGATTGCCTCGTCATGCAATTCCCGATCACGGGCAAAAATATCGAGGCGTTTCCCTTTGATCAGTTGAAGGGTGTAGTAGTAAATGTCACCATCTTTTCCAGAATGATAGATGGCTGCAATGTGTGGATGGTCGAGACTTGCCGCTAATTTTATTTCCCGTTCAAACCGGGTAGCAGCATCTTCCGAAGAAAAGGCGGTCAGGTTATGTACCTTGATCGCAACTTCCTGGTTTTTAGCCAGATCGGTGGCCCGCCAGACTTGGCTGACTCCGCCCTGGCCGATCAATGCGGTGAGTTCGTATCCCTGAATGGAGGGCGCTATGACCTTTCGCCGATCGAGTTTGTCGTCAAGCTTTTCAAGACTTTCCTCGACGCGTTGCTCTGCGGGTGATTGATCTGGATCGACCTCGTCCTCGAGTCCGGGAAGACGGTCCTGGAGCAGCAGTGTTTGAACCTCTTTAATCAGATTGAGGTCCTTCCCGCACAAAGCTGCTAACGTGCTTTCCTGAGCCTCGGCCTCCAGATCACAGACCTCGAGAAACAGATCGGTTATCTGTTGGTGTTTGTCGCGGTTCATGTGCTCGTTGTCTCGTCCAGATAGCGTTTTAGCCAGGCTCTTGCCAATCGCCAGTCGCCTTTGACTGTTCGCGGCGATACATTAAGTGCCGCAGCCGTTTCGTCGATCGTCATACCTGAGAAGTAACGCATTTCAACGATTTTGGCCTGTCGCTCATTGAGTTTGGCCAGCGCGTTGAGTCCTTCATCAAGCGCAATGACATCAACACGTTGGTTGCTGTCCGCCGCAGGAATATGATTGATCAGTAGATCGACGCGGTGTCGATCCCCGCCCCTTTTTGCGCGATTGCGATGACGGGCATGATCGACCAGGAGGCGTCGCATGGCCGTGGCTGCCAGGGCGAGAAAATGCGTTCGATCGGTGCAATTGATTTGAGCCTGATCCATCAGCTTCAAAAAGGCTTCGTGGACCACATCTGTCGTTTGCCACTCGTGTCCCGGCAATTCGCCACGTAGCTGTCTTGAGGCCACTGCCTTCAGTTCGGCATAGAGGTGATCAAGCAGTGCCTCCGCTGCGGAACCTTCCAACTTGCGGCATGCTTTGAGCAGCTGGATTGTTTGACCTTGAAGTTCGTCGCTCATAGGACTCTTTCAGGCCCCGCTCTCGCGGGCAAACCGAATAATAAACGATTAATTTCCCCGTCCCGACTCGACTATGGGTATTGGGGCAGGGAAAAACAGATATCCATAACCCCTTTATATTATGTAGTTACGGCGATTTTATCATAGAGGACCAGAAAAAATGCCAAATTAAATGCCCAATTATTGGCTTTTCGACGCTTATAGAGGTGAAGAGGACAGAATTCGGGCCATCGGTGGCCCCCCGGAACCTAGAAGAAAAGTGAAGGAGAAGCGAAATGAAAGTTGCCTCCCGTAGTCGAAACCAGCGTTCTCGTCATTCATCGCGTGGTCGTGGCCGTAGGGCAGGCAATTCAACTCGGATCTCTGGAATTCATAACAGACGCGACAAGCGTTTTTTCTGCGAGAAACCCCGTCCAGAACTTGNNGAAGTNNTGGAAATGTCGACCGAGTCCGACGAAAAGNNNTCGGCACCGACAAGCGGTCGGCCGGAGTGGAATGAGGCAATTATGCTGTGGCTGAGTTGGAACAGCACCTACGAAAAGGCCACTGAGAAGATGTACAAAGGCGCAAACAAAGAGAAACTGCGGGCGATGCTCAGTGAAATGGAGTATCTGCGAAAGCAGGCCATCGAATTGAGCCAAGGGCTGCTCGGTTGCACGAACTAGTCAACGCTCAGCCTCGCCCACGAGACGCATAACTGCCGATCCAATCGATCGGCAGTTTTTTTTACTTCCGCTCTGGGCGATCTCTGGGCTATCAAGCCGCAGTCACTAAATCTCACTTTGACCGTTCCAGCGTACGAAGCCTTCGATGGCCGCGTACTCGGCTAATCCGAGAGAGTCATACATATTGGCCGTCTCGAGGTTGCGCTGTTCAGCGCGCTGCCAGAATTCTCGAATGTCGACTCCGGGAAACAGGGCACGATCTTTTTGTGATTCATGCTTGAAAATGGCGTTTCGCTTCTGACTGACTTCTTTTGGACTTAAGGGGACTGCCATTTCAATATCGTCCGGACTCCATTCTTGCCACGCACCGCGATACAACCACACTTGGGTGGTGCGATACCAGGATTCGTCCTTCAGCCTTTTGCAGGCGGTAAGAACGGCCGTCAGACAGGTGCGATGCGTTCCATGCGGATCAGAGAGATCACCAGCGGCATAAATCTGATGTGGTTTAATTTTTTGCAGCAATTCCATCGTCAGGGCGATGTCTTCTTCAGAGAGTGGCTTTTTTCGCACTCTACCGGTTTCATAAAAAGGTAGATCCTGGAAATGCAATCGCTCGTTCGGGACGCCACACGTTCGCCCGGCAGCACGGGCTTCGGAACGTCGAATCAGGCCTTTGATACCTTGGATTTCCTGGCTGTCGACTTGTCCCGGCTTTTTATGCTTCAGGAATTCATCGACGTGGGCCTCCAGAGAGGCCGTTTTCTTGGGAGCAATTTCAAAAAGGTGATTGAATTCGGAAGCATATTCGGCGAACCGGATAGCATCTTCATCGAAAACTGCGATGTTTCCGGATGTCTGATAGGAAACATGGACTTCGTGCCCCTGTTCTACCAGGCGAATGAGCGTTCCTCCCATTGAGATCACATCGTCATCCGGATGCGGGGAAAATATTAAAATACGTTTCGGNAAAATATCGTCGTGCTCCTGAGGCCGATCCCCGGGTTTTTTATGTTCCTCTGGTTTTCCGCCAGGCCAACCNGTGATCGTACTTTGNAGGTGGCGGAAGACAGCTAGATTGATGTCGTACGCCATACCATGTTCGGCTAACAAATCTTGAAGACCTTCCTCGTTGTAGTCCTCTTCAGTCAATTTCAAAATAGGCTTATTTAATTTTTGTGCCAGCCAGATGGTNGCCTTGCGAATCTTTTTTTCATCCCAATGTACACTGCCTATTCGCCATGGGGATTGGCAGCGTGTGAGTCGCTCGGCAGCGGCATCATCGAGCATGAAAGTCGCACTCGGATGCTGCTGGAGNAAACTGGCAGCTACCGAAGGAGTGATAGAACCTTCAGCAGCCTCGGCGATGATCGGTGCTTTATGTTCACCGAATGCAAGCAGAAAAATGCGCCGGGCATCGAGAATGGTGCCCACCCCCATGGTGATCGCCTTGCGGGGAACATTTTCCTCGCCAAAAAAATCGCTCGCGGCATCGCGACGCGTAATGCGATCTAAGGTAATCAACCGAGTCCGGGTTGTTTTCCCCGATCCCGGTTCATTGAAGCCGATGTGACCTGTTCGGCCGATGCCCAAGATTTGGATGTCGATCCCGCCTGCATCAACGATTGCTTGCTCGTATCGTTGACACGCAGCATTCACGTCGGTCTCCGCCAGGGTTCCATCCGGAATATGGATGTTTGCTTGATCGATATCGACTCGGTCAAACAAATGTTCATTCATGAACCGGACGTAGCTTTGCAACTCATTTGGCTGCATCGGAAAATATTCATCGAGGTTGAANGTGATCACGTTAGCAAGCGACAGGCCATCATCCCGATGCATTCGGACCAGTTCGTTGTAAATCTCAACCGGAGTGCTTCCGGTTGCTAGGCCCAGCACACACATCTTGCCNACGCGGGCACGTTCTTCAATTAAGTCGCGAATCTTTTGGGCCACGGCGACGCTTGCATCGTCGGCATGGCTGAAGACCTCACAAGGGATCTTTTCTAGGGCGTTATAGTTGTTTGTGGTACTCACTCTGGTCTCGCTGCTCCTTGCTTTTATTGATCGGGGTTTAGTGGGCGAATACGAATATTCCGAAAAGCCACGCGGTCCCCATGTCCTAAGAAACCGAGATGTCCCTCGGTGTTTTTTAATCCCGGGTGCGGTTGTCCGTCGATTGTTTTCCCCGTAGATGTGACCTGGTCGAGATTGGCATTAAGAATCGTGTGTCCGTTNAGGATCACATGGATGTTCCGACCGTTGCATCGGACCTCCTGTGCGTTCCATTCCCCCACAGGCTTGAGAAAGCCACGTTTGGCAGGCGCTACCCCGTAGATGGAACCGTGTGTCTGATACGGTTTCAGATTAGGCCAGCGGTCCGAACTGTTGTCGAGTATCTGGAGTTCGATCGCATTGTACGCTGCATCACCCTTGATCGGTGCGCGGATTGCCAGGCCATTGTTGGCCCCTGATGTCAGCTTGAAATCAAATCTTAATATGAAATTATCNAATTGTTTTTCCGTAAGCAACTTCCCGCCCCGGCCTTTGGGTAATACGAGAAGGCCGTCTTCGACCCGATATTGATCGGTTGCCCCGATCCAACCCCGAAGGTCGCGTCCATTNAACAGGGACGTGAAGCCGTCTTCTTCTCCACACACCGGTTGACAGAAAGAGGCGATCAAGAGCATGAGCGATAGATAGGGCAGAAGTTTTTGCATCTTTGAGAAAGTAATGGGCGGCACGGGAGGTTTTTATTTAATGGTAATGGTTTTTTTCTGAAGGAGACTTTTGGTCTCCGCCTGACAAATAGCGATTGCATCACGAGCCAAATTGCCGCCCAGCAAAGGGTTTTTTTTGCCGGCACGGACCGACTCTGTCACGGCTTTCAGTTCGGCTTGAAAGGCGTTCATCATCGGGTCGCCAGCAGGCATCTTTGCCGATTTTGTTTTGCCACGATGGTCAAGGAGGGTGGGTGGGCAAAGGTATTTGCCATCATCTCCGATTACAGCAAATTGAAATAGGAGGGTCGCCTTTTCCAGGTGGATTTCAAAGCCATGATCGAAGGGACGTCCTTGTTGATCGATCGTTCCGCTCGTTGCCGTTACGGCCAAATTCTTTTTGAAGCGAAATTGCGTCGACCAGTATTCAGCAAGCTGGCCACGGGATCGCCCGGTTGTGGAAACGGCGATCGGCATTCCGAACAGCAGGCGAATCAGGTGGGCATCGTGGATATGCAGATCGAGCATAGGGCCGCCGACAACTTCCGCTTTCCAGTAATGCTTCAGCCAAGCGGGGTCGGAGATGACGCGACGAAAACTTCCGCCGAGCAATTTTCCGTAACGACCGTCATCAATCACCTTACGGGCCCAGGCGTATTCTGGCAAAAGTGGCAGCACGTGTCCAACAAGCAATTGGCGTTTCGCTTTTTGTGCAGCAGCAATCATGCGGCTACAATCACTCAGCTTCAGTGCCATTGGTTTTTCGCAAAAGACATGCTTGCCCTTCCGCAGCGCCTTACAGGCAATATCGGCGTGCAGGGCTGGGGGCAGCGTGATGTCGACCATGTCGATTTCTGGGTTCTCAAGCATCGCGTCGAGGTCGTCATAGGTGGCGATTCCCGAAAGATCCATTTGCTCGCCAGCAGGGCCGAAGTTTCCCTTTATGTCCCGCCAATCGCCAGAAAGTCGTTTGCGCGTTTGCTCGCAAATTGCAGCCACCTTGGCCCCTCTTACTTTTTGGTAAGAAAGGTAGTGGATCATTCCCATAAAGCCGAGTCCGGCAATTCCCACACGAAGCATAACAGGTTCCTAAGCGTTCTCTGCGACGGTGTCGTCTCGGCCAATGTTGACTTTATCCCAGAAAAGCACGAAGAAAATACCTGCGATCACGCCCGCCATGATGGTCGGTAACCACCAAAATTCTCTCCATTGTGCCATGGCATCTGTAAGTAATTGAGCATCAACCGCAGGCAGCTCCACGGAAAACATGTTTTTGAGTTTGTCCACGAAGGAAAGCTGACCGGTCCTTGTGGCATTGATGGCGTCGGTCAGCGTTTGATACTCGGTGACCGTTTTCGCTTGCTCAGCGAACGCGATTCGATAGCCAAAATACATCCCCACGCCCTGGGTGAAAAAAACCAGCATGCCTTGAGCTTGTCCCCGGACATCTTTGCTTGCAACCTTGTCGGTATACATGAAACCAGTGACGAAAAAGAAGTCGTAGCAGATGCCATGCAGCGCGATGGCTAAAAATAACATCCACGCGACCTGGTCGCCTGCACCCATCGCAAAGAGTGCGTACCTTAGCACCCAGGCCAGCATGCCTACCAGGATCATGGTTTTGACTCCCAGTCTGCGGAAGAAAAACGGAATCAAAAGCATGAAAAAGATTTCCGACATTTGGCCGACGGTCATTGCCGAGGCAGGGGCCAAAAAACCGGTATTGCCGAGATACATGGAGGCAATTCCATAATAGTATGCAAGTGGAATGCAAATGAGTGTCGAGCAGATGATGAATACGAGAAAAGGGAATCTCGCCATCAATTTGATGGCATCAAACATCAATAGCGTACGCAAGTTGATTGGTTTATCGCGTGCCGGAGGCGGCGTGTGGGGGAGCGAGAAACAATAAATTCCCATCAAAATCGAGCCGCCCGCAGCCAGAAAAAGAATTTTTAAATCACTAGACCATCCCATGAAGCCCACAAAGAGTCCGGCCACGATCCAGCCGATNGTCCCCCAGACACGGATTTTGGGGAAGTCATTCTGATCCGGAACGTGGGTGAAAGTAATGGTGTTACTTAAGCCCAGGGATGGCATATAGCAAAGCATGTGTCCGATGAACATCCAAACCATCATCTGNCCNTTACCNTCGGACGCATACATATATCCGAGTCCCATGAACACGCCACCCAACAGAAATAAGATTCCCATTACTTTTTCCGAGGCAAAAAAACGATCGGCAATGAGTCCTAAAAAGAGTGGCGCGATGATGGCGGCAATCGGAGCACTCCCATAAGAGCCACCCCCGAAGTCTCCCAGGTTGTTTCCACCGAGACATTGGCCTAATGTCACGAACCACGCACCCCAAACGAAAAACTGCAGAAACATCATGATCGAAAGTCGTGTCTGAATCATCGCTTGTTGCCCTCGTTTGTNTTAGATTCCNATATTTGTTTTCAGNGATTGCAGTAAGTCGAGTGCTCCCGATATCTCTGCCTTTTGTCTTGCCGGCTCCTGAGGGATTTCCCGCTCGATCGTGAGCGGACCGGTGTAGCCTATTTTTTTCAGCGTTTGNAAATAAGTCTCCATNCCCACATCGCCTTGGCNCAGGGGGACTTCCGCACCCCAAGTCACGCCTGGCTCGTCAGACCAAGTGGCATCTTTACAGTGCACGCTNCGTACGCGNGAACCAAGTTTTTCCAAAGCCTCGATCGGTTCTCCGACNCCATAGAGAATCATGTTGGCGGGATCGAAGTTGANAAANAGNTTTTCTCGGTCGACGTCCGCTAAAAATNGGAGCAAAACATCGGCCGGCTCTTGGCCGGTCTCGAGGTGAATGGCTTGATCCTGTGCAACTGCGTGGTCACAAAGTTCCTGGGTAACCGACACAATCTTGCTGTAATCCGGGTCGCTCTTCTCGTGGGGCACAAAACCGATGTGCAGGCCCACCACCGCGACGCCCAGCCTTCGGGCAAAGTCGGCGATCTCTTTCATCTCGGCAAGACGCGCCGTTCGCGTTGCGAGTGGAACCAGTCCTACAGTGTTTTTCACCGTAGGAATATCGGCATAGCTTTCTCCTTCAAATCCACCAAAAACGCAGGTGATGGTAATGCCGAAATCGTCGAGTTGCGCTAGAAATTCTCTGGCCTGTCCTTCGGTTCGCGATTCTCTNTGCGGTGTATGCAGGTGGATCGTCTTGACTCCCAGTTCGCGCGCTACCTCGAGACGAACCCCCAGGCCAGCATCAATACTGGCAAAAACACCGAGTGGCCAATGTTCCATAAAGACGATTCCCGTGTTAGCAGCTATTGATTTTTTCCGTTTAGTTCTCGGAGGTAAATATTGCGAAATTGCATTTCGCCTCCGTGGGTCTGGACTTGAATCGGTCCTCGAGGAAACATGGGTGACTCGCGATCAAAATAATTGTGCATCACCGCATTGTCTACGACAAGCTTTCCGTTGAGATAAACGGTGACACGGTCTTTTTGCATGCGAATTTTGAGTCGATTCCACTCACCAATCGGATTGTCAGCGCGCACCAACGGAAATCGGCCTTCACTTTCGGGATTATTATTCCACATCGCTCCCGATCCGTACTCGGCGCCATTCTTTTTTTCCTTCGGATTATTAGGATCCCAGATTTGGATTTGAGGGCACCCTCGGAGGTAGATGCCACTATCGCTTCCGGGGTGAACCATCCGCCAATCGAGTAAGAGTTCGAAGTCGCCGTAATCTTTTTCGGTCGTTAAAAAAACTCCCTGGCCATCATTGATGATGATCCCGTCCTCGACGCGCCAATGATCATGTAGATTCGCATTGTCGGTCGCCTGTTTTTTTCTCCGCGTTTCCTCATCGAGGGCCGCCCATTTTTTGGGATCTTCGTGGCCGCGTCCTTGCCATCCGGAAAGGTCGCGCCCGTTAAAGAGAGCGGAAAATCCTTGGGGGACCGGTTCATCACCGTGCGCATGCCATCCGGCACTCATCGCGAGCAACAGAAGAAGCATTGGTTGTAAATACCTGACTTGCATTTGATTGATTCCGCCGGGAGAAGTGAAGAAAAAGCGTATACCCGCAGAAGATCCATAATCCATAAATAGCGTCTGCCAGCGGGCCGTCGCTACGAGCGAAGTACCGGCGGTCTGTGAAAGCCGGAGACTTTTACCCTGATTCGCCCCTATTACAGCAGTATTGTAGAGCGGATTCAAGTGCCACGCCGAAGATCAGCACGCTGGTGTAATTTCAAAATTTGAACATTCAGGTAAAGCTGCGGTAATTTTTTCTGTTGTTTGTGTCATAATATGAAAGCTATTTGCTCTCAGAGCTTGCGTGCCGTATTCTGCATAAAAGTTGGCAACCTAGGGCAAGCATTCTTGCTCGCGATGCGCAGCCTCCGGCATCGAGTGGCGAAGCGAGGCAACGGATCTATGGGGACCATCTCACATTATAAACTAGGTGTTGTACTCGGTATCGGGACCGTGGGCACGGTGTATCGTGCGATTGATAAACTCACGGGCCAGGATGTGGCGATTAAAATTCTGTTGCCACAGATTCTGGATGATTCGCATATTGCGCATCGGTTCTATCGCGAGATGTCCATTCTCGAAAAGTTGGATCATCCTCATATCGTTCACTACCTGACCGGCGGTACCGCAGGAGGCCGGCCTTACTATGTGATGGAACTGGTCGACGCGGGGTCGCTTAAGGATCAATTAACCATTCACGGCCATCTTCCTTGGGAGGAGGCATGTCATTTCGGAATTCAAATCTGTTCGGCACTCCAACACGCGCACAATCATGGGATTATTCATCGAGATTTGAAGCCCTCCAATCTTTTTATGGATGAATCTGGCGACCTCAAACTCGGAGACTTTGGAATCGCTCGCGATACACATCAAGTTGATTTGACCGATATTGGTTTGACGGTGGGAACATATGGCTACATGTCTCCCGAACAGATCTGTGCCGATACCAATATCTCGGATAAAACAGATCTCTATGCCTTGGGCTGTCTGCTGTACGAAATGATCACCGGCTACCAACCTTTTGATGGCGCGAATTTTGCAAGAATCTTTGATCAGCACCTCAATAGCGATCCGCCCAAGATTCGCGATAAGGTTCCAGATGCCCCGAAAGAACTTGAAGCGATGATCGAGCAACTGATGGCAAAGCATCCGGCACAGCGACCATTCAATGCAAGGTATGTGCAAGGTTTTCTTCAGGACCTTTTGGAGCAGAAGCGTGGCCATCCTGTGCAAGCGATCAGAAAAATCTTAGGTTCTAGTAAAGCTCGGCCATCGGGTCTATCGCCCTATGGAAAGCATTCGTGGGGTACGCTCATCGGGTTAATCGCGATCATCGGTTTGATTCTGGCAGCGACCTTTTTGCTACAGCATTTTATTTTTGAATGAATACTTCGCATGCGCGATGCTAATCAAGCATCTCGTGATTGCTTCTGTCCGAGAACAAACATGCAGCACATTTTGGATCCTGATACACAACTCCTTGATGCTTGGGTGACCCAGCAAAGGCTACCGATTTTTCGGGCGGCGCAAATCCGGCGATGGATTTATGCCTCGCAGGCCGAGTCGTTCGCAGATATGACCAACCTTCCTCTGGAACTGCGGAAAGAGTTGGCCAGTCATTTTCAATGGTGGACAACGCGGACCGCGGCACATCAAAAAGCAGAGGATGGAACGGAAAAATTGCTTTTGGAGTTAGCAGACGGGAAAAAAATAGAATGTGTTCTCTTGCGCGATGGCGAGCGACGAACCATTTGCATTAGCACGCAAGTCGGTTGTGCGATGGGCTGTGTTTTTTGTGCGAGTGGACTTGATGGTGTAGATCGCAACTTAACTTCGGGTGAGATTGTGGAGCAAATGCTTCGCCTCGGACGCCTGTTGCCCGCCGATGAACGGCTCAGCCACATTGTGGTGATGGGGATGGGAGAACCGCTCGCGAATCTGGTGAACCTCATGCCCGCGCTGGCGATTGCCTCGCAGCAGGAAGGACTGGGAATTAGCCCGCGGCGCATAACAATTTCAACGGTGGGTTTGCCGACCGCAATGCAGCGGCTGGCCGAAGCTGCTGTCTCGTATAATTTGGCCGTTTCATTGCACGCCGCCAATGACGCGCTGCGCAATAAACTGGTGCCGGTTAATACGAAGTCGGGTCTTACACCCATTCTTACAGCTGCTGACGCATATTTTGAGGCATCAGGGCGGCGGTTGACCTATGAATACGTGCTTTTGGGTGGGGTCAATGATCGAAGGGAAGATGCCCTGCAATTGGCCGGTCTCTTGCGGGGACGGCCCGCGCTTTTGAATTTGATTCCTTACAATCCCGTGGCCGGTCTTCCTTACAAGACGCCTGCTGCCGAAACGGTCGAGGCGTTCTCCTCGCTACTCACCGAGCGGGGCATAAATATCCAGGTTCGCCGGCGCAAGGGGTCACGGATTGACGCCGCATGTGGACAGTTGCGCCGGACCAAAGCCTGAGCCGAGCCACAACCCAAACGTGGCGGTAGCAGTCCCAGTCACGGTACCATTCACGGTAACGAGCGCATGACCTTGCTCGGCTCCGGAGCGATCAATTCGCATCCGGCAATCCAGCGCCGAACGTCATGCTCATCAGGGGCATCGCCCGCAAGATATTCTGCTCCATCGTGATCCGTGCGCGAATGCCGTTCGGTATCTGCTGGATTCCGTAACGAATCGCATCCTTCTCCTCGAGCATGCTGGCAATCGGTAGGTACATCGCACCATTTTTTTTATCGACTTCCACCGCAAATTGCATAATCGATCCCAGATGCACCACCGCTTCAGCAGGCTCCATCTTTTCATCGCTTGCCTTCGCCGACGCGTCGATCACTTTTTTAAGATCATTAATCCCATTTCCACCGACCGCAAGATAAATGCTCTCCGCGTTGACACCAATCGCTACTTCTAACTGGTCGCCAAAAACATCTTTCGCATCGTCGTCCGGCATGGGGATGTTTTTCCAGGTGTGGATGCGATGGAACGCATGGTTTTCCGCCTCCCAGTCGGGACCTGGTATCCCAGCCTGCGCACTTGCCATTTCGATCATTGGCTTGAGTGCACTCTCAACCGCGTCGCCATCACTGACCTGGGCGCCCATCACAATCGACGATTTATTGTTGAGCATCATTGCAAATCCTGCCTGGAAGCTATCGGACCGAATCGTGTCGAACATTACATTCAATAGTTTTCCCAGGGATGCTTTCGCAACGTCTTTTTGGTCGTCGGATAAGTCATCTGCGTTGTCAATCGCCTGAGTCATCTGCTTCTGGGAAACCTTTTCCTGCTTATCAGCGTAATTGATTTCCTCTTCCGGCGGTTTGCCTGTCAGGTGCACAGCACCGGCAACCGCCGCATCAACGTTAAGAAAACCGGCATGCGCAGATGTTCCTTTTTGGAAACGTTTGTACGACTTTGCGGTTTGGGTGTCTGCAACGGCGGTCGTGGAGAAATCAAGATGTACAGTTTTTTCATCCCCGTTAATTGCGACACCGATGGTGACGTCTTCCGTATCATCAACCCATTGGCTCAGGCGGGCGATATTGTCTTTCATCATGGCCTGTTGCGCTTCCATGTCGCTCCCGGCTTCGGCTGCACCGGCGAGTTGTAGTTGGCTCAAGAGTTCGAGAAAGCCAATGAGTTCTGATCGCTTTGCCTTAGGTACATTCTGCATATTCACCCGACCGGCAAGCACATACTTGCTTGGAAGATCACCGGCAAGCGAAGCCGGGTCTTTGGGGAGCGTAGAGAGGTATTCTTTTTGATCCGTAAAATAGGTCCAACCCTTGCCCGCCTTAGCATACAGGGGGCTTTCGGATGCCTTGAGTAAGAGCACACCATCTCCGACGTCTTCAGTTTCCGCGAGTGGGGGCGGTAGTGATTTAAGCAGGCCTTCAAAATCGGTAATGGGCAGGCATGCAATCCAGTAAGGCTGTGCTTGTCCTAATTTGACATCGACAACCATCGGTTTCGTTTGATCGAGTCCGACAAGTGGCTTGCCTCCGGTCAATTGCATGATCTGCAGTTGGATCATTTGCTGGGCGTTGGGAAAACCAACGATTTCACCCACGACTGCCGCATGCTCCATCAGTTTGTCGTAACTGCTGACTGAAACGACAGCGACCGAAGGGTCATCGTCGCCAAGAGCGACTGAAAAAAAGCAGGTTGTGAAAAGAAGCAGACTGCAAAAAAACAGCGGGAGAAAACGCGCAGAGTGTCGCATGAAAAAATCCTCGATTTCTTTGTTCCGTGGTTCTCTGTTTCTTGGCCCTCAGAGAGGTTGCGCCAACTGAAGCATCTTTCCGGCATTGTACCCCGCAAGTGGTCTCTTCGGGCAGGTGCCGTGAGACAAATCGCCCGAATCGGGGGAAAAGGATGGGGGCAGGCGTTGGACGGAACGGACACCGCGCCTTTGAACCCCTTCTGAGGCGAGAAAAATACCGGAAGATTGAGTTCAAGATAGGTCCTATCGACTCAAGCGACTCACTGAATCGAGAGTGCGAGAACATCGCATGCCGCGTCTTGGTGCCTACCTGTGTTCAGACGAGTGGACGATATGCCCCGCGATTCCATGCTTCAACGCTCGCGGTAGGTGATCCGCCCCTTGGTCAGGTCGTACGGAGAGAGTTCAACCTTGACTTTGTCGCCGGGCACAATCCGGATGAAAAATTTTCGCATCCGACCAGCAACGTGGGCGATGACCTCATGCCCTCCTTCGATTTGAACGCGAAAACGGGTATTGGCTAAGGCCTGTGTAACCGTTCCTTCAACTTCGAGTGCTTCTTCTTTCTCTTTGGCCAAAATGAGGCTCCTAAGGATAGTGTGTGGGTGGGGTTTTAATATTGGGGATTTGGGGAAACTTGAGCCCTTATCATATCGGACTCACCGTACCCGTCTAGAGCGATTGCCGCTTCGCTTTTTCGACTTTCAGTGGCGGCCTTCAAGCAATTGCCTCGAGACCACGTTCGAGGTGGGAAAAAATGTCGCTTGCCGCTTCGATTCCGACCGATAAGCGAATCGTTCCCGGGTGGATTCCAAGTTGCTTCCGCTGATTCGCTGAAAGTTCTCGATGACTTGTTGACTCTGGATGGCTCAAGGTCGTTTTTAAATCGCCAAGCGATGGACAAAAAGGAATTTCAGGAGAAAGTGTGGAAATAAATTTTTCGACACACGAATGATCACCTGCCAGGCATAGCGTGATCATATTTCCATAACAACTTTCACCCTGGATTGTTGAAAATTGTTTTTGTGCCAATGGTTGATGCGGATCGTCCGGTAAACCCGGATAATGTAATTCGCTGACCGCCGGATGCCCAACCAACCGCTCCGCAATTTCCTGCGCTGATGAGGAAGCTTGGCGGACACGGAGATCCATGGTCGCCATCCCTCGCATGGATAACCAGCAGCTATGTGGACTGGCAAACAGGCCCCAAGTGGTTGCCGAGAGGGATACACGATCCCAGGCAGCATTTTTTCCGCAAAGGCAGCCCAAGATAACATCGCTGTGTCCATTCATGATTTTAGTCATGCTTTCGACAACGAGATCAGCACCGCTCTCCAAGGGTCGACAGACGACCGGGGATGCAAAAGTATTGTCGATCAACAACCGTGCATGACTTGCATGGGCAATCTCAGCCAGGCCTTCGATATCGGCGACATGCAGAAGAGGATTCGCGATCGTTTCGGCGATAATCAGTTTGGTCGTATTGCGGACTGCTTGCTGCACGGCATCCAAATTGCAGGTGTCCACTTCCGTTGATTCAATGCCCCATCGATCCGCCTCGGTCGTAAACAAACCGAGTGTTCGTCCGTACAATTGGTGGCTGAGCAAGACGTGGTCACCTTGCTTCAGTTGCGAGATCAGGGCCAATGCCAGTGCAGCCATTCCCGAGCCGGTAATGGCTGCCTGTTCTGCTGAATGCCAAGCTTTGCACTGTTCCGCAAGCATGTCGGAGTTTGGGTGGCCGTCGCGACTATAAATAAAACCCTCGGTTTTTCCGGCAAGCAGGTCAGCAGCTTGTTGCGGCGATCCGCAAGCGTAAACGGTTGCTGGATAGATAGGTGGGGCCAGGGCCGTTGCTGCGGCGAGTTGTGCGGCATCTTGGGCGGGAGATATTTTTTTTGATTGACTCATATCGAAAACGCCCCCTTCGCGACTATCACCGCAAATCGGTGCTTGTGCCCAAGCCTCGATTCGAAGCGCCCGGATTCAAAGCAACGGTGGTTTTTGTCAGCTTCCTCCACCAAATCACCATGCCTCCCGCGGCAGGCGAAAGCGTGAAACGCGGTCAAGACTTTGAGGTCGGTCGCCATTCGATACCTCGGGCAAGGGAGAATGCACAAAAACCAATTTTACCCCAGTGAGCCATGTGCGTCGATTGCCGGCTTCACGTGGGTACGAACCTCATCGGCGGTTGTCGTCCCGAAGCGTAGGATCTTCACTTCGTCGGGCGTGAGCCCGCTTTCCGTGTTGCAAAGCGGTTTGGACGCCCCCCCTCACTTGCACTGAATTCAGCCCAGACCGGGAAATGGTCCGAAATAATTGCTGCCTCTCCTGTCGTGAGATTGAAGACGCGTACGATATCGACCAACCCGGATTTGCCATTGAACTCCTGGGTCGCACGCTTGTGCAAACATAGATTGTCGGTGTAGGAGGTGGTTCCCGAACCGGCCGTGGTGTGCTGGTGCGTTGGCTGGATACCGAAGGAATCGCCCCAATCGAAAAGGCCGTTTGTGTCCGTCGAAAAATTTCCAAGCAGTAGAACATCGTCTTCTTGGTCGACGTCTGCAACCACAACACTGTAGACGTCGTGAAGTGTGCTGAGTTCTTCTGACGTGTTTATAGGATCAAGATGCACATTGACCAATTTGAATGTGAATGCAGTTTCTGAATTCAAAGTCCTTGCACGAAATAAAGCCACCAGGGGTTCATAGAGGATTCGGTCATGGGGATCGGCAACCGTGTAGGTTGCCTGCCGATCAATTTCGACGGTTTGTTTGTCGAAGAAAAAAGCAAATTGCTGCTGGTTTGTATTTCTCCCGACTTGGGGCCCTAATTCGTATTCGAATTGAGCGCCATCGTTATTAATCAAAGATAGAAAATGAGGCACAAACGTCTGATCATGAGATTGGATTCCTTGTATCGCCACGACATCAAAGTTGCGAATGACGCGCGCCAGGATATCGATAATTTTTTGGTTCGAAGATTTGTTTGCATTAAACGCGGTGATATGAAACGATGCGATACGCAGTGTCTCTGGCGGCGTAAACGCTTTCGATCGAACGGCCTGATGATCACCACCAATGGCAAGCGACTGTGGAGATTTCTGCTGGGAATTCGAGTCGATGTTTCCATCGAACGGACCTAGACGGTCACGTAGAAGGTAACCGCCGAGAAGGGCGATTAACGACACCAAAATCCACGAGGACAGTTTTTGCAATGTTGCAACTCCGCAGCACGGTCGTTTCAGTAGGTTACTGAGACTGCGGAGGATAGCGAGGTGCAGAGAGCTGTTCTAGGTCAATTTGAAAAAACATCGTGAAACGCATTGGGCGATATCGGGCGATGGCGTGCTAGCAATATCATCGCCTGGTGAATCAAGCCTTACCGTTGGCTTTCTTGCAAAAGGTGGCCCAGTTCCGGAAGAATCAGCTTTTCCATCGCCAGGCGAACGGCACCAGGTGAACCGGGCATGGTGAAAAGGAGCGTTTGCTCGAGCAGTCCGGCCTGAGCACGACTGAGCATCGCCGCAGGGCCGATTTCTTGATAACTCAGTGTCCGGAACAATTCGCCATATCCGGGCATCTGTCGGGTCAGCATGCCCGCAATGATTTCGTAGGTATTGTCGCGTCGACTGATTCCTGTCCCGCCTGTCATGAGGATGACCTCTACAGACGGATCGATTGCCAGTTGTTGTACCGCCTCGGTAATTTGCTGGGGATCCTCTTTAAGGAGTGTCCGTTTGACAATCTGATGCCCGCTTTTGGTCGCTAATTCAACGATGATGTCGCCACCGGTATCATTTTTTTCGGTTCGTGTATCACTCAGAGTGACGACGGCCACTTTGCCAGTTCCAGAAAGATTGCGAGAGTGGTCTGGTGCGAATGCTGTCAACGAGCGATTCCTTTTTGGTGGAGATGAGTCAGGCTTGATATTATTACAAGTTTACACGGTTTGATTTCTGTTTTTTCACTACCGATAGGACAATATTGCGGGATTCCCGGGAGAGATGGCCACGATAGAGAAAAAAGAAGTATAATTGGGGTAGATACTTCGCGAAGGGGTCACAATGCGACAAACGCAAGGGGCCCAGAATCAAAGGGGCAGTCCGAAGGATAGCAGAGAAAAGGAGGAGTGGATGGGTTTCCGGTCCGTTCTTTGGCGCGGTCTATCGACGTTTGGATATCTGGGATTTCTCGCGTTCGCAGTTTTTATTTCCGCAGGGCACGCCCGTCGAGCGGATGCCGCGATATTTCAACTTGCCAATGGCGGAGAAATTTTCGGCGAATTAGTAAACGCAAATCGGACCGATGCGGATTCGTTTGTGATCCGTTCTTATAGCGGAGGCGAAATTACGCTTGCCGCCACCAACGTTCTGAAAGTGGTTCCACAGCGACCTGTCGAAATCGCCTATACGAAAAAACTTGTTCAGGTCATTGATTCTGTCGAAGGGCACCTGCGACTGGCGGAATGGTGCGGGAAAAATCGCCTCAAACAATCGCAAAAAAAACATTTGCAGCACGTTCTGCAAATCGATCCGGATCACCCCACAGCACGAAGCTTGCTCGGGTACAGCATTGTCGATGGAAAGTGGATGACCCGAGATGAAAAGATGCGGTCTCGCGGTTATGTGCGAGACGGTAGTCGCTGGGTATTGCCACAAGAGAAAGAACTACGAGAAAAGCAAAAACAATTGAAACAGGCCGAGCGTGAGTGGTATGAGAAAATTAAGCGCTATAGCAAATGGTTGACCGGTAATAAGCGCGTCAGCGGTCGCGAGCACTTATTGGATATTAAAGATCCCAGAGCGACCCCCGCTTTGATTTATTTTTTTGCGAAAGCAAAGCGACAGGAAAATGTGGAGATTCTGGCACGTGCTTTGACCAATGTGGGTACCGCAGCTGCTTTTGAGGCGATCGTCAGTCGCACGATCGTCGAAGCCAACGACGATATTTCTTATTTCTGTCTGGAGCTTCTTGAGCAATATAAACCCGCAGGAGCCATCGCGGTTTACGTTGACGCGTTGCGCAGTAAGGATAATGTGAAGGTCAATCGAGCAGGCAGGGGGTTGAGTTTTGTCGGTGACTCGACGGTTGTTCGTCATTTGATTCGCGCACTAGTGACGCAGCATAAATTCAAAATCGGCAAGGAGAATCCGGGTGCGGTGTCCACATCGTTTGGTGGAGCTGCCGGCAGCAAAGGGACGGGTTTTGTGAGTGGTGGTGGGCCGAAGATTGTCGCCCAAAACATGCGTAATAAAGAAGTTCTTGGTGCACTGCGTTCAATCACCGGGAAAGATTTTGATTATGATATGGGGGCATGGAATACGTGGTATGAAAGCCAGAAGCCTCCGGCACCCAAGATCAATTCCCGACGCGACGAAGATTGAGCCCGATAATCTGTTTTCCATACAGACGGCACGCGTGTGGGCCCGTGCCGAACTGCTCGGCGGCCTCGGCGGCTATGCGGGCCGCTTCAGGGTGCCCGTTGTAAGAATGCTGGCAGCAACGCGATCTTCCAGATTCGGTCGAAAGATCGTAAGCAGCAA
>NHBP01000097.1:0-503 GCA_002168195.1 Planctomycetaceae bacterium TMED10
ATTGATGGATTTACTGTAAAATTTGCGAAAAGTAGAAATGACATACTCAACTCAAATTTTGTATCTCTTTCCGAAGAAACTACGGTATCTGGTAGCACAATTAAACCATATGAATTTAATGGAAAAGAATTAAGTCCTCAAAAATTACTTAGAAAAATTTCCAATCCAATTGATGACGGATCTATTAATAAAACTACATCTGGTTTTACTGGTATTTTGGTTAATGGAGTAGAAATTTTAAATTACAAATCAAAAGATGTAATTAAATATGGTAAAATAGAAAATATTGAAGTTCTTGCTAGAGGAACTAATATTGATGTTATAAATGCTCCCGATTTAATAATCAAAGACGCTGTTGGATCTGGAGCAACAGGATATGTTGCAGTTTCTGGATCTTTTGAAGAAATTAAAATTGTAGATCCTGGATTTGATTATGAAGAAACTCCTACTTTAAAAATTGTTGGTGGNAATGGATCTGGNGCANNTGGCCAGNTTAATATGAA
>NHBP01000097.1:508-8812 GCA_002168195.1 Planctomycetaceae bacterium TMED10
TTANTCATANNGCANATTTCTTTGCNGATGTATCATCAAATCGAGTTGTTATTGGTACAACATCANNNCAATCTAGNATTGGATTNTCTACNTA
The DNA here is from genome assembly GCA_002168195.1 of Planctomycetaceae bacterium TMED10. Classification (GTDB taxonomy): domain Bacteria; phylum Planctomycetota; class Planctomycetia; order Pirellulales; family UBA7805; genus UBA7805. Next base: position 603 of record NHBP01000097.1, read on the forward strand.
TCATAAATTTANAAATGCAGANCAAGTAATTTATAAAACATCTGATCAAAGTGGAATTGTTGGTTTAGTTACTAACTCATCATATTTTGTTTCTACTATTGACAATACAACTGTTAGATTACATAAAACACAGGGAGATGCTATTTCTGGAATCAATACAGTATATCTGACATCATATGGTATTGGTAGACATTCTCTACAATCTGTAGGTAAAAAATTAGTCGTTGATTCAATTAATATTGTTGATGGTGGATCTGGATATAAGAATAAGAAAAGAACGGCATCTGCTGAATCTGGAATTAGCACATCTTCAAATTTAATTAAAATTGAAAATCATGATTATAGATCTGGAGAGAATGTAAAGTATACTCATGTTGGAACTATAGCTTCTGGACTTTCTACAAATACTGAATATTATGTGACTAAGGTAGATGATAATTCATTCAACCTTAGTCAAGTTGGATCGGCATCCGATAGAGAATTTTATTATAGAACAAAACAATATGTTGATATAACTTCTGTTGGAGTTGGAACTCATATATTCAATTATCCAGATATCTCAGTAAGTCTTATTGGTAAAGTTGGAATATCTTCCGTAGGATTAGAAACTTTTGAAGCAAAAGTTCAACCAGTTGTTAGGGGTGAAATAACTTCAGTTCATCTTGAAAATAGTGGTGTTGGATATGGATCTTCTGATATTATTAATTTAGATTATCAACCAACAATAACACTAGATTCTGGTATTAATGCACAAGTTCANCCAGTTTTAAGTAATGGAAGAATTGTTCAAGTTATTGTTTTAAATTCTGGCAGTAAGTATTTTTCAAGTCCAGACCTTATTATTAATGGTGATGGTTCTGGATGTGTTCTTACACCGATTGTAGAAAATGGATCTTTAATATCTGTAAACGTTATAGAATCTGGTGGTGGGTATTCTTCGGGTACTACATCAATTGATGTAATTCCTTCAGGATCTACTCAAGTATTGCCAGAGTTTAAGGCAAATATTAAATCTTGGAGAGTAAATCTATATCAAAAATATTCTTCATACTTTTCTAAAGATGATGGTATTATATCTGATGGNAATTATGGACTTCAATATTCCCATTTATATGCCCCAAGAGTATTAAGAGAATCTATTTTTTCTATAAGTCAAGATGGACAAACTCTTTATGGAGAATCTGATTTAAAAAAAATTAATGGTATTGAAGAACCATCAGATGAACACTCTCCGATTATTGGATTTGCATATGACGGCAATCCAATTTATGGNCCATATGGATATAAAACAAAGACCGGTGGAATAATATCCCCAATGAAATCTGGATATAAACTAGATTTAAAAGATGGTAGACCATCGACTTCTATTTTTCCCGAAGGATTTTTTGTAGAAGATTACACTCACAGTGAAGTTCCTGATGATTCTATACTTGATGTTAATAATGGAAGATTCTGCATAACACCCGACTATCCAGAGGGAACATATGCATATTTTATGACCATTAATAATGATTCATCTTCAACTTCAGGAGTTTTTGAAAAATATAGGGAACCAGTATTCCCCTATATTATAGGAGAGAACTATCAATCCATCCCCAATAAATTTAATTTTAAATTGGGATCAAATCAAGATAGTTATGATATTGAACAAAATGGATGGAAGAGAAACACTCAACCACTTAACTTAATTGAAGGAGATTCTGAATATCCATATTTGTTCATTCCAAATAAATTAAATCAAACATCTACAATTTCAGCAACTACTCCAGGAAAAATTTCAAGTGTTGGTATAGTAACTGGTGGTAGTGAGTATAGAGTTAATGAAGAATTTGTATTTAATAATGACGGAACACAAGGGAACCATGTATCTGCAAAAATAAGCAGAGTAAAGGGAAGGCCTGTAAGCAATATTAGTGTTGCATCAAGCATTATTGAAAATGTTGAATTTTATCCTGGAGATATAAAAGGTGAATATTTAATATTTGCTGATAATCCTCACAATTTTATAAATTTAGATACAATTTCAATTTCTGGGTTATCTACAACATCATCTGAAATTGAAGGAACTTATAGTGCAGGAATTCAAACTAATAGATTAACCATAGCAGGAGTAGGAAGCACTGGTGTAGCCATAGGAACTGATGGAGTAACTGGTATTGTTACTTACTTTAGAGTTAATGGTAATTTGACTTATCCCAATATTAGAGAAAATGATGTTCTCAGTGTTGGAACAGAGAAAGTTAAAGTATTAAATGTAGACACCCTATCCTCTAGAATTAGAGTTTTGAGGGCAGTAGAGGGGACTACAGGTGCCTCTCACACCATTGGTAAGTTCATCTACGAAGATCCAAGAAAAATTAAAATTAATGCAGGATTTAAAACTGATTATGCATATACTCTGAACAAACAAATTTATTTTGATCCAGCAAGTGCTGTTGGACTTGGGACTACTGCTGGTGTTGGAATAGGAACAACTATTTCTTTTGCAAATCCAGGATCTGGTGCAACTCAAGCATTTATTCCAACTAAGAGTATTTTTATTAAAAATCATAACCTCAACACGGGAGATCAATTAACATATTCTCCAGGAACGGGTGGAAATGGTATTATTGTTCAAGATGAAACCAATGTTGGAGTTGGAACAACATTATCAAATGGTCAAACTTTATTTGTTGCAAAAATAACTGAAGATTTGATTGGAATTGCAACTGTTAGAGTTGGTCTTGGAACTACTGGAAGTTTTGTTGGAGGAGCAAATACAGACTCATCCACAGTATTCTTTAGGACAGTAGGTACTGGAGATACCCACAGTTTTACCACAAACTATAATGTAATTACTGGTAATGTTCAAAGAAATTTGGTCACAGTTTCTACAGCAACAACTCATGGATTAAGTTCTCCACATAATGTATTTGTATCTGTTAACCCACAAAATACTGGTATAGTAACAGTAAAATATAATGATTACAATTCTCGAATTATAATTAATCCTATTGGATTTGCAACTGCTGGAGTCAACACTTCCACAAATACAATTTTATTGCCGACTCACGGATTTAAAACTGGTGATAAGATAATTCACACTGCCATAACTTCATCCGAAGGTCTAGAAAATGAAAAAATATATTATATTGTCAATGTAGATAGAAATACAGTAAAATTAGCAAATACTTATTTCAACTCAATTCAAAATAAACCAGAAATTATTGGTATAACAAGTGCTTCTGATGGAACTATCAATCCAATAAATCCAACAATTGATTTGTATAAAAATTCTACAGTAACATTTGATTTATCGGATTCATCACTTGCATTCTCTAATCAAGGGACAACTTATTCGGCATTTGAATTAAATTTATATACGGATAAAAATTTAACTAAAGTTTGGAATACATCTAAAGTAAATTCCAACTTTGAATTGATCAAAGATGGTAAAGTTGGAACTTCTGGTGCAAAAGCGACATTAACAGTTAATAATGATATACCACAAATTTTATATTACACTTTAGATGTTGTAAAAGAAACTAATGTCCCAGAAGTTAAAGAAAGAGTATTTGTTGATAGTGAAGTTATTTCTGGAAATGAAATAAATGCAAAAGAAAGTCGTTATAGCGGAAAACATACGATTAATGTAGGAACGACTACATCATTCACATATTCTATTAAAGATGTTCCTGAAGAGTCCTCCTATGGATCATCTTCTGATANTTCCTATGAAACAGATTGCACCCACACTTATGGACCAATTGCAAAAATTGAAATTACAAATTCTGGTTCAAATTATTACTCATTGCCAGGAATAACCACAGTTACATCAGGTGCTGGTAATGGTGCAATACTTGAAACATTTGGTTCTGGAATTGGATCTGTAAAATCAATTTCTCTTAAAGATATTGGATTTAAATATCCNTCCGATAAAACTTTNACCCCAGAAATTGTTTTACCACAAGTTATATCAATCAATTCTCTTGCATCATTTGATTCTATTGGCATTACCTCTTTTGGACGTGGATTTTCAATTCCTCCAAAACTAGTAGTTCTTGATGGAAGAACTAATAAGATTGTTCCCAATGTTGACCTAAAAGTAACTGTAGGAAAATCAAATGTAGAGATTCTTGAAAATACAAAAGGAATGAATGCCGTTACTCCAACTATAATCCCGACTGAAAGTGGGGCTGGAGTTGGTATTAATAGTATTGTCTATACATCTTCAGGAATAGCAACAGCAACTTTATCTGTAGGATTTAGNACAGTTAATTCTTTTCCATTCGTTGTTGGAGATAAAGTTTTAATTGAAAATGTAAGTGTTGGTGTTGGATCAACTGGTAAGGGATATAACTCTTCTGCTTATGATTATCAATTATTTACTGTAACTTCAACTAATGAAAATCTTGGTGGTATTGGAGATGTATCATTTGATATGTCTGAGTTTATTTCTAGTGGAGAAATTGTAGGTACATTTGATTCTACAAATTCTTCAGGAAAAATTCTTGCNCAGAAACATTTCCCATCATTTGCAGTAGAACTGGATACAAATAATTATATTGTGGGGGAACCTGTAACTTCTAACTCGGCAAAAGGAATTGTAGATAGTTGGAACAGTAGAATTGGTACTCTTAGAATTTCTTCCCCCGAAAAGTTTGTTGTTGGGGAGATTGTAGAAGGATCCAGTTCCAAAACTCAAGGAATCGCATCTTCTATAAAATCTTTTGATGCTTACATGAATTTAGATGCATCTTCAAAAGATATTAAGGGGTGGCAAAATAGTACTGGATTCTTAAATAATGACCTTCAAAAAATTCAAGATAGTTTTTATTATCAGAACTTCTCATATTCTTTAAAATCAAAAGTTTCATATTCAACTTGGGAAGATTCGGTTTCTAGTCTCAATCATACTTTAGGATTTAAAAAATTCTCCGATTATCAACTGGAAACAAAAAATGCTAATGTAATGTCTGTTGGACTTACAACAAATACTACAAATGTTAGTGCAGTTAATCATCTTGACGGATTTGCAAGTTTAAATTGCGTCTATGATTTTGACTTAGTTACTGAAAATAATTTATCTCAAAATTCTAAGTTTATTTCTAATGAAATTGTATTTTCAAATCGAATTTTAACGGATTATTTTGAATCCGTTGGAAACCGAGTTTTATCAATTGATGACATAAGTAGTCAGTTTAATAGCAATCCAAGACCAACAGATTTTAGTATAGTTGATACATTTCCAATCTCATCAAATAGATTCCAAAAATATATTACTTATATAAGAGATAAGAGATTTGTAGCTCAAAGACAATTGATGCTTGTTGATCTTCTTCATGATGATTCTAGAGCATACATGAATCAATATGCTAGAGTTGAAACTGCATATGATCAAGGTTCTTTTGACTTCTCGATTACTGGAACTGATGGACGTTTAGAATTCCATCCAGTTAANTCTTCAGTTAATGATTATGATGTNTCTACACTTTCATATAATTTAGATNATGTTGTACTTGGAANTGGAAGTACGAGTCTTGGTGGAGTTGTTCTAATTGATACTGATAGTATTGAAATACCATCAAATACAACTAAGACAATTGTTTCAATTGGACACACATATTCAAGTGCAAAAGTCTTAGTTAATATAAACCCAGACATTTCACGAAATGATGAATATGAAGCAATCGAATTAAATATCATTCATAAAGGATCTGATATTGAATTACTAGAATATGGAAGGTTATCAACTAGTATTGGAGATTATTCTGAGACTGGTCTTGGAACATATCATGCATATATTGATGGAACTAACCTAAAAGTAGATTTTATTCCAACCTCTGTTGGTATTGCAACAACTGGTGCAATAAACACTGTTGTTGTTGGACTTTCTAGTAATACTTTTACAGGAATTGGCACAATAAATCTTAGAAGATCTCAAATTGAAGGAAGAACNACTACTATATCTTCATCNGGATCTCCTGGAATNAATACNGTTGCTGATTATCCANATAATTTTGATGGNGCATATTTTATAGTTCAAGTNACTGATACGACCAACTCATCAATTCAGTTATCTGAAATAGTTGTTGTTGATGATTATGTTGATNCTACTCAAGGTCGTGAAACTTATATGACTGAGTATGCNAATATTGANACTGCATCTGGTCTTGGAACCTTTGGATCTAGAGTTTCNGCNGCAGGAACTGTATCACTTGTATTTACTCCNAATGCNAGTATTAATNCAGTNGTTAATGTATACATGAATGCNTTATCTGTAAATGAAGATGTTGATTTANCATCTNAAATATCTTTTACNAATGGATCAATTAATGATTCTATTGGAGAATATTTTGGAACNGATAATGATATTAANAGAGAATTTGAACTAACTCATGAAAACGAACAAATTTTTGAAAGATATTTCTTAGGTAATAGTAGTGATNTTNTAAATGTAACAACCAACTCTATTAAAATTCCAAATCATTTCTTTGTAAGTGGAGAAAAGATTAGATATAATCATGTAGGAACGGCTTCTTCTGCTATTGGTATTGCGACAGCAAGTTTTGTTGGAACGTCTAATACCACATTCCTTCCAGATGAAAATTTGTATGCTGTAAAAGTTGATGATAATTTAATTAAAATTGCAACTAGTGCTGAAAATGCACTGAAATCGGTGCCAGAAATTGTAGATCTTGAAAGTGTTGGCATTGGAACTTCTCATAGATTCATAGCAACAAATCAAAATGCTAAAGTTATTGTTGCCCTTGATAATNTTATTCAGTCTCCGGTTGTATCTACAGCAGTAACAACAGTACTTGCTGATCAAGTTAGATCTGTTGATAATGTGATTAAATTTAGCGGAATTACATCTTTCTTTGGATCTGATATCATTCAAATTGGTAATGAGATTATGAAGATAGAAGGTGTNGGTATTGGAAGTACAAATACCATTAGAGTTCGTAGACCTTGGTTGGGAACCGTCCTATCTGGATATGGAACGGGAACNCTCGTAACTAAAATTTCCGGCAATTANAATATTGTNGANAATANNNTNAACTTNGTAGAAGCACCGTTTGGAAATGTTCCAATTGGTTCTACTACAAATCCACCAGATGAAAGAGATTGGACTGGCATAACAACAAGTTCNAGTTTCCAAGGTAGAAGTTTTATGAGATCTGGAGTACAAAATACTTCCAACGAATCTTATAATAAGAATTATATTTTTGATAATATATCCAGTCAATTTAATGCTGTTTCAAACGAATTTACTTTAGAGCAGAATGATTCAAATGTTTCTGGAATTTCTACTGAAAATGCAGTTATTTTAGTTAATGATGTTTTCCAAACACCTGGATTGAATGGTGGATACGTAATTACTGAATCATCGGGTATTTCTTCAATTGCTTTCCAAGGAACCAATACAGTTCCACTTGGTCCTGATGTAGGTATTTCTAGTTTCCCTAAAGGTGGAATTATTGTTTCAGTGGGTTCAGATGCAGGTCTTGGATATCAACCTCTAATTTCTGCTGGAGGAACTGCTGTAGTTTCTGTAGCAGGGACTATTTCTTCAATTAGTATAGGAAATAGTGGATCTGGTTATAGGGCGGGAGTTCAGACTGTTAATGTTGCAATAAGAACTTCTTCCGTGTCTGAATCTAATGTTGTTTCGATTGGAACAGCAGTAATTTCAAGCGGAAACATAACTTCAGTTGCTATATCTACAGATAGAGTATTCTATGCCCCAAGAGATATATCAAATGTCCTATATGACAATTCTAGTGGAGTAACCACAGTAACAACTTCTACTAGTCATGGACTTTCTTATGATGATCAAGTTACACTTTCTGGAATCGCATTTACTTGTAATTATAGTGGATCTGGTCCTGTAAATGTATCAAATGCAATTTATAATAATGTAACTGGCATTATGACTGTTACTACATCTGCTCCACATAATTTATCAACCACTGGACAGAAGAGTGACGTTATTCTTACTGGATTAGCATTTACTTGTGGATTAGATGGCGGATCTTCAACTCACGTTTATCCAAGAACGACTGATCCTGCATATTGTGGATCTAAAGTAACCGCAGTTAATAGTGCAACTGAATTTGTAATTAATGCTGGAGTTTCAACTGTTCCAACATTCTACAGCTCTAGTGGAGTTGCTCAACCTGCATTAATTGCTCCTAGAAATGTTAATAATTCCGCTAGTGGAACAGATC
>NHBP01000098.1 GCA_002168195.1 Planctomycetaceae bacterium TMED10
CCCGAATTATCCCAGTGGGCAGCACTGGGCAACGAGATGGTGTTGGTTGGAGTCGGGGACCATGTTGAAGCGTGGGACACTAAGAAGTGGGAAGTCTATACCACCGAACGTAGTGAACGCTACGACGAGTTGGCCGAGTCCGCGTTTTCAAAAGAGCAGGGGACCTAACGCATGCGTCTGAATGGATTCAGTAAGCGGCGTTGGATTCATCAAATCATGATTCGTCCGTCCGTTGGTTTGGTCTCGAGCGGTAGTACATTGTCGATCAGCGGCCACCTATCGATATGTACGGGTCGTCGATGCGGAGCATCGATTCCCGACTGCCGTAAAAAAAGGTCACGGAGGTACCTCGAGAGTGAACATGAGTAGCAGGATTGTCCCGCAACCCTGCTGCGGGCACCCACCCGCACCTGGGCACACGGAAGTGCCCGCGTGTGGGACTCTTTTTGCGATGCCTGTTTTGATGCCTGTCCGCGGATCGACCGCTGCCCACGTTTCTCGTTTTGCGGTAAGTTGGTGTTCTGCAAAATTTCCCTTCCGGAAACGCATTCATGACAGCGAGCGTCCACCAACCGGTCCTTCCCGACGAGATACTCAAGTGGCTTGCGCCACGACCCGGTGGCACGCTGGTCGATGGGACGCTCGGGGGAGGGGGGCATACGCGATTGCTCGCGGCACAAGTCGGCAAGGATGGCCTGGTCATCGGACTCGATCGTGATCCGGCAGTCGTTGTTCGGGCAGAAACTCAATTGCGGGGTCTACCGGTGGCTGTTGCGCATGCCAACTATGCTGACTTGCCGGAGGTGCTCGCCGAATTGAAATTAGAACATGTCGATGGCATTCTGCTCGATCTTGGACTTTCTAGCGACCAACTCCTTGATGCCAACCGGGGTTTCAGTTTCTCCGCCGACGGTCCACTCGACTTGCGGTTCGATCCCTCGAGCGGTCAGGGAGCCTCGCAGTTGATCGCCCGTCTCGGTGAGCGTCAATTGGCAGATATGATCTATCGCTACGGTGAAGAGAGGCACAGTCGCCGGATCGCCAGACGGATTGTCAAAGAGCGNGAGAAACAACCGATTCGTACCGCCGACCAATTGGCACGCATTATCCGCGCGAGTTTGCCTCATTTCAAAACACGGCCGCGAATCGATCCAGCCACCCGCACGTTTCAGGCCTTGCGAATCGCCGTTAATGAAGAACTTAAATGGCTCGAAGTTGCCCTCGAGCGGTTGCCCGGATGCCTATCGCCCGGTGGGCGAATGGCCGTNATCAGTTTTCATTCGCTTGAAGATAGGCTCGTTAAAAATGCTTTCCGCGATNATGCTCGACTCGAAGCAGTGACCTCCAAGCCATTGGTTGCATCCGAGAGGGAGGTGGCGGAGAATCCGCGTGCCCGGAGTGCTAAGTTACGCGTTGCCGAACGGTGTGCAACGGGGTGAANTNNGCATTTGCAGCGAGGAGTTCCGGCCATGTGGCTTCCCAAACTAAAAAAAATTGTTTCCGGAGGCCAATCCGGCGTCGATCGCGGCAGTCTCGATGCAGCCATCGCCTTGGGCATTCCGCACGGAGGTTGGTGCCCGTACGGTCGACGCGCAGAGGATGGGCCGATTGCCGACCGCTATCAATTGCAATGTACCCGGTCGGCGGATTATCGGGTGCGGACGCGGCGTAATGTGTTGCAGTCCGATGGCACGCTCATTTTCTCATGNGGGGAGCCTACCGGTGGNACCAAGTTGACACGCGACTGGGCNATCTGCTGTGGTCGTCCNTGTCAGGTGGTCGATTTTATAGCCTGNCGAAAACGTCCTGAGAACGCGTCGGTNGCTGAGCATGCAGTTCGCGATTGGCTCTNCCTGCATTCCATTGGAGTCTTGAACGTAGGCGGNCCNCGGGGCAGTCGTCATGCGTGGCTTGCAGAAAGTACGCGGACCTTTATGTGNCGGATGCTACGAGCCCTTTAATTGCCGGGCACTGCCGCNGCCGGCGATATTTCAAGGACATCAAGCAANGGGAAGTCATCCGGCAAAGTTCGGCTGCGGTCCTCGTTGACCTGGGCCATCAAGTCCCTGTAACGATCGATTTCCTCTTTCAGGTCTTCGACAAAGGTTTCTTCTTCGAGGAGTTCAGGATGTGCGTCGAGAATATCGCGCCACAATGCAAACGCTTCGCGGTACTCTTTTTCCGCGGTGGGAATGTCTGAATCGATAAATGATTTATCAGCGTCGTAAAGCAGTTTGCGAACGCGTTGCAGTTCATCGGTCTGTTCAGTTTCGGCGCGATTTTTCCAGTAACCGTAGTTGATCGTAACGTTTTTGTATTGATTGGCCACGCGGTAACGTGCTGCGTAATCAAAGTACTTCTGGGCAAGTTTAATCGCTTTACTCCGCTGCTTGATGTCCGTTGCCTCGGCGACATCATCGAGGGTGACCCTGGTTTTCTTTTTAGCTTCAATTGCCAGTTTTGTTTCCTCTGTATTTCGCTCNCCCGGTTTTTTCTCCAAGGCCATACGCTCATCCTCGGGNAGTTCCGCGATTCGCTGTTTGCGGAGTTTTTCCAGGAGGCCCGGTTCNATGGCCATGAGGTCATCATAAGCCTGATCGCGCTGCTCTTTCAGGCGATCTACATCTTCAAGTTTTACCTCGAAACCGAGCGAGGTAAGGATCGGGCGGAGTCCGTAAGCGAGCCACTCGCGAGAGGCCTGTTTCCATGCATCCCGCATTTCTTCATTGAATTTCCCGTCTTCTTCCAGGGCACGGGCATATTGCATTTGTTGCATCGGCGGTTCGGAGTGGACCAGGAAAGGGTTCATCGTACTCATCGCTGCAATGCCGCTGTCGATCAAGTCCTGGGCTTGTTGATACCACCATTTGGAAATCAGCCAGTTATCGGTGACGTTTTCAGGCCGGTCTTCATAGCGGGTGCCGGTGAGGGGGTTCTCNTTGCGGGGTGGAGCATGATAATCACGATCGGCCGCGAACATGGGCCGGAAATATTTTTTTTCATCCGAGCGACCAATCTTCAGTCCGATGTAATCGGCCAGTCGCCGCACGAGTCGAGCCTCTTTTTCGTTATAGCGAATACCCTGTTTAAGAAGATTAAAGCCCTTGATCACCTGGCGATATTTATCNCGATAATCATCGAACTCCACCGAAATATTGAAGGCCACGTTGTGCCCCTGGAAATCCCAGACTTCGATGAAGTGTGGTTGAAGTTTTGTAATCTGTTCAAGCGTTGCATCAAAATTGGTCCAGTCTTCCCGCTCCTTGTAGCGGATCGCTCGCGACCAGAGCAGATTCGTCGCGGCGCCTTGCAGACCGAAGGTTGCCAGTTTCATGCTTACGCTGGTTGGATCGATTTGCCCCAGGTCTGCTTCNGANAGCTTGTATTCTTTGCGCAATTTAGCGAGTTGCCCGCCGGCGNTNTTTGTGGTTGCCGGTTGGCTCAAGGCAAAAAGTGGGAACAATAACGCACAGATTACGGCGAAGAAAATAATTTTGCGTTGAAAAAGGCGGCGTTGGTTCATCGGGCCAACTCTCTCGATTTGAGGATAAAGTAACCGAGGATATACGTTGCAAGCAGGAACGAAAGCACAGAAAAGCTGTGCTGAATCAACATGTCCCACGGTATATCATAACCGTAGGAGAGATATTGCACTTCAAGAAATTGCTCGAAATCAGCTAACAGGTGGAGGATATTGTTGACCACATACATCACCACTTTATCGATTACCTTGATCGCCGAAGTGAGCGGGTTTGTTTCAAGTTCTGACGTGATATTCAGTTGAAGTAGGATCCGGTACGCCGCCTCGATCGGTCCGCCACCATAAACGCGTTTGTAGGCCACCGCCTGCTGGGCCACTTCNGGATTCAGCACACTTTGAACGACGCGTTGCAGGAAGTCTTTATTGAAACCAAGCAGGACAGTCGTAAAAGATAGCAGCGTCGAAACNGGCCCACTGAGGAANGTGCTGAATAAGACTGCCAGCGCTGTCACTAAAATAATTTGCANCTCGATGCCCAANAANCCTTTGATGAAATTGAGCGTGAAGGGTGCATCGCGTGCGCGAATGTAAACGTCNGCTTCGGCCATTCCGAAGTANTGGCCNGGATCGACGCAACTGATCCAGACTTCCGTGCGCCCGTCGGGCGTAACGAGTCCATCGGCAAAGAGGTCGATCAATTCATCGTCCATGCTCCAGACTTTTCGCGATACTCGCATCCGCTCGATCGAAAAATCTTTTCCCGAAAAAATCTGTTCCCGGCTTCGCTTTCCGGTTTCCGGATTGCGGACATAAAGGCTCCCGACGACCGCCGCATCAATTTTGCCCAAGTAACTTCTGTAGACGCGAATGCTCACGTCCATATCGAGACCNTTGGGATATTTTTCAGGAGTTAAATCGTCGAATGTCCAGATGGCCGNCGCCAGCGTATTGCCACGGATGTAACTGCGATANGAGAAAATCTTTCCAACATTGACTCCCTGTTCGTTGAATGTCCAGGTGCGGGAATCTTTNGGATCGCCTTTGCTGTCACGAAACCGAAGCGATCCGTACTGCGGCACGCGGGCCAGAAACATGCCTTCGGCCGGTCCCACCGTATACGTTGCCGTGTTACCAGAGCCGTCTGCTTGCCGCGCTACGATTCGGTGCTTGTGCCCTCGATTGGTGCCGGTAAAAGTTTCCAGAATCGTCCGGGGGACTTTGAAGTCGAGACGCTTTCCGTCTCGCTTGAGCGAAAGTGGAACATCCGTCATCGGCCTTCCGGCAAGTCGGCGCAGCGTTTTNCCCGTATTTTTGTCTGCGACCGGTTCCCCATCGATGGCGATCAGTTGNTCACCGANGCGAAGNCCGATGGCCGTTGCCGACGGACCAACGCGAGTGATCNTCGCAGTGGANGAGAGTTCAAATTCCGGATAAAAGCTNCGCGCCTCAATGTCGACCGGGTGGCGGTGCCGATCGTCGTTGCTCGTTTCACCCTCGTTACGNACCACGCGGCCACGGTGTGTTTCAGCCAGNAAATNCCGNTCAGTTAACGTNTGCGTNTGATCNAGNCCGCGGACCACAAAAATATAACTCGATAGGCCCATGGCGAGCAGCAGCGNTGTNCCCACAAACGAGAAACCTAGGATTCGNCCNAGNACAATTTCACTGGGCCGCACTGGCTTNGTGACGACGGTGTAGATNGTNTGGTTTTTGATGTCTTGCGGAAGACTGAATGCAGCAGTGAANACGGCGACCGGAAGCATGATGTAGGTCGCCGCGGTAAGAACAAAATTAAGATAAATCACTGCCGGTTGATCGCTGTTGGGAGCAAGGTTCCAACTGGCAAACATGAGCACAACAAAAAACAGAATNAGGGCTACCCACACTCTGCGGCGGATCGCCTCACGCATTGCCAACACTGCAAGTCCCAACACGCGCCGCGGCGAAATGCCNAGCAGATCGCGTGGCGCCTGACGAAGGACGCGCAGGTAGTTGCTCCATCCACGTCCTGGTCCATAGCGGAATATACTGACCAACAGGCCTAAAATTAAACCCAACAGGACGAGGACGAGGGCGACTTTGATGAATTCAAAGAATGCGCCGGCTGCCTCCGCATCGGTTCCTCCCCAGAGCCACTCCCATGTGGGCAGAATCGGTTTTTCTATGACCATAGTTTCGAGNCTATCATTTCAGGGCCGCTTGAGCCTTATNTTGTCTGTTCTNAGTTGGACGAATCTGTGGTAGCNCGTTTGCCCGGTTTNGCTTCACTNTCTTCGACGATNGAAAGGAAGAGGTCTTCGAGTGTACTGGTTGGATTTTCCGTAGAGAGCACGGTACCGCCCCGCTGACGAATCAGATCACAGACCTCTTTTTCCACTTCCGGCGTCAGTTCCGTTGATTGAATTTGTGTCAGATCGCGTTTGCGGAGCAGGTGATCCACACGCCCCAGTTCTTTCAGTTCCCCCTGATGTAAGATCGCAATCCGGTCACAGACGTCTTGGACATCGGCAAGGAGATGACTGCAGAGGACGACCGTTTTTCCCTGCTCTTTCAGGCCGATGATCATGTCTTTCATATCCTTGGTACCGATCGGATCGAGTCCACTGGTCGGTTCATCAAGTAGAATCAGATCGGGGTCGTTGATCAGGGCCTGCGCTAGTCCAATCCGGCGCGTCATGCCCTTTGAATATTCTTTGAGCGGGCGGCGTGCTGCTGCAGAAAGCCCGACGCTTTCGATTAATTGTTTGCTTCGATCGCGGCGCTCCCGCGCAGGCATGTTAAAAAGTCTTCCATAAAAATCGAGCGTCTCATATGCGTTGAGAAATCGATACAGGTAAGATTCTTCGGGCAGGTATCCGATCCGATTGTTTTTTGAGACTTCGGTGGCTTCCTGCCCAAACACCAACGCATCGCCTCCAGTGGGGAACAGCAAACCGAGCAGAATTTTGATGGTGGTGGATTTTCCAGATCCATTCGGGCCGAGGAGGCCAAAAATTTCTCCCTCCTCTACGGTGAGATCGAGCGCACGCAACGCGCGGACTTTTTGGCGTCCCCAAAAATCACGGTAGACCTTGGAAAGATTCCGGGCCTCGATAACGACATTCGGGCTGGGTGAAACCATCGGCTTAAGCTCCGTCTTGGGATAGGGGTAGGAAAACGAAAAAAGCCCCCGAAACGATTTGAAATATAGGGTTCTGTTGCAGGACGAACAAGGATTCATGCCCGCCGACGTCCTAATCGGCAACGTCGCCTCTGCAAAGTTGACCAAAGCAGCGGCTACGCAGAGAAGAAAAAATGAAAAAAACTCCAGGTCCACTTGACCGGGGGATGGTCGCACACTAACTTGATAGCCTTAATCATAATGAGATTGAGTCTCAGTATTAAATAGACTCGATCGGGCCAGCTATGCTTAACACACAGCGAGCAGGAGTTTGAAATGATTTGCGTTGCTCGGAGAGAAAATCGACTATTTAACGAAAAAAAACGAATTTGTAGCGGTTTTACGTTGGTGGAATTACTCGTTGTGATAGCCATTATCGGCCTGCTTGTGGCCCTGCTCCTCCCGGCACTTGGGAGTGTTCGCGAGTCAGCACGAGCAAGCATTTGTAAAAGTAACCTCAAACAATTGGCGTTGGCTCTGCAGACCTATGAATCGGGTCGCGGTGCTTTTCCGACCGGTCGGTACGGTGAGGGAGGTTGGTCCGCGCAGGCATTAATTACACCGTTTCTCGAACAGGGTTATCTCTATGAGAATATCAACTTTGACAAAACCTATAAGGATGAAGAAAACGAGTTTGAGGGGATGTCGATTGCAGGCCACCGGGTCCCGATCTTGAACTGTCCTTCAGAAGAAAATACCGAATTGCGATATTCGGGCGACATCATTTATGCTCCGATTAACTACGCGGTAAATATGGGGACCTGGATGGTTTGGGATCCAAATACAAGCACAGCGGGCGACGGCATGTTCCATCCGGAGCGCGGTATCAAGGTTCGGCACGTCCGCGATGGGCTGAGCAGAACGCTCTTGCTCAGTGAGGTGAAAACCTACAATCCCTACTTGCGAGACGGCGGCGGTGGCAACGCGACACTACCGACCGACCCTACAGAAATTTCCGCTTTAGGTGGCGACTTCAAAACGAACTCCGGACACACCGAGTGGGTCGATGGTCGCGTGCATCAGACTGGTTTTACCGCAACTTTTCCACCCAATACGGTGGTCACTCACTCAACTGGCGGGCAGAGTCACGACGTCGATTTCAACAGTATGCGTGAAGGAAAAACAGACACGGACATCACNTATGCCGCAGTGACTGCGCGAAGCCATCATCCCGATACTGTGAATGCGGCCACGGCGTCTGGTTCGGTCATTACGGTGGAGAGTGATATCGATCAAATACTCTGGCGTGCCTTTGCGACGCGTAATGGCGGCGAAAGCATAGGAAACCTGTTGCAAAAATAAGTTGGCAGAAAACCGACCGGAGACATTCCGGCCTTAAATGGCCTTTAAAAACAGAACCATCTGGTTCATTTGTGCGTATCAACGGGCAGATAGCGGAAATTTGTAAAATATTTGTGTTTTTAGCCGCGTTTTGTCATGCTCACATTCTGCGGGGCCAGTCTGGGGTGTGGTGCAACTGCTGTGGCGCAACTGCTGTGGCGAGGAGAAGAGCAGGTGCAACTCAAGCTGATCGTTGTCGGTGGCGCACGTAGTGGTGATGAAGTCCACGTGTCGGTCCCGAAATTTATTATCGGTCGCGATCGCGATTGTCACCTTCGCTGCAACAGCGATGTGGTGAGTCGCCACCACTGCGCGCTGGTTGTCGAGCCCAATTACATTGCAGTGGTTGATTTCAGTAGTAAGAACGGCACGTTTGTTGATGGCGAGCGCGTGGTTCGAGAACAGGAATTGCACACAGGAAGTCTGCTTGCTGTTGGGCCCCTGCAATTTCTTGTGCAGGTCAGTGGCATTCCTTTGGGCAAACCGGTGGGCAAACCAGTTACGGGCCAGAGGCCGCAGGAAAATGAAGATCACAAAACTCAAACAGCCCGCGAGCCCGAAGAGATTGTGGATGACTGGAGTGACGCTTTGGATCCAGCACAATTGCAGAGTTCGCTGGCAGATTCAAAACGCTTGAAAAAAAATGATCCTCATCTGAGCGTACCCAGTAGTCGCTCGTTGCTGCCCGGAGAACAGGAGGGGCAGTTTAACGAGGAAGGTGCTTCGAGTACTTCCTCGGTACCGAAAGACGAAGCGGATGAAGAAGAAAGTAAACGGTCTGTGGATACGCAAACTGCGGCGCTTGATGCCCTGCGGAAGATAGGGAAAATAGCGCCAAAGAAAACATAGTATTTGCGGCGCACCCATCGTTTTCTGGTAACCCATTCTGGGTTGGCGGTGCTGCTTCGGTGATTTTGCATCAGGTTGGTTCCGGTCGCGCGGGTCTGGAGTTTGTTGCTCTCAGGCGATAAAAAGA
The DNA here is from genome assembly GCA_002168195.1 of Planctomycetaceae bacterium TMED10. Taxonomy (GTDB): domain Bacteria; phylum Planctomycetota; class Planctomycetia; order Pirellulales; family UBA7805; genus UBA7805. The sequence goes on from NHBP01000098.1 coordinate 8,959, forward strand.
ATGCTTGTAATTCAAGGCCCGCCAACCGGTAAGAAGCGTACATTTCCAGTTCAACGGCCCGCACGATTTTGAGACCACTTCGATGCATCCAAGTTCACAGACAGCGCACTATCGCGACGCCATGGCGTTTCTCGCAAGTCGCGAGAATTATGAGCGTGTTTCGCAGGATGATGCTGTGGCGTTTCAGCTTGCATCGATGCGCGAGTTGCTCGAGCGACTTGGTAACCCACAGAATGCGTTGCCTGTCATTCACATTGCAGGGACCAAAGGCAAAGGCTCTACCGCTGCGATGCTGGCGGCCGTGTGCGGTGCCAGTGGACACCGTGTGGGACTCTACACCTCGCCACACCTGGATCGGGTTGAAGAGCGGTTTGTCGTGGATCAGCAACCGATCGACCANCAGGTGTTGGCTGATTTGCTTATGGAATTAAAGCCGATTACCGAAGCGATGGATCAAGAGCCGGACTGGATAGGACCAACCTACTTTGAAGTTGCGACGGCGGTTGCCATGCTCTATTTCGCCCGGCAGAAAGTGGACTTAGCGGTGNTTGAAGTCGGTATGGGCGGACGACTTGATTCGACGAATGTGTGTCGACCTGCGGTGACGGTTATCACAAGCGTCAGTCTCGATCATACCCGCGAGCTCGGCGATACGTTGTCGCAAATTGCAAAAGAAAAAGCGGGTATTATCAAGCAAGGTATCCCGGTCATCAGTGGAGTCACCGACGAGGCCGCGCGGCAAGTCATTGCATCCATGGCCGAAGCGAATGCAGCGCCTTTGTTTGAAATAGATCGCGATTTTGAAGCTGCCCAGTACACGGCTCCATCCGGCAATGATCTGCGGGCAACGTTTGATTATAAGGGGCATCGACAACCTTTAAAAATGCGTGATGCGATGCAGTTGGGTTTGCTCGGGCGTCATCAGGCGCAGAACGCGGCTTTAGCGGTTACGGTGCTTGATTTNCTTTCCACGCAAGGTTGGGAATGGGATGAGCGCATCGTGCGGCAAACGCTTGCCGAGGTCCGCTGCCGTGGCCGTGTCGAGGTGATTTTCAAAAATCCCTGTCTGGTGATCGATGCGGCCCATAATGTGGCTTCGATCCAAGCTCTGCTCGACACCCTGGAGGAAATCACTTTTGGATCGTCACGGACCCTTGTCTTTTCCAGTTCGGAGGACAAAGACCTCAAGGGAATGCTCGGACTTCTGGTGCCGCAATTCGATCATGTGATTTTGACGCGGTATCCAGGCAGTAGCCGTGCCGCAGATCCTAATCAATTGGCAGAGATCGTACAGGGGATAAATACCAATTCGAGTCGACAAGGGATCACTTGGGAAGTGCAGCACGATCCCACCGCTGCTTGGGATATTGCCCGCCAACGCTTGAGCGGGGGTGGGGCAGTCTGCGTGACTGGATCGTTTTTTATTGCCGCACATCTGCGACGGTTGGCCAAACAAACAGATTTGTCTGCTGGCGGTCGACTGCAACGCGATCAGAACTCCGTGCAACTTAACCGGTAATAACTGAACCCCGGTAACGATGATGATAGGCCGCGGGGACGCTCCTTATTGGAGGAGACAGTCCCATTCGGCCGATCAAACATANCTTTCCGCGTTACGCCGCNTTACGCCGCGTTACAAATTGTATGCCGGAATGCGNTTGTGGANCCGATTTCGCTCCGAGCGNACTTCACGCTGAAGATTGCGAATCAGTCCNGCGATGTAGGGATCGTATTCCTCGAGTAANNTTGTTTGGTTGCCGAGATTCTCTGCATCGACGTGCGGAGATGTCGGAATGGTCATCTTGAGTATGCGACGGTCATCCATGGCTTGCCTCCTCTTCCCTCTTTTTATGCATCGAGTTTTTATCTTGCCTCTGCTCCGACATCCTTCTGTCGGATAACGCATAAACACACATGCATCTTTAGGGCCAATCGTCAGGGCAAGCGGAAAAAAAGAGAAGGGAAATGCATAACTCGTTTATTTACATAGGGATAAAAAATTCTATTTGCCGAAGAATATTTGCCGCCGTTGCTAGCGTGCTTCAAGTGTCGATGCACTTTTTTCAATTTTGGCAGAAACGCCAATCCGGTTAGGCAAGTTGCGCAANGCGTGCGGCTGCTCAGGGTCTACTCGCAAGCGGACGCCTGTTTCAGTGAACGAGAGGCGGGGAGCTGATTTTTTTGCGGAGCGTCTCCATCGCTTGTTGCAGCGCCGGATCGGCGTCCATGGCTTGCTGGTTGTGCGGACTTTCGGCATCGGTCGGAGAAGCGATTTGNGCGGCCCGCGATTCCCGCCGCTGCTGTTGCTGTTCCGGGGTCAAGCGGACTTCTTGTCCGGAATCGGGTTGTACGCCCCAGACCTCTGCTTCCTCCATCGCGGGGCGACGGTGGATATTTTCGCCACTTGGACGGTGATAGCTCGAGGTAGTTAATTTCAGTAGTCCGCCGGAGGGTAGCGGAATCATTTGTTGCACAGAGCCCTTCCCGAAAGAGCGGTCGCCCACAATCGTCGCCCGCTGATGGTCCTGCAGACAGGCCGCAAAAATTTCGCTCGCGCTCGCACTATCGCCGTTAATGAGAATAACGAGCGGAATGTCCGACCACGTGTCTGCCGCATGCGCATCAAAGGTTTCGCGAAGCGTGCCTCCCCTGCCTCGGGTGGTCACGATATTGCCCGAAGCGAGAAAGAGGTCACTTGCCTCGACCGCTGCTGAAAGATACCCCCCCGCATTGTCACGCAAATCAATGATGATGCCCCGAGGACGCCTTCCTTTAGCCAAGATATTGAGCGCATCGCCAAGCTCTCCTACCGTAAGGTCGCCAAAGTCGGTAATCTGAAAATAGGCAATTGAAGCCTCTCCTGGTAGGAAAAAGTTCCAGGAGGTATCTCGATTCCGGTATGCGCCGAGTACGGAGTCGACCTGGATCTTTGCCCGTGTCACTTGCAGTGGCACCTCCTCCTCAGTGCCGGCATGCTGTACGACAATCTCCACTTGGGTTTTCTCTTCGCCCTGAATCAACCGGGTGACATCCGCCAGAGGTTTCCCTCGGACCGTCTCGCCGGCAACACGAATAATTCGATCGCCGCTGCGCATCCCGGCATCGTAGGCGGGATGAGGCTGTCCAATGATCGAACTTTGTACGATCAAGTCCCCCGCTTCCGGATCTTTTTTGACACTGATTCCAATTCCACTGAGTTGCTGATCGAGGACCCGCAGATAGCGTTCGCTGGTAATGGGTGGAATGTAGCTTGAATGTTCATCGTGTGCTTCGGCCATGGCTGAAACAGCAACGCCAAACAGTGCTTTATGTCCCGGAGAGTGAAGACCTTTCCCTTCAATGATTTCGAGCACCGCGCCGAGGTTACGGGCGGTCGAAATTGACGTGATTTGCGAATAGCAAAGCACAAAGAGGGCTACAGCAGCTGTGAGGATGTAGGCATTGGTGCGAGGCATAATGAGCAATCAATCGATGCGGAGCGATGCGGAGATGGTCAACGCGGGAATCGGCGTGTTTCACGCTTTAGGCTAGCAGTTTGCAGCCTGTTTTGCACGCGGTCGGATCCAAGCCACGGCAATCAGACTAAGCCAGCCCAAAATCAAAAGCATGCCACCGACCGGGGGGACAAAAGGAGGGGGGCGATACGCCCAAACGGCATCCAGGGCAAGCGAGCCGCTAAAGAGAAGGATGCCCCAGGTGAAGGCAAAGCAGGGGACCTGCCGGAAACGAATTTCACTGAGCGCGAGTACCCCGATGATTGCAACCGCATGGAGTAAGGTGTATTCGACAGCGATTCCCAGATTCGAAACCCGTTCGGTAATCTCTGCGGGGTCGACACCGGATGTTTTCAGTGCCTCGGGCAATCCGTGGGCTCGGTATGCGCCAAATCCGACTGCCAAAACGCCATAGCCACCGGCCAGGGCAAGAAAAATGCGGCCGCAGCCTACTCTTTCCGCATTAAGGAGGGGCGATTCCACGTATTTCCTCTTCTTCTTGCTGAATGATAATTCTGGGTGTGACCATCAGCATTAGGCTTTCCGTCTGGCGACCGATCGCAACATTCTTGAAGAGGCGGCTTACATAGGGCAGCTTGCTTAAGAAAGGTGTTCCAATTTCATCGCGCTGCTCATCGAGTCTTTTGACACCACCGAGCAGAACCGTACCCCCATCAGGCACGCTCACGGTCGTGGTGACGGTGGTAAAGGCGAATGTAGGCAATTGAATGGTTGTGCCTTGGGTGAAATTACTTGCGTTGTTGGAAGACGAATTGGCCGTTCCACCTGCTGCTGTTTCTTCGTTTGAGTCGGTGCGGTCTTCGGTGCTGGTACTACTGCCTTCAAAGGTGAATTCATTGACATCGCGAATTTCACTGAAGAAGGGGACGAGCGTCAGTCGGACGTATCGGCGATCCGGGGATATAACCGCCTGAACCGAAAGCGATGTTCCCTCGGCCAGGACAACGATCACCGGCGCCTGTGCTGCAGCGAAATCGCCTACAACCGGGGTGACGCTAGTCACGAACGGCTGCTGGATTTGATCCGAGACACTGGCTGCTTGACCGTTGAACAGCGTGACCTTAGGAGACTGAAGGATGTTGGTCCTTTTATCGCCCTGTACGGCGCGGACAAAGAAATAAGCTTCGAGATCGCTGAGGATGGCGATACCCATCGTCGTTGCCGTGTTTGCGGCGTAACCACCGAAGCCGGGCTGTACGGCCGCGAAGCTGCCCTGGCGAATCTGGATGTCGTTGGCTCCGTTGACCAGATTCGTGATCGGATTAGAAGGGGCAGCCGTTTGGTTGGTGGGGTTGCCACCGTTATCGAATCCGAGNCCGATCGTCGTGCTTCGACCATTATCATTGTTCGGCAGGTCATTATTGGCNACATTGCTATCGATATTCAAATCAAAATCGATACCGATTTGCTCGAAGAAATTATCGCGCAGATTGATAAAGCGGACCTCAATGGTGACCTGAAGGTCTTGTAGTCGCCTCAGTTGTTCGAGCAGGTCGGCGATTTCCTCGTGCACTTCCTGCGTCTGGCTCACGACCAGACTCATGTTCGTTTCAAACTCAGCGACGCGGCCCTCCCCACCGAGTTCATCCCACGTATCAGGCTGGATGGTTGTGGTAATCAAAGTAATCAGTGATTCGAAGTCTGCCTGCCCCGAGCCACCACCCTGACCGGCTCGCGCGTAATTTCCGGATGTCGTCTGGGCAAGAGTAGTGTTGGGAAGTTCACTTACGTTTGCCAGTCCGGGAACCCCTGCATCGGTTGAGACATTCATCTGAGGCGACCGTAATCCATTGGCTCCGGCCAAATTTTTGTTGGTTCGCTCATAACCGCGGGCTAGGGAGTCCGGTAATCCAAGTTGGCTATGATCAGGGGCATTTGGAATGGGAAGGACGAGGTCGGCAACATTGTAGGTCTTGGAGTAGACATTTCGGTCCCGGAGTTGCTCGCTGGTGATTTTTAAAACTTCATTCTGGATCACGTAGTCAAGGTGGAGCGGACTGAGGATCAGGTTGAGCGCACTTTTTAGTGAAATTTCCTGACTTAAATCAATGGTGACAGGAGTCGAACTGTGCACGCCCTCTTCCGCGAGTCCTTGAGGATCCACGTAGATATTGATGCCGCCGACTTTGCCGAGATGTTCAGTGACTTCACTCAGCAGCGCATCCTTGAATTTAAGCGAAACTGGTGTATTGAGTTTCTTTTCAATTTCCAACTCCGCCGGATGACGCTCCCGTTCCTGATCGCCTGAAAATTGTGCTCGTCGTTCAGATAATTTTTTCCAGTCACCTTGGTCGATGAATTGGATTGGATCGCGATCGTCCCCATAAGGCACGCCCGCAAACTCGACTGCGTTGAGCGTGGCCCACACGGCATCGTCTTTTTCTTCCCGTAATTCCTGATTGTTCATCACGCGCCTGTAGAAACGNATTTCTTCAAACATCTGCGTAACAACCGGTTCGTCCGGGGCGAGGGTTCGCGCCTGCTTTGCTTTTACCTCGGCCTCATAGAATCTCTGCTCGTTCCGTAGCTTGTTGTATTCATCGACCAGCGTGGCNAGACGTTGATCAACCTCGACGCGATACTCCCGNTTTCTTGCTAGATCATCACGCACCTGCTGGTTGCTTGCATCAAGTTCAATTTCTGCGCGATGACGTTCCACATATTTTTGCATCTCGCCCAGAAGCCGGTCGACGCGTCCTAGCAGTACCTTTTTGTCTTCACCACTCAGTGATGACTCTGCGATCATCGATCGTGTTTTTTCCATTTCCCCGATCGCCCCAAGGGGGTCTTTATCTCGCATGTCGAGTGCCTTACGGGACTGCCTTGCGACTTCAGCCATCACCTGCTGACGGAGGCGTTCCTCGGCCAGGCCTGTTTCTTCAAGGAATGCGTCGCTCTGCTTCTGACGCTTGCTGGCCTGATCAGATTTCTGGATTCTGGATTCCGGTTCCAGGACAATGGTGCCTGGGGAACTGTCTTGCCCGGTGACCGTTGTCTTGTTGAACGGAGTTGCCTGCTCTGTCTTCAAATGCAACCCACTCGCCCGCTTCGACCGGATCGTGGTGTTCGGCAATGGCGATCTGGAGCCATCGGTCGGTGGCACAAAAAGGGAATCGCCTTGAGTTGCTGTGGCCGGCTGATTTGAGGTCGCATCGTTTTGAGGATCGTAAAGTGCTTGTTTGCCTGGGACCTGGTTGGCTTGAAGTGTAGCGGCGACCCCCCTCACNGCGGAGTCAGGCGATACCGGAGCGTTCCTCGAGGTCGAGGGACTACGAGGCAGCGACCGATCACTTTCTACTGAAGTATTGGTCGCGATGCGTTTTTGAAGTTGATTGATGTCGGCCAGAAGTTTTTCAGGATTATCCTCGTCGCCGGTAAATTGGACCTCAAGAGCAACCGCTCGGTTGTAATGGAATTCTGCGACCTGGTGGTTCCCTTGCGCTAATCCGTAACGTGCCTGGCGGAGATGTTCGCGAGCTTGCTGTTTCTTCTCCTGCATCAGTCGGTCGATACTATCGGATGCTGGTTTAAAAGGATCTTCCTTGGGCTGTCGTTTGAAAAGTTGACCCTGACTTCCGGTAATGAGCAATGTTTGTATCCCGGGCGAGGCTGAGGCAGTATGACCGCAGATCAGCAGCCAACTGCAAAGCAGCAACGAAACCATACCAGATAGAGTTTTCAAACGGAGATCTCCAGATATGATGCGCACATCGCTCAACGCAAGAAAACATGTCTCTGTCGCATGCGTCTCTTTACTATTTTCTGTGCGATGTATGTTCATGTGGTTAAATCAAAGTGTCTGTCACGCCGCTCGGCGGCTTTTTTTGCAATAACTAAAATGCTCGAAAAAATATACTGGACTCTCAGCGTTGCAACTCAAACGCCAACCGTCCTGTTTGCTCCGGGCTGATATTTTTAGGAGAAGGATGAAGAACCGGGGGAGTAAATAGCGGTCAATAAAGTTTTGGTCAAGGGCATTTACACAACAGGCGGCTTTTCAATGGATGCGAAGGCTAAAGGTCGGGAACGGCCTTTTTTTAAAGCAACCAAGCGGGCAATCTCCGCTTTCATTGCCAGCAGATGTGCCGTGTTTCGCCTGTTGAACCAGCAGCAATATGTGCCAGGTAGATCGCTCTTCAGATTGCCGACCCCGTGGCGAATGAGTGAATAGAGAGTTGGCCCGATCGATCAGCGAAGCGGAAGTGCGGGATCTGCTGAAACGTTGATTTACGTCGCGCTGTCGAGCGATTGTGGTGAGGGCCTACCCGCAGCATCGGCAATGGCAGACTGTCCAATCCGCGCGAGCATGTTGTGAAAAATAATTGCGTGAAGCGGATAGAGGCTGTACCAATACAGTCGCCCGAACAGGCCCACGGGATCAAAAATCGCCAGTTGGTGGATTTCCGCCCCCTTGGCAGTCGGGGTAACCTCAAACTGCAGCCATGCCCGCCCCGGCACTTTCATTTCGGCAACTAAACGCAGGAGGCGATCTGGCACGTACTCTTCGACGCGCCACCAGTCAACGGTCTCACCCACAGCAAGGTGTTCAGAGTCTCGACGACCGCGACGATGACCGACCCCACCGCAAAGTAAATCGATCCAGCCACGCAGTACCCAAAGCCAATTTGCGAAATACCATCCCCGATCTCCCCCGATGCGGCGAACCGGTCCAAACGCATCAGCCGGGGAAACTGCGATTTCNATACGGCGTGAATCAAGAACTCTGGGGCCAAATTGAACACCACCCCAGGTTTTAATTCCGAGTCCTGCCGAAGTTGCATCGGACCAACGCGTTGTTGCAAACTGATGATCTTCGTGCCTCAGTGCACGCGTGATTGCAGCTGGAAGTGAACGCGGGCGAATCGAAAAAAAATCTTCCGCTCGATGATCTTGCACGATCGTGGGATTTTTCATGCTTTCCACGAGTTTGCGACCGATACGGGCNTATACGGGTGTCACCAGCCCGAGCCATAAACTCGATAATCGAGGGGTGAGCACCGGCACAGAAATAAGCAATCGTTGCAGGCCACGTTGCCTTGCATATTCCTTCATAATTTCTCCATAGGTGGCTTTATCCGGGCCCCCAATTTCAAAAATATGCCCCTCGCCCTTGGGAAGATCGAGAGCATCGACAAGGTAGGAGAGCAAATCCTCAATGGCGATGGGCTGCGCCTCGGTGCTGACCCACTTGGGACAGATCATCAACGGGAGTCGTTCGACAAGCGAGCGAACCAATTCAAACGATAGGCTTCCGGAACCGATAACGATCGATGCTCTGAATTCGATCACTTCACACCCGGAAGTCCGTAAAATATCTCCCACTTCCTGTCGGCTACGTAAATGGGGCGATAATTCCGGTCCCGCCTCACCGAGCCCACCGAGATAAATGATTCGCCNCACGTTTGCCTGCCGTGCGGCGGTGGCGAAGTTTTCCGCAGCAGTGCGATCCTGCTTTTCAAAGTCCCCCGTGGTGCCCATCGAATGGATCAGGTAATAGGCCGTATCGATGCCCTCTAAAGCGGATGTAAGCGTCGAAGGTTGCGTGACATCCGCTGCAATGACCTCTACGTTTGCAGCGAGCCGCCGGTTGAAAAAATCGGGTTGTCGAACCATGCAGCGAATCGGAAGTCCGCGCTCCTCGATTCGCTGAAGGAGTCTGCCCCCGACGTAACCGGTAACGCCTGTGAGCAAAATTTTGGAATCGTTGACATTCATGGTTTGCTTCTTAAGAGTCGATAATCGAGTTTAAATAATTTGCGAATCAGAGGTCAGCCTACCCAGGGTTTTCAACCGTTCCAAGGTAAAAGGCACATCCATTAATGGCTAGATGTCAATGCACTCCACGAGCATGAATACTACGAGCGCTCCCCGAATTGTCCAAGCAACCGTTCGGAGCCAGTTGCTACGAACCAACTCGCGGCACGTTTCGTCACGGCATGTGTCAACTTCATGTTGAGATGCCAGAAAGCGATGTTGCGGAACATGGACAACCCCTGTTCTATAAAAAATGAACACGATTAGCAAAAAGCCGAGAGCAGCGACGACCGGGCCCATACCGACGGGGTGCACAAAAACGATAAGCAGTCCCGAGATCGCTTCGACACCCATGACTGGGGCGACGATCCAGGTCGTACGCCATTGATGCTCAGCCGCATACCGAAGGCTGATCTGATCCGGGAGCATCCCCATNAGCGGGTAATGGACGATCTGTACGAACCAAATCAGCCCTAACATGAACAGGGTTGCCGCTGCGTTCAACAGGAGGATTGTCCATCCTANCATGCCTTATACCGTTCAATCGCTATTGCCTAGGCAATCCATTGTTCCTCTTCGATGCCCAACTCCTGTGCTGACGATCGCAGTTTGAGAACTGCCCGTTCAGCCAACTGTCGGACACGCTCTTTGGAAATTCCAAGTTTCTTGCCGAGGGCNGCAAACGTCTCCTTTTTCCCGCTCGACTCGAGTCCGAACCGACCGGATACGATCATTCGCTCTCTTTCGTCGAGGCGACCAAGTAATTGGTCAATCGTTCGAAGCACTCGGCCGGAACTTCGCTCCTCAATACGCGACTTTTCTTCTGCAGTTTGCCCTTCAATAAATACCTTGTTNCCTGTGTTGAAGCGAGTTCGAGATTTCTGATCTCGGGCGATCGCTCTCCAAAGATCGCGGTGGATGATTTGCGTGGCGTAGGTGCTAAATCGGAATCCGCGGTCGAAATCAAATTTGTCAACCGCGCGAACCAGAGATATGATGCCGTCGCTGAGCAGATCATCAAAAACGCAATGTGGTGTGCAGTACTTTTTGACGATGGAAATCACGAGACGGATGCTCGAACTTATAATGTCGTTACGAATACGTTCAGACCGTTGCAATAAGCTGTCCATCATGTCCAGTTGTTCGACGCTGACTTCCTCGCTGTCCAACAGCATCCGATGATGGTTGTAAAAATATTTCAGGAAGTTCATTCGACGAAATGCCGCCTTTTCCTCCTCTGCCGTCATAATGCTGACTTCGCAGAGACGAAGTAAATGGGCGGGAAGGCCCGGACGCAATTGCACGGTCGGACCATTCCCAGCATCTTCAACGCCGTCCACTCGGCCACAACCCCGCCAGGCGTCTTGGTGTTGCATTTCGACAAAATTTCGATTTGGAACGAAAGATAGTTCTCGGGAAAGGATTTGGCGGGCACGACCAACAAGCTGCGTCGACTGCTGGTCACGCATCGCACCGACGGTCGATGTGATTGTTTCAGCGATCATCTTTGGGTCTCCGTGTCAGAGCGTTACATTTGGAAAACGTTCAAAACGTTCACTTCCGTTATATACTAAAACGTCCAAAACGTTCATGTGGTTTGAGGTAATTCTCGTATGTTTCTACAATTAACGACCCATAAATCAATTAAATCATTTGATTGAAACGACTTAGGTATTTCGAATTTTTTTTATTTTCTTGACTTGTCTTCGCTGTTTGGGCCCCGACGAATCGTTTTGGCGCGACTTTGCAAAGACCCGGAGAGATCTCGGANAGATATAGCGCGCGTGCTGAGTGGCTGCTGAGTGGTTCTGAGTGGTNATTGCTCGGGTCGAGAAGCACTCTTTTCTTTTTTGCTATCGCAGACTGGTCGTATGTCGGAACGCTCCTACCAATCTTTAAAGAGCGGCGACAATCGCCCTCAAATTGGCGGAAAAATTAACGGAGATCAAAAAATGTCAGACACAGACACCCGAGATTGGCCGTCATTGGCGGTCGGCTTGTACGACAAATTGACCGGGAGAGATGCGGAGATCAGCTACGAGTTTTCTGATTTTCAAGTCGACATCCCTAGTTCGACGGGAGACGATGCGGCGCATGCTCGTTGGAAGTTGAACGGTTTGTTGAAAATCCGCACTCAAAATGGTTCTTAATCGGGCAAGGTAATGAAACCTCCAATTGTTTTTGCCGATTTGTCGCTTCAGTTCGAGGATGTTCGCGGCGCTGTGCGGTCAAACGGGAAGGTGATTGATGTTGAGTTTGATTCGATCAAGGGCTTTGCTGCCGCCCGCCGCACTTTGCGGTCAGTTGCGTCTTGGCGAAGTTTGGGGCGGGGGTTCGTTCACTGTGGGCTAACCATCAGGCTATCGGTCGGCGAAGTGCTGATTGCTGAAGCGGGGCGGCAAACCGGAGGACAGGGAGTGAGTGTTGGAATTGGATCCGGCTGGAGAGTTTGGCCACTTCACATCGCGAAGACATTGATATTTGGCGGAGAGAAAAAGTGATAGAGGCGTTTGTTTATTCGGTAGATCATGTCAAGTAATTTCTTGGAGATACGACAAATGGAACTTCCTAGAAACATGAGGCAATTGCGACTTCGGGCTGGAATTTCTGTCAAGCAGGCCGCACAAGCTTCTGGATTTTCTGATGATGCATGGTACAAGTTGGAGCGAGGGGAACGTTGGGTAGGCTCTGAGCAGCGTTTGCATGATATTGCACGTGCTCTCGGGGTTCCGGCCTGGCAGCTCTTGACGCCCCAACAGGCCCCAAAAGAATCGCCGATTGCAATGGAGAATGCTCCGGTGGGCTCCCAAACGACCACTNCACCGAATCCGACGTCCTAGGCTGACCACCCTTTGCCTGTTTTTTTGGACAAGCGATCGAGGGTTCGCTCGCATCGCGATTCGAAAAAGCGGTCTAAGGCATCTGTAAAAACGGAGGGTGACGCGTTTGAGGCGGATTCAAACAGCGTCATTGACGACCGGAGTTTAAGATCGTCCGGTGTCCCCAGGATGTCACGGGCGGAGCCCGCGCGGGAACCGATCAGCATTTGAGTGCACTCGCGGAGGCGCTCTGCAAGTTGTGGATGATGGATGTAGTCCACCGCTTCGTCCCGGTCCTGGATCGCATAGCGTTTCGCTATTTCGCTGTGGCCGAGCCCTTCGATCTGCGGAAAAATGAACCAGATCCAGTGTGTTTTTTTCTACCTGCACGCAATTCCTGGAGAACGANGTCATACACTTTCGCCTGGGCCCTGGGTATTGAGAAAACGATCAAGCGGTTTGTGCATCGACCCAAAACCCCTACGCATAACGGCAAAACCACTTTGCGAAATCTGTGTGCGAAATCGGTGTGATTGGGGCCAAGGCCGAAAATGTGCGCGGCATTTGGGGGCGGGAGACCAATGTCGATCGATAAGGGAATAAGTCCCCCGATGGCCAAAAATTAGGGTAGCAGAGAAAAATGAGGCTGCAGGGGCTCGAACCCTGGACCTACGGATTAAAAGTCCGTTGCTCTACCAACTGAGCTACAGCCTCAAACTGTGGTACTATAACCGCTTAGACGGTAATTTCTAGTACTCGCCTGAGTGCTGTGCACAAACCACGTTGCTTGCTTCCCGTCCCTGAGTCGTCTGCAGCACCTTACGGTATCGGTTGCGATAGGAAGTTGGACCAGCGGATAATGGAAAAAGCTGTTGCGGGCAATGGTTTGTCGGCAGCACAAACCACATTCTAGCAGGCTTTTGTAATGCGGCTCGCCCATTTAATTGATCTTGCCGTCTTGATGCACAGCGATCGGGATTTGGATTCCGAACGCCTCCACCGTCGAGATGCTGTTATGGGAGCGGCGATGGATGCAGGTCAGCTTTCCGATACAGACGCGCTGAAAAAATGGGTTTTAAATCGAAATCAACCCCATCAAAATACAGGCATAAAAACATCCGTTGGCGAACAGGCAGTCCGATTGCTTCAGATCATACAGTTCGGTCTTGGACTCAGTGGGCTATTGCTTGGGGCGAGTGCCATGGCTTCGGCGCTTGCTTTTGATACGCACACCAATATTATCCCGCTGTGGTCGATTTTGGTCGGATCGCAAATCATTCTGCTTGGTCTTTGGGTGCTCGCGATACTCCCCACACGCTGGATTTTTTGGCTGCCTGGTGCGGGCGCAACGCAGCAATGCATTCGATTGATGGGGCGAATTCCAATGCGGATCGTTATCCAACTGCTGCGGTGGTGTTCACCGTCGATCCGCAATCAACTGCATGGTTTGGGTGGTGAATTGCAGCGATTTGGTTCCAGGCATGGTGTTCTTGCGCGTTGGGTCGGCATGCAGCTTACCCAGATTTTTGCCCTCGCATTTAATCTCGGAATGGTGCTTACATTTCTCGCCCTTTCCTACGGCAACGATCCCACGTTTGGATGGCGGAGTACGATGCTTTCCAGTACGCAGATGCACAAAATCATGGAGATAATAGCGTTGCCGTGGTCCTCCGTTTGGCCGGCGACCGTCCCCTCACTCGAAGTCGTTTCCTACGTGAAAGACTCTAGTAAAGACAACATTCAACTCTCACTTGATCCCGAGCAGCGGATGCGCGATTTACGGATGTGGGCGAGTCTTTGGCCCTTCCTGCTCGCATCTCTCTGTTTCTATGGCGTGCTACCTCGAATACTGACTCTCATGCTCAGTCTGGTACAGGTGCAGCGTTACTCGAGCCCTGGTCCGAATCATTCCTTGGCAATTCGCACCTTACTGAACCGACTTCGCCGTCCGCGCGTTGTCTTGGAGTCGAATTCACCAGAAAAAAGCGGGCCAGCAGGAGGAGAATCGCGTTTTGTTCCGGCATGCGATTGGCAACCAACTGCGCCGCTTCCCGTTTTTCAATGGTCAGGCGTTTTGCTTGATTCGGCAGAGGTGGCCGACAGGCTCCGCAGCAGTTTTGGTGTGGAGGTGGCGTTCTGCGAGAGGGTAGGGGAGTTGGATCCGCGGCAGGACGAAGTCGCGCTTGCTCGACTGGAGAAGCACAATCCCGTCGATCGGGTAGTCGTGCTTGTCGAAGGTTGGGAATCGCCCGATGCCGATTACGCCGATTTTTTTCATCGACTACGTCAGTGCATTGCAGCCGGTGCGGAGATTGCGGTGGTGTTGTACTCGCCAAAAGATGAACCGCGATCTGTCGATCCGGCGAAAATACGCGATGAGCTGGCGGGCGCGGAAAAAATCTGGCGGGCGTTTCTTGCGCGTTCCGGCGATTCGAATCTAAGCGTGACGACCATGCATAACGCGAAAGTGCCTCGGAGCATCGATCGATGAGCACACCGCTTTTTGTTGTCGTTGGGCACGTGAATCGTGGAAAATCGAGCATCGTTTCCACGCTGGCGGCGGACGATTCGGTAAAGATCGATGCGATGCCGGGCACCACCTCGAACTGCCACCGCTATCGGCTGCGGATTGGCGAATCTGTGCTGTTAGAGTTTGTCGACACACCGGGATTCGAACGGCCTCGACAGATGCTCTCCTGGCTGAAGGACCACGAGACAAATACGGCAGAACGCGCTCAGATTGTGACGGCATTTGTCGATTTACATCAGCAGGGCGAAGCATTTGCGGAAGAGTGTGCCCTGATGCAACCCATTCTTGAGGGTGGCATTATTCTTTACGTTGTTGATGCCTCGCGACCGCCTAGTGTGAAAGAGGAAGCAGAAATGGAGATTCTCCGCTGGACCGGTAGGGCGCGGATGGCATTGCTCAACCCGATCAGTTCCGCTGATTATGCACAAGAGTGGCGGGCCGTACTTGATCAGTACTTCAATCTTGTTCGCTCCTTTGACGCACAGCGGGCAGATTTTGGCCAACGGATGAAATTGCTGACCGCGTTGCGCGAAGTCAGTGATACGAGTCGCAAGCCAATTGAGCGTGCGATAGCTGCCTTACAGGACGACCGACGGGCAAATCTCCAAGAGGCTGCCGAAGTGCTCGCCGAGATGCTTGCAGAAATTCTCACGCTGACCAAACAAAAACGCCTCGCTGTCGATGTTGATCCACAACCTTATCATGCGGCGCTTTCTGACCGGTACTACAACCGCATACGTGATTTGGAATCGCGCGCCCAACAACGTTTGAAGGAAATTTTTGGACACCGAAGTTTACAGGTAGAGCAGGAAGAAATGGTGCAATTGAATGATGATTTATTCAATCTTTCGCTCTGGAATCATTTAGGTCTTACGTCGACACAGTTGATGGCGACCGGTGCGGCAACCGGTGCGGCGGCTGGTGGCGCTATCGACTTGGCGGTTGGAGGTCTATCGCTTGGAGCAGCGTTGGCGGCCGGAGCGGCTGCCGGAGCGGCGGTGAGTTGGTGGGCGGGACGACAACTCCCCAGAGTCAAGGTGCAGGGCATTCCTCTCGGGGGACAGATGTTGCAGATTGGCCCGATGTCGAATCGAGAATTTCCTTGGGTGCTTCTGGATCGTAATTTACTGATCTTTGATGTTGTCTCGCATCATCCGCATGCGAGTCGCGGGAGTGTGGCCGTCGACTCTCGCGGTATTGTGTCCAATTTTCCTGCAACGATGCGTAACCAGTTTGAGCGCGTTTTCCGTCAATTGCGGAGCGCCACCGTGGGAGAACAAATCGAACGCGCGAAAAGTAAACTCGCTGATGATCTCGCTGACTACCTCGCCGAGCGCGATCTTCAAGGTGCTTCCGATATACCGTAATTCCCGGTCGCGTTGCTCCGTGAGATGGGGACCTCAGGGGGCAAGGTCATCGCAGTAAGAAATTGCCCCGGTACCTCACGTTTTACGCTTGATTAATGTGACTTGATTGCCACTTTCATTGAATTGGACTTCGTCCATAAAGGAACGCATCAAGAGAACACCGCGTCCGCTAATCTTCTCAAGATTCTCAGGGTCTGTTGGATCCGGAAGGGTTGTGGGATCGAATCCTAGTCCCTGGTCGCCAATGGTAACGGTTGCCTGTTTGGCTGACAGTTCAATTTCAACTTCAATCTTCCGGTCTTTATAGGGTTGCTCCGCACGACGTTGCTGAACGAGGCTGTCAAACTGTGCCGAATCCTGCTCTTTCAGGTCGGAATCAATTTCGAGATTGCCGTGGATCATTGCATTGATCAATGCTTCCTCGATCGCAACGCCAAATCGAATTTGATCGGATTCATCGCAGAGACCGACTTGGACGAGATTTTCCTGCAGGTGTCCGACGAGCGAGGTGATCAATTGCGAATCGTTATGGATTACATACACGCGACGAATTTGCTTTAGTTCAACCGGGAGCGGGGCCACAGCACGACGCGTTGAAAGGGTCAGTACGTGCTGAACCGTATTGAGTAATTCGTAATCGGCCTCGGATTTCGGCACATAACTGGCAGCCCCGACCGCCAGCGCTTCGGCGGCAAGTTCCTGGCTGCCATGAGAGGTCATTACGACAATGGGAGTCGATCCGCATTTTTGACGTACCGCGTGGACCAGGCCCACACCATTCATGATGGGCATTTGCAAGTCGGTAAGTACGAGATCCGGCTTGGCCGTTTCAAACTGCGCTAGGGCTTCGGCGCCATCAACGGCATAGATTGCCGTGATACTCGGATCCCTCTCCAGGATCGCGCCAATTCGGTTACGATCCCTGTCGTCATCATCCGCAACCAGTATGGTGGGCATACAACACTTCACCTATCGCTCACCCGACGGTGAGCATCAACGCTCTTCGAGAGGGAGAAGATCCCTTTCTGTCGGCCCCATATAGACTTGTCGAGGTCGACAAATCCGCTTGCTCGGTGACGCTTGCATCTCTTTCCAATGGGCAATCCACCCGGGAAGCCGTCCCATTGCAAACAGGACGGTAAACATCTGGATCGGAATGCCGATCGCGCGGTAGATCACCCCGGAGTAGAAGTCTACGTTCGGATAGAGTTTCTTTTCAATAAAGTAGGGATCCTTCAGAGCGACCTCTTCCAGTTCCTTGGCAATATCAAAGATGGGGTCAGTGCGATCCATCTTTGCAAGCAGTCGATCACACGTTGCACGGATCAGTATGGCCCTAGGATCGTGATTTTTATAGACGCGATGACCGAATCCCATGAGTCGGAAAGGATTGTCTTTATCTTTCGCCATGTTCACATATTTGGCGACATCACCTCCATCGGCACGGATGCGTTCTAGCATCTCGACGCACGCCTGGTTGGCACCGCCATGCAGTGGCCCCCAAAGCGCACCAATTCCTGCAGATATTGACGCAAAGATGTTTGCGTTCGACGATCCGACCATGCGGACCGTGGAGGTACTACAGTTTTGCTCATGGTCCGCGTGGACAATCAAAAGCAGGTTCAGTGCTTCAACGAAATCAGGATCAAGTTCGTAGGGTTCAGTCGGTACCGCGAACATCATCTGAAGAAAATTCTCGCAATAGGTCAGATCGTTCCGCGGATAATGGAAAGGCTGACCGATTGATTTCTTGTAACTGAAGGCTGCAATGGTCGGTAGTTTGGCCATGAGCCGAAGAACCGAAATTTCGACCTGCTCCGGATCGCTCGGATCGAGTGAATCCTGATAGAAAGTCGATAGTGCGCTGACGACCGAACTAAGAATGGCCATCGGATGCGCATCGCGCGGAAAGCCGTTGTAGAACGACCGCATATCTTCATGCAGTAATGTGTGTCGTCGCAATGAGTGACGAAAATGTTCGAGTTGTTCGGCCGTGGGCAGTTCGCCATAAATCAACAAATAGGCCGTTTCCACGAAATCACAATGCTTTGCAACTTCTTCGATCGGATAGCCACGATAGCGGAGGATTCCCTGTTCGCCATCGAGATACGTAATCGAACTAGCGACGGCACCGGTATTCACATAGCCTTCGTCGAGCGTGATTAGACCCGTATCCCCACGTAACTTGGAGATATCGATTGCCCGCTCTGCCTCGGTTCCTGTAATGACCGGGAGGGTTTCCTCGGTCTCTCCTATTTTGAGCGTTGCCACATCCGCCACGGCGGTCCTCCTTGGTTCGAGCGTTGTTTTGTTCATAAAACTTATCCAGCTTGCATCACACGTCCGTTTGCCCCGCGTGCAACCTCGGTGAATGGAAATCCGCTGGTCCGTTGGGCCAACGCCGGTCAATCCGGCATATTTCAGCACGACCTTTTTCCGAGAAGCACAATGTAGCGTACGGCGGACTGTTCCTCAATTCACCGTCGGGAGAATCGAAACGAGATATAGATTCTTCCCGATTTACTTCGATTTTCAGGTAAATTTGTAAAAAATATCGCCAAGCTACACACAATCTACATGGTCCTGGCAGCGCATCGACGCAGCTTTCGCAAAACGGCGTTGCGATTTTGGCAAGATAGGAAGGTCTAAGCTGCGGGCCGATTCGATGCCGGCTTTAATTCTGGGTCGTTGTCCGATTGGCTGCGGCAAGATTATCCGGCTGCTGAGTCGTATCTTCATCGAACATGGTCCACACGGGAATCTTTTCCCGGAGCGATTCGAGATACTCTTCCAATTTACCTTCACGACGTTTTTCCACGATTGCTTCTGCAATCTCTACTTGGGCGTCTCGAAAAGGTGTGCGGTGTGCGTTCACCCGCTCGGTGACACGCACAATATGATAGCCCGTCTTGTCTTCAATGATTTTGCTCAGTTGGCCGACCGGCACGTTGAAGATGACTGTATCGAGCGGTACCGAAACAAGAGCGCCCCGCGAAGTCCAGTTGCGTTTACCCCCATTGGTGGCCGTCAAGCCTTGGGACTGCTTGCGGGCCACCTGATCAAACGGCACGCCCTGATCAGCGACCGCGTTGCCCATCTGGCAGATCGAATCATAGGCTGCACGTTTGGTGTCAAATTTGTCGAAGCGGACACTCAACTGCTCCCAGAGACATCGCGCAGACTGGTTGTAGTCCGCCAGATGTGAGGAATAGTACTCGAGCATTTCCTGATGTGTAATGGGGCGATTATCGCTGACCTGTTGCTGAATCCATTGTGCCGCCATGCTGCGTTCAAAAAAGATCTGTTTCTGCAGTTCGATTGATGAACCGCTTTCATTAAGTTTTATTTCCAGCTCTTTTAGACTTTCGACTTCTGCCCTCGCCATAATGTCTTTGATTTGTTGACCATAAAACTGTTTGTCGACCTGCTCTTCGATGGAGGGAAGGGCGTCTTCAGGGATGACCTGGAGTGCATCGACCACGATTAATTTCTGATCGATCATTGGCATGAGCATTTTCTTCATGATGCTCCTGCGTATTTCATCCCATTTTTTTGTCGGAATTTGCGCACGGTTTTCTTGCATCAATCGATCGACACTCGAGAGAATTTCTCCGGCAAGGATAACTTCCGGTCCGATGCGTGCGATAATTCGCGCGTGCTCAAGCGTTTTTGCACCAAGCAGGTCATCTTGACTCTCCCACGGCCGCTGCCCGGCGGCCGCCTTCTGGCCGGAATTGGCTTGGAGTTGCTTGTTATGATTTTCGGCGCGCTCTTTGGATTGGTCTTCCGCTGACCGGTTAGAGTTGAGACGCTGTCGAAATGGCAGCGCTGAGGATTGACTCCCCTGCTGCCCGCAACTGGTTTGCAAGGCACCAAGTGCCACCGTCGCCACGCACAATGCGGCTATGAGGTGTCGAAACAGAGTGGAAGACAATGCAGATTCTCCAAAAGGGCAAACGGCGATCATTCAAGCCGCTGTCGAAAAAAGGCCTATGAAAGCGGCGGGATTATAGCGACAACTGCCCTGCCTGCAACAGAGATTTCACCTGTTCGAAAATTGCCTCTGATCCGGTTACCGCCGCAGGGAGGGGGATATAAGCGGTGCTGGCATCGACAATGCGGACAGGCAGTTCCGCTTGCTTTTTAAGTTGTTCGACCCGAATCGGATCGCGGTAATGAAGCACAATCGAGCGTTCTTCCATCCGGATCGAGTGGATTCCCCAGAGTGCGGCTGCAATCCGAAGCAGCGCTAGATCGAGAAGTCTGCTAGCAATCGGCGGAGGAGGGCCGAAGCGATCCTCCATCTCTTCCCGAATATCCTGGAGATCTTCGGCCGTGGTGATACGGACGAGTCGCCGATAGAGGTCGATCTTACTTTTCAAATCGGGCACATAGCTGTCCGGAAGAATGACCTCTCCTGGAAGATCAACATCGACATCGCACATCGCCTGCGGAGGTTGTCTCTGTAAGCGGCCCACGGCCTGCTCAAGGAGTTGGCAATAAAGTTCATAACCAACAGCAGCAATATGCCCGCTCTGCTGAGTCCCCAAAATATTTCCCGCGCCCCGAATCTCCAGGTCGCGCATCGCAATTTGAAATCCGGCACCCATCTCACTGAATTCTTCAATGGCCCGTAATCGTCGCGAAGACGTGGGCGAGAGATGTTTCCGCGGGTCGAGCAGCAGATAACAGTAAGCTCGGTTCCCTGCACGACCGACGCGGCCACGCAACTGGTGAAGATCGGCCAACCCGTAGCGGTCGGCATCATCGATGAAGATGGTATTGGCATTGGGAATGTCCAGGCCGCTCTCGACAATCGTGGTGGCGACTAAAATATCAAATTTGCCGTCGATGAAATCGACCATCACCTGCTCGAGTTGTCCCTCGGGCATCTGGCCATGTCCGATACATAGCGTTGCGTCGGGAACAATTTCCCGCAATTTATTAGCGACAGCTTCAATATCGTGAACGCGATTATGTACGAAAAAAACCTGGCCGTTGCGATTGAGTTCCCGGTCGACAGCACGCCGAATCAGGTCAGGGTCGAACCGCACCACGCGTGTTTCGACGGCCAACCGATCTTCGGGGGGTGTTTCCAGATTCGAAATATCGCGGGCCCCCAGGAGTGAAAGATGGAGCGTCCGCGGAATAGGGGTTGCGGTGAGCGTCATTACATCCACGGTCTGGCGTATCGCCTTGAGACGTTCTTTGATTTCGACACCAAAACGTTGTTCTTCGTCGATCACGACCAGTCCCAGGTTTTGGAATTGAACGTCCCGCTGTGCGAGTCGATGCGTGCCGATGGCGATGTCCACTTCACCTGTGGCCATTCGCTCGAGTGTCTTGGCCTGCTCTTTGCGGGTACTGAATCGACTCAGTGATGCGATTTCGATGGGAAACTCGGCCATACGATTACGGAAGGTATCGAGATGTTGTGCGGCAAGGATCGTGGTAGGCACCAGGACCGCCACCTGATAGCCACTGTCTACGGCTTTGAACGCTGCACGCAGCGCAAGTTCCGTTTTACCGAACCCGACATCGCCGCAAAGCAGTCGATCCATCGGCCGCGTATTTCCCATGTCTTTCTTGATGGCAGAAAGTGCCGCCAGTTGATCCGGGGTTTCCTGATAGGGGAAGGCGGCATCGAACTCCTGCTGCCAGTGACTGTCGGTCGGAAAGCTGATGCCTTGTCGCGTTTTGCGGGCAGCCTGCATCTCCAGCATGTCGACTGCCATGTCACTCACCGCACTCTCGGCCGCTTCTTTCTGGCGGAGCCATCGCGTGCCACCGATTTTTGCCAGACGCAACCGACCTCGCGTACCGCCGACATATTTCTGGACTAGCGCAATCCGTGAAGTCGGTACAAATATTTTGGTCCCACCGTCAAATTCAATTTTCAGATGCTCCTCCCGCTGATGCTCGCGGGAAATCGTTTCGAGTCCGAGATAGCGCCCGATTCCATGGGCAAGATGCACGACCAGATCGCCCTTTCGCAGATCCGTAAAACTATCGATTGCGCGTCCCAGTCGCCTGCGTGCAGTCCGGCGAATTTCTTCCCGACCGAAAAGTTGCTCGCTACTGATCACAATTCTTTCGGGATGCTTGCCCTCACTATCGGCTTCCCAGCGAAATCCTTCGTGCAGTCTTCCGCGAAGAATGTGGAGACGATTTTGCGAGCGGGCGATCGAATCAGCAAATATTTCCCCGATTCTTTTACACTCTGCTTCGGTCGAGCAGATCAGTTCGATCTCGGCCTGCTCGGCCCACTGATCGAGTTGCTGCTTTGCGCGGTTGATGTCGCCGGTAAATCTTTCTACCGATTGCATTGGTAAGTTGAACGAGCCTGTGGAGGTTGCAATCGTTTCGGCGGTAATAAGTGTGCGATCGCCAGATCGCTTGAGGAGTTGGTTGTAGCTAAAGTGGTTTTCGGGGCCCTCAACGCGAGCCAGGTAATCGGATGCCGCATTTTGTAAGTGATCGGGTTCAATTAGTAGAAGCGTTGTTTTTTCAGGCAGGTAATCCAAGAGCGATTCGGTCTGCGGCGTTCCGGGCAGAAGTGCGGTGACCTCCACCTCCTTCACATTCCGTAAGCTCCGCTGGGTTCCGATATCGAATTGGCGGATGGATGTTACCTCGTCGCCAAACGTTTCGATGCGATACGGTTGAAGATGATCGGCGGCAAAAATATCGAGCAATCCGCCGCGAAGCGCAAATTCTCCCGGCAGTTCTACGCTTGATGTAGGGTGCATTCCTGCGTCCAGCATCCACGTGGCCCATTGTTCGAGATCGATCTGTTTCTCGAGTTCGATTCGCCGGGTCGATCCGTCCAGTTCGACTTTCGACGGTACTTTTTGCAGCAGGCTTGCGATGGTCGTGAAAATCGCCTCCGGACAGTGGGAGCCATTGGGCTTGGGCAATCCACATGCTTTGAGGATTTGTAGCCGGTCCGCAAAGATGTCGTCATAGACGACACGCTCTTTGAGGTTGGTGTCCCAGGCGGGAAAGCGACCGCAGACTGCTTCGCGAAACAGCGGCCACGCATCCACGAGTTGGTCCATGGCTGCTGTCTGGTCGCAGATGACAAGCAAGGGATATCGGCCGCTGGCGGATAGCGTTGCTGAAACCAGCGCGCAGGCTGAGCCCCAGACTCCGCCGATGCCCACAGGTTTACCCGGAAGTAACTGATCGAGCCAACTGGCAAAGTCTCCGTGCGAAAGCAATCGATCCACCAAACCGCCCAGCGGCGGGGTGGTGTGCCGTTCGGCAGGGGAACTCAGGCTCACATTATCAGGCTTACGCCTCCTCCAGTTCCCGATTCTACCCCGAGGGCACGTTAGATACAGCGGCCTATTTTCCTAGGTTCTCGCTGGCGTCGAGCATGCTTAGGACGCCTTCAGAGTGGCAATCTCGCTCTCGGCCGCACTGATTTCCTCCTCGAACTTTGCCAGTTCGGCAGGATCATCGAGCTGTTGTCGGACGCCGGCCAATTGCTGTCGGAGCTTTTGCAGGCGTTTATTGAGAAGTTCGATCCGTTTTTTTGCTTTTTTATCCATGCGTTCGCTGCTTGTGAGATGGGGCATGCGTCTTGGACAAGCCTAATGGAATCGTTGTTGTCGGGAAAGCGGCGACGGTGGATTCCGCGGACATTCCGCGGACTAAAGGCGCGCGTTTAAAATCGCTAGCTGCTTTCGGCGGCGATTTTCTTCGCGTATTGCAACGCTTCTTCCGGCGTTGTGATTGCGGCTTCAAGTTGTGCATCTCTTACCTCATCGAGCAAGTGGGCAAATTTTTTACCCGGCAGTAGTCCTGCTTCAATCAACGCGTCGCCGGTCAGGAGCGGCGGCGGATTCAGTTTTTCTACGGGCCAGGCGATTCGTTCGCGACAGAAGGCCAGGTCGGCAGCGTCTGTCAGTTGGCAGGCCGTTTGCGCCGCAAGCAGGCCAATGAGTTCATCCCGCCCCTCGTGAATCAAGATGCGCTGGACGGTTGGCCAATGTTGGGTTGGTGCTGCGTGCAAGGCTTCGTGGTTTTCAACGAGCCAGCCCACGCGGTTGGCCTGACGACTCGAGAGCCGCCACTTTTTCGCAAGATTTTTCGCCCCGCGCGCATCGGTCACTGCTGCCAACAGCGGGGCCAGACTCAAGGGGAACGACGGTGTGGTCAGATGCGCTTCGATCGAAAGTACCTGGGCAAATGCATGCTCGCTCGGCGGTTCTGTCGATTGGGGGAAGAGCATGGGAAGCAGGCCGACATCGTGTAAGAGTTGCAGTCCCTGGGCTCGACTTTTGTCAAGAAGCATTCTCTCTAGCTCGGCTGTGATTCTTTCGGCGCTCACCATCCGGAGTGCCTCCGGCATGGTTTGAATGGCGGCTTGCGTTTTTTCCTCGAGCGCGAAAGGGAGGGGGGCCGTAAATCGTACGGCCCGAAGTAAAAGCAGCTTATCTTCGGTGAATCGCGCTTGCGGGTTGCCGATTGCCCGCACGATTCCCGCATCTAAATCCTTTCTTCCATCGACATAGTCGATGATCTGATCAGATTCCGGATCAAGAAATAGTCCGTTAATGGTGAAGTCGCGGCGTTGGGCATCCTCTTGCGGTGTGCTGAAGGTGACGTTCACGGGTCGCCGTCCATCGAGATAGGCGCCATCGGAGCGAAAAGTGGCGACCTCGACCTGCATTTTGGTTTTTGGGTCGACGACACAGATCACACCAAACGCTGCGCCCACCGGAACCGTGTAGGTATCGCGTCCACGAAAGGTTTGTTCCACTTCGGCCGGTTTGGCACTTGTGGCGATATCATAGTCTTTGGGAACTCTGCCGAGCAGTCGATCTCGAACGCAGCCCCCGGCGAACAGGGCGTCGTGCCCCTTGCCGCGTAATTGCGCGGCCACATCACGGGCAAACGCCAGAAGATGGCCGGGGTCGTGGTTTGCTGGTTGCGGATGCATAGTCGTGGTGTCCGAGGCTCATGGACGGCTGAACAAGCGAATCAGGGTGGGGGTAATGGTGGGGGTAATGGTGGGGGTAATGGTGAACGCTCGTCGTGGCCGCTTAAGGCTTATGATACGCAAAGCGGCCGAATCATCCTACGCGACACGTTTTTCGGTAATTTAGCCTTTTTTTGCCTTCGGCAGGGTTTCGGATTTGGGTGCTGTCGCAACGGCGTACGGCTCCCTTTCGGAGTGCAGTTCATCACCCGGTATCTTCTCAGCCGAACGGGTGAAGGGGGGCGTGGTTAAAGTTTAAAAAATGCATTGCCATTAAGCCGCTTTTTTGTCGTTCAGGAAGAGGAGTGCGGAAAAATCGCAAGTTATTTGTTTGACATTTTAATCAATAAACTGATAAACTGTCGAATGGTGGATCCCGGGTGCGTACGAATCGGGGATGCGCCCGCGTGAATCGAATCTTTTGCTGATTATTCAACTGGCGGAAGAGAGGTTCTGGAACAGGTTCTGTTTTTTAGGGAGGCTTTTCTTGTTGCGGCACAATTTCTGTGTACGACTTCTTGCGTAACTTTACCGGTACCCAGCGAACGAACACATTTAAATTGGCATTGGTTCGAGGAAATTCGCCCGAGACCAGATAGCAAGAGCCCAGATAGCAAGAGCCCAGATAGCAAGAGCACGAATCGGAGAACGACGAGAGACAGGAACAGACTTGGAACGGATGTAACGGTGGCTTCTGGCCACTGCAATTATTTTTATTTTCCATTTTTATGAGGAGGTGGGTTATGAAAACCCGAACAATGAAACAAGGTTTTACCCTTGTAGAACTTTTGGTCGTGATTGCGATCATCGGTATTTTGGTAGCGCTTCTTCTGCCCGCGCTCGGACAGGTCCGTGAAGCGGCCAACAGCAGCAATTGCAAGGCCAACTTGAAGAATGTGGGTCTTGCATCGAAGGCCTACGAAGCGCGAAAAAACAAGTTCCCGCAAGCTGGATATTTTGCAGACAGTAGTGCCATGCCCACTACGGGTTATGGAAATGCTGGTATCACTGCGCCCGCTGGAACGGCAGTTACCACTGCACCTTATAGCTTCTTCTGCTATCTGCTTCCGGATCTTGATGCCGGTTACATTGCAGAGTTGATCGACCCGGCCTCCGGACCTTTCCAGACAACTGCTGGTGCGAAAAATGGTCCGGATGGCGTTGCGACCAACAACAACGATGTTGTTTCGGCTTCGATTCCCATTTTGCGTTGCCCCAGTTCGCAAACCACTGGTTTTAGCACAGCAACTGAATATCAGGCCACGACCAATGGTGGTCAAAAAGCTGCGCTCACCAGTTACAAACCCGTTTCGGCAACCGATGTAGCGACGCTGCAAACCCCGATTTCGGGTTTGGGAGCCACCGCCAACGGTTATCAGCCTGGTATGGGTCTGATCGATCCTTATAGTGCGAACCGAGCGCAGTCGAGTTCCTTGACGCTGCTTATGGCCGAGACCGATGAGCCTGCTTATGCCGCATGGGCTGATGGCGCCACGATCTGCAATTTTGGTTTTGATGCCACTGGAAATGTGGACATCAACGATCAAGCGGGTCGAGCTGCCGGCACGGACTGGGCAACCGGTTTTAACGGCGCGAACATCACCAACGGTGTTAGCTCCGCCCATCCGAACACCATCAATGTGGTGCTCGGCGATGGTAGTGCCCGGACGTTGGCTGAGGACATCAGCCCGCAGGCGTGGCAGGCATTTATCACACGGGAACCGTCTGATAATACCTTTGCTTCGCAATACATTGCTGAGAATCAGTAATGGAATAATATTCTCTGTTTTGTTTGCATTTGAATAAAATGTAGCAATCGGAGAGAAGATAAAAAGAAGCGCTGGCTCACACTTGTGGGCCAGTGCTTTTTTATTTCCCTTTTTTCTCGTGTCGCTTAAGGTTGTCTTGATGCGATCGGATACCCCTTTTTGGGTGGGAGTACTTTCCCCACTTTCCGTAAATTCGCCGCAAAAGGAATTTTTTTAGGCGAGATTCGTGCGCGATGCGCCAAAATGCTTGACAGTGTTTCAGGTATGGAACAAACTCAAGGGTAAGGCCAGTCTTTCTTGTCGTGCCATTTTGGATTTTCGGCAGGAGGCAAAGATTCGTGCATGGACTGCATGTGGTCGCTTTTGATTTTTGCAAGGCATAAAAGCGAGCCGCTCATGACTTTGAAAATATTGAATTCCCACTCGCGGCGGGCATTTACGCTCGTCGAGCTCTTGGTTGTGATTGCCATTATCGGTATTCTGGTGGCGTTGCTTCTTCCTACGCTTGGTACCGTTCGTGAGTCGGCTCGAATGACGCACTGTGTGGCGGCGCAAAAACAATTGGCGCTGGCATTAAAAACGAGCGAGCAAGCTTCTGGCCGTTTACCCGCCGCCTGCTTTTATCAGACGACTGATGGTGGGCGGCAGCCTGCAAACATATCGCTCGGATCACTTCCGGTGGGGCAGTCGGGGACGATTAGCAGTATGGCGACAGACCGATCGTATAGCTCTTTCAGTTTTCTCGTTACACTTCTGCCGTTTCTGGACGCCAGGCATATCTATGATCGCATTGATTTTTCCAAATCGGCATTCGATGCCACAGACAATGATCCCGATCCCCAGACCGGACAAATCTACAGCAACGCCGCCCTCTGGTCGGAACCGATTCCCCATCTACTGTGCCCCAGTTTTCAAAGTGCGAAAACGGCGCAGGCAACCGATTATGCCGCACTGACGGAGCGACCGGCTTTGACCAACTATAAGGCTGTTAGTGCGACTGACATGGTGACGCTCTTCCAATCGGAGCGCTGCAAGTCATCAGAGATTGATGCTGCGGGCAATGGTGCGGGTATATTACATCCCTACGGCAGAACGCGCTCGACTGGATTCCCTGGTTCGACGATGCTCACTTCTGAAACGCGTGAACAGAATTACGCGGCCTGGGCCGATGGCACGACAGCCTGTATCTGGGGGATTGATGACGACGGAGAAGTTGCGATCAATCGGTCCTTGGATAGTGATGATGCGTCCCAGGGTTGGGTGAAGTACACGCTTTCGAGTGAGCACCCACAGGCGGTGACTATTTGTTTGTATGATGGAAGTGCCCGGACGATGAGCGAAGATGTTGAACCGGAAGTTCTCAAAGCGATGATCACGCGGGATGCTGCCGATAATGCCGCCTCGGCAAATTTTCTTACGGCGGGTAACTAGGCCGATTCTTTAGGTCTCGTTGACAGGCTGCCTGCTTCCAGTCAGGATGCGTTGGTGTTTTGTGCATTGAAAAAACCAGCCCGCGTCGCAAAGTGGCCAAGTGGCTTGCTGCTGGCGCTTTTTGTTTTGACAGGCTGTGGATCGGATTCAAAGCGGGAGGATGAAAAGTTGAACGTAGAACCTTTGGCGTTAGAGATTCCACCGAGCGAGGTGAAGGTGCTGCTTGACGAGCAGGCCGATTTTTTTCTGCTTGATTGCCGAGAGGCGGAGGAGCATGCGACCGCGTCGATTGCCGGTGCGACGCTGCTGCCGATGAGCGAGATTCAGGAGCGGGGCAGCGAACTTGAGTCGCAGCGTGAGCGGCACATTGTGGTGCATTGTCATTTGGGCGGTCGCAGCATGCAGGTGACGCAGTGGCTGCGTCAACAGGGTTTTGACAGCGTGCAGAGCATGGCCGGGGGGATTGCGGCGTGGAGCGAAGAGATTGATCCGAGCGTGCCGACGTATTAGTTTTTTTGAGCGCTGCGGTGATGCTTTGCCGTTGTACTTGCGGGTGGTGAGGGATGATTTAGAATAGTGTTTT
>NHBP01000099.1 GCA_002168195.1 Planctomycetaceae bacterium TMED10
ATGCCATGCTGAATCTCTCTGAGCATATAGATGTGGTGATTCCCCGAGGAGGAAAGGGATTAGTCGAGCTTGTGAGCACTGAGGCAAAAATGCCAGTGATTAAGCATCTCGATGGGATCTGTCATGTATTCTTGGATGACTCCGCCGATGAAAAAAAGGCGTATGATATCGCGCTGAATGCTAAAACGCAGCGATTCGGGACTTGCAATACCATGGAAACTTTGTTGGCCACGCCAGTCGCTGCTAAAAATATTTTTCCGAGGTTGATAGAGTCTTATAGCAATCTAGCGGTAGAACTACGGGGTTGCAACAGGACTAGAAAATTCTCACCAAAGATTTTAGAAGCCAGTTCTGCTGACTGGGGTACAGAATATCTAGGCCCGATTTTATCTATTAAAATTGTGGACGATCTAGATACCGCGATCAGTCACATCGCGGAGTATGGCTCGAGACATACCGACGCGATAGTTACCGAAGATAGGAAAAATGCTCGCGACTTTATTCGGAAAGTAGATTCCAGTTCGGTCGTGGTAAACGCCTCCACACGATTTGCTGATGGGTTTGAATATGGCCTGGGGGCGGAGATAGGTATAAGTACTGATAAGTTTCATGCACGGGGTCCTGTGGGGTTAGAAGGACTCACGAGTCAAAAATGGGTCGTGATCGGAGATGGTGATGTTCGTCGGTAGTCATGTTTGCGTTTATAAGAGACGATTAGATTGACTAGTTCCTTAAAGCCTATCGGCTTATTCGGAGGTAGCTTCGATCCCGTACATCTAGGTCATATTAATTTAGCTGAAAGTGCGGTTGATTTAATCGGGCTTGAGCAGGTGCGGTTTATTCCTCTGAACGCGCCCGTGCACAGGGAGGCTAGTTTGACAAGATTAGAGGACAGGCTAAAAATGCTTCATAGCGTATTGCGGCCCCCATTTTTTTTAGACGAAACAGAAATTAATAGGGGTGGGGTAAGTTATACCGTAGACACGCTTCGGTCGTTTCGCGATGAATATCCAACAAGATCATTGTGTTTACTTTTGGGGAAAGATTCATTTGATCGGTTGGATAGCTGGAGGTCGTATGACGAATTACTAAGCATTGCCAATATTGTAGTAGCTGGCCGCTCGAATTCGTATAATGGTATCCCCGCGCACCTAAAGTCTACCTTTGAGAGCGCGCTTTCGGAGAGTGTGGCCAGTTTACATTCTAAAAAGTGTGGAGTGCTTTATTTTTTGGAAGCTCCCTTAACGGATGTTTCCTCCTCTGAAATTCGTTGTAATATTCTAAAAGGCGAATCATTAATAGGTTTGGTACCAGACGAGGTGGCGTTTTTTATTGAGCAAAATAAATTGTATCGAACATGACTAATTTAGCTGCGAAAAATGCTGATAATCTTCGTGAAATTATTTTAGAAGGCTTAACTGATGGTAAGGCCTCAGACCTAAAAGTTTTCGAAGTAAGAGACCTGACAACTATTGCTGACTATATGGTGATTGCGACAGGCACTTCTACTCGCCAAGTTAAGGCCTTAAGNCAAAGGGTGTCGACCCTAGTGAAAGANGCCGGNTATTTAGTTCATGGAATAGAGGGCGAGATAGGTTACGAGTGGGTTTTGGTAGATGTCGGAGATGTATTGGTTCACATCATGCATCCTGANACGAGGGCTTTCTATCAATTGGANCGCCTNTGGGAGNGTCATGTCGGCACATAGGGCAGTTNANGCCGACTAGATTATGACGTTAGATATACTNGCCGTTTGTCGACGCCCCTCGGAATCAATCCTAGTACTTTGTAGGGATTATGAAAAAAGATTGCCGAAGAATTTTTCTCTTCGGTTTACTTACCTNGCACCTTCATCTAATAAGCAGAATGTGGAGCATAGGAAAGCTGAAGAAGGAACGAGGCTACTAAAGAGCATACCTAAAAATTGTTACTTAATCTGTTTAGATAGCCGCGGTAGCCATATGACGAGCGCGTCACTGGCCAAAAAGTTACAGGTACTGAGAGATGACGGAAGGAAGATAACAATAGTAATTGGCGGCGCTGATGGGATAGACGAGAGAGTTCTATCTAGATCTGAAGAAAAGTGGTCTCTATCCAAGTTAACGTTTCCGCACAAATTGGTACAAATTATTTTATCTGAACAGATTTATCGCGCATGGTCTATTTCCGAGGGACTGCCCTATCATCGAGGGTAATGAATATTTCTTGAGAACAATGTGTTGGTCAAAAAAAAGCCCCAGCAGGAAAACTGGGGCTTCATGTGAAACAAGTAATTATTTCATTAGGTTGAAAGCAACGGAATAATAAGCAGCGCAACTATATTAATGATTTTAATTAGTGGGTTAATCGCTGGCCCCGCCGTATCTTTATANGGATCGCCTACAGTGTCACCTGTGACNGCGGCTTTATGCGCCTCGGATCCNTTTCCACCACAATTTCCNTCTTCGATATATTTCTTCGCGTTATCCCAAGCTCCCCCACCGGTAGTCATGGAGATCGCGACAAAAAGGCCCGTAATTATCGTCCCTAGGAGTAACCCACCCAGAGCTTTAGGNCCAAGCAGCAGNCCGACTAAGACCGGTACGATGACTGGNAGCAGTGAGGGTATTATCATTTCTTTGATCGCAGCCTTGGTTAGAAGATCGACAGCTCGAGAGTAGTCAGGTTTTCCAGTTCCTTCCATAATGCCTGGGATCTCTTTAAATTGTCGACGCACTTCTAGAACGACCGATCCTGCAGCTCTTCCTACTGCTTCCATTCCCATTGCTGCAAACAAGAACGGCACCATTCCTCCAAGAAACAGTCCTATTACCACTTCATGGTCAGAAAGTAGGAAAATAACCTCTAAGTTAGCGTCTTTAAGTCCCGCGGTGTAGTCAGCAAATAAGACTAGCGCAGCTAACGCTGCTGAACCAATCGCATAACCTTTTGTTACGGCTTTTGTTGTATTACCGACCGCATCGAGCTTATCAGTAATGACTCGGATTTCAGCCGGTAGTTCCGCCATTTCAGCAATACCACCAGCATTATCAGTAATTGGTCCAAACGCGTCTAGAGCTACGATTATTCCAGTCATTGACAGCATTGACGTTGCTGCAATAGCTATACCGTAAAGTCCGGCCCATGCGTGCGCGTAATAAATACTTGCACAGATGACTATTACTGGCAAAGCACAAGCCTTCATTGAAACACCTATGCCAGCAATAATGTTGGTAGCGTGTCCAGTTTCAGAAGCCTCGGCGATATGCTTCACAGGGTGGTAGTCTGTACCAGTATAGTACTCTGTGATCCAAACCAACGCTGCGGTAAGCGCGAGGCCAATTAGCGCACAACCGTAGAGACCGTTTGCACTGACAGCATCAGTACCCATCAAAGATTGCGTGATAGGATAAAAGGCAGCCGCAGCTAAGATGCCAGCTGCGACAAGTCCCTTGTAGAGAGCTCCCATNACGCTACCATCTTCNTTAGCACTTACAAAGAAGCATCCAATTATGGAGGCAATTATAGAGACGCCTCCTAAAACTAATGGATAAATAATGCCATTGGCTCCTACCGTATCAGCCATTAGGAATCCCAAAAGCATGGTAGCGATGACAGTCACCGCGTAGGTTTCGAAGAGATCGGCGGCCATACCGGCACAGTCACCAACGTTATCTCCCACGTTATCTGCAATAACTGCAGGATTTCGGGGGTCGTCTTCGGGTATCCCAGCTTCAACTTTGCCTACCAAGTCTGCCCCTACATCCGCTCCTTTAGTGAAGATTCCTCCCCCAAGNCGAGCGAAAATAGATATTAAGGAGCCTCCGAAACCAAGTCCAATCAGGGCGTGTAGGGCATGTTTACCGCCTTCAGTCCCACCCAAGTAAGCGTAGTAGCCAGCTACTCCTAGTAGCCCAAGTCCCACAACAAGCAGTCCGGTTATTGCACCTCCGCGAAATGCTACCTGCAGTGCTCCGTTCATACTTTCTTTAGCAGCCTCCGCGGTACGCAAGTTTGAACGAACGGATATATTCATTCCGATATAGCCTGCAGCACCAGACAACAATGCTCCGATCAGGAAGCCGACGGCCGTGGCCGAATCTAGCGCGAGCCAGAGCGCCACAAAAAGAACAACTCCCACCACACTGATAGCTGTGTACTGCCTATTTAAGTATGCGCTAGCGCCTTCTTGAATAGCTGAGGCGATTTCTCGCATGCGCTCGTTACCTTCGGGCTGAGCAAGAATCCATTTGACGGAGATAGCACCGTAGATTACAGCTCCCAAGCCACATAGTATGGCGAATGTTAACGGTTCGGATGAGATATATGATAAAAATGCCGACATTGGTAGAGGCCCCTATCTAAAGTTGATTGTTGGATGTAACCACAATTATTTTAAAAATTGGTGAAAATTAGTGTTTTTTATTTCATTCACGCCGCACGATTGTACTTTTTATCTCGCTCAGGTCAAAATTCTTTCAGTTTTTTTTCGACTGAGACATTTTTTAGGCGCACGTAGTCTGGAATCCCATTGATATACGGAGGGTAATCTTCACCCATTATTAGTGGTTCAAGATATGTTCTGCAGGCATCTGTAATAGAGAAGTTGTCTTGGCTTATAAAATTGTCCGGCATCGTTTTTTCCACGTTAGCTACATCCGATAAATTAGCTTTCCCGATACGCCACTCGTAGGGCTCATCAGATATTCTTTCTATAATNGGCATGACTGCGTTTTCTCCTGAAAGCGCCATTTTAATTGCCGCTTCTCCAAGCGCATATGCCTGCTCAACGTCTGTTTTAGACGCAATGTGACGGGCTGCTCGTTGCAGGTAGTCGGCTACCGCCCAGTGGTATTTGAGGTTGAGATTCTCTTTTATCAAGTTAGCGATCACAGGAGCAGTGCCGCCTAACTGAGCGTGGCCAAACGCATCTGTTGTTCCGCTATCCGCTAGAAAGGCCCCCGACTGGTCGCGCACNCCTTCGGACACTACNATAGTGCAATATCCGTAGGCATCTTCACATTCTTTNACGCGTTTTAAAAAAGCNTTTTCATCGAATNCGCGTTCGGGAAATAAGATTATGTGAGGCGCTTCGCTTTCATGGTTGCTTGCTAGNCCACTTGCGGCNGCGATCCAGCCNGCGTGCCGACCCATAACCTCCAGTACAAAAATTTTGGTGGAAGTTTTCGCCATGGAAGCGACATCAAATCCGGCCTCTTTTATTGAAATNGCAACATATTTAGCTACTGAGCCGAATCCTGGACAATTGTCGGTGATAGGTAGGTCGTTATCTATTGTTTTAGGTATACCGATGCACACCAAAGGATAGTCGTTCTCTATACTAAACTGTGCTATTTTGTTTGTAGTATCTTGTGAATCACCGCCGCCATTATAAAAAAAATATTTTATGTCATGNGCCTTGAAGACTTCTATTAATCTNAGATATTCNTTTTNGTTTTCTGNNGGNTCTNNAAGNTTATGNCGACAGGAACCAAATGCACCTGCAGGCGTATGNTTGAGCTTNCTAATTATTAAGTCACTCTCTTTGGACGTATCAATTAAATCCTCGGTGAGCGCTCCAATTATTCCATTTCTCCCCGCATAGATTTTACCAATATTAGGTTCCTTGCGCGCCGTTTCGATTAGACCGCAGGCTGACGCATTAATGACTGCCGTAACTCCTCCCGACTGAGCATAGAAAGCATTAAATATTTTTTGTGCCATATTTTATAGTTCTCGGAATTTTTCGAATAATTTTAGTTATATAACTGGATTACATTATTTTAATTAAGCTATCTTTTTTCCATGTTAATCTGTTAGCAGAAAATTTAATATATAAGGTTTGGAATTGTCTTTGATTCGTCGTCATTTTTTGCTACTCACGGGGTTGCTTTTTGCCTCAATTGGGCTCCATAGCCAAGAGAATATCGAATTGCCCGATTTTGGTGATTCTTCCGGAGCGATTATTTCGCCAGCACAGGAGCGTAAGCTCGGTGAAAATTTCGTACGACAACTGCGAAAATTAGCACCTTTGGTGACGGATCCTGAGGTAGAAGACTATATACAGCAATTAGGACGGAGTCTCTCGGATCATACTGACTATCACAATGAATTTGAGTTTTTTGTTATAGACAGCAACGTTGTAAATGCGTTTGCTGTCCCAGGTGGGTTTGTTGCTTTTCATACAGGCCTCATTTTACGTACAGAGAATGAATCTGAACTCGCCTCTGTTATGGGCCACGAGATAGTTCATGTAACACAACGCCATGGTGCTAGGGGTATTGAAGCTGGTAGGAGAATGAATATGCCGGCTATGGCGGCAATGTTTGCTGCAATTGCCTTGACAGCGATAGATCCAGAGGCAGGAGCTGCTGCGATTATGGCGACACAGGCTGCAGCTCAACAATTCCAAATTAATTTCACGCGGTCGAATGAAAAGGAGGCTGACGCGTTAGGGATACGATTGGTAGCCGCTGCGGGCTACGACACTAGAAAAATGGCTGATTTTTTCGAGAAAATGCAAAGAGCGAGTCGATTCACGGATCCTGGTTTAATCCCAGAGTATTTGAGGACCCATCCAATAACCGTTAATCGGATAGCCGAAGCTCGGGGAAGGGCAGAGAGGATCCGTCCGAGTGTGATTAGAGAAGACAGCTATCAGTACCATCTTGTTAAGGCTAAATTAGAGGTTCGTGCGCAGTTTGATCCCGCAGAAGCCGTGAGTATTTTTGAGTACAAGCTGAAAAATAAGGATTACGTACACCGTGAGGTAGCGCGCTATGGATATGCGCTTGCCTTAAGTGAGGCTGGGCACTTTAAGAAAGCTCAAAGTGAAATATCTGATCTTATTCAGGACTACCCGACGGTTGTACCATTTCATTTAGCGGCCGGTACTATTGAGAGCAAGGTAAGGAAATACGATCAGGCGATTACCCATTTTCGGAAAGCTTATACTTTGGAACCCGAAAATCGAGCTGCTGTTTACGGGTATGTAGATTCTTTACTGAATATCAAAAGTTCAGCTAATGCAAAGAAAGTTCTTTCAAATTATGGTTTGTCAGATCGTAGAGATCCTAAATATTATAATTTGTTAGCGAAGGCTGAGAGTGGACTCGGAGATGAGGTGAATTCTTTTACGGCGACAGCCGAGTATTATTTGAGTGTCGGTGAATATGCCCATGCTGCTGAGCAACTTCGTTTGGCGCGCCGTACTAAGACCTTGAGTAATTATCAAAGACAAAAAATCATTTACCGGTTAGGACAAATAGAAAAACTTATTTTGGAAATGGAGCAAGATAAACTTCGATAGTTCATTGTGTCACATGACGTAACAGTCGTGCGGACAAACGACGGGCCCCGCAGAATTGAATCTGAGATCATTTAGCTAAAGACTTGCGTAGTAGAAAAATGGTGGGCCGTGTAGGGATCGAACCTACGACCATCGGATTAAAAGTCCGGTGCTCTACCAGCTGAGCTAACGGCCCCCAAGTGATTGATTGTAAATGGAAATATTTTATTATTTGCCAGTTATTATTCTTAATTCTTTGAGTTTTTAAGAAAAAGTATGCATATAGTATGCAAAACTTTAACTCGCGCGCATTATAAACGCCTACTGTTCCCTAGTAAACACAATGTAAATTATGCTAGTTACCACCTTTGCGCCTAAGGCTTAGTCCTTGCGTGTATTACGCTCAGTATAAAAATAGAGATTAACAGAGCGCATCACAGAGCGTTCTAATAGCTAAATCTAACAGACTAATACGGACCACTTAATTACCGAAGGGGACGGGGGCCTTATATTCGGTAACGGTATATAATCAACCACTCTTGTACTTGAGGGACGAACCTAGTTAATTAGGACATCCAGAAGACTCTAGAACAACATAA
>NHBP01000100.1 GCA_002168195.1 Planctomycetaceae bacterium TMED10
CAAAATTGTATTTGAGCGGTGCTATTTACATGGGTCTCGCACTGCAGATTTGCGCACCGGGATCACGATGAATACCAAGGCCTTTGCTATTTTCGACAGCTATATCTCCGAGGTGCATGAACGAGGCGCCGATTCGCAGGCCTTGATTGGTTTCAACGGCATCGGTCCATTCAAAATTGTAAATAATTTCCTAGAGGGGGCCGGTGAAAATGTCATGTTTGGAGGAGCTGATCCTAAAATCGATCAATTGGTACCCGCTGATATTTTAATTGAGCGAAACTACTTTTTTAAACCTTTGCGCTGGAAAAAGGGACATCCCGATTATGAACAATGGGTGGTGAAAAATATCTTGGAGTTCAAAAGTGCACGGCGTGCTGTGGTGCGAGGCAATTTATTTGAAAATTGTTGGCCCGCTGGGCAATCTGGAAAGGCAATTTTGTTTACGGCGCGTAATCAGAATGGTGGTGCGCCGTGGACTGCCGTGGAAGATATTACCTTCGAGAATAATGTACTGCGAAATATTAATGGGTTTATTCAAATGGGTGCTGGTGGAAAAGAAGGGCACTCAACGAAGCCATTAAAAAATATTATTATTCGCAATAATTTGATGTTGAATGTCGCAGAAAATAATTCCAAGGGGATCCGCTCTTTTTTTGAAATTGATGGCAATGCGGATCGCCCGCCTACGACCAATGTAAAGATTTTGCATAATGTGGGTTTGTTCGTGCCCGGACACGGAAAATCATTAATGACGCTTGGATCGTCGGGTAAAGTGATCGACGGACTCGTGTTTGAAAAGAATATTTTTTCTTGCGGGCAATTTGGCGTCTCAGGATCTGGGAGTACTCCGGGCATTCAAACCATCAATCAGTATTTCCGCAACTGGACATTCCGTGATAATATTCTGGTCGGCACGGTAGGACAGAAAAAATATCCGCCCGACAATACGATTGTTCCCGGCGTTACAGAAGTTGGCTTTGTGGATCCGGCGCAGGGAGATTTTCGCTTGCAGAACACATCTCCCGGTCGAAAACTGCTGGGTACAGATAATTCTCCTCCGGGAGTCGATCTTGAGTTGTTACAGGCTTGGACAGCGGGGGTGGCAGAAGGTCGACCGCCCGTGGTGGCAGACGAGTAATTTTTGGTAAACGTATGAAGGGACTGAGCGTGGATGAATTCTGGCTTTGGTTGTTTTGGGTCGCATCTGTGGCGATTGTGTACCCCTACTTTATTTATCCGGTCTTGCTTCTGCTGATCCGTCCCTTTCTGCTTCGACGGGCAAGTCAGGCCGACGATGGCTATCAGCCGACCGTTTCGATTATTCTGGCCGCCTACAACGAAGAGGACTGCATTCGCGAAAAGCTTGAAAATTGTCTTGCACTCGATTATCCAACCGAAAAGGTGGAAATTCTCGTGGGCTCCGATGCGTCAGAGGATCGGACCAACGAAATCGCCGAAACGTTCACCGCACAGGGCGTCCGGCTGTTTCCTTACACGGAGCGCGGTGGAAAGATGTCGGTTGTGAATCGTTTAGTAGCAGAAGCCACAGGAGAAGTTTGTGTTTTTTCCGACATTTCAGAACTCTTTGATCGGGATGTGATTCTCAAACTCACGCGCCACTTTGCCGATCCGCAGATTGGGGCGGTCACCGGGAACCACATTTATAATGAAGAAAAATCAGGGATGGGCGTTGGGACCAGTTTCTATTGGCGATTTCAGCGTTTGATGCAGTCGATTGAGAGCCGCCTTTCCACGATTTGTATGTGCGANGGTACGATTTACGCTGCCCGGCGCGAATGGTTTGTGCCCCCGGTCAATAACACAATCAACGACGACGTGGCAGTACCACTGGGCATTATTCAGCAGGGCAAGCGGGTGATTTTTGAATCTGAAGCGGTTGCCCGCGGCGATGTGTTGCAACAAACGCGACGCTTTTTCAGGCAGAAGATTCGCAGTCAATCCGGAAAGTATCAGAATTTTTTCCGTTTTCCACGGATGCTCTTTCCCTGGCCACCGGCGCGATTTTGGATCTATTTCTCCCACTCGGTNATGCCNGTNCTCGTGCCCTGGTTTCTCTTGCTCGCTCTGGCGNCGAACATTTTGCTCGTTGTCTTTGGCAGTGAATCACCGTTCTATTTTTGGACGCTTTGCGTGCAAATCGCATTTTACTTTACGGCAATCTTAGGGCTTTTAGCCGATCGCATGAATTGGTATCTACCGCTGACGGCCGTTCCCTTTTATTTTGTAACCGCCAACATCGGTTCGATTTTCGGATTTTTCGCTTTTCTTGCCGGGGCCCAATCGGCAGCGTGGCGCAAGGTCGAATAAGCACAAGAGTACACATTTACTGCTAGGTCGATACGCATGGTAGATTCCGATTCGCGCGAAGTCTTCGTCTTTTACCACGTTCCNAAAACAGGCGGTATCAGCATCAATCACNTGCTCAATGAAAAGTTGAGCCGCGGGATCGACTTTNTTGATTTNGGACAACCCGGGCAGGAGGACGATGCGGAGCACGGCCGGTTGCCGGTCGAAAAGCGATCGCGCGCGGAGCGGGGCAGAGTTCGCGTGATTTCCGGCCACGAAGTTTTTATGCGCACCGAGCAGCTATTTCCCGATCGGACCCCGCGAAGGATTACGTTTCTTCGCAAACCGGCCAGTCGGATCGTTTCTGCATTCAATTACGAGACCTCCGACGCTGCTCCTTTTACCCGGTGGGATGAGACGGTTCCCTTTGAAACGTGGTANCGGCATCAGGAACGCGACGTGATGACGAAGTTTCTGGCCAAGCGGGTGATTCNCAATCGTCTGGGCGTNGCGTTTGCCCAAGGGCAACGATTTGCCCGTTATCCCTTGCACNTGGGATCNGGCACATGGGTTTTTGAGCAGGTGCANNAGGCACTGAGCCAATTTTGGTTTGTCGGNTGCACGGAGTCATTGAGCAGTGACATGCCAAAGATTGCCCGGCGGATGGGCATCGAGGGGGGNGTCGATAAACGCAATGCGACGGGCCGCAATTTTTCCCGCAGGCTCGACTTAACCCCCGAACTCGAAGCACGGCTCGCAGAAGACAATCGGTTTGATACTGAGCTTTACGAACACTGGAAAGGGCAGATCGCTTCACGGCTTGCGGCGATTGAATCTGAGCCGGTGGCCACCGGTTAAGAAAACACGTTTCGCCTGAGCAGCTCCGCGAAAAACGTCTGCAAAAAGTGCCTGCGAAAAAAGTCTGCGAAAAACGTCTGCAAAAAGTGTTTACCGCTTGCCCAAATATTTGCGGACCTTCACGCTGCGGACCTTGCCACTTTCAGGCTCCTGCATCCGAATCTCTACCTGAACCGCCTTGAGCGGTGCATCGTAGGGCGGCGACTGGCGGAGATCTTCGGCCGTATCGACGATATTGTCAGCATCGTTATCGAAGCCCACATCCCCATTCTTTACATAATCTCCACTCCAGGAGTCGTAGGTGGAACCGGTGGCATCAGAGAGAATCAGCGGTGAATCGGAGTTTTTTTGGAAACTGGTTTGGCTATCCGTAAGATTTAAAGAACTGGTTCCCAGATCGCGAAACGCCCCGTTTCCAATGGAAGCTGCGCCGGAATTTGCGAACGTTGTATAACCGGGATCCGTTGGCAGCAATGAAACGGTTTGTCCATCGGAAGTTGACGTTGAATAAATCGGTACCTTCGGGTCATAAGCCTGCACATCGAAGGCGATGACATTTTCCAGGATCACGGTTTTCCCAGTTCGATCAACTCCGTCATTGCCGATAAACTCACTTTCCAGGTTCGATTTATAGTGCGCCGTCGTATTGAGCTCAAATTGTCCCGTTTCCGAATAAGCATGGGCATTGCGATTGTAACGCAACGACAATGCCTCGAGTGAGTTTGCTGCTCTTTCGGGATCGGTTGTATCCCCATCGGCTTTTGAATTGACCCAACCAAGCGAAAGAGATTCGGTGGTGGTCGGTAAATGGGGATCGACTTTCAGTTCCCTCCGATGCAGCCGATAGCGTCTATCCGCAACGGATTTATTTTCATGACCTGCCATGGGTGTAAGGAACCACACGACTTCGTGGGCACCTTCGTCGGTCTTGGTGGTAAAGTGCAGCACGTCGTCGCAATCGCCACTCAGGGACATGGAGACGACCTGATCGTCGTCAGTTGCTCCACCACCGGTCAACTCCAGGCACTCGATGCGAATCGCATCGGCATACACATGTTTTGAATTCGGGTCCCCCGGTTGTTTCGTGTATGGCCCAAGTTGCACCATAATTTCACCATCGGTCACGTCAAGCTCACCGAGGTGATGC
This sequence comes from Planctomycetaceae bacterium TMED10, assembly GCA_002168195.1. Lineage (GTDB taxonomy): Bacteria > Planctomycetota > Planctomycetia > Pirellulales > UBA7805 > UBA7805. The sequence continues at coordinate 4,313 of NHBP01000100.1, forward strand.
CACATGATCGGGGTACCGTCTCTCTCTCGCGTTTCCTCTGGATCCGCAAGATCACTCGGAATCTGTGTTTGATCAACCGAGACAGTCTGTGAATTATCGCCTGAAGCAATCGTTACCGGCACGTCCCACCAATGTTTTTCTGTATGCCCAACAGGTTGACCCCCAACAAGCCACTCGGTGGGCCAAGTCAGACTCACCCGATATTTTCCGTTTTGGAGACCCGTTTTTGTCCAGGTTACCGATTTATTTCCCATGCTGTTGTTGTACGTTCGCAAGTTGTTATTGGCATAGCACCATTTTCTTACGGACCCATTAAAGTTCCACCCGTTGGTCGCTTGAGCAGACCCCACATCCATGAGTACCGGATCCGGGAGCTGAATTTCTTCTGGTTCGTCCGAATAGGGCACCTTATCGTTCAACGGCCCTTCGACATATTCAAAAAATCCTTGTGGATTCAGCGCCGTTTGTGCAGGGTCGGGCACCACCGATACATTTCCTAAATCAGCCTGCAGTTGCTTTGCGGTGTGCCGCATCGACTGCAGCATTTCACTGTTGGACTTACTGTCATTGACGCTTTCGCCCAGCGTACCGAAGAGAGAGACGACCCCGCCGAGGAGCATCAAGGAAACGCACATCGCCACCATGAGTTCCACCAGGGTGAACCCAGAGAGATTTTCCGACCTGAATACACCGGATGCCTCGAATGCCTTGTCTTGTGAGGAAGCGTCCCGCGCGGGAAGAAAAAGATAGGACGATCTTTTGGTCCTGTTGTTGGTGCTGTTTTTAGTGCTATGTTTGGTCGTCATAGGTTTGGTCGTCATAGATAGGTTCTCTTCTATGGGGTGCATGTATTTCCCGACACACCCTTGCCTAAAGCCCCCGCTACGCTTTCCCCACCGGTCGCTTGTCTTGAATCCAAAGCGACTCCATCAATATCGGGTCATTGCATCTAGCACCCGTTCTTTTGATTGCGGCTAATCCAGCCCAATGCATTCCAGGCGAATGGCATCGGCAAATACAAACAAACCGCCCTGCGTGTAGCCATTTTCGGGACCACAGGGACCGATCTGCACCACAATTTCACCATTGCTGACCACAATTTCACCCAGGTGGTGCCACTGAATCGGATTGCCTTGGCCGTCGACGAGTGTGGGATCAACTAGATCGCCTGGAATCTGCGATTGGTCAATCGTTGCACTTTGACTATCGGTACCGGAAGAAAATGTTACCGGGATATTGGTTTCATGCTTAGACGCCCAATCGCTCGTATTCCATTCGGTAGGCCACGTAATGCTCACACGATAGGTCCCATTATCGAGACCCGTTGCCTGCCATTGGCCGATCCCTTTCATGTACTTGGAATAGGCTCGGTGGACTTTTCCACCCATGGACCTTTGGCCCTGGGCACCAGTCTGTTCAGTTAGTTTTGAGTCCGATTCTGCGGTAAAACCTGCCTCGCTATTATCAATCACGAGCACAAAATCGCAGGGCGCATCGGATTCTGCCCCATAGAAATTATTATCGTAGGTGAATTTACGCCCCGAATCGTTCGGGTTGATTTCAGGATAGTATTTGGAATTTTCTTCGCTACCGCCGGTATCCTCGCCGCCACCGCTTCCATCATCGCCACTGCCGCCTCCGCCCGTGTCACTGCTCGTTGCACCGACCACATTCGGCATCGGCACCTGGGGCCCATCCCAACCGCCTGAATCCGTTGCCGGTTGCACGTATTTTTTTTCGTCGAGTTCCGGGGCCCAGTATTCGACCGCGTTCTCGTATGCCGTGTCATGTGACTTTCCATGCCGGATCGTATCCGGATCCATCCGTTCGACGTGGCCATCATGGTAGACCACATTACAGGCATCGAAATGACGCCTTAATGGTGCCACTCCGGAACCCGTCCACTCTGTGTCGTATTTATTCCACTCTGCATCGTCGCTCCAGTCGATGATTTCTTTCCCATAATCCATCGCCACAATTTTGCCCGCATCGTTGCTTGTCAGGCGATGTAAGCGACCATTAAACCCAAAATGAATGGTCGTCTCATAGCCAATTTCATCACCACTCACCGAGGGACACTTAAAAATGGCATAGCTATTATCCATATGCTCTTCAAGCAAACGCGGCATGCCAACATTCACATACTCGGCCGGATCTTTATACTCGGTTTTCCATTCGCCATTGGCATCTTTGTAGCGATTTTTTTCTTTAACCAACTTGCCGGGTTGAAGTTTTTTACCAGCGGTCGAAGCGTTAATCACGGCCATCCCGATCTGCCGCAAATTCGATGCACACTCAGTTTGGCGGGAGTAGGCGCGGGCAGAGGAAACGGCGGGAATCAGCAGGGCAGTGAGAATCGCAATGATTCCGATGACCACCAGCAATTCCACGAGTGTGAAGCCACGGGAAAAACGAGACGCGGTCGAACAACGGAGAAGATTAGAGCGCACGAAACACACCCTCTAGTGTTGTCAGAAATGCCCCTTCCAGACCACAAGCTATTGTCGCAAAATTGCCACAATGCTGCAAGCTTGTGGACAAGATATTGATCAATGCTCAGTCGGTGTATATAGGGTTTCTCGTACAATCGGGAGGAAATCTTTACCAAAAGCAGCGAGCGGATGCTCCTGAGAAAGGGTATCGGGCTTTCGCTCGATTCCGGGGGGAATGTCGTGAATCAAATAGACCTTATTCAGCGGAGAATTTCCGGGATATTTCCAACGTGGGTAATCCGGTGCGTTCCAGGGCTCTCCAGAAGTCCAACTCCAAAGGATTCTTTGGTGGATCGTGCTGGCCGGTCGTTCTTTGAGAAAAGTGGAGGTCCAGAATGTTAAAGCGTCATCCATATTCCCGGCCGGTTCAATCACGAAAGATTCTGGACGACTTTCGACCTCGAATCCGGCACCCCGATAACAGAAGTCCGGTGTGTGGACGGCCACATCACGGGCATATCCACAAATCATAAACACCGAGATGCGTTCCCCCGTTTTACGATGCCGATAGATCCGTGAGAGATGCGCATGTGCCCCGGCAGCCTCTAACTCTTTTTTTGAATAGGGTGTATCCTCGCCTACCCAATCGGTACCAATCGTCAGTGGAATGTCTGCGTAGCGACTCGAAGTTTGTTCCATCTGTTGGTCGCTACCATCACTCCAGCGATCCGTCCACGAGCCCTGGATGTAGGTACTCAAACCAATGAGCGGAAGACCAATAAGTAAGGGAATCCAGCGTGCCACAATCTCATCCCGAGTCGCTGTTGTAGGGTTGCATACCCCGAACCAAACAGGAAGGTTCGGACGACTATATCGATAGCCGATTTGTCGTGACTACCGAATCGCTATGATCTCTTCAGAGATTAACGTTATTTAAAAATCGTTACGAGGGGCTTTCCGTATCCGACCCTAACGGTTGTGGCGATCCATAGCCGTAGGTGTAGTAACCGGGTGAAAAAATATTGTTTTGCTGTCCATTGAAGACACAGCCCAGTACGGGAATCTGCGTGGTTCGCAGTCGTTCATTGGTCTCATAAACAGGTACAATACGGCTTTTATCGCGCAGGATGCTAAGAATGGCTGCATCGCACTGTTGTCCGATGAGGAGTGAATCGACAACGGAGAGAACGGGTGCTGAATCGACTACGATATATTCAAATTCATCCACAAGCTTTTCAAAAATCTCGCTGAGATTCTTTTTTGTCAGCGCCTGCAAGCTTGTGGGGTCGCAATGACCGGCAGACAGGAACCGCAGTCCCGGCATCCGGCTCGGTCGAATTGCATTCTCAATCGCTACATCGCCGCGAAGCACCTCGGCTAAGCCCTCGTCGAGGGGCATCTCAAGAAAACGATGTGCAGAAGGACAACGCAAGTCACCATCAATCAGTAGTGTCCGTCGACCCGAACGACCCATGCTGGTTGCCAGTGCGGAAGCAACCGTTGTTTTACCCTCATTCGCCAGCGCACTGGTCACCATCAGTGTACGGACATCTTTAGCGGCCGGAAGATGGAGGAGCATCGCCCGAAGTCCATCGATCGACTCTTCCATTGTGACTTGTAAATCTTCAATCGCCTCGGGTGTAGGGGCGCGAAAACCTAAGCGTCGTTTTGGCTTATCAAGTAAGGGGAGGTTTCCTAAAACGCGGATCCCCAGGCCCTCAGACATTTGATTGACCGAGGAAACTTTTCGTCGGATAACGTCCAATAGGGTGGGTGCACCAATACCCAGTAGCAAGGCCCCAAACGAGGCCACAAGGGTCAGTTGGTCACGCTTGCTGGTGTCCCCTGTTTTTGGCTTACGAACACCCCCATCCACGCGGCGAACGCGGGATTGATTTGCCCGAAGCTCGAGGTCGAGTTTTTCTAATTCGTATCCCAGTTCATTGGTCACCTGTGTCAGGTGCACCAGTTCGTCCTGTCGACGCTCCAGATCCGCTGAGTACTCGCCAATCTCTTGCACTTGCAGCGCCAGCTTGGAATACTCCGCCTGGAGAGATGCTAAATAGTTGTTCGCTTCAATCGATTCCGCTTCCAGTCGTTCATGGTTGTATTGCGCGTCGCTTTTTCTTTCACCGCGACGTACGGCTGCTAAAATTTCGTTTCGCAATTGTTGGGCAAAACCTGCTTGTTCCTCCTGCAATCGCGTGATCTCAGCTTCACGTGATTTGATCGCCTCGGCAGAGGAATCTCGATAAATCTGTTTGTAGGCATCCAACTCAGCTTGCAATTCAGCGATGCTGACTTGGTATTCTGCAAGATCTTCATTTTCCGAAAGTTCCGCTTCAATATCTTCAGGCAGAATGCTGCCGGCCAGGGCGAGCGAACCCACTTGTTGTTCATAGGCCCTCAGGTCGCGCTGTTTTTGTACACTTTGCTCGCGAACTTCACTGATTTGGCGGCGCAAGTAGAGGATTTGATCGAGCAATAACTGCTGGGTAGCATTGGCAGTGTCCGGGTCCGATGTGCCCACAGTTTTCGCCAATTCCTGTAAATCTTCGCGCTTGAGTCGCAGTTCATCGACTTTCTCTAAATATTGTGCCTGTAAAACGTCTTTTTGTTTTAACCACTCTGCGCGTTCTTCGGTAACAACTTCTTCGAGGTACGCATCGGTTACCGCCTCTAAAATTTGTTTCAACTGATCTGGATCATCTCCTCGCATTGAGATCCTGAGGATTTGACCTCCATAGCCTTTCATTTCTTTTTCGCTATCGGGTACCTCAATAATCAGCACATTCGCAAGGTAATCGATCGGATCAATGCCATCTTCCTGCGCTTCTTTGATGTACTCAAGTTCCATCAAGCCGTCATTCAAAGCGGTATTGAGGACGCGATAACCCCGAATGAGTTGTTCCTGTGCCTCCCAGCCACTCTCTTCCGCATTTTGCACATCAAAAATGAGTGTATTTCTTCGCGACTGCATGAGCGAATGCGCCGTGTAATTGACCGGAACAAGAAACCAGGTGCCGAGTCCGGCAGGAATCGCAAACAACAATCCCAGAATGAGGGCCAGCCGCCATTGCCTGCGTAGTGAATTCAGAATATCGGTA
>NHBP01000101.1 GCA_002168195.1 Planctomycetaceae bacterium TMED10
AGGCACATTAGAACGGTCATGATTACGACGCGTCGATGTTTTCTCGTCTGCGCGACCAGCTTCACGCTGCTTTGCACCAGTTCACTGGCAGAAGAAACAGGCTTTGAAGAGGTTGTTGTGTTTGCTAACAACACCGAAGGCTACCAATATCTTTATCCCGCGGGGATCGCTCGCAGTAAGCAGAACACGCTGTTGGCCTTCGTTGAGGCAAATAAACCTGGCGAGCGTAATAAGCGCTTTATCCTGCTCCGGCGGAGTACCGACAATGGAAAGACCTGGGGACCGATCATCACCGTGGCCACCGAGCCCAACAAAGAAATCGCCATCGGAAATGTTTGCCCTGTTGTCGATCGCGAAACTGGTACGATCTGGCTGGCGTTCTGCGACCGCGGTCCCGATCGCTTTGAAGATCGCGTGTTCGTCACCCACAGCGACGACGACGGGAAGACGTGGGCCGAGCGAGTCGAAATCACAAAAGACGTAAAAAAACCCGAGTGGGGTTACTATTACACCGGGCCGGGGCACGGCATCCAACTTAAAAGTGGTCGGTTGATTTTCCCTTGCCACCACAGCGCGCGGAACTCAACGCAAAAAGACTTTAAGGAGTGGACCCGGCTGAAAGGATCGCACGTTTTCTATAGCGACGATCATGGCAAAAGCTGGAAGCTAGGCGGGGAGTCGGAACGCGTGATGGACGAGTGTCAGGTTGTCGAGTTGGCCGACGGCTCGCTGCTGTTGAGCATGCGGAATTACGTGGGATTCGAAATGGGCGTCGAAGGATCGGGCATCAAGCAAAGGGCCTTTGCCACCAGTACCGACGGCGGGGAGAGCTGGTCGAAATCGAAGCATCACCCCCAAGTCCATTGCCCGGCGTGCATGGGCAGCATTGTCCGGCACACACTGCAACCGGAGGCTGACAAGAACCGGATCGTTTACTCCGGGCCGGGCGGACCGGTTCGGAGGAACATGACCGTGCGGCTCAGCTATGACGAAGGCAAAACCTGGCCGGTGGCGAAAGTGATCAAAGAGGGTCGAGTGGGCGGGTCTGACCTGGTCAGCCTTCCCGATGGAAGGATCGGCTGCCTCTACTCGCACAGCCGCAGCGGTTGGGACAAGACCAGCTTCGCCCGATTCACGCTCGGGTGGTTGACCGACGGGAAGGATGCGCCGGCGGTGCCCGAAAAGGAATCCGCGTCGCCACCAAACTCGCCGCAGTGAGTTGCAGTGAACTGCACGGTGACATGCAGTGAGATGCACGGTGACGACCAAACCTTTATCGTCATGCAAGTTGCCCAACAAAGTCTGCTGACAAGGTGGCCTAACGATCAATCGCCGTTTAGCGAATAACCATTTAAATCATCTGATACAATAAATGGCAGAGCAGGGCTGACTCGATTGGTTCGAGCGGCGACCACCACCCTCACCATTGGCAGTTCTAAAATGCCTCATAATCCGGCTACTGCACCGTCAGCGCAAACGACATCGACTGAGCCGGGAAACAACAAGCGATCTAGTCAAACGTTGCTGAGTCTTGGCGGTGCGGTGTTACTTCCGTTTCTATTAATCTCAATCTACCTGTTAGTCACCCGAGTTACAGATTTAGATAGTGCGGTTGGAGATTATGTTGCTTTGATCAGCAGTGGATTTGTTGGCCTTGCTCTTCTTTGTTGCGCGCAGATACCAAAGAGGTGGCGTTTTGGGTTAGGCATAATTTACATCCCGTTAATCGGATACCTACTATTTTTCTATAGTTTTATGTTTATAGCCACCATTTATGGAGTCAGCCTTGAGCATAACGGTCATCCTTGATCGTTATTCGTAATGGCCGCCAACAAGTCGTGGCCGCAAGGCCCGGCTTCGCCGGGTCACCTTCGAGTTTTTTGCACAATTCTTGTGTTTCCATACAATGAGGGTGTTACTTAATTTTTTAATCCCCGGTGTGGGCGGTGACGGCCACACCCACCATTGCAGGCTTCCAGCAATCGAACGATTTGCGGCATCGTCGAGCGAAACGCGATTTCAGCCCTATCCTGGTTCTTCTTCCGTCCACTCGACCGGTTGTGGATGAATCTGCTCCTCGGGTCGGTGGCCGCAATCTTCCCGGCCGCTTCCCACTAGTCGGCTAATTACGCGCACAGTCATATCATGATCGCAGAGGATTTGACAACTCAGCCGTACGCCAGATAATTCGCGCGACTGGAGTGTATTTTTCTCCGCTACCGTCATCTTCAAGGGCTCACCCTCTAAAAACTCCACGCGACATGTCGTGCAACGTCCGTTACCGCCGCAGGCATGAAGCTGATCGATTCCCGCATTGTCCCCCAGGGCCAAAACCAATCGCTTTCCTTCTGGAACTTCAAAATCGCCGACACCCTCAATTGTTAGCCTTGGCATGGATTGTCCTTTCATCATAGTATTGTTGGGGAGTTCGTTTTTCGTAGAGTGCCGTCTTACTCTTTGTCCATCGTCTTCAGCACTTCGCGCAAGTCAAATAGCCGTTTGGCCTCCTTGTGATCGGGATCGAGCACCGCCAGAAAAATACCCGCGTACGTTGATTGTTTGAGGATCTCCATCAAGTCGATTCTGGCCGGGCAATATACCTTCCAGTTCGACCCCAGGCCAGTTGCTTTGATGTACGCCTCGGCGCTTTGTTGCGACAAGAATAGCGCCAGCGCCTTATGACCTTCGTTGAGCGTCCACACGGCGCCCTCCATCTGCTCGCCGCAAAGACGGTATGCCAGGTAGGGACTAATCTCCTCGCTCAGATATGTTGACTCATCGCCGATCACGAACTTCTCGTTCCTTGCCAGGCATTACCAGATGGAAACCCCGACTCATAATAGAATGATGTGTAACTTTACGATTGAGTTTACACAAATTCGCTCCGTTCGAGCCTCGCTTTATAAAAACGATCGCTGCCCATGTTGCGATGACGCCGAATTGTCGGCTTAAGTACCGCAAAAGGTCTTATAGCAAGCCGTAAATTCGCGAGGCGCCGGCTGGGCGTAGTCTTCGAGCCCGGGTCTCTCATCATAGGGGTGCGCGATCACGTCGAGCAGTCGCTCAAATAAGACGAGGTCACCGTTATGAGTAGCTGAGGCTAGAGCTTCTTCCACGCGGTGGTTGCGGGGGATATAGATAGGGTTTACTGCGCGCATCGCCTCCGCCGTTGCCGCCGTTGCCGATGTTGGTTGCTGGGCGAGGCGACGACGCCATCGCTCTAGCCAGGGTCGGAGGGCATCCACTGATGGGAACAGCGCTTCCAATAACTCCGGATTGCCTTCTGCTGCGTCGGCCAGCCGCCGCCAGCCAAGCGTGAAATCGACGGCGTGTTGCTCCAACAGATCGAGCCAATCCTGTGCCAACAGGCTGTCCTCTTCGTCGTCAGCTGGAGCAATTGCAAAACCGAGCTTGGCTCGCGCGCCGGACAGCCACAACGCCTGATAGCGTGACATGAACCCGTTGATCACGTCCGTCGCTTCCGTTAGGGCCCGATCCGGTGCGGTGTCGTTGATCAGCGATAGAAGGGTTTCGGCGAAGCGAGACAGATTCCAGCGGGCAATCATCGGCTGATTTCCATACGCGTAGCGTCCACCAGTATCGATCGAACTGAACACCGCGTGAGGACTGTAGGATTCCATGAACGCACATGGGCCGTAGTCGATGGTCTCGCCCGAGACAGTCATATTGTCAGTGTTCATCACGCCGTGGATGAAGCCGACCAGCATCCATTGAGCAAGCAAAGCGGCTTGGCGTTCGGCCACGGCCTTGAGCAGCAACAGATATCGGTTGGCTTCTCCCATTAGATTGGGATCGTGACGTTCGATGACAAAGTCGGCCAGTGCGCGAACATGATCATCCTGCCGACGCGCAGCAAAATACTCGAACGTGCCGACGCGTATATGACTGGCAGCGACGCGCGTGAGAATTGCGCCGGGCAGCGATCGCTCGCGCATCACTTGTTCTCCTGTTCCAACGGCTGCTAAAGCGCGGGTCGTGGGAATACCCAAAGCGTGCATCGCCTCCCCAATCAGGTACTCACGCAATACGGGGCCGACCGCGGCCTTGCCGTCGCCGCCACGTGAAAATGGTGTTGGCCCGGACCCCTTCAATGCGATATCTCTGCGCCGTCCGTGACCGTCGACCAATTCGCCCAACAGCAGTGCACGTCCATCTCCCAACTGCGATACAAAACCACCGAATTGATGTCCTGCGTAGGCCTGCGCCAAGGGCTGCGCGCCAGCCGGCAATTCGTTACCAGAAAAAATTTGTGCAGCAAGGCTTAAATCTATTTCTCCAGCGTTCAGACCAAGTTCCTCGGCAAGGCGGCTGTTGAATCGCAGCAGCACCGGATTTGGAACGACCGACGGAGCGCAAGAGACATAGAAGCCGGGCATTCGCTCAGCGTAGCTATTGTCCCAACGGAATTGAATAACCGTCGACGGCTGGTGCATGAATTATGTCCTGGGAACTGCTTCGATAACCACGACGATGACTTTCAGAGTTTAACCTTCCAGGTGAACGTGTCTCAACCTGCCACGGATTTTTCGCGGCGGAAGGGCTGGAGGACACAAACCATTGTTGGCCGCTGGTCCCACTCGTTCGCCTACATCCGCATGGATCGGTTTGGGCGGGGCATCCGATGTACTAGTCGCAAAGTTCGCGATGCGCGATTTTTCGGCGGCGAACCATTCGTTTTCTGCTGCGTTCAATAATGGACCGTTTTTCAATTCGAGAATCGGCCCGGTGACTGCCTTTTCTCCGCCGGAAGATGGCTTTTACCGAGCACCACCGCAATGAGCGGTTCGTGCGGCCTTCACTCCACCGCACGCGTAACCCAAAGAATCGCTACGGTTTCTCAGGCCTACCGCCCTGACAGCCGCGTGCGGCCCACGGTCGCCCAAGCCCTCGCGATGCGGCGCCGTTTTAGCTATAATAAATGTCACTGATTGAATCACTTCCGGCCAGCTTCAGACGCCTGCCTTGTGGGCGGCTTTATTTCCCCACCGTTTTCTGAACATTACCTGACGCGTTCGATCATGTTTGCAAGTCGCTATGGTGGCCAATGGCTGCCGGGCCAACGCCTGTCCCTCCGGGACGATAGCTAGGGCTTGCGTTGTTCGTCCGCGATTTCGCAACAGGTGAGACTCCTTTTGAACTTTGCCCTTGCCTGGGTCTCCGATCCAGGTCCGGTGGAACTTGTGTTCCAATGCGATGGCTTTCTGCGGTAGCCATCTGTTCAAGGAGTCCNCCACGAAGATTTATCAGGAAATACATGTCCCAGTCCGAAATGTTCCCGTTGGTAGCTGAAGAAACATTGATCGATAGTGCCGAAGCGACGGTGTCGCCCGAAGGCATNACAGANNNCGAGCCGGCGGANGACANTNCANNCCCNGNNNNGGNNGATCCCAGCGAAGCGAGTCGCCGCCGCGCCAGAAGTNGTCGTTGANCCTGAAGTCGCCGCCGCGCCAGAAGTTGTCGTTGAGCCTGAAGTCGCCGCTGCGCCAGAAGTTGCGACTGAGCCGGAAGTTGAAGTTGCGGTGGAGGCTGTCCAGGTCGCCGAGCCGGTCGCAGAGAAGGCCGGATCCGAATTCGGCGCGCTCGGACTGAACAAATCGCTCGTGTCTGCGCTCGATGCCGCCGGATATACAACACCGACGCCGATTCAAGCGGAGACCATTCCGCTCGTGCTCAGCGGGCGCGACGTTCTTGGTCAAGCACAGACCGGAACCGGCAAGACGGCCGCCTTCGCGCTGCCGCTGCTCCAACGGATCACACTCTCAGAGAAACAAACGCAGGTCCTCGTGCTCGTCCCGACGCGTGAACTCGCGATCCAAGTCGCCAAGTCGTTCGAGAAATATTCCGCGTCCATGCGTGGTTTACGGGTTGTTCCAATTTACGGCGGACAAGACTATCAGATTCAATTTCGCGAGTTTAACCGCGGTGCTCAGATCGTTGTCGGCACGCCTGGCCGAGTGATGGACCACATGCGACGTGGTTCGTTGAAGCTGGATGAGCTTCAATGCCTCGTGTTGGACGAAGCTGATGAGATGTTGCGAATGGGCTTCGCCGAAGATGTCGATTGGGTGCTGACACAGTCGCCCGAAAGTCGCCAGATGGCTCTGTTCTCGGCCACCATGTCGGGTCCGATTCGCGAGATCGCCAAAAGGCACCTTAAGAATCCTGCTCAGATCACGATCAAACAAAAGACGGCGACCGCCGACACCATCAATCAGCGTTACTACGTGGCCGCCCCGCACCAGAAGCAGGCCGCCCTGGCACGCATCCTGGAAGCGGAGTCGATCGATGCCGTATTGATCTTCGTCAAGATGCGGAGCACCACCGAGCCGCTTGCGGACTTTTTGGCCCAGTCAGGTCTGAAGACGGCCGCGCTCAATGGTGACATCGCCCAGAAACAACGTGAGCGGATTGTCGAAAGTCTGCGAGCGGGCAAGATCGACGTTATTGTCGCCACCGACGTCGCGGCACGTGGTCTCGATGTGCAACGCATCAGTCATGTCATCAACTACGATCTGCCGCACGACAGTGAGGCGTACGTCCATCGCATCGGCCGTACNGGACGAGCTGGCCGCAGCGGCGAAGCGATTCTGTTCGTGCACCCGCGCGATCGCTACCAGTTGAAGCGACTTGAGAGCGCGACGCGGCATACGATTGAACCGATGAAATTGCCGTCGAATCGTGACATCAACAAGCAGCGGGTCGCTGGCTTTCATGGGAAGATTACCGAAGGGTTGAGTCACAAGGATCTCGATACCTTCAAGTCGATTGTCAGTCAGTATCAGCAACAGAACGAAGACGTCACACTGGAGACGATCGCTGCTTCGCTGGCGTTTTTGGCCAACAAGGAAACGCCCCTGCTTGTCACGGAGACGTTGAAGCAGACGAGCTTCGCTGCCGACTCGGGTCGTGGCTCGAACGACCGTTACGGTTCCAAGAATCGGGGCAACGCGAAGCGAGAGTACGGTTCCAGGAGTCAGGGAAATGGGAAACGTGAGCTCAGCTCCGACGGCGGATCCAGTTCCTACCGCAACGACAAAGACCTAGAGACTTACCGCATTGAAGTTGGTAGAAGTCATCAGGTTCTTCCCGGCAATATCGTTGGGGCGATCGCTAAAGAGGCGGGCATCGGCAACGGGCAAATTGGCAAGATTAAGATCTTCGAGCGATTTAGCACGGTCGACCTTCCGAAGGACCTTTCACACGATCTCATCACCGTGATCGGCAACGTCTCGGTGGCGGGACAGAAGCTGCGTATCTCGCGGATGGGCGATTCCCGTCCCCAGGAAAAGGCTCCTTCACAATCGGGCGATTCTCGTCCAAAAACGGGAGCACGCTTTCAGAACAGCAATCGGGGACTCAACCGATCGTCGTTCAAGAAGAAGTCGGGCGGTAACTCGGCCAGCGTGAAGACCACGAGGTTCAAAGGGGGCCGCCGCCGCAAGAAGGGCTCGACCGAAGCTTAGTCGCTAAGGGCGCATGTGTTTTAGGATGGTCTCGAATCCCCCCTCGCCAGACTGCGTCGCCATTGCGAGAAGGGCTAGAAGCATCAAAGGCAACAGGACTCATTTTATTGAGTTGCCCCCAGCAAGTCGTGACCGCCCACCGGGCGATACCTCGACCGTTTCCCTATTCCGTTATCGTTTCCGTTTTCGTGCTCGGTGAACGTTTTGATCTGCTGCAGCAAAATAACCGTCTATCAACAGCAGTCGCCCCATCAGGATTCGATGCGCAGTTGGTATAGCAGTTGATATAATGGCCGCTTGCGTCACCTCACTTGCGGACATGCCGAGAACACCCATGAAATCGCTGGCCGNTTTCCTCAGCATCGCAACCGTCATGCAGGCATCGGCAGCCTGGACCGGCGAACTCGATGGGCAGGTTCATGCACCGGACGGTTTTGTGGTCGAACAAGTCGCCGGCGAATCGCAGGTCGTCTTCCCGATGTTTGCCTGCTTCGACGATCGTGGGCGGCTTTACGTGGCAGAGTCTTCCGGGCTCGATTTGTATGAGGGATTGCAAACACAGACGCGGAACTGTCGCGTTCGACGACTCGAAGACCGGGATGGTGACGGACGGTTTGAATCGTCGCAGATTTTTGCCGACCAACTCGTGTTCCCGATGGGACTCTGCTGGCACGATGACAAGCTGTATGTCGCCGACCCACCGAATCTGGTCACCTNTAAAGATCGCGATGGCGACGGGCGAGCAGAAGAGCGCAATGTGATCCTCACCGGATTCGGGCATGCCGACAACGGCAGCCTGCACGGATTAGTCTTCGGCCCCGACGGGTTACTCTACATGACGATGGGACGGCCGGATGGATATCAGCTGAAAGATCAGAATGGCAAGACGTTGACCGGAAAGAGCGGAGCACTCATTCGCTGTCGGCCGGATGGCACCGACCCGGAAGTTGTGTGCCGGGGGTTTGTGAACCTCGTGGAACTCGTGTTCACGCCGCAGGGCGAAATGATCGGTACTGACAATTTTTTCCAAATGCCCGCCGGCGGACTGCGCGATGCGATTGTTGATCTTGCACCCGGTGGACTTTATCCGTTGTCGCTCCAGGACGAAGGAACGCCTCAGCCGATGACGGGNGGNCCGCTTCCCGCCATTTCGNTGTTTCCCGCCGTAGCGCCGAGCGGTCTGGTCCGCTACGAAGGCGATGAGCGGAATGATGCCTTTCATGGCCAACTGTTTTCGGCACAGCATAATTCGCGAAAAGTGCAGCGTCACAAGCTCTCACGTGTCGGTAGCACGTTCGCTTCGGAAAACATCGACTTTGTGACCAGCGAGAGTGCCGATTTTCATCCATCAGACGTGCTGCAGGATGCCGATGGCAGTCTGTTGGTGATCGATACCGGGGGCTGGTATGTGCAGCACTGTCCCACAGGTCGGATTCGCGACTCGCACGCACCGGGTGGCATCTACCGCATCCGGCGTCAGGATACGCGCAACGACAAACCAAACCGCCCGCAGGCGTGGGGACTGGAGTTGGACTGGAAAAGCGCCTCGCCCGAACAATTATGCGGCTTGCTGAGTGACCCGCGACCGATGGTCCGCCACCGCGCAGGTCTGCTGCTTCGACGGCACGACGGCCAGGCGGTCGGCCCGCTTGGCAGCACATTACAGCAGACAGAAAACATACAAACAAAGCAGCTTGCGATCTGGGCGTTGGCCGGCTGCACCGATCCATCGTCGCTCGAGCCGTTGCAGCAGGCACTCGAAAGCGATCAAAACGAGCTCGTCATGACCGCTGCACGCGCGTTGGGGCTGCGGGGAGAGGAAAGTTGCTCGCCGCGGTTGTGCGAGCTGCTTTCGAGAGACGAGCCCCCGGTCCGCCGCGCCGCGGCCGACGCCCTTGCGCGCTGTGGGCAACCCGATGCGGTGCCGGCACTGCTCGGCGCCCTCGAGAGCGAGCCGGATCGGTTTTTAAAACATGCGCTGATTCACGCCATCTATCGCCTCGCTTCTGAGCAGCAGTTGCTCTCTGCACTCGCCGATCCGGACCCGGCAGTGCAGCGGTGCGCTCTGTTGCTGCTCGACCAGCCTCCACATCGATCCGTCACCAACGAGGCGGTGATCGCGCGATTGGGCGCGACGGATGAAAAACTGCGGCATGCGGCACTTGGCATTCTGATGCGGCATCCCGAATGGGCTGTCGATGCGCAGGCGCTGTTGCAAAAATGGCTCCATGCGCCTTCACTTTCCGAGCTGCAGCGTGCGGCAGTGCCGAGTCTGATCGTCGCGTTTCAAGACCAGAGCGACATGCAGCGGTTGGTCGGTGCCATGTTGCGAGAGCGGGCACTACCGAGCAACCAGCTTGTGCTGCTACTACGCAGCCTCGGACAATGCAGCCTTGGCAATCTGCCGCGGTCCTGGATCGATGGTCTTTCAGAGGCGACGCGGCATTCCGATGCGGACGTGCAACGAGCGGCAGTACAGACGGCAGCAAAATTACAACTCCCCGAACTCGANCCNGCATTAACGGACTTCAGCAAACGATCCGATGTGCCGATGGCGCTGCGGGTCGCCGCACTCGGCGCTGTGGCCGGCCGCGAGCAAGGCCTCGCTGACCCGGCCTTCCAGTTCCTTTGCGGGCAGCTCGACATGCAGTCTGATCAGCAGTCGGGCGAGCAGCCAAAGCCACTTACCCGATTGGCAGCCGCCGAAGTGCTGGGTCGCGTCAGGCTCACCGATGCACAATTGATGACCCTACTTCAGCTGATGCCAGTCGACCCCTTGATCTGGCCTCAGTTGCTGCCGGCGTACGGTCGCAGCCACAGCCTGGAAGTGGGCCTTCGGCTCGTTGAGCTGCTCGAAAAACTGGTGAACAGCGACAGCTTCCGCCCCTCCGAGGCCGAGGTGCATCAGCTCCTTGAATCTTATCCAGAAAAGGTTCGGCAAAAAGAAGAATTCCTTTTAACGACGCTTCGACAAAGGACAGCAGCGCTCGGTGAGCGATTAAAAGACTACCAATCGCTTGGAGCGGGTGGGGATGTCGAGCGCGGCCGAAAAATATTTTTTGGCGTGGGGGTCGCTTG
>NHBP01000102.1 GCA_002168195.1 Planctomycetaceae bacterium TMED10
CTGACGGAAAAAGAAATTGAGCAAATCAAAATCTGGATCGACCGCGGTGCGGACTGGGACACACTCTGGTCGCTGCAACCGGTCCAAGCACCCACGCCCCCGAAAGTCAATCAGACAGACTGGCCTCGAGGGAAAATCGATCGCTTTATCCTGGCAAACCTGGAGAAGCAAGGCTTGTCGCCAAGCGATGAGGCGAACCGACAAACTCTGATTCGACGCGTGACACTCGATTTGACTGGACTCCCACCAACGCTTAAAGAAATCGATGCGTTCCTTGCCGACCAGAGTGAAGATGCCTACGAAAAGGTCGTGGAAAGGCTGCTGGCTTCGCCGCACTACGGAGAGCGGATGGCTATCGATTGGCTGGATGCCGCAAGATTTGCTGATACCCATGGCTACCACGTCGATTCGCAACGAGAGATGTGGCGATGGAGAGACTGGGTGATCGATGCCTTCAATCGCAACATCCCCTTTGATCAATTTACGATCGAACAACTCGCAGGCGACCTTCTGCCTGAAGCGACCGAGAGCAGTCGTATTGCGAGCGGTTTTAATCGCAATCATGGCATCAATTTTGAAGGTGGTGCATTTGCGGAAGAATTTCGCGTGGAGTATGTCGTCGATCGGGTACACACGACCGCTACGATATTTATGGGCCTGACACTCAAGTGTGCGCGTTGCCATGACCATAAATTTGACCCACTCTCACAGCGAGACTATTACCGCTTTTTTGCTTTTTTTAATTCCGTTCCCGAACGTGGCATCGATGGAGCCATTGGTAACGCTGTTCCTCTGATGCGTTTCCCTTCGCCGGAGCAAAAGACCCAACTTGAAACGTTAAACTCGATCGTTGCTGCCAAACAGAAGGAAATCGACACCTATAAAATTGGCAGTCGAGAAAACGCGGAAGCGTGGGCGCAAAAGAGAATCAATGACTTAGGAAGCCAACAAGCGAAAAATAGCGAAGNGCTGGCGATCAAGGCGATCCTGCTGNTTGATCAGNNAAAGCGGACCGNCGCGCAAGANNAAGAGTTNNCNGANTATTTNCTCTCNCAGGATAAAACCTATCAAGATTTGANATCNGCAACAAAACAAGCAGAGCGTGATCGGGATAATTTTGAAAATAAGATCCCCTCCACGATGGTCATGCGCGATTCTGCAAAGATGCGGAGTACGTATTTACTGGAGCGCGGACTTTATGATCAACCGGGAGAGCAGGTAACAGCGGGTGTTCCGGATGTCTTTCCCCCCTTACCCACCGAAGGTCCGGGGAATCGACTCTCTCTTGCACGCTGGCTCGTCAGCGGAAACCATCCTCTGACGGCGCGTGTTACGGTGAACCGATTCTGGCAATCGCTCTTCGGCACGGGAATCGTAAAAACGGCAGAGAATTTCGGTTCCCAGGGATCCCTGCCTTCCCATGNTGAACTACTCGACTGGCTGGCCGATCGATTCGTTCGCTCGGGATGGGATGTCAAAGACATGATGCGATTGTTGGTTACCTCAGCGACCTATCGCCAGAGTAGCCACATGACGGACGAAAGTTTGCGTCAGGATCCGGAAAACAGGTTTCTCGCACGTGGGCCACGACTCCGCCTTCAAGCGGAAATGATCCGCGATGCGTCTCTTTCCGCCGGTGGCCTGCTGGTTCGTTCGGTGGGTGGCGAAAGCGTGATGCCTTACCAGCCCGAGGGACTATGGGAAGAGGTAGCTTTTGGAATTAAGACCTACGGTGCTCAAGAATATGAGCAAGATCATGGTGATGCGCTTTACAGAAGAAGCATGTACACGTTCTGGAAACGTTCTTGCCCGCCTCCCTCCTTGGTGACCTTCGATGCGCCGGACCGGGAAACATGCACGGTGCGGCGTGAGAGAACCAATACGCCGCTTCAAGCGCTTGTGCTATTGAATGATCCGATTTATGTCGAGACCGCTCGAGGACTCGCGCAACGAACCATCCAAGAAGGCGGCAACTCGAATCGTGACCGTATCGAATACGCCTTTCGGATCGTGACCGGACGGCGACCAACGGCTGCCGAGTTGGCAATATTGCTTGAGGAACTACAGCAACGCCTTCACGCATTTTCATTGGATCCGCAGACCGCGGAGCGACTACTTGATGTGGGAGAGTCCAAGGCGGATAAAAATATTAAAACGGAAGAACTCGCTGCCTGGACGATGGTCGCTAGACTCCTCTTGAATCTGGACGAAGCGATCACCAAGAGTTGAATTCATGAATTATTTTTCAAATACAATCCATCCGCTCACGCGCAGGTCTTTTTTGGGAACAACCGGCTTGGGAGCGGCCGCTCTGGCAGGACTGCACGAACGTACCGAGGCAGCACAGACTCTACCCAGCACGCCGTCCATGCCGCACTTTGCACCCACTGCCAAGCGGGCGATTTGCCTTTTTCAATTGGGTGGTCCGTCACAATTGGAAATGTGGGACTACAAACCACGACTGGAGGAGTTTGCAGGCACTAACCTTCCGGAGTCGGTTCGCGGGAACCAGCGTCTGACGCGAATGACCGCCGATCAAAAAAGGCTGCCCATCGCCCCGTCGATTTTCAAATTTGCACAGGCCGGAAATTCTGGAACGTGGGTGAGCAGCCTGCTGCCCAACACGGCTCAGGTGGTCGATGAACTCTGCGTGATCCGGTCGATGCATACCGAGGCGATCAATCATGACCCCGGTACCACGCTGGTGCAGACCGGTTCCCAGCAACCCGGGCTCCCAAGCATGGGATCCTGGCTTAGCTATGGGCTCGGGTGCGAAAGCCAAGTGCTTCCCGCATTCGTCGTTTTGATTTCCAATGGAAGCAGTCATCGCAAAGATGTATTGCCGCTCACCCACCGTCTGTGGGGAAATGGTTTCCTCGAACCTCGATTTCAGGGTGTGAAGTTTCGCAGCAGCAGTGACCCGGTCCTCTATCTCAACGATCCCGCCCAACTTGATGGTGCAACGCGAAGGGGTTTAACCGATCGAATTGCGCAGCTGAACCGTCTACAGCATGCGCAAACAGGCGACCCTGAGACGCTTGCCCGGATTGCCCAATATGAGTTGGCCTTTCGGATGCAGTCGTCCGTTCCGGAACTGGCATCGATGCACGACGAAACCGATGCCACCTTTGCACTTTATGGAGAAAAAGCCCGTAAACGCGGAACCTATGCTTCGAATTGTCTCATGGCCCGCCGAATGCTGGAACGCGGTGTGCGTTTCGTACAACTTTACCATCGGGGTTGGGATCAACACGATGTTTTGCCGGCCGACCTTTCAAGACAATGTGGCGATATTGATCAGGCGGATGCCGGATTGATTGCAGATTTGAAACAACGGGGCATGCTCGATGACACACTCGTTATTTGGGTAACCGAATTTGGCCGCACGGTCTATGGCCAAGGAAAACTCAAGAAAGATGATTATGGCAGAGATCATCACCCGCGATGCTTTTGTGTCTGGCTGGCAGGCGGTGGTATCCGGGGCGGAATGACTTATGGAAAGACCGATGAGTACGGATACAACATTGTTGAAAACCCGGTCCATTTTCGCGATCTCCACGCGACGATCCTCCACTGCCTGGGAATCGATCACCGGCGGATGACGTTCCCCTTTCAGGGACTCGACCAGCGACTGACCGGGGTCGAGGCCGAGGCGCACGTGCTNCACGATATTCTGGCTTAGCGGTTACCTCGGGCAGACGCGGCATGGTTGAACGGGCGGACCATAAATCGGCGCAACGACTGCCAATCGCCAAGATGAGCCAGTTGCTAGCTCTCTTTGAGTGCGCGATTTAAATCGAGAATCGCCTGCTTGCCGTCACCGAAGAACATCAGGCAATTATCGGCTGCGAAGAGCGGATTCGGAACACCCGCAAAGCCCGGGCTCAAACTCCGCTTTACCACCACCACCGTGCGTGCTTGATCGACATTCAAAATAGGCATCCCTGCAATCGGGCTCTTCGGGTCATTGCGGGCATCGGGATTCACGACATCGTTTGCTCCGATGACGAGGACCACATCGGTCTGCGCAAAAGTAGGATTAATCTCGTCCATTTCCTTAAGCTTCTCATAAGGAACTTCTGCTTCGGCCAGCAACACGTTCATGTGTCCGGGCATCCGACCAGCAACCGGATGGATTGCAAATTCCACCTCGACTCCGCGTGATTCAAGTTCACTGGCAAGTTCGCGAACAGCATGCTGCGCCTGGGCAACAGCCATCCCATAGCCCGGCACAATGATGGCACGCTCCACACTATCGTAAAGCATCGCCACTTCATCGGCAGAGGTGCTTTTGATTTTTCCAGCATAGACCTCGTCGGCATCCGCCGCTTCGCCCGCTGCTTCAAGNACACCGAAGAGCACATGAAATAANGAGCGATTCATNGCCTTNCACATGATNTGNGTNAGNATCACACCNGATGCACCCACCAAAGACCCNGCGATAATCAGCACATTGTTATCCACAACAAAACCGGTGGCCGCTGCCGCAAGTCCCGAGTAGGAATTGAGTAGTGCAATCACCACAGGCATATCGGCACCACCAATCGGCAGCACGAGGCTAATCCCCAGAACCGAGGCCAGCGAAAGGAAGATGAAAAAGAAGAATGGATTGGGATAAGAAAGGACTAATATTCCACACAGCAGGGTCACGGAAGCAAGTGCGAGGTTGACCCACTGTTGCCCCGAAAAGCGGAGTGGCTTGCGCAGAAAATCAAGTTCTTGTAGTTTACCAAAGGCAACGAGACTGCCCCAAAACGTAACCACGCCAATCAATCCCGAACAAACGATCGCTACACTCGTAATGACGCTTTCAGTCCCCATTGCCAGCGCGGCGTAAGACACCAGGACCGACGCTCCGCCACCCAGTCCGTTGAAAAGGGCCACCAACTGCGGCATCGCGGTCATCTGCACCTTGATTGC
The DNA here is from genome assembly GCA_002168195.1 of Planctomycetaceae bacterium TMED10. Classification (GTDB taxonomy): domain Bacteria; phylum Planctomycetota; class Planctomycetia; order Pirellulales; family UBA7805; genus UBA7805. The sequence continues at coordinate 4,921 of NHBP01000102.1, forward strand.
CATCCCGGCGCCCACGATTGCACCCAAGATAACCCCCAGGGCGATGGTCTTATAGCCGAGTACTTGATGATCACAGAGTGTCGCAACAACGGCAACGAGCATACCAATGGCACCCAACAGATTTCCGCGGACTGCCGTGCGCGGATGTGTCAGGCCCTTCAGTCCCAGGATGAACAGGATGCCGGACACTAAATAAGCGATATTTATAAAATGCTGCTGTTCCATGACGGATTATTTCTTCCTCCGGAACATCTCCAGCATGCGATTCGTCACCAGAAATCCTCCCACCACATTGATGGTGGCCATTACCAGTGCAATGAATCCAAAAATCGTTGCCATCGACGTGCTGCCACTGCCAATGGCAACAAGTGCACCGACAACCGTGATTCCGCTGATGGCATTGGAGCCTGACATCAACGGTGTGTGCAGTGTAGGTGGAATTTTGGTAATGATTTCAAAACCAACGAACACGGCGAGCGCAAAAATCGTCAAGCCCGTAATGAGTGTTGCAATATCCATAATGAACCGTTTTCTATTCGTTTTCGTTTGAATTTTGCTGCGCGTCTGGCTTGGAGTCATCTTCCTCAAGGCGAATGGCAGGGGGTTCCTCCGAATTCGCGGCTTGATGCTCCACAGCTTTTTCGAGCGGGGCAAGCTTGAGAATGTCCCGCAGGCGAGGATTCGTCACCTCTCCATCACGTGCAGCCATTGTCTCTCGCGTAATTTCATCTTCAAGATCATATTTCACCTCTCCGTCCGTAACGAGATGGTGCAGAAAGTTGGAAATATTCTTGGCATACATTTGGCTGGCGTGGTAAGGGACCTCACTCGGTAAGTTTGTGGGACCCAAAATGGTTACACCATGTTCGATCAATTCGGTGTCTGGTTGCGAGAGTTCGCAGTTTCCTCCTCGCTCTGCCGCTAGATCAACAATAATACTTCCCGGTGGCATGCCCTTTACCGCATCGCCAGTAATCAACAGCGGCGACGGTCGACCCGGAATTGCTGCGGTGGTTACGACGACATCTGATTGCGCAACCACTTCAGCCATCAGGGCTCGCTGTTTTGTGTAAAACGCTTCGTCCATCGCTTTGGCATAGCCTCCCTGACCTTCGGCCGAAGCGGTTTCGAGTTGCATTTCGACAAACTTTCCTCCCAAGCTTTCGACTTGTTCCTTCACCGCCGGTCGCACATCATATGCACTTACAATGCCACCCAGACGACGCGCTGTAGCGATCGCCTGAAGTCCCGCAACTCCCCCGCCGATCACAAAGACTTTAGCAGCTGTCAGTGTCCCCGCTGCAGTCATCAACATGGGGAACATTTTGGGGAGTTTCGTGGCCGCCAGTAGCACCGCATGGTACCCGGCGACCGTTGCCATGGAGGAGAGTACATCCATGCTCTGAGCACGCGTGATCCGCGGAATCAATTCCATGGAAAAGAGTGTCACTCCACGAGCTGCAAGTTCTTGAATTGCACTGGCATCCCCCAATGGATCGGCCATTCCGATGATAATTTGCCCCTGCTTAAAACGCGCGAGATCAGCCTGAAAGCCGTCGCGATTTGCACCTGCGGTCCGTACCTGAGCAATGATGTCGGCAGCAAAAAGCGTTTCTCGATCGGCAACCATCTCAGCCCCCGCCTCGGCGTAGGCCTCATCCGGGTAGCCCGCCTGGCTTCCAGCTCCTATTTCGACACAGATCTCCAAACCCAGCTTTTTAAGGGCGGCAACTGCGGTCGGAACGAGGGCGACGCGACGCTCACCGGGAAAGGTTTCAAGAGGAACCGCTAATCGCATGCCAATGACCAATAAGGGACCAATAAAGGTTTAAACGCTGGGAGGGAACATTTCTTCTGGCACGATAGCTTACTCATCACCGTGGNTACCGACTAGAGCAGGTGCGNNAGTGTGTCAGCGAGTCANAAAANCGGCCCTCCACCCCCATTTTGCCNGGATCGAATTCCCTTTTTTCAGCACTTCTTTGCNGCCCGGTACCTTGTAGATTTCNCGGCANAAAGCTACTTTGGAGGATTCTCATNGATGNACGGTNANGGATAGTCGCTCGCAGNGGCGNTAANCNAACCGACAAACGTACATGCGGGTAAAGTAATCTGATGAAAACCTTTATGGCAAAACCGGGGCAAGTNGAGCGCGATTGGTGGCTCTTCGATGCCGAAGATCAGGTCGTCGGCAGAATGGCAACCAAAATTGCCACCCTGTTGATGGGAAAGCATCGCCCGACCTATACGCCCCATGTAGATACGGGCGACTTCGTGATCGTCGTCAATGCTGAGAAAATACATTTCAGCGGCAAAAAGTGGGAACAGAAAAAATACACCCGATACACCGGNTGGCCCGGCTTGCGGGTAGAAACNGCTCAAGAAAGACGTGAGCGACATCCGGAGCGNATTNTATCGGAAGCGGTTCGACGGATGCTNCCTAAAAATAAGCTTGGNCGNGAGATGCTCTCCAAATTAAAAGTTTACAGCGGTCCTGACCATCCACATCAGGCACAGGACCCTCAACCGTATAACGACTAAGGTTTATTGAGATGGCAGTCACAGCGGCAAATGATTTCCTTGGTACAGGTCGGCGAAAATCTTCTGTAGCCCGTGTCCGATTGCGTCCCGGTTCGGGNAGCATTCTGGTCAATAAAAAGCCACTTGAAGAATATTTTGTNCGNCAACAAGACCGCANNGCTGTCACGGCACCCTTGGANCAGTCAGGGAAACAGGCCGAGATCGACGTTNTGATTCGNGTTCATGGCGGAGGTACAACTGGCCAATCGGGAGCATGTCGACTGGGGATTGCCCGTGCCTTGGCAAAATTTGATCCCGAACTCGAGGCAGGCCTCCGTGAGGCGCACCTCATGACCCGAGATGGTCGCATGAAGGAACGCAAAAAGCCTGGCCTTCGCGGTGCCCGCAAATCAACGCAATTCTCAAAGCGCTAGTTCCCGGTGCCCTCGAGGATGCGGTTCTTTTAACGTCTTGAGATGGGTTTGCGCAACGTGATTCGTTGTTGATTGGCTCGAATTACCGTTTCCGGAGATTCGGCAACCGCTTCGAAGCAAATGGCCCCGATCCCAAGCTGATGCGCCTCGGCTCCGGAATGCCCATAATTCTCGCCGTAGTAGGTCTTTGTATGCGCCATAATGTTGTTGAAATACCGTTTTGTGCGCCGACGTGGATCATTTCCCGCATACCAATCGAGCAGGAGATTCCGACGAGCGTAAATTTCTTTCCGAGCGTGTTCCCGGAATGATTCCTCGAGATGGCATGGATTCAAAACTTCATCCCAATGTGCCGATACGAATTTTGCGAATAGCGGCGAATTTTGATGTAAACCATCACGTATTTTCCAATACTCTCCATCTCGGACAATGATCGCCGGTTCGAGATGTCCAGCAACTTTAACGGGTTGGTGAAGGTTNAGATAAAACTTNAGCCCCAGNTAATTCGCCGCTAGATCAGCATTGGAATAAATGGCGGTGGAGGTAATCCCCAAAAAACTATTTTCTGTCGTCCAACCACAAATATCGCTCGCTTTTTGCAGGCTCTCTTCGTGCGTGTTCCCCAACAACCGTGCCCCCTGGTACACATTGTAATAATAGTAGCCCATGGCAAAAAAATGGCCGATCTTATCGGTTCCTATGTAGTGTCCATGCACTTTGATTGTGGAACTCCGCATNAAAATCAAGCGGTTCCAATATCGCATGCCTCGTAATTGAGCTGCCGGTCGATAGACACTCTGGGTGACCTTTGGNCGATACGCTAACAATTGNCCTGATACCACATCACGGCCATCTGTTTCCGCGATTTTGTGCTCCATGTTTTCAATCAAAGCCATGGCTGAAGGCAATTGAGAACGAACGCATTTAGCCAATGTCGTGGGACTTTGGCTCATTGCGAGACGGCTTCCNCCAGGATCGGGAATCCAGGATTTTTTCGCCACCTCGATNCCCTGATTGGCTTGCTCAACACCATCTAATAANACTCGAAANATCAACTGATTCCAGTAGCTCCCCATATCCCGCAGACTCTGACCGGTAGGTGGACTGTATTGATCGACCTCATGCGCAAAATTTTTGAGATTGCCAAATCCCAAAAACAAAAAACAGGTCGTGAGGAAAAAAACAATGCGCATCGGCATGGAGCTTTATTTTGAGAACGTTCATTTTGCGACGGTTGTGTGCTACCAACCGCTCTCCTTTGAATTCGACGAGCCACACTGGAATATTCGATATCTTCCTGCAAGGCCCTAGATAGAATGTAGTCGAGCATCTCAACTCGATCCCTACTCTTCTAGTAATCGTTAAACTGAAAAATGGGCCCGGTCCTTAAACACCATGTTTAACCGAAGGGTGAACGAAAACACGCAAATAGACTGCCAGCATGCTAGCAAATTAAAACGATGCAGGGTCTGTGGCGACCCTGTGCCAGCCGCGCTCTGTATCGCACCTGGTTGACGCCATTCTGACACCGCACTACGCTGCTCATCTCAAGGCTGCTCTGCTCAAGGCTGCTCTGCTCAAGACCGAATGTTGGTCGCATTATTGAGTAAGGCGGATCCAACCGGAATGCAATGCCTGAACAATACGATCCTTTCTGAGAAAGAATACACCATGATCACTGTGGGAATGAACTACCATACACTGCCCGGGAAACAATCCGATTTTGAACAAAAATTTGCAGCTGTAATCGAAGCTCTCAACGCTGCAGAAGGGCACTCCGAATCGACGCTTTGGAAAGACGTATCGGATGATGCTTCCTATCTAATCACGAGCGAGTGGAATGACGACCAAGCGTTCCAGGACTTTATCCACAGTGACGCTTTTCGCGAAGTGACCAACTGGGGAAGAGAGCAGATTCTATCGGACAGGCCGCGTCATAAGATCTACAAGCACTGATAAGAACCAAGGGTGGTCAAGAAATCATCCGCGCGGTTTACTGCTGACGCTGCATCGATCGCTGATAGAACAGCGTGAGATCTTTTTTCATCTTTTTAAGTGATGGTTCGTGCACATACATCATGTGTCCCGCGTCGTAGTATTCCATCGTAATATTCTTATGCACTTCGGGACTAAGTCCCAAATGATCAAACGTATACTCGGACCCAAAAAAAGGCGTCGCTAGATCGAGATATCCGCTGGCCACGAAAATCCGCATGTGCCTGTTTTTTGTCATCGCCTCACTCAATGCACCAAGGGCATTGGCATAGCCATTGACGAAGCGGCCATAATTCCACGGCCGAACGTCATCGGTAATTATTTCGTAGGGAATATCACGTTTAATCTGTAAGTCATTCTGGAGATAATGATAGAGCGTGGACGTGTAAGGTGCGAATATAGCAACACCACTCGGATCATATCCTGCTCGACTTCCTGCAGGATTGGGATCAATCCCTATGAAGCGGCTATCAAACCGGCCGATGACTTTTTGTTCCTCATGCAGTAATTTTTTTGCAAACGAATAGCTATCAACACGCAGATCATTGCGATCAATAAACTCGGCGGGTAGTCCGGTAAAGTAAACGATCTGCTGGACCATCGCTTCACGCTCTTTCCCCGTTAACGCATCGCCCATAAATAACGCGCGACTATAATCACCCATTGCAAAAGCACGAGCGCGATTTAGGGTTTGATTGAGATCTTTCTGCAACTCCGGAGCCAACTTCTTGTGATACCAAGCGGTGGCGGTATAGGTGGGTAAAAAAAGTACGTAGGGAAGATCGTTATTTTTATTAAATCCAATCGTCGCAAAATCGAGTACCGATGAAACCAGAACGATCCCATTAAGATCCATGTTGTACCGTTCAAGCAGATGTGCCGAGAGGCCCGCAGCTCGAATCGTCCCGTAGCTTTCGCCAATTAAAAAACGCGGCGATTGCCAACGATTGTAACGAGTCGTGTAAAGATGAATAAACTGCCCAACCGATTCAATATCCTCATCGAATCCATGAAACTGCTTTTTATCTTCGCCTTTAGCGGCACGACTGTAACCGGTGCTGACCGGATCAATAAAAACAAGGTCTGTCTGATCGAGCAATGACTCCGCATTCGGAACCAACTTATAAGGTGGCTTACTGGGTACGGCATCGTCTCGAATGGGGACCCGATGTGGTCCCAGCATGCCAAGATGCAACCATACCGACGAAGAACCCGGTCCACCATTGAAGCAAAAAGAAACGGGGCGGTTACCTAAATTTTCAATTCCATCACGCGTGTATGCCACAAAGAAAATCGCGGCTCGCGCTTTGGCATCCGCGGAGTCACGTCGCACGACAAGCGTTCCAGCGGTAGCTGTATAATCGATCTCTTGATTACCAATTTTGGCTTGATGCCGAGTAACAACCAGTTCATCCTGGAGACCGTCCGGGCTTTTTTTTACAACTGCTGCCTCGGCAGCAACCGAGGCCGCCGTGTCGGGCTCAGCATCCGCGTCAGCAAAGGACGCCACGGGCCACAGTAGCGTACAGCAAACGAAAACCCACAAAACATGGGTAGAAATTTTTTGTCGACGGAGAGAGGTAATGACCACTTCAGTGAACCCGTTGATACAGACGCGAAAGCGAGAAGACTTTTCAGTATAATTGACCCGTCGTAAGCGTGCTGATAAAAAATCAGCGACGACGTACGGCACGTTCCATATCTCGCTTGAGAGTCTCCTTTTTTAGCTTTTCACGTTTGTCGAATAGCTTACGGCCGCGGCCCACCCCCATCAATATCTTGGCCTTACCCGATTTAAAGTACATCTTTAGTGGGACTAAAGTCAGCCCCCGCTCAGTTGCTTTGGAGGCAAATTTATGTATTTCACGTCGGTGAAGGAGTAACTTTCGGGGTCGACGCGGTTCGTGATTCATTACATTCGCATGAGAATATTCCGCAATGTCGCAACCGATTAACCAGACTTCTTTATTAAGAATGCGACCATACGCTTCGTCCAACGAAACCTTGCCGGCACGTAAACTCTTAACCTCGCTACCCTGAAGTGCAATGCCACACTCGAGCGTATCAATAATTTCATAATTTCGACGAGCCCTGCGATTCTCCGCAATCCGCTTCTGGTTTTTGTCTTCCACGGTCGCCGATTTCGATTTTTTACTTTTATTTGCAGCCATGGTGACTCAGTTTAACGAAACAGCTACCATACATCCATTGACGATAGACCATTAAAAATCGAACTACACGCTATGGATTCACTCCCCGTTTTATCCTCCGCCGTCGATGATCAGCCGATTCGGAAGCGACTTCCGCCATGGCTGCGCCGTGAAATACCTAGCGGATTTGGATACCACGCAACTGCAAAACTTATCGACGAGCTTGGTCTGGAGACCGTCTGTGAAAGCGCCAAGTGTCCGAACCGAAGCGAATGCTGGTCGAGTCGGACAGCAACCTTCATGGTGATGGGCGATGTCTGTACACGTCCCTGTGGATTTTGTTCGGTTAAAAAAGGACGAACCCAACCGCTCCAAGACGATGAACCACAGCGGGTGGCCCAAGCCGCCGCGAGGCTTGGACTGGCACACGTTGTGATCACCTCCGTTTCCCGAGATGATCTTCCGGATGGTGGAGCAGAACATTTTTATCGTTGCATTCTTGAAACCCGTCGTGTCACAGGCGCCAGTGTCGAAGTCCTCACGCCCGACTTCCTGCACTGCAAACCAGCCCTGATGCGTGTCATTGAAGCGGCACCGGAGGTCTTCAACCATAATACTGAGACGGTTCCGCGTCTTTATCGGTCTGTGAGAGGAAGTAAGTCGGATTACCGTTGGACTCTTGAATTGCTCGATCGGGTCAAGCGACTAGATCCGAAAATTAAAACAAAGAGTGGCTTGATGCTGGGACTCGGCGAGACGCATCAGGAAATTCTCGATACTCTATCTGACCTGAGAGATGCTCAATGTGATTTTCTAACACTCGGTCAATATCTTCAACCAACACCAAAGCATCTCCCAGTAGCACGGTACGTCCATCCCGAAGAGTTCGATATTTTAGGCGAGCAGGCACGAAGCTTAGGCTTCACTGCGGTTGCAAGCGGGCCCTTTGTAAGGAGCAGTTACCATGCGCGAGAAATGGTTGTCGAAACGCGTGCTTGACTTCCTTTCAACTGTCCACCAACTCCAGCGTACTCCATAGGCTCGGATCAGCGTCGGTGGGGAAGGCATCCCCCAGAGTCATCGCGTGGATTCCACGTTCCTGATCGCTGACAACAAAGTGAAATCCAATGTGCGGATGTTCGTCGGGGTCGAATCCGGAGATTCCTTTTCCTGGAATAAAAGCTTGTAAGGCATAACCTTCGCTTTGAGATTGACTCCGAACTTGCGGAGGAAACCCTGAAGCCACTTTCGCATTCTCTTTGGCTCTTTTGATCTCACATTGCCTGGCAATAGGCTGTTTCATTTGAGTCCCCTCGCCCAATGGTAAAAAACGGAACTCGTGACAGAACCGACTCGCCCGATGAATTGGAGAACTACTTCGGGTATTGAACCATAAGGCAATCCCATCACTATCTTCGATTCTTGAATCCCTACACCAAGGATCCTGCTGTTTCCCGGTGACCGAGAGGTTGAGTATGAATCCTTCGGCATTCCACGCAAGACGCACTTCCGCCCAGGGCTTTTTTCCATCTTTTGATGACTGATCAAGTTGATCAAAGCATGGAAGCGCATATGCTTCGGGAAGAGAGACTCCGCTTTTCTTCCAGTGTCCCTTGAAGTAGTAGCAGGGAACCGAGAAATGAAACAGGAAAGAGGACTCAATCAATCGCCCGTCCCGAGACTGAGATAGTGTCATCAATTGCACCAATATATCGTGTAGCGTTTTTCTTAAATCGAAGCTTTGAACTATATCACACCGAAAACGGAACCTCATCCCCTCCCCTTACAACGACGACTAGCCCGCGCTTTCAATCCTATCGATTTCCCTTTTTCAAGTTTAAAAATGGCGATCCCCACGGGCACCGGATTGAGGAGGGTACCGGTCATACAAAAACGCTGCCACCGTGCTGTTTATTTAAAGAAAGAGCTTTTTTCCTCGGGTCGCTAACACATTCCCAAAAACAGTCCAAGTGCTAGCAAATTCTTCGTAAATTCCTTCATTTGTTGCGAATCAAAGGGTTTCTTGATGCACAATCACGCACCATCCACGATTTCTCCCAGGTGGGCCTTAAGATTTTGTTGACAGTTTTCATCGACTCTTAGTACACTTTGGGTGGGTCTAACAGGGCAAATTTTCTCATCGCTTTGAGGTAGTGGTCGGACAAACGACCTCGGAACAGACGCGCGCCCTGAATACGTACGCAGCAGACGGGACAGCTGTCACCTCTGCGGGAACGTATCTCCGTTTTCTGAATGGTTTTCGTGAAATATTCGAGATCCTCGTGTCGAAAACGGTGAACGTTACACCATCAATCGACGTACAAGTACTTGTGTGTTTCGTCGAATGGGCCGACTGAATAATTCGATCCGACAGATCCTGTTTTTACACTGCGCATTATTTTTAACGAAAACGATCGTCTAGCTGAAAGGCTAATGAAGCACACCATGAGTAACAAAAACCAATCGCTCGGACTCATTCATATTTTAGATGACAACGCGATACAAAAATCGCTCATCGCTCGTATTCTAGCAACAGAAAAAATAGAGACTGCTGGACACGATAGTTGGGAAGATTTTTGTTTTTCGTACTGCGCAAATCGATCTTTTTGTTTGATTGCAAATCATGACCTTTATCACCCTTCGATGTTCAAAACTACGATAGCGCAATTGGGCGGCAATTCGAAGGTATTGCCCGCATTCTCCTCAATGCAAACGGAAATGTCAGACATACAAGTACCCGTTATTTTATATGCCGACCAACCGTCGGCCCATGATGTCGTCCGAGGCATTCGTTCAGGAGCTGTAGACTTTCTGGAAAAACCAATCTGCCCGAATTCGCTTTGCACTGCCGTCCGAATGGGCATCAAACAATGTGAAGAGATTCGCGCACGCGAATCACAAAATGCGGGATTCCGAGCAAAAACCGAACAATTAACCCGCCGCGAGAGAGAGACCATGGCCTTGGTCGTGAAAGGTCTCTCCATTAAACAGATCGCGGCGTCTTTCGGGATTGGCCTGCAAACGGCTGCAAAGCATCGTGCACGTCTACTCAGTAAGATGAAAGTCAGTAGCGACGCCCAACTCGTGCAGTTGCTCTATTCACGCAAGGAAAGTCGAGTCTATCAAGAGACCTGCTAACAAAATGCGTACGCTACGGCAGGACGCATTCCACACAGAATCCGTAATTTCTGTATTGCGGTCGGGTCCACAAATGCTCCATCGAGCGATATACTATTCGCTTCGACCGCATATTTGATTCCTGTAGTACCGTATGCGTGGTTAAATTCTATATTGGTTGCGAGTCGCTTGGCGTGAAAGATCAAATCGAACAAGAAATTCTGTACTCCGGTCGCGTGCAGGGTGTAGGATTTCGTCAAAGTGTCTATACGCTTGCCAGAAAGGGCCACGTAAACGGGTATGTTCAGAATTTAGATAATGGGAAAGTCAGGTTAGTTGCCGGTGGTGAATGCGATAGAGTCAATGACCTATTAAAAAATGTGAAATCCCTATGGGCAAATAATATTTCCAATATTCAAATTGCTACCCTAAATACCGCCGAAAATTCTAACGGCTTTAATGTTCGCTACTGACATGTTGTACATCCGTCGGCACCGCATTTTTTTGTAATAGAGGAGTTACCATCTCGTGACGCAGGCTTTTGAATTAGGCTTGAAACCTATCTGGCTGATCGGCGTGGGCGCTGCGATCGGTCTGATCGGCCTGGCTATTCTTTTTTTGCTGCTTATCGCGGTGCATCGTCGCCTTGCGGAAGAAATGCGGGCCCTGCTGGGGGAGAACATTGTACTTCCCATATTGCTTGTTGCGTTCGCACTTGGCTTTTTCGCAGGTGGAATAACGCTGATTGACCTGCTCGGAGGGCGGTTATTTGATCGCAAGCAGGAATCACTCGCTTCTCTCTTAAGACTTCCTTACGTGGGAAGTGAGGAGTTGGAAGTTAGTGTCAAGGCAAAAGTGATTGCAAAAAAAATAGCATTCGCAATACCGAGTGGTGAATTAAAATCTCTCACCGTCAGCGCGACGGAAGCTATCAGTGTGGGGATTAATATCCCTCCCATTGAAGCTAGCCTGGCAGAGCAAGAGCGATTTGAAGTGCGTCCGAAAGAACCCTTTAAGTGGGTTCGCACCCGTGATGCAACGGGCCCGTTGCTTAAATCTCTGGAATCACTTTATGTTGAAAACGACACCGGTACGGCCGTCCAAGTCGACATTCAATATGAGACCACAGCGACTGTTCCAGAAGCAAATTTGATTCTCTACACGGCGACTGGGCTCTTTTCCTATGTCATTTTCTTTCTGATACTGCAACTGCTTCTTCCTCAGATTGCAGCAATCGGATTTACCACGGGGAAGGAAGCGGTCAGCCAGCCGCTCTTTCTGATCACCGTTACGTTTGGTGTTTTCCTGCTTGCGTTATTTATTTTTATCCCCTATTTCACTTTTGGCGACGATATCAAAATGTATAAGGAGGCTTGCCTCCAAGTGATTATGCTGCTCGCTATTTTTGTCGCCATCTGGACATCAAGCATTTCAGTTGCAGATGAAATTGAAGGGCGGACAGCGCTCACTGTGCTGTCGAAACCAATTGGAAGATCGCAATTTATTTTAGGAAAATTTACAGGTATTCTTGCAGCACTGGCATTGCTGTTCCTGTTGCTGGGAATATTTTTTGTTATTTGCATCTCCTATAAAGTTCCCTACGACGCGCGTGAATCGGCCAATTATTATGTTACCTGGCAAGATAGCTGTCAGGAAATTGCGCTCGCTGTCCCCGGGCTGATTCTTGCCTTCATGGAAGCAGCTGTTTTGGCATCGATTAGTGTTGCCATTTCAACAAGACTTTCCATTTTGGCAAATTTAATTATCTGCATGGGCATCTACGTTGTTGGCCACCTGCTACCACTATTCGTGCAGTCATCGGTTGGCGAGTTCGCCATCGTTCAATTTATGGGGCAACTTTTTGCTACGGTTTTACCGGTGCTCGAGCATTTCAATATTTACGGCGCTATTGTTGCGGGGCAACAAGTCCCGCTAAGCTATATTGCCTGGGTGGGAGTCTACTCTTTGATTTACATCTCTATTGCAATGCTACTTGCCCTCGCCTTATTTGATGATCGTGACTTGGCGTAAGCGTCTTTTTTAAAATTATCCGCCAGTGACTGTGGCGAAAGCCATTACTTCCGCGGCAGAATCTCAGCTATAATCGTGACGGCGAGTCGTCATATTTTGTGGGCAACCTATCCCTATTTGCAATCTAAAGGCATCCTCATGCTCAATCACCTTCCGCGGAACTCCTCTATTCTGATCGCTTGTCTTTTGCTGATCGTTGGGTGCGGGCAAGAACAGGTGAAAACGGTTACCGAAAAGGCTCCGCCACCTTTGCAAATTGCGATCTGCGATTTAGATGAAATTGCAAAAGAATTGGGATTGATAGATGAGTTGAACCGCATCCTCACCAGACAGCGAACCTTGCTCGATAATGAGATTCGTAAACTCCAGGCGACCAGACAGGCCGAACTCAGCCAGAAGATTGAAGATTATGGAGAATTTCCGGATGACGAGCAAAAACGAGAACTCGCTGTGATGCAGGCGCAGGCGAGGCAGATCTTGCTCCAAGCACAGAATCGAGCTAGCCGACTCTTCGCAGCGACCCAAGAAAACCTTATTAAACAAATACGAACCAAAATAAAAAAACCGGTTGACCAGGTGGCTTCGAAAAAAGGCATCCACATTGTGCTCACCGACCGAGAAGAGTCCGTGCTCTATACGGCAAGCATTGCAAATATCACGCCGGAGGTACTCTCCGCCGCCCGCAGTGCAAATTTAGGAAAACTGGAAGAGCCTAACCGTAATGCGACGGACGATCGCTATCAACAAAAGACAGAAAATCAGAACTCCGGCCCTCAAGAGAACAATTCCGGCAACTGACGCGTCCGGTTTATGGCTGGAAGAAAACCACAAGTTTTTAAAATTGACCGAAGAGGGTCTTGCGAGCACCCCGCCTTGAAAACGTTCGCCTTAATACTACCCGGCGCGACGACGCAGTGTGTCTGCGGAATGGCTCGCAGGCGATACCGGAATCGTCGCCGGACTCGGCAGTCGCTGAGATTGATCTCCGCGGTCAGCGCCATCCCATACATGCTGTACCATTCGTTCAAGTATTTGCTCACACACGGCAACCGCATCGCGTCCCGCTGATCCATCGACTCGCACGGGTTGGCCGGTGTTAATTGCGGTTGCAAAGTCTGTCAGTTCGTCGTCAAGTGCATTGCACGCTTCGACTTCAAACTTTTCTGTTTGTAACCATTCGCTGAAAAATGATTCCTGGGCTTTTTTCTTTTCTTCTTGGCAGAGACAATCCGGATCGAGTTGGCCACGCTTTAATGTATCTGTCGAGCGTGTAAACCGCGTGACTCCTTCGGTATAGTCAACATCCACTAAATATTGCGATCCCCAGATATGCATCCTTCTTTCAATTTTTTCGCTCACACGCGAAGCCGAAAGATTTGCAACGCCACCGCCCTCGAACACCAAGCGTGCTGTTGCAATATCTTCGTGCGGACCCACTACGCAAGATCCTACTGCATCTATTCGAATTGGCTTCGACTTCATTAAGCTAAGCGCGATGTCGACATCATGGATCATTAAATCAAGTACGACACCAATGTCGGTCGAACGGAAAGAATAGCCTCCATGCCGCCTCGCATCAATAAAATGAGGTTGGCTAACTTGCTGGTAAACGTTTTTAAGTGCTGGATTGAATCGCTCAATATGCCCTACCTGAAGCACACGGTTTTCTGTGGCTGCGATGCTGACCAATGCATCGGCTTGAGATAAATTGAGCGCTAATGGCTTTTCGATGAGTAGATGAAGACGCTTTTTGAGTAGTGCTTCTCCAATTTCACAATGATATTTCGTCGGTGTGGCGATAACTGCAGCATTGATCTCCCCGCCTTCCGGAAGTAAATCAATTGATTCGTAGCTTTTTACACCAACTTCTTCAGCGACCGATGTCCGGGCCGGGAGTGACGGATCAACAACTGCCAATAATTCATATTCTGGATGCTTAGAAAGCAATCTCGCATGAAATCGACCAAGATGCCCTGCACCAACCACCGCAATTTTTATCTTTTTAGACATATTTGAAAGGTCTATGTTGAATTTTATTAGTATCGAGCGATTGCCATTGCGTTTACGTTTATGCCCTATGCTGCGCGACGCCGTTCCCTTGCCCGACCATGCTCGCCATCTCTTTGATCTTGAACAAATTGAAGCACTTGTTCGACTTCCGGTGTGAGCTGATCTTCCAACAGTAAGCTTTCTCGCGCCTGATCCGGGCTTAATTTGCCGCGATAGATCAAACGATGCGCTTCTGAAATATTTCCGATCGCTTCGGCTGAGAAAGCGTTTCTTTTAAGACCGACAACGTTGATGCATTTCGGGCGAGCCGGCTGCCCGTCCACAAGCATGTACGGGGGAACATCATGTATCACACGACTGAGACCACCGATAAAGGCATACCGACCGATTGTCACAAAATGGTGGACGCAAGTAGCACCGGACAGTGTTGCATGGTCGTCGATGTGAACGTGCCCACCTAACAAAGAACCATTCGCAATGACGGTGTGACTACCTAAACAACAATCGTGTGCGACGTGTGCATTGGCCATCAGGAAATTATGACTTCCGATATAAGTCATTCCATCTTCTTTTTCCGAAGCCCGATTAACGGTGACACCCTCGCGAATAATATTATGATCTCCAATGACAACCTGTGTATCACTTCCTTGATAGCTTGCATCTTGCGGTTCTCCACCTATCACCGCGCCTGGATAAATATGGTTGTGGCATCCAATCGTCACCTGTCCCATAATGGTGACATTACTGACCAAATGTGTTCCGCGACCAATACGTGCACCTGGACCCACCACACAGAAAGGTCCAATTTCTACATCACAATCAATTTCAGCACGCGGATCAACGTAAGCTTGTTCAGCGATAAAGGCAGCCATGTAATTTTTATCTACTTGCTAATGATTAAAAGTGTCGTATTTCTTATTCACCACGCATCAGATTGTCGCAATCTGGATTAAGCAGTCTTCCGACAAGGAACTTCAATTTGCTCTTCTTTCAGCAATGCACGAATAAAATCCGCATTTAATCGGTGTCCAGAACGATGGGCTATTACTTTGCCAACGACATAGCAACCTGCAAGAGCGAAATCGCCAACCATGTCTAAAACTTTATGTCGAGCACATTCGTCGTGGAAAAGTAATGTATTTTCTTTTGGGCCTTCTTCGTCAAAAACCAACACATCCGTAGGCTTGACCCGAGTCCCCAGGCCCTGTTTGAGTAACCATGCCGCTTCCTGTTCCAACATAAAGGTGCGACAGCACGCGATCTCGCTGCGAAAGACTTCGGGGGAGATGGGAAACTCGACAGTTTGTCGACCAATTGCGATGGAAGACTGGGTATAGTCCAGTCGGTAACGAAACGATGTGACACCATCGAGCGCAGGTCGTGCTTCAATCCAGTGATCGTCATCGCCAACCCTTATTGTTTCGCGAACAATCAATCGGGGTTCAAGGGCGTCTTGGACACGCACACCAACTTTATCGATTGCTTCGACAAAAACTCTCGAAGAACCATCGCATCCGGGCATTTCACTTTGATTGACACGGATTTCACAATTGGTAATACCAAGCCCGCTTAATGCCGCGAGAACATGTTCCACCATTTCAACTTGGGTACCACCAGTAACGAGGGTTGTTCGTCGAGGTGTTTCGATCCGACAATCCACCGTTGCAGGAATACGCACTGGATTTTCAAGATCTTCCCGAACGAAGACGTAGCCTGAGTCTTTTTCCGCCGGATGGAACTCAACGCGGACATCTTTGCCGCTCCAGTATCCAAAACCCTCAACGGCTACAACATCGGCCACGGTCGATTGGCAGCGTGGACCGCTGTCTGCTTGAGTCGGTTGAAAAACTAAATGTGGCCCTTCTGATTGGCCAGCGAATGTCGACATCCCTGCCTCCCTGCAGTACAAAGTCGATTACGCCAAGACCGCCTGCGTCCATTGCAGACGAATACAAGTTATTGAGGAAAATTTATCGCTGCGGGGGGACCCCTAACCTTCCACCTACGGGACCTGCAGCTTGAGTGTTTTGATTATTCAAACTGGCAAGAATGCTCGGGGTAATATCAATCCCCGGTTGATGATAGACGATTGGCTTACTCACACCACGAACAACCTGTTGTGGTTGGGCGGGGTCGATCGGATCACCATTGAACGATATCACGAGATCAATCCGATTTTGCTCACAATAACGTTTTGTTTCAGTCTTCACTTCATAGTAGACCTTCCACAAAATTTGTGATTCCTTTTTGCGAATTTCTTTTTTCTGCTTATTCGCATTGATACTCCAATCGGCTTTTGCTCGATTCACCTCTTCATCGAGTTGATTGAAATCCTGCGTTCCTTGTTTCAGCTCGCGCAATTTCATTTCCAACTCATTAATGCGAATTCGCTCCGTCTTGAGTGCTTCGCCCGCCTTGTCAAATTGCGACTTCAGCCCTTCCATTGCCTGTTTAAAGGCAACGTGATTTTCCAGAATGTATTTAATATCAATAACGGCGACCCGACTCTGGGGAGCGCCGGCATTATTCTGGGCGACGGATTGTTCTACTGCAGAGAGATTAAAAAATGCAGTAATGCAGAAAATGGGCGTTACGCCCAACATGATTTTTAAAATACGGTTTTTCACGTCCAGCACTCCTTGCTAACTCAAAATGGCCATCCTTGACCCGCTATCAACCGATCACTTCGGCGCCCCAAAATAACGAAAGGTTTCTGCCGCGGATTCCTCTAGCAGACCTGTATCGCGGCGGCATTGTGAAGACATGCGGTGCCGATGTAAAGGCCAGTTTCAGGCGCAAGGAAAATCGCTAAACCAACGAGACCACACGTGGGCAGATGCGCTATCTTCTATCAAAAAATCCTGCAAAAAAGGTGGCAGAAGCCGCCAATTGAATTATTCGACATGTGGGTTTCGGCAGCGCCGCTATCAACGCTGGCGATTTAAAGTTGAACACAAACACTCGATGCTTATTCATTCTTTTGAGTCCACTTTTTGATTTTCTCCCAAGTCTTCGAAAGGCCCTGTGCTTCCTTTGCCTCACCAGCGTCATCTTGGCTCCGCTCCGCAATTTCCGCGTCGACCTTTTCTCGAGAATAATGTTCATTGATGATACTGTTAACATCTTCACTCGTACACAAAACAGTCCTCACCGGCATCCCGAGCCTCAGCTTCAAGTCCTCTTCGAGGTGCAAGTCGAGGGGGTTGGGTGATGCGAGCAGTAAATGATCATGCTCAATCATCAGTGGTACAACCGAGTGCGTTCTTGCTGTAACGGCTGAAATTTTAGGAAACAGGCTCTCATCGATCGTTACATCATTCAACTCGATGAAAGGAAGTCCCTCTGCCTGTGCAAAAGCCTGCATGACTGCCAACTGAGGCAAGAAGTCTTTTTGACAGATTGCATCGCGCAACGACAAGCCTACCGCTGCTGCATATTTCTCTGCGATATCAAGCTGCTGACGACTCAATAATTCCTTTTCGAGAAGGATGCCGTCAAGTCCGTCTTTCTGCTTCTTTCCACCGACTGCCTTGCGCCCCAAGGAGGCATCATATTCTTTCTTCCGACGGACGTCAGTGAGGCAAAGCATCGCCCGTGCTAATTCGTTGAGTAGTTCCTGCGAAGCATTGCTAAATTCACCCGTTGCAAATTTACGGGCGTGATTGTGCATCTTGCGGTAATGACGGCGGACACGATCTTGATCATCATCAAACTGCGTTAATCGGAGCAACTGGTAATAATTGAGCGGGCGATCTGTTTCTTTGATTCCTAGCCAATCGCGATAGACATCTAACGACTTTTTGGAATCCATGGCAATTCAACCTCGCGGCAAGCAATAAAAATCGGGGCGACCCGAAGCTACATCGATTATCGTGATCCGGAAACGACGTGAAAAGGCGGTGACTTCAGCGGTCCTGGGGGTCACAACCAGAAGGCCAGACCTGTGTTCGCGTAAAAAGCTTTTCGCAGGAACGATTATCGTAAAAGACCGGCTTTAAGCGACGCGATCTATTCGACGCGATCTATTCGACGCGATCTATTCGACGCGATTTATTCGACGCAATCTATTCGACGCGATAGTTATTCGCTAAATCAGCAAGAACATCGATTTTCGCGTCATCAAGTGCGCCCTGGCGTTCAATTTCCGTTTTTGCGGAGATAGCGCCTGTTTTTTCTTCCGCCTGGACACTGATTCTTCCAGATTCATCAAATCGGTAGACGACTTCAACCGGAGAGCCCTTGGGTAAATTCTCCGGCAATCCCGTAATCCTGCAATCGCCAATCTGAACACATGCGGATGGGTCAGGGGCCTCGCCTTGCAATACTTTGACGTGCACCCTTTTCTGGCCCGCCTTGTTGGTAACAAATTTTTGCCGTTTTTCAGCTGGCAATTTTGTATTTCGAGGGATCATCACGTAGTTACACGGTTTGTCATTTTTCGGATTTCTGGCAACAATACCCAAACCGTGTGAATTAACGTTTGTTTGCTTGATTGAACTCAACATTTTGCGCAATCCCTCCGCCATGCCATTTTGTTCTTTTCGGTGCTTCGCCTCAAGAATCGATGCATGAATTGCTGCGCCCTGCGCAACAGCTGTGAAGGGAGAGACATCTTCGAAAGGTGAAATGCCAATCGCATCTGCAAGCCGCTCTCGTACCATCGGCATGAGACTCGAACCACCTACCATCACAAGGCAATCCAACTGTTTCGCCGAGATATTTGCTTGTTGAATAACACCTTCTGTGGTATCCAGCGTCCGCTGCGTAAGATCGGCGGTTAACTCCTCAAATTGGCCTTTGGTCACATGAACAGAAGATGATTTTCCATCACAGCGGCAAGAAATCACCGCTTCATCTGCCTCACTGAGTAAGACTTTTGCTTGATCGCATTCATAGCGAATCATTTGTGCTGCGGCAGGTGTTTCCCGAAAATCAATTCCGTGCTCTTGCTGAAATTGGTCTGCAGCATAATCTAGCAGGCGATCATTCCAATCGACGCCACCGAGCATGACATCCCCATCGGTAGCGAGTACACGGAAATGATTCTGCGTACAACTCACGACAGTAACGTCAAATGTCCCTCCACCCAGGTCGTAAACCAAAACATGTCGCCGCTCATCGGTCTCCAACATTTCGCCCAGTGCATTGTCTTTCCAAGCATACGTTAACGTCGCTGCGGTCGGTTCGTTGATAATATCAATCACATGAATACCAGCGATTTTCCCCGCATCTTGCGTGGCCTTTCGACGGAGATCATTGAAATAATAAGGGACTGTAATGACCGCGTTGCCAACTTTTCCTAACTGTTTTTCCGCATCCTGCTTCAGTTTTTTTAAGATCAGCGCAGATAAAAACTCTGGCGTAATTTCTTTGCCATCAAATGTTTTTTTATATTCCTCTTCTGTTTCTCCCATGTGGCGTTTGATACGCTCAACCACATTATTCGGGTCTTCCATTGCGGCCCGCATTTTATTAGGACCCACAACAACATGGCCGCTGTTCGCAAGAAGAATGAGGCTCGGGAGTTCCTGTTCGCCATCCTCATTGACAATGGGGACCGGGAGACCTTCCTCATTCAAATAGGCAAGGGTAGAAAAAGTCGTGCCTAGATCGATGCCAACAGTTCGGCCTTCTTGAAATTTCATATGTTTTTCAGCTAAGAACGAAAGAGCGGCCAAACGCTACCCCAATCGTTGCCCTGCAGAACAGAGCATACGACAGTGCATACGCGGCGTAAGGCGACAGGAAACACCGGAAAGATGCGGTGGAAATTCACATTTGGAAACAAGTGAAACAGACTTGAATCAATCTGTCTCAATGACTTCTTTAACCAACTGCACAAAATGGGGACTACTGCTTTTTTCTGTAAGTTCCTCAGCCCGTTTATCCGCTTGCCTCCTTTGATTGTACTCATAGAGGGCCACACGCTTCAACGACTGATTAAATACTCCCCAGAAGGCTTTAAGACGAACCTCTGCGACCACCTTTTTTCGGCTAGCTCGCTTGGCTTTGGGCTTTTTCTCAGCTTTCTTTGTGTCTTTCTTTGCTTCTTTCTTTTTGGTGGCCGTCTTTTTTGCTGCAGTCTTCTTGGTGGCAGTCTTTTTTGCTCCTGCCTTTTTTGCAGTGGACGTTTTGGCGGCGGCTGCCTTTTTCTTTTTCACCTTAGAAGCCGAAGCGGATTTAGTCGATTTTTTTTTGGATGTCGTTACCTTGCGCGCCATTTTCTGCTATCCAGTGGATTTGAACTTTTGAAAGGGAGGCAATGTTCGGCATCCTTGCAAACCAACTTGCCCCGAGGCAGGTTTGCCCCTTCTCGCTAGATGGCTCATTATCCTACTCCATCAGCGGCGTGCCTTCCAGATACCCCTCTGTAACGCCGCATTCCCAACAACGCAGCTACTCCCGGCTCCCTCCTTGGAGCGAGCGAGACGGGGGATCAGATCGCTTCTTCAAATAGTCCTGACGCAATGTGGCATAGGACTCAGCGGTTTCTTGGCCGCTGTCGGTCAACGATTCGGCCGTGAAATGATCACTGGCCACACTAGAATCGCCCCGCAATTGATTATGCAATGCTTCCAAATAACTTCGACACCAGCCACAACCGGTCCCGGCACCGTAGCACTCACTGAGTTGGCTAGCGGTGGAAGGTTTTTCGTTACGGATGAAATTAATTACTTTTCGTTTCGATACGTGAAAACAAAGACACAAATCATCGTCAAGTTCCATCAATGATCCACCTTATTTTTTGCTTTGTTCTAAAACTACTTTACTGGATAGGAAATGGCTCGCCACTAGGATTGAGCAGTGGCAAGGTACAGAGCGATTTTACACGCTTCATGAAACCAAGGCAGATCTAACTGCTCGCGACAAGTGTGTTGGTGTAATTGGCCACATCCAAGAGTAACAGTTGGAATTCCACGTGCGGTGAGCCAATTGGCGTCTAATCCGCCCGCACTAAAAAAAGGTACTGGCTCGCCACCAACCGCGCGTACTGCTGATTTTGCCACCTTCACACAAGGCTCGCTTTGCAACAGACGAAAAGATTCGTAATCTGTCTGGCCTGTGAATACCACACTTCCTGTATCACCATGTTCACTGACCACTTCCTTCGCGGCCCGCAAAAAGGAAGCTTTAATCTGATCAACTATTTTATTACGAAAACTTCCGCTGTAACTTCTTGCCTCTACTTTTAACTCCACACTATCTGCAACAACGTTGGTCGCAGTTCCGCCATGGATAAATCCAATATTGCTCGTACCTCGTTGTCTACCTTTGATGATTTGCCCATGCCAACCTCGCTGCTGTAGATCTGCAATCGCCAAACCGGCAATTGCAATCGCGCTGACACCTTTCTCGGGAGCACCGCCGGCATGACTGGCTAATCCGGTAATCTTAATTTGCATCCGATAGCCGCCGGTTGCGCCAATCGTTAATTTTTCAGGCGACCCTCCGTCAAAATTAAAAGCTAATTGTGGCTTATGCAACATTCTTAATGCGGCATGGCGTACGCCCTGCAAACCAACTTCCTCTTGTACCGACCAAAGAAATGTAAGCGGAGGGCTTGGCAATTTTTTCTCCAGAATTTCAATCGCCGTATTCAGCAAAACAGCAACTCCAGCCCGGTCGTCCGCACCCAGGCCCCCTCTGGGATCTTTTGAGGCAATGCGATTGCCTTTAAGCAGTGGTTGTGCATTTAAGCAAATGGGAACTGTATCCATATGTGCAACCAGCATACGACGGGGAGAGCGAGCATTCCCTTTAACGCGAAAAACAAGGTTTCCTATCTGGCCCTTTAGGCGAGTTCGTTGGTGAGCCTGATCTGATTCCAGTAATTTCAAATTGCCGCCTGCTCGACGCAATCGCCGCCTAATGTAATCGGCGACTTGCTGCTCACCCCCGCTCGCTCCGGGAATTTCCATCAATGCGAGAACAAGTTCCGTTGCTCGACTTAAATTGGGCTGGGGACCTGTGCCTGATGAGGACAGGTCTTTAAAAGACACTTTTGCGGGGGTTATTTTTGCAGGGGCCATCGTTCTCTCTGTTGGTCCGGTTTACAGCCAAAGTCGAAGGATATTATCCTAAGTTGCCTCGAAAGCGTTCGTAAGGGCATTGATTGAGCGATTGGTCTTTTTAAACATAAATTCTTTTGAATTGCTTTTCGCAGGAAGTTTTAATTGTGCGGATTTTTTTAGCTGGAATCATGCAGGGTTCTCTCGTTGCATCCGAAATGCACGAACAAGATTATCGATCGAGGTTGCGCAATGCGATACCAAAGTATTTACCCGAGTATGAAGTATACGATCCGCTCGAATTTCATTCTGATTCGATTGGCTACGAAAACAAAAAAGGCCGTGGTGTATTTCTGCACCATAACCAAATGTGCGCTGAAGTTGACGTGTTATTGGCATGTGTACCGGAGGCGTCGATGGGAACTGCGATTGAAATGTGGGAAGCCTGGCGACACGACAAACTGGTCATTAGTATTAGTCCAATGAAACACAACTGGGCCGTTAAATTCCTCAGTCATGTTATTTTTGAGCGAGAAGCTGATTTCTTAAAAGCCTTGTGCGATGGGTCTCTGCGACAACAATTAATTAATCTTGGAGCTCCTCTCAATGCTAAGAATCCAAATAAATAGAAAACATCGCATGCATCCAATCTAAAGATTCACGATAAGCGAACAGATATGTTTAACGTCGCCTAATCACTAATTTTGATCTTAAGAAGGAAGTTATGTCACTTGAAACCATTGAACCGGTAGGCTTGCGTGTTCTAATCAGCAAAGATTCTGAAAAAAAGAAAACGCGCGGAGGGATTCATTTACCTGACGACGCAAAAACACCCGTGCTGACAGGTCGAGTGGTCGCAATCAGTGTGCAGATCGAAAGCAATCCGGACTATCCACTGCAGAAATACGACAAGGTATTGATCGACCCTCGCAATGGAATTCCCGTTGATTTTGAAAAAGACAATCGTCTTTTCATCGTACCGATTGAAGATATTGTCGCCGTTTTTCGAAAAGCCGATATCTCCGATGAGGAACCGCTACAGGAACTTTGAATCAACCGCCTTAAAAAACCATTTCGAGATCACGCCAGCTGTCGCAGATCGCTAATTCATGGAGGGGTCTTCTGGGATATGCTTAATGCGAACACCACTATCAAGCACGCGACTTGTAACATCTTTTCCAACCTGACGCCAAAGATCATTGGCGTCATTAAAAACAAATGTTTTTTTTGCGGGGGCGATGATCCATCCACCTTGTGTTAATTCTTGCTCCAATTGACCCGCACCCCAACCGGCATATCCGCTAAATAAACGAACATTGGCATCCGTGAATCGAACCAACTGATCCAAGTGTTCACGATGCGCTGCTAAATAAATACCAGGCAGAATTTCTGCCTCTGCGAGAGAAGCCTGGGAATGCAATGCGATTAAAGGCCCCTTCACTGGCCCTCCCAAGTTTATTGGTTGATCTCTGTCTCCTAGATGCTCCCAGATATCGCCGAGCCTTCGGTCACTCATGCGATTCAAAATAACCCCAAACGCACCCTGGTCATCATGTTCGATCAAAAAGACGACCGTGTGACTAAAATGGGGGTCCACCAACTGTGTCGATGCAAGCAATAATTGACCTTTGAGAGATTTCATTCCACCCTATCTAAAAAGAGTCTTCACGCAATTTTACGCACGCCGACAGCTGTGTACATATCACAGACAGTACGAGACCCCCCTTACTGGGTCACGAAACACGCCCTCTTTTATTATCTTTACGCCTTATCAGTCAACACGCTACGATCTCTATGTTAACCTCCGCATACGTAATATCGCCGTCAGAGGGTTTGCCCATCGTATTCAGCAGTATTACATTTTATTATCATATTTCAGACCAACTTCTCCCCCAGCGACTCTCAAGATAAACTGGTACTTATGTCTTTTATAAATGGTTAGGTGACTTTTTCGATGGCAGATGATCCAGTAGAGAACGAAAGCGCGTCGTCCCAACAAGCGAAGCTTGAAAACCAAGACCCTCCTGAGGGTGATAAGAACTCCTCTGCGAATGCAAATGCGGGTGCATCGAGTGAGTCGGCTTCACCTGCAACCAGTAATCGCAACATAAAAATCGGTTCGCAGCGCGATAATGCCAAGCAAGCCGAAGCACATGTAGCCCACGGAACTGAGTCTGTCACGCATGCGGGAAAAGCATCTGGTGATGCAAAGGACCACGAACGCTTAACGCAATCAAAGAAACCGCCGACGATTGATTCTGTCGTCACTCCAGAATTGCAAAAAGAGATTGATCAGGCGATCGATGACTCACAAATCGAACAATTGCTCAATTCACCTGATGCAATAGCCAATGACGCGCTGACCGAGGGAGAACGACTCGAAGGCCGAGTGCATTCGGTAAGTGACGAGCATGTGCTCGTTGACTTAGCACGACCGCATCAAGGAATCCTGCCGATTAAACAATTGAAATCAACTCCGACCGCCGGGGAATCCATTGCCGTCATTGTGCGTAATTTTAATCCCACAGAGGGAATCTACGATTTAGCTATTCCTGGGGCGGTGAGCGACGTCGAAAGTTGGCAGGACTTGGCGGAGAATATGGTGGTGGATGTTTTGGTTACAGGACACAACAAGGGTGGCCTGGAAGTTACCACCAATGGCTTACGCGGTTTTATCCCAGCCAGTCAAGTCGCGCTCTTTCGCATTAATAATTTTGATGAATTTGTTGGCAATAAGTTTTCTTGCATCGTAACAAAGGTTGAACCTGAGCGAAAAAATCTGATCCTCAGTCGGCGTGCAGTTTTAGAACGTGAACGTGAAGCGAATAAAGAAAAAATATTGGCCGGATTGGAGGCTGGACAGATCCGAGAAGGGACCGTGATTAGACTTCAGCCTTTTGGGGCATTTGTTGACATTGGTGGCATCGATGGCCTTGTGCATGTGAGTAAAATGAGTTGGGCGCGAATCAACGATCCGAGCGAGATCTTAACCGAGGGGCAGGCGATCAAAGTAAAAGTTGAACGGGTCAATCAAGAAACTGGAAAAATCAGTCTTTCCTATCGGGACACATTTGAGAATCCATGGGATACGGCGGACACGCGTTATCCGGCCCGTTCGCGGGTTAAAGGTACGGTCACTCGGTTGACTGACTTTGGTGCTTTCATACGCCTTGAGGCGGGCATTGAAGGCTTGCTTCATGTCTCGGAAATTGCACATCGCAGAGTGCAACGACCCCGCGATATCCTCAATCAAGATCAGCAACTCGAAGTTCAAGTGCTTGCGATCGATTCACAAGCTCAGCGGATAAGTCTATCCCTGAAAGCCTTGGAGGTGCGTGAAAACGATGCGAACGAGGAAAGCCAAACATCGATTTCACGCTCTGCAGCAGAAAAAAGATCGGTGCGGAAAGATCTTAAAGGCGGTACAGACCAAAAGAGCGGGGGGGAGCAGTTCGGGCTAAAGTGGTAATTCTCCGCATTTCTTTGCCGATTTTCGCGTCAATCCACAACAACGCCAACTTTCGCCTTGACCCTCTTTCGAGAATCTGATTCGATTGTGGCGCAAGAAGCCGTTCGATTTCCTATCTCTCTATCTGACAAGTATTTGCAGCAAAGTATGGCTCGGGGCCGCGATTTTTTTGTGACGGGTTCCCCACCCGCGGCAACTCACGTTCCGAAAGACACAAAACAATATCGCACCTGCAACCCTTGGACGCAGGCGATTTGATTGGACACAAGCAATCACACCGACGAACAGTTAGCCGCTGAGGCGGCACGTGAGGGATCAGACGGACCAGCATTTCGCTGCCTCATGGAGCGCTTTCGTCAGCCGGTCTGGCGAATTTGCTACCGGCTAATGGGGAATGAGACAGATGCAGCCGATGCAGCCCAGGAAGTATTTGTACGACTCTTTTTGAATCGGAAGAAGTTTGAGGCACGCTCCAAATATTCAACCTGGGTTCACGGAATAGCCATTCGAACCTGTTTAACTTTGAGACGTTCGAGAGGGCGGCGACAAAAACACGAAATTGCTGATCAAGAGATTTTATCGCATAACCACCCGGCAAGCGTTGCGAATCAATCCTTGACGATGGATCTCATGACCATGCTCGAGATTCTCAGTGAAAAAGATCGAGCGATGCTCATTTTGAAATATGCGGAGTCTTATAGCTACGAAGAACTAGCAGAACTTTTTAATCTTTCGGTGAGCGGTTGCAAAATGCGGATTAGTCGGGCAAGGAAGCAGATGCAACAGGCGTATCCCCAAAATTTCTCATAACGAAATAATCGACTATGGCCACGGATTTATTTGACCATCTTGCTGAAGAAAACATTCCGGAACCCCCCGATGGCTTTGATCAAGAATTTCACGAAAGATTAAACCGTACATTACTGACCGTGCAAACGTTTGAAATGTGCATTCGTGCACTTCCCTGGTTTTTTCGGCACTTTGGCCAGGCGGTTGTTGGAGCGATACGCTTTACGATGACGGGCCAATACGAAGACACAACAAACAAACCAGATTTTAAGTAGTACAACAAAAGAAACATCCTAAACAAAAGAAACATCCTAAAGGATGCCTTAGAGACTGTTGCGACTTTCAAAACGACTCAATTTGTCAGTCGAAAATTGTATCGCCGGATCTGTGGGTTGATGGATCGACCTGCTGTTTTGTCCATTTTTTTAGAGAGGAGTCTTGCATGATCACATTATTTGCAGACGCATCAACGAACGATTATCCCGGTGTTGTTCAGAATACCGCTCAAAAGTGGAGTGAAATCTTCGTTTCTAGTTTCCAATCTGCATTCGGACAGATCGTTTCAGTCCTACCTAACCTTTTGGCAATGATTGCCGTTCTGCTTGTGGGTTACCTTATCGCTCGTATCATTGGACGGATCGCAGCGGCAATCAGTGAAAAAATTGGCCTGCAAACGGCTGCTGAACGAAGCGGGTTGGTCGCCTCAATGCAACAGGTTGGCATCAAAAGAAGCGTACCGTCCATCGTTGGCTTGATGTTTTTCTGGCTGCTCATGTGCGTGTTTCTTACAGCAGGATTCAACATCCTCGGGTGGGAAGGTCTTTCCAGTGGAATGGAAACGATCATTGCCTATATTCCTAAACTTCTGGTGGCCACCGTTGTCGTCGTCATTGGTTTACTGATTGCAACCTTTATTCGAGGTGTGATTGCTACCAGTGCCGATCGTGCGGGCATTGGTTACGCCCAGCAATTAGCCAGTGGGTGCTATTACGTTTTGTCCCTGATGATTTTCATGGCTGCTTTTGATCAACTCGAGATTAAATTTGAATTATTCAACTATGCGATGTTGATTGCGTTCTCTGCAGTCGCCCTTGGATTCGGCCTCTCGTTTGGTCTTGGTGGACGTGAAGTTGTAAGCGGTATTCTGGCCGGTTACTATCTGCGTCAACGGATTCAAGCGGGTGATAATGTCAAAATTGCCGATATGGAAGGAACCGTCCGCGACGTTGGTCCAGTAGCAACGATTGTAGAAACGCAAGAAAATGGATTGATGCATCGTCACAGCGTTCCCAATACGAGAATGTTAAACGAAGCGATACGTTAATTAATATCTTGTTAATCAGCTTGGGTAATTAGAAAAGCTGCGATCGAATAATTCGGTCGCAGCTTTTTTTATGTCGGCACATTAGCGCTGAAGCATGCCAGAAATCGCAATGATTGACGCCACTGATCACCAGCAGATAAACTCGATTACTTCGACTTGTTTCTTTTTCCTTTTTTTGTGGCAAGAATGATGAAATCATTTCGCCCGTTTAACTCCCACTGTCGATCTCTCATTTTTTTATTATCCATCATTTCTTTTGGGTATCTGCTATTCCATCTTATGGGGCCGGTGGCCTGGAGTGATGTCGCCAGCTTTGCGGGCAATAAAGAAACCGCTGCATCCGCAGGCGATGAACCCGGCACCTTGGAGAACTCCCAACCGCGGGCACAACTTGTAAGAGTGCCACTCCCCATCACAGGCAATGTGGAACGACGTCTGATTGCTCAACTGCGAAGTGTGGTGGAGCGTTTGCAAGGTGAACAGGAATCGCAAAATATTGAACGGGTCGTTGTGCTTGAGTTTGATCCCACGCGCTCAGGTGGCGGAATGGGAAGTGAATTCGAAGATTGCTTAAAGCTTGCTCGCTTCCTGACTAGCCCTAGTCTTAACGGGATTAAAACGGTTGCGTATTTACCGCAACCACTAAAAGGTCACGCTTTACTTGTTGTCATGGCTTGCGACCAGGTCGTGATGTCGCCGGAAAGTTCGATTACTGGTCTTGCTGACTCGCAAGGAGGCCGAGATCCAACGATTCGTGGAAGCTACCTTCAAATTGCCGAGAGCAGGAAAACTTTTCCGAAGAAAATTGCTGAAGGCCTGATCGATCCCGAACGCAAATTGCTCCGGGTGGAAAGCGACCAGGGAAATCGGTTTGTATTTGCGGACGCATTAAAAGAATTCGAAAGAACTCGAACGATTGACCCTTCCCGAACAGAAACTATTTTTGCGGGTGGCGAAACTTCAAGTCTGACAGCTCGACAAGCCCGCAATGTGGGCGTTGTTAGCCGTTTAGTCAAAAACCGCTCTGATCTTGCGCTGCTTCTCGGACTCTCGACAAATGCTTTACGGGTCGACCGGGTTACCACCGATGCACCGCGACCCCGGATTATACTCATGGATCGCTACATCGACGATCGATTTGTGGAAACAAGGATATCAATGGTTGATAAGGCGATCCGAGAAGAAGGCATCAACTTTGTTTGCTTGTGGATTGATAATCCAGATGGTACTCCGGCAGCACTATCGCAGTTCGCTGACTTTCTTTCACGGCTCAATCCCAGACAAGTACGCACGGTAGCATATATCCCGAAGATGGCGGGTGGCGTCATTCCTTTGGTAGCCCTTGCCTGTGACGATATTGTCATGCATCCAGAGGCTCTATTAGGTGGCAAGACCGATTCGTTTACAAATGAAGAACGTTCCGATCTTTTGGCAGTGGTCAACGATCTTATTGTGCCACTCAAAATGAGGAACATGGCCTTAGCGGACGCAATGTTTGATCCCGATTTGACCGTTTACGTTTTTCGCAACCCGCAGAGTGGCGCGGTTCAGTATCTGACCGAAACGGATTGGAAGGCGCTTCCTCGGCGGGAAGCGTGGAATCGTGGGGCAAAAATGACGACTGACGGAAAGACTTTACAACTCACTGGACAGCAAGCGGATGATCTTGGCGTCGCCCGAGGGACTGTGCGTGACTTTGCAGAATTAAAGACGATGTACGGCTTAGAGGGGGATCCCGCATTTGCCGAACCAAGTTGGGTAACCCGCCTCATTGGAATACTTGCCTCTCCGAGCTTAGCCTGGCTTATCGTTCTCATTGGGCTTGCGGGTATTTATGCTGAATTGCAACTTCCCGGAATTGGAATAGGTGGCTTTGTTGCGACTGTCGCTTTTACCATTTATTTCTGGGCAAACTTCATGAATCACACTGCCAGTGAATTAGAAATTGTGCTCTTTCTCGTTGGGGTTTCTTGCCTGATTTTAGAAATATTTATTATTCCTGGCTTCGGTATTTTCGGTCTGGGAGGCGGCATTCTCATGCTAATCGCATTGATTCTCGCTAGCCAAACATTTGTTCTCCCTCAATCCGATAGCGAATTACGACAGTTTCGAAATTCGTTAATGACCGTGGGCGGCGCACTCGGGGGACTGGCTATATTCGTCCTTCTCAGTCGCCGATTTCTACCCCAAACGCCTATCCTGAGTCGATTGATTTTACCCTCTCAAGCGAAGGCAAACGAAAAAGATGTTTTTGAGAATACGAGCGAGTTGCTCGGAGCTGCAGGGCAAACCGTGACCGACCTTCGACCCTCGGGAAAAGCAAAGATTCTGGGCGAACGGGTGGATGTGATTGCGGAAGGTGAATGGATCTCGATCGATACGCCAATCACGGTTATCGCGGTTCACGGGACGCGGGTTGTGGTAAAATCCACAGAACAATGACTTGAAATTGGGACGCTATTAAATATAAACCCGCAAACAAAATATGGCGATGAGGACTCATGCAGTGCATGAGGGATTGTGAAACGATGCATCCCATGATCTGGTCTATCTTGTTGATGATTTTTGGCTTAGGCCTAGCCATGCTGGAAGTTTTTATTCCCTCTGCCGGGATATTAGGTTTCTTATCACTTTCAGCGATCATTACGGCGATCGTGCTCGCTTTTTCGTTCAGTGGAACAACAGCGGGATTCCTGTTTTTAGGAATCGCTGCTGTCAGCTTACCGGCCACTGTAATCGTGGCATTCAAGTGGTTGCCCAGCACACCCTTTGGACGGCGATTAATGCTTGGAATGCCAAAAGGGAAAGAAGTGCTTCCCGAAGATGATCCGCGAACGGCATATCAGGCGTTAATGGGTAGCCACGGCATCGCAAAAAGTGCAATGCTCCCCGGGGGGACGATTTCGATCCGTGGCGTGATATACGAGGCGGTCAGCGAATCTGAAGCGATTGATGCAGGTGACCCGGTCCTTGTTGTACGAATCCGAAACAATCGCCTTGTTGTGCAAAAAGCAGAAGAGGGGTCCTCAGATCCTTCACCTGATAATCCCGACCAGGACCCTCTTTCCAGGCCAATTGACTCCCTTGGAATCGACTCGTTGGAGGATCCACTCTCTTGAAAATTTGGGGCTTGCTAAGTAGAAAGGAGAAGGTTCACTTCCCAAAACTTAACCGGGAATTTCATGACGCATTTTATGCCGTTTGCCGTTCTGTTTGGTGCCAGTAGTGGCGTCATTATACCGATTGTCGTTTTTTCGATTTTGGTGATCGGCGTACTGATCGCCCTGGCTGTGTTTACCCGTTATTTCCGTCTATGGATTCAATGCGTCACAACGCGGGCACAAATCGGTATTTTAGATCTATTGGGAATGACCTTCCGCAAAGTGAACCCGACAATAATGGTTCGCAGTAAGATTATGGCCGTCCAGGCCGGGCTAGATGATTCCACTGGAATCACCAGTAAAAATCTGGAGGCACATTATCTGGCGGGTGGAAACGTGCCTTTGGTCATTCGAGCCTGTATCGCGGCTGTGAAAGCGAAAATTGTTGATTTAGATTTTAAACAAGCGGCCGCGATTGATTTAGCCGGACGAAACGTCCTTGAAGCTGTACAAACGAGCGTTTACCCCAAAGTCATTGACTGTCCAGGAGTGGACTCCGGTCGACAAACACTCGACGCGGTGGCCAAAGATGGTATTCAACTAAAAGTAAAAGCTCGCGTCACCGTTCGCGCAAACCTCAATCGATTGATCGGTGGGGCAACGGAAGAGACGATCATTGCTCGTGTCGGTGAAGGTATTGTGAGTGCCATTGGTTCAGCAGCGTCACACAAGAACGTGCTAGAAAATCCCGATACGATATCCAAGGCCGTACTGGCACGTCGCATGGATGCACAAACTGCCTACGAGATCGTCTCAATCGACATTGCGGATATTGATGTTGGAACCAATATCGGAGCTCGACTGCAAGCAGATCAAGCAGAAGCTGACATGCGGGTCGCTCAGGCCCGTGCCGAAGGCAAGCGTGCGATGGAGGCGGCAAAAGAACAGGAAAACATTGCTTCCATCGAACAGAGTCGGGCACGGGTGGTTGAAGCGGAAGCTGAAGTGCCGAAAGCAATGGCCGATGCTTTTCGAAGTTCGCGGCTGGGAATCATGGACTATTACAAGTTGCGTAATATCCAGGCCGATACCGAGATGCGCAAAAGTATTGCGGGTAACGGTAAGGGCAAATAGTAATCTCCCGGCATTCTTCGCGACCTGATCTGGTCTAAGCTGTAACGACTATGGAAGCTATAGGGAGTTGAAGCATCCACTCTGCCTCAATCTCCCCATCCGTGGCCTCCGTGGCCATTGATGCGCAGAAAATATCTGTCAAAATGAGCGCTTGTTATTCTGGATCACACACGGAGCAGAGGAGTAGACCATGACACGTCCCGTCACGTTGTTTACCGGCC
>NHBP01000103.1 GCA_002168195.1 Planctomycetaceae bacterium TMED10
GACCCCCTGGGCCGCCTGCGTTTGCGTGGCATTGTGCTGGCCCGCACCGCGACGGATCTCGA
The DNA here is from genome assembly GCA_002168195.1 of Planctomycetaceae bacterium TMED10. Taxonomy (GTDB): domain Bacteria; phylum Planctomycetota; class Planctomycetia; order Pirellulales; family UBA7805; genus UBA7805. The sequence goes on from NHBP01000103.1 coordinate 63, forward strand.
TGGACGTATGGCGCACACCTATATCCGCCATAAAGACTTTGAACCATCGGGCGCGGCGGCTAGCGATACTGAAGACGTGATCAACCTGACCCTTGCGATCAAAGGCGTTGAGTTTGCGGTGATTCTTGTTGAGCAGGCAGATGGCAATTTCAAATTGAGTTTCCGCAGTCGATGCGGCGTGAATTGTGCGCAACTGGCCCAGCAATTCGGCGGCGGCGGACACAAGGCGGCAGCCGGGGCAGGAATCGACGGACCGTTCGAAGAAGCCCAGCGAAAGGTACTGGTGGCGGTCCGCGAAGCGATGCAATCTGAAAAAGACTGACAGGGACAGCGTTTTCCCCTGAGTGCCTTTGCCCGTGTTGTCCGTTATAATAGAACCGTCCCACCTGCGATCTAGAAAAACCCCGCCACCACGCAAGTTTTCATGGAAAGCAACGCTCCTCAATCTGACCACCAACCGCCCACCTGTTGCGGTGAAAAGCGACGGGGCTTGGTTAAAGGTTTGCTGGCCGCTGCAATTGGCGGCTTTGTCGCACTGTTCCCCTTCGTCCCCGGCCTGTTGGTTGTAACGAGCCCATTGCGTAAAAAGCGTAAATTGGGTGGCCAAATGATCCGCATCACCACCTTGGGGGCACTGGCTGGCAGCAAACAACCGCGTCGCTTCCAGGTGATTGCCTCGCGCCGGGATGCGTGGAACAAATATCCCCCTGAGCCAATTGCCGGGGTTTATCTCGCTCCGCAGGGCGAGGGCAAACCGCCACGAGCTTTTTCTGTCACCTGCCCTCATTTGGGTTGTGCCGTCGACTACAACGGTGATACCGACGAGTATCAATGTCCATGCCACACCAGCGCCTTTGCCTCCGGTGGGGAAACGCTCTATGGACCAAGCCCCCGGGGCCTCGATGAATTAGCTGTCGAGATTCGTGGCGAAGACGAAGTCTGGATTGATTACAAACGTTTTGAAGTCGGCAAGAGCAAACGCATCGAAATTTCCTCTTAGCCCTGGGCGCGAGAGCTTTACGCATGAAACCAATCCTTGACTGGCTCGATCATCGAACCGGCTACCGGTCGATTGTGAATGAATCGCTCTATGAAAACATTCCGGGTGGCTCGCGATGGCGCTATGTATGGGGCAGCACGCTCGTCTTTGTGTTTGTCGTCCAAGTTATTACAGGCACCTTCCTCTGGATGACCTACAGCCCGAGCACCCAAACGGCTTGGGAAAGCGTCTACTACCTGCAGTATCACGTGGATGGCGGTTGGCTACTTCGAGGCATCCATCATTACGCGGCGCAGATCATGATGATCCTGATGCTGCTGCACGTCCTGCAGGTAATCATTGACGGTGCGTATAAAGCACCCCGAGAAGTCAATTTCTGGTTTGGCTTGCTCCTGATGCTGATCGTCTTCGGCCTCGGACTGACCGGCTACCTTTTACCCTGGGACCAAAAAGGCTATTGGGCTACGAAAGTTGCTACCGAAATTGCCGGGAGCCTCGGTAGGGAAATTCCGGAGATGGCCGTCGGGGGAGCGGATTACGGAACGCAAACACTCACTCGATTCTTTGCCATTCACGCAGGCATCTTGCCGGCAACCATGATCGGTCTGCTTGTCGTGCACCTCGCATTGTTCCGTAAGCACGGCATCACCGCGAAATTGAGCGGTCGCCGCGAAGGATTCCGTCAGGACTTCTGGCCCGACCAAGTCCTCAAGGATGCTGTGGCATGCCTTGCCGTGCTCCTGGTAATTGTGTTCCTGGCGTGGCAGTTTCGCGCTGAACTCGGGGCACCCGCCGATGCGGCGGAAAACTACGCGGCAGCCAGACCCGAATGGTATTTTCTATTCCTATTCCAATTTCTCAAATATTTTCCAGGCGAATACGGGAAGTTAATCGGTGCGGTTGTGCTACCCGGACTTCTGGTTGGCTTCATGTTCCTGATGCCCTTTGTCGGCCGATCCCGAACGGGGCATCGCCTCAACATTGCTTTTATCGCCCTGGTCATGGCGGGCTCTGGCATCTTAACGCTCCTGGCTCTGGATGAAGACTACTACGCGGCGCGGATGGATAAAAAACAGATCGCCGAGGTGGAAGATGCGTTTGAACAAATCGCGATTGACCTCCGGAAGCAAGGGGAGGGGAGTCCTTACTATGACAAGGAGCAAACCGAACAACTTGCTCTCCTTGCTGGCGATGATGAAGATAAAAATGATGTGCTTCAAGAACAATTGATTCGCTATCAGCGTTACCGGACCTCGGAAAACTTTATTCAGGCGGTCCATGCGGCTGAAATCGAGGCGACGCGGGTCAAGGAACTTGCCGTCGAATGGGACCCTCAAGTCGAAGCTTTTTTACCGAGCATTCCACCCACTGGCGCACTATCCCTGCTACGGGCAGACCCCAAAACACAGGGCCCGAAACTCTTCGGACGCTACTGCGCCTCCTGCCACGACTATTCAGGGCCCGGTGCTGAGGATTCGTTTGTCACCATTCATCCACTGGCGCCCGAGACCGGCGAACACATTCCGAACGGTGCTCCGAACCTCTATCGATTTGCAAGCCGCGAATGGGTTGCCGGTATGCTCAATCCAGAGGAAGTCGCCAAGGTCCATATCGATCTAGAGGCATGGACCGTTACCGATGCCCCCTTTTATGGAAACACGAACATTGCAACCGAAGAAGGTGGGATGGTGGAGTTTGTTCAAACCGATTTAGCCGAACTCGACGAAGACGGAAAAGAAAAACTTAAAGCGATCATCGTCGCACTCTCGGCTGATGCCCACTTGCCTTATCAACTCAAAATCGATCGGGAAGCCGACGAAGCAGGCCAGATTGCCCTCGGCCGTGAAGCATTTACCGAGAGTTTTGATTCCTATGCCTGCTCTGATTGCCACCGGTGGGGAGACATTGAGGACGCCGANGATGCGCCTGATTTAACCGGTTATGGCTCGAGGGAGTGGATGATTAAAATGATNGCGGANCCCGAGCATATCTATGGNGANCACAATGANCGGATGCCGGCNTTCGATCCGCCNGGTAATCCCGAAGCACAGCAATTGAGCANAGAAAAAATCGGCCTNATTGTGGACTGGCTTAGGCAAGATTGGCCATCAGCAACCACCTCGGGGCCTCAGCAAGGGGCGAANAGGCCGTAGGAAGTTGCTAGCAACTCCATTCGCTTCGATTTCCCTCACGATGGCAGTGCTATCGTGACGAAACAGAAGAAGTATCCCTCTGTTATCTGATTCTTAGAAACCCGCAGGCTGAGTCGCTCATGTGGTGCCGCNGCTGCCAAATCACGCTGGAGTCTCCCTCAACTTCATCGCTCGAAGCGGACCGTGGAAAGATGCCNCTGGCTGACTTTTCCAACCCGCCAGCCTGTCCGTACTGTGGGAGCCTTCTTGCTGCATGTAATGAAACGGCGTTCCAAGAAAACGACCAACTCGATTCCTGGGAAGAGCGGCTCGAGGAAGAACTCGCAGAGGTTCGCGAACTCCTTGCCGAAAGTAGTCGACTGCGGTCTTCTACCACACGCATCGATCAGAAATCCGCGTCTGCAAGCGAACCTGCGGAACGTCCCTCGACTCGCGCGCCTGATCCTTCCGATCAAGTGGCTACAACCTTTGGTCGGATGAATCGCTCTGCTCAAAATGCCTTGCCTCGAACACCGTCCATTATTTTAATCTTGATCGGCGTAGGCCTACTCAGTGGGCCCTGGATCCACGGGTTCGAATCGATCGGCCAAAATGGTCTCTCGCTCGATTGGGCAGGGCATCTTATTCTGGCGGTCGGCGGGCTTCTCTGGCTCCGCGATATGGTGCGATACGGACAGGAAATGTCTGGAAAAATGGACGCAACCATCGCCGGACTGCACGTGCTGCGAAAAGATATTGCGACGCCACCACAACCAAACGATGCCCATCATCAACTCGCAGACCTGAAACGAAGACTCGCTGCAGTGACTCGCTCGGTGAAGTTTTAATGGGCCAGCCTTAGCGGATCCCACCCATTTCGACCGCCTCTCTGACTCGGTCGATTCCCAGCATATAGGCGGCCATACGCAGACTTGTTTTTCGGTCAATCGCCAGTTGCCATACCGCTTCGAAGGCACTGGAAAGTGCGCGATCGAGTTCCTGGCGCACGCGATCGAGCCCCCACTTATAGTGCTGCCTGTTTTGGACCCACTCAAAATAGCTAACCGTGACACCTCCGGCATTAGCCAAAATATCCGGGAGGACCGTCACACCCGCCTCAGTAAGCCGATCATCTGCATGGGGCCAGATTGGACCGTTGGCAGCCTCTACAATCACTGGCGCTCGAATTTCATTTACATTCTCAGCCGTAATTACCCCGCCAACCGCAGCGGGAATAAGGAGTTCTACATCAAGCGTCAAGAGTTCATCGCCGCTGATCAACTCGCATTCACTGTACCCGCGGAGGGTGCCATCTCCCTGATTGACGTACTGCACCAGCGCCGGGATATCGAGACCCTGCGGATTGTAGTAACCTCCCGAAAGATCGCTCACTGCGACAACGCGGCATTCGGCGAGTTGTAAAAACCGCGCGGTGTGCAGCCCGACATTCCCGAAGCCCTGTATCGCAACACGCGTCTGACTCGTCTGCCGTCCGAGTCGGTCGAGCGTTTTAAGGGCTAAAATACCCACACCTCGCCCGGTGGCTTCTTCGCGTCCGGGGATCCCGAAAAGTTCTACCGGCTTGCCTGTCACGCAGGCGGGGNTGAACCCTTCAAATTTATTGTATTCATTCATGAACCAGGCCATTGCCCGCCAGTCGGTTCCCATGTCCGGGGCGGGGATGTCGGTATCGGGCCCGACCACCTCGTGCAAGCGGGCGACAAACTTTCGCGTAAGTCGCTCCAGTTCTCGCGCGCTTAGCCGATGCGGATCAACGGCAATTCCCCCCTTGGCTCCCCCATAGGGAATATCGACGACTGCCGTTTTCCAGGTCATCAGGGATGCCAGAGCCCGCACTTCATCTAGATTAACTTCTTCGTGATAGCGCAATCCACCTTTCATCGGTCCGCGGGCATTGTTGTGCTGAACCCGATAACCGCTGAAAGTCGCCAAGTGCCCATCATCCATTTCGATCGGCAATTGCACCCGCACTTCCCGATAAGCTCCCGCCAACATCGCGGTGACGCGATCCGATAGATCTAATTCGGATGCCGCTCGTGAAAAATACAATTGCGCCGAATCTAGTGCCTGCATCTTGGATTCCAGGTGATAAGATAATTGTGGTGCAACCGCTCCGATGCAATGCCCATGGGGTTTTATCAAAGGGATCCATCGGGCGGTTCTGAAGTCCTCCAAACTTATCGTTATTAGGCACCCCAATGCAATCGGTATCCACATTTTGGCAGCGAATCATCGAAGCGCAATTATTAGCGTCAGAAGAAGTGGAAACCCTCCAACAGGCGATTGCGTCGGCTGAAATTGGCCCCGACGCGGATGCCACCGCAGCATGGCTCGTCGGCCAAAAAAAAATCTCCCGCTATCAGGCGATCGGGTGTCTTACCGGAGCCTATACGTCTTTTGACTGGGCAGACTTTTTGCTCGTGGAGCCGATTGACAGAGGAATGCTGCAATATCACTGGCGGGCAAAACATATTCCCACCGGNCANANGGTNATNTTGCTCGANCTNANAGGTNATCNATCAGNAGANNANGGCCAGTTGGGNGNANTGCTCNANGCCTGNCAGAAGATTTTCGCAATCGACTTCACNTACTTCGCACCCTACGAGGTCATNCTCCANGATTCNNTCGCGCGNGCTNTTCTNATCGATCNCGGNGGAACAACGCTTTCTAGTATNTTNGCNGGTGGAACTTGCCTGAGTCTTTCTCAGTCGGCAGCCATTGCCGCATCGATCGCAGANGGATTGNATCACTTGCATGCTTCAGGGTTGTTCCATGGCCACATCTGCCCCGAGGCAATCTGGATTCCCGCAAAGGGCCGTGCGCAGATTGTACTGCTCCCACCCTGGCTGAGGGCAGAGGCCGATCGAGGATCGTTGGCACCAGCGATGTCAAATTATGCGGCGCCAGAATTGAACCCCGCTAGGGTCCAGGCAACCGCCAGCGCGGACCTCTACGCCCTGGGCTGCACGCTCTTTGAAATGCTTTGTGGCCAAACACCGTTTGCAGGCAATGCAACTATTGGGCAGAAAATGCAGCAACACGCGCAGGAATCGATCGCTTCACTCGAGGCAAACGGGGTGCCGGCACAAATGGATCAGATTGTGCGTTATCTGATGGCAAAAGATACGAGTGTTCGCTACCGCAGCAGTTCCACCGTTACTGAAGCACTCCAGCCGTTTATCGAATCGTCGGATCAAACTAAAAAACGGTCGCATTCCGATACGCTTCAGCGGTACCTGCAGATTGCATCCATCCGTCGCCAGGCGGAGCTCCAAAAGTTGCGAGTCTCTTGGATTTCTCCTTCCTTAGTTATGGAAAACTCCGACTCGCTGGGAGAAGCTGCGCATCGGCCAGTAGATTTGGCTGCAGACATGCCCCATTNACCCAATACCAAAACAAAAGAGTCGCCCAGTGAGACTTCTCAGGCCGCACGAGCCATTACGCTATCGAAGGATGAAAAAAAACTCGCTTCACCTAAGCGATTGCAGAAAAAACGCCTATCTTTTTTCCTCGCCTTCGCGGCCACTCTATTGGCAGTCATTGCTCTCGGCGTGACGATGACGATGTGGAAAGCTCCCTACGATACGGGCCAAACCGGTCCAAACCAGAACGTTGAAGGGGAACCACATCCTGACGCGACGCCTTCAACTGAAATATTAAGTACGCCGTTACCGGATGCCGATCGAGAAGATGAAAACAACGACGATGGAACATCACTCTGGGTTTCGCCCACAAACGGTAAAAGACCTCGACTCCGTTATCTTGCACCGGGCCCGCAGATGGTCCTGATGGCCCATCTTTCCCGCGGAGCACAGTCACCATGGCTTGATGTTTTAAAAAGTTGCAACCTGCACCCCGAGGCACTGAATGCTGAACTTCAAGCCGATGTTGGATTCGGTTTTGAGGAAATCGAGCGCGTCGATGTTGGATTTTATGAGCGAGGTGGCAAAATTGATCGAGTCGGTGTGTTTTACCTGCTGGAAAACCATACGGTCGAATCATTTCAATCGCGGTGGGCAACGGACACAACCACGATTTATGCAGGCGAGCCTATTTACCTTAGGAGCAATCGGTGCTTTTATAAACCGCCAGGAAAAAGTAATGTTTTTTGCGTCGGGAATCTCGGACACGTAGAGCAGATTATTGACTGGCTCGGCGAAGAGACAGCCCTCGACAACCAACGCGTGGATATTCTCGATGGCAGTCCTCAACCGCTCGCTGCACTGGCGGACGCAGCGGACGTTGACCGCGATATCAATCTGCTGTTTAACTCCAATTTCATCCGCAGTTCCCGTGACTCTCTTTACCCGCCTCGCTTGCAACCGCTGCATGCGGCCATCACATGGCTTTTGGGCCCGGGTGAAAATATACAGGCAGGACTTTTAAGCCTCAATCTGAGTGAGTTATTTTTCTGTGAACTTCAACTCTTTTGCGCACGCGACAAACAACCGAGCATTGTGGCCAAAGAAATCACTACCAGGCTCCAGCAGGCAGCAATAAAGATTAACCAATTCCTGCTTGGCCAGTCCATCAGCCGCTACAGCGAGGCAACGCTGGCCTTAGCTCCCGATATGCTGCGGGCACTGGCCCGGTATACACGCCGTGATCAGGATCGTCTCGGCGGCAAGTTGGCCATCCTCCGCGCTTACCTACCGGCCAATGCGGCAGCCCATCTGGCAATGGCCACCGAATTATTGCTTTGGGAAATTTCCAATCCTAAACCATCCGCGTCGCCGGCAGCAGAGCTTTCTTTTGAGCAGCGAATGAATCAACCTATGACGCTCTCTTTCGGCCGAGACAATCTCCTTCAGGCGGTAAATCTACTGTCGCAAGAGTCTGGAATTCCAATGAAGATTATTGGCCGTGATCTCGAACTGGAAGGCATCACCCAAAATCAGTCCTTCGGGATTAGCATGAAAAATAAGCCGGTAAAAAAAATNCTCATTGAGGTGCTGCAACTGGCAAATCCCGGCAAACATTTCAAGCTATCAGCAAACGAACAGAAATTGATCTACGTCATCAAACAAGCTGTCCCCGAGGAGCAGCCGGTCATTTGGATCACGACGCGGACGGCTGCCTCAAAACGCGGCGATACCATTCCTTCTATATTTATCGATGAGAAATAAAACGTTCCGGATTCGCAAAACGAATCGATAACGATAAAATAAACCCTTCAGAATCGAATAAGGGAAGAGCAATTTGGACACATTCGAACCCTACACCATAGGATGCGTGACCTGCGGTGCGCAGCTTCGCGTTGAACGCGAAGACGCCATCGGCAAAATCTTGTCGTGCCCGAAATGCGAAAGCATGGTGCAAATTGGGCCACCGGATATCCAATCCGGAATCGAACCCGTTATGGAACCAACGGAACCAACGAGCGGTGAGGCAGCTTACCCGGGTAAAACACCTCGGCAAAGTGACCGGGATGCTTTTGCTAGGGATCCTACAGATTTGATTATCGAATCGCCTGCAACACCATCGCGCAAACTCCCCCAATGGATTTTATTACCACTGGCGGCGTTAGCGGGAATCTTATTAACCATCGGATTATGGTCAGCCACGCGACAGAACCGGGCCCCAGAGACGAAAGAGATGCCAGCGGAAACAAACAGCGACGCCACCGAAGCGCAGGAAACGCCGGACGTTTTATCGGTCGACAAATCGGTCGACAAAGAGAACAGCGAACTTAACGAAGAGGCGATTGCGGCAACTTCTCCTGCGAATCCTGAGACAACATCATCCACTGAAACCGAAAATTCAACCGATAAGAATCCAGTACCTTTAGACATCGCACAAAACGATTCGTTGGAACCAAACGTCTCCAACGAAACCGAGGATTCCGAAAGAAACAATCCACTTCGAACGAATTCGCAAATCGCTGAGGAACAAGAAACTCCGGAACCTCGCACCACTTCAAATGAGATCACGATCGAGTCCAACCCTCGCCTTCCGCTTCCTCCACCGGCACCGGAAATGCTCAAACATTTGAAGACAAAATTGCAGGACATCCAATTAAAGGAAACTTCACTCCAAAATGCGATCGCACTGCTCTCTCGATTGTCGGCCACTAATATCTCCCTCGACCATGCCGCACTCATTCGCACGGGCTTATCCCCCGAGACAATGATTAATTACCAAGGCCAAAACAGCACCATTGATGAAATTTTGGCTCAGCTTCTCGAACCGCTCGGACTCGCCTACATACCGTCAGGAGAATCGCTGTTTATCACGGTTCCCGATTTTACGAACCAGGACCTTTTGGAGGAAACCTATGCGTTCGATGCATTTGAACCTCAATTAAGCGCCGAAGCGATGGCAAACATTATCCGCACGTTCATTGCTCCCGATAGTTGGGAATCGGCCGGCGGCGAAGCAACAATTAGTCGACAAAACCATCAACTTCGCATTACGCAAACAAAAGCCGGCCACAGTGCGACACGTCGTTTGCTCACAAAACTACAAGGAGTGCACGACACGCCGGAAATAAATTCGGCGACTAGGACGCACAACCCAACGAAAGATGACCCACTCGCTCAAATTATTACATACGGGACTCGTCAGCCGCTTTCGTTGGCTTCCTTTTTACGCCAATTGTCGTCACGGATTGATCAAAACATCGTACTGGACGAGTTGGCACTCTTGCGAAGTGGAATCTCTAGCGACCAATTGATTGAAGTCGAGTTAAAAAAATGGCCTCTCCAGGATTTGTTGAAAGAAACCCTCACACCTTTCGGANTCGCCTTAGAAATCATGGACGATCACACAATTATTGTCACGAGTGAATCCAGAGGCCAATCTTCAATGGTACTTCGAATCTATGCAATTCCTCCAAACACAACTNNTGATGATGAAAANTTAATCGCCACGATCCGCGAACAGATCGCGCCGAACTCATGGTTTTCCCGCGGAGGAAATGGCCGAGTGTTAGTTGAAAAAAACTCNAGAATGCTCATCGTGCTTCAGGAACCGGGTGTGCATCGAGAAGTGCGTAACTATCTCGGGGGTTTTTCGGGCGAGTAATTCACACTCGGGTCCTACCTTTGGAATACCCTGATGGTTTAAAATCACGCATGGCTGATTTCTATTGATCCGGCCGCCAATTTATCTTTTTTTAGCGGAGAACATGATGATTGTGGTGATGCGAGCGGGAGCGACACAGGACCAGATCTCCCACATGACGACGCAAGTTGAAAATCTGGGTCTTCGGGCCCACGTCATTGTCGGGACAGAACGAACTGTGATTGCTGCTATTGGCGTAAAACGGGATGGCACAAAAGAATCACTTGCAATCGGTGACGGTGTTGCCGACGTGGTCGCCATTTCGGCACCCTACAAAGTGGCAAGCCTCGAAGTTAAATCCGAGAAGACGGTTGTTGAAGCAGGGAGCCTCCAAGTGGGGGGCCAGCAAATTGGTATGATTGCGGGCCCGTGTAGCGTCGAAAGTGAATCTCAGATACTGGAGACTGCCAAGGCAGTAAAAAAAAGCGGCGCGCATGCCCTACGCGGAGGAGCATTCAAGCCGCGCACGAGCCCCTACAGCTTTCAGGGAATGAAAGAGGAAGGGCTGCAGCTATTGCAAACTGCTCGTGATGCAACGGGTTTGGCCATTGTCACCGAGGTAGTTGCAACCGAAGACGTCGAACTTGTCGCTCGCTATGCTGACGTCCTTCAAGTGGGTGCCCGCAACATGCAAAATTATCGACTNCTTGAGGCACTAGGTTCTATCGACCGTGCGGTGCTGCTCAAACGCGGTCCGAGCGCCACGGTAGACGAACTTTTACTGGCAGCAGAATATATTTTAGATCGCGGAAACAGCCGCGTTATTTTGTGCGANCGAGGGATTCGCACTTATGAGAGTCATACCCGATTTACGCTGCCATTAGCCACGGTTTCTTATCTACACCACAAAACTCACTTGCCAGTCGTCGTCGACCCGAGTCACGGGACAGGGCACGCCTACATGGTTGCGGACATGTCGGCAGCAGCTATTGCAGCCGGTGCTGATGGCTTGATTGTGGAGGTGCATCCCGATCCCGAGAACGCGCTTTCAGACGGATATCAGTCACTGACATTTGAAGCATTTAACCGCGTAATGATCCGCTGCCGCAAAATTGCGGATGCGGTGGAGCGGCACCTGTAACGCCTCAATTTCACGTCGATACCAATACTTGAAACTCAACTACAGGTGCCTTAATGGAAAATGAACGGCTGGTCGGCCTCGAAACAAAACTTGCCTTTCAGGAACAAATATCGGACCAACTCAGCGACGTGCTACGCGATCAGCAGTCGCAGCTTGACACCCTCAAACAGTCACTCAGCCGACTCACTGCGCGACTCGGACAATTTGAAAAAACCGGTGCGTCCGATCCACTTCCCGATGAAAAACCACCGCATTATTAGTCTCCGGTAGCCTGCGATTGACCTACGGTTGCTTTTTCGGTCTATAAGTACGAAATACGCAAAAGTTGCCTTATTTTTGCTCCAATCCCCATCTCCAGGGGAAAAATTGCCTTTCAGCGGAACTTCAGGACGCTCACGGGGTTTTAGGGGGTGTGAAGATGTGCGCTTACCAAACCACCTGCCGGTCTCGAATTAATGATCCCCGCTGTGCTTCAGCGATGGGCCGTTCCGGATGGCTGAAACGTGGTGGTCTTGCGCCCCTAGAAATGGTGTTGGGTTTGCCGCTGCTGCTGCTCCTTTTTGCGCTGATGATCAACGCCGGTTTCACCGGAGTTTGGAAACTTCGCTTGCTGGGAGCTTCACGAGAGGTTGCCTGGCGATCGCGCGATCCGCGATCCAACAACCTCCCCAACCCCAAGTACCAATCGACCTTTTGGACACAACCGGATCATCCTACAGATACACCCCTGACGACCGAGACGAGTGGTCGTAGTCCCTTAAATATCCAGGACCTCGGTTCATACGCAGCGGTGCGGGCCGACGTGGGCACACTGAAGGTTGACAANAATCTCCTGGATCCAAAGCGGGGGGTGTTTCAGGGGACGTCCGATGTATCACGGCAGCTTCCTTTACTGCCCGATGGCCTGCAGCCACTTCACGGGAGCCTCACCCACCAACTGACGGATAATTGCTTTCCGTTTTGGAACACGCACCTGGCGAGTAATGTGGGCCGAAGAACGAAGATTCTTTATGGTGAGTGGGCCAGTAACGCGTCCTTTAAAAGCGCCGACACGGCCTTTGCCAACCCGCCCGGCGGGAGTAATCGAGGAATCGGACAAANTGAATATGGAAACGATTGGCAAAACTATGAATCCGCTGTCGTGAACACAAACGGTTCACTATTTAATGACAACTTGCTGCCTCTCGGTGGCTTTCATGTGCAGCACAGTAACCAACCAAAATATACTGAAGGCCGTTATCATGACCCTGAGGTCTACCAATGGATGTACCGGGGATTACTGCCAAANCCNCCNNGNTTTATGCCCGGNATNGGNGATTTCATCAGTTCNGANGCNNGTTCGGTCTGGGATAAACACGTAGAACCCCACATCAAAAAAATCGACGACGACGAGGATCTGCTCGTTAAACAACCGAACGGACCGCGGGAAACGGATGGAAATCTACCGCACTCACTTGCTGGCAGCTATATCTCGTTCTTCAGCGACGCCATAGGACTCGTTCAGGATCACATCGATGAATTAAATACCAGCTTATCCCAGGCGAAATCGGAACTCGAACTCGCTCGGCAGTCAAAAAACAGGTCTGCGATTGCGAGCCTCAAAGCGGCCATCTCCAACTATGAAGCTGAAATTAAGGTTGCGACTGCGGAGAAAGATCGCCGTACAGGAATTCTTGACCCGGTCATTCAGCAATTAGACGCTTATCGAAATAAATTTTAATTTCATGCAATTTCTTCTATGAAAACCGCAGATTACCCGCGCAGTTATAATAGGATGCCATGGCAGCAAATGAACCTGAAACCGTGTCTCCCAAGTGCGCTCAATCAGAGAATTCTGGTACGGATGCTGGGGCGTGTCCTGCGCGTAGGTCGCGGACATTGCAATTGGGGCAATGGATCGTGAAGGGGTTTCTCTCGGTCGCTATTCTTGCCGGTTTTATTTTTCTCGGTCAACAAATTGCTTTGCTTTACGAACCGGAACCAACGGGTGCTCTCGCCTCGCAAACGCTCACGTCTTTTGACACCAAGCAGCCGGTGGTTGTTCAGTTTGGAGATGCTTCGCACGCAATTTCACAGCAGGAAATACGGGGCAATCAATTTACCGCAACCGATAATCTGCGAAAGATATGTCACGCGGCGGCAAAGCGAGGCAGTTTTCCGCAGGACGAGCCGAGCGATGCAGAACTTACGTTACTCCATTCGCTGCTTTTGGGTGACACGACCGGCGATACGGATGGGGTCACGGTGTGTGCGATCGCGAGCGGTAGCCCGATTTTTATTGGAATTCGGCATCCCCTGCAAGAAATAACCAATCAAGATCAACCGGACACCGCTCGAATCGTCGCTTGGGGATTTGCAACGCAGACCGAAGCCAATCGCTGGAAATTACGAGTTGTGAGTTATGCTTCGCCCCCTGAAAACGCGACAGAACAATCGCTTACGATTGCTTTGCCTCCGGACAGTCAACGGCTTTTACAAATGGGTTCGCCGGATGGCAACTCGGTATTGGCCTTTACTTCTGCATGCGATCTTGAACAGCAGATTGTTTTTTTTAATCACTTCTTTAAAAACAACCATTGGGAGCAACGTAGGGCGTGGCGTACATCTGGGCACAGTGGTCAAGGCGTTTATACTCGCATGCAGGGGAGTCGATCTGAAACCGCCCACATTCATCTTCATCGCCAATTACCATCCCCTGAAGGGGAGGGACGAGACCAGTGGAGCGGGATTATTAATCTTGCATACCAGTCACAACAACCACGATAACTATAATTTAATTACACCCATTTATTTCAGAACGGGACTTTATCCATGAAGGGCATTCAGGGACTCATTATCGCAATTGTGCTAGGACTCATTGGCTTCGCGTTCAATATGTATTACTTGAGCTCGAGTCGTGACTTTGAGCACGATTCATTTATTGGTGTCCGTAAAACCGCTTCGGTTACGCGTGGAACACCCCTCACACGCAGTCATTTTGAAAGGGTCCTGATCCCAAAAGAGTTTGTGGGGAATCTTAATGAATTTGCACTTCCCTGGACTGACCTCGATGCCATTGTGGGACGCAAATCGATTCGTGATTATGAACGTGGTGGCCTGTTACTTCGCAATGACTTTCGCACCGCGCCGGATGAACTCCAACTCGTCGGGGGAGAAACGGCAATTTCTGTGCCTATCGATACGCGAACGACCATTACTTCGCAGATTATACCTGGAGATACACGGGTATCTTTTTACCTAGCGTCAGGCCGCAATAATCCAAACGGCGGGAACCAAGACTGGATTGGTCCTTTCGATGTCTTGACCGTCGGCCAGCGAATGGGCTCGAGCGATGTATTTGATAGTCGCAGAAATCGTGGCGGAAGTGAAAACATGCTCACACTCAAAGCAACGAACACAAAAGGCAAACCAAATGCCCAGATGACAATATTGCTTAACCATCTTACCGGAACCAATTTCAAGCCACTCCGTTTAAAAATTCACGCCCCAGCCAACAAGTAACCCGCGTATTATTTCAGAGGTCTTTCCATGAAGGTCTGGTTCAACCGCATTAGTGAGAGTCGCCGCTCGATGGTGGACCTCACTGGTTCCGAATTTTCTATCGGTCGCGATCAAGAAAACGATATCGTGTTGACGAGTCCTTTGGTATCTCGCCAGCACGCCGTGGTTCGGAAAAATGGGGAACAATTAGAACTCGAAAATCTTGGGATCAATAGCTGCCTGGTCGGTGACACCGAAATTCTGGGGGGACAAACCGCTTCGTTTACGCCGGGCGCGAAGATCCGTATCTGGCCTTACACACTCTCTTTCCAAACCGAATCGGCATCAAGCTTTAGTCAGGCGGAAATTGAAGCGCATCTTCGCAGTGAAATGGCGAAGCTAGAACTCGACATCCATCAAAAGCTTTTACAACGCCTCGACCTCTATGAATTTGAGGGCGAACGAGGCGCGAACCAGGACAATATTATCCTGCTCGAAAATAACATTGAAGATGTATGCCGCGACATGAATCTCTTTGGTGAGCAGAATGAGCCACTCCTGGAAGAAATTACTGGCATTACCTTAAGAGATCAACTCGTTAATCAGCTTATCCTGGAGACCCAAGATGATGATATTGTATTCGATCTTGCGGTTTTGACGAGCAATGAATTTGATGTCCCTGCTACGCTCGTCCCCGAACGGGAAACCGAGTTACATAGCTTGCTCTCATTTATCCGCGAAAAGATGGAATTGAACGCCCTGCCGGACGTCAGCAGTCGCGTTCGGAAACTTGAGCATCAATTCAACGACACCTTCCATCTCGTGCGGCCTCATCTTCACGCTGAGCTACGAAAATATCTGATTTTACGCGCTATCAAAAAAGACCTGAAGGACACCGTCTTCGGGTTTGGCCCACTTCAGGATTTATTACGGGCACCGACTATCACGGAAATCATGGTTGTCGAAAGCGACCAAATTTTTGTCGAGCGCGATGGAATCATCGAAAAATCGGGGCGTCGCTTCCTGTCAGAGAAGGTCACTGAGGCGATCATCGAGCGTATCGTCGCTCAAGTCGGCCGGCGTATTGATAAGAGTCAGCCACTTGTCGACGCCCGTCTCCCAGACGGGTCGCGGGTGAACGCGATCATTCCACCACTCGCGATCAAAGGACCTTGCCTCACCATACGGAAGTTTCCTATCCAACGACTTGCTATGGATGACCTGATCGACTTTGGAAGTATCTCCCGATCGGCAGCCACATTTCTACGTTCCGCGGTGATCGATGGTCGCAATATTTTAGTCAGCGGCGGAACAGGCACCGGAAAAACAACTTTCCTTAATATTCTCTCGAGCTTCATTCCCTACAAGCAACGGATTGTTACGATTGAAGATACAACCGAGCTACGACTTCATCAGGAACACGTGGTAACGCTTGAGTCGAAACCAGCGAATGTCGAAGGGGTAGGGGAGTACACAATTCGAGATTTAGTTACGAACGCACTGCGAATGCGACCCGATCGCATCTTGGTAGGGGAGTGTCGTAGCGGTGAAGCTTTGGACATGGTTCAGGCGATGAATACCGGCCATGATGGCTCGATGACAACCCTGCATGCCAACAGCGCACATGAGGTACTTGAAAGACTAGAGGTTTTAATTCTCATGGCGGCAGATCTTCCTGTAGTGTCCATTCACAGACAAGTCACATCGGCGATTGACCTCATCGTCCACATT
>NHBP01000104.1 GCA_002168195.1 Planctomycetaceae bacterium TMED10
CAGAATTGATTTCACAGATAGCAGTGCTGCAATGGCGCGGTCAAATGGGTAAAGGGTTTTCCTTCCCTCGATGCGTCGGAGTGGACAGAGACTTGATGCTAGCTGGAGATAGCCCATTCCCGCTAGCGATGCATAGCAAGCAAAACATGTGAAGGGGGAAATTACTCTTGGGAAAACCTGTTATTTTGTCTAAAAACCCCGTGTAAATCCAAGACTTGCGATTTTGATCTGAAGTCCACGCCATGTAATCGTCGTGGGCAGATAGCGCTATTATTTATCAATCATTAAAACGGATCATGGGCCTTACACCGCAGTGTCTTCCATTGTCAATCCGCTGATCATCCTAACGAATTTTCATTCGCGCTTTACTGGCGTCTCAGCCACAATTACGAACTTGGCCGAACGACACGAGCAGCAGTATGACGTTGTAATCCTCGGTAAGCGTTTACCCGTCTCAACACGTCAGATAGGTCGATGGCAACTTCTCCGTTTATTCTGGAAAAANGGTTACCGCAAACTCTCTATCTGGCATGCACGGCGCAATTCAGAAATGTTCTTAGGGATTATCGCTAAATATCTATTCCGCGTTCCCTTAAGACTCGTATTTACCACAGTCGCACTTCGACGCCATTCAATCTTTCCTCGTTGGTTGTTATCCAAGATGGATGCGATTATCGCTACGACACCTGAGGCTTCCTCCTTTGTCGATCGATGCGACGCCATTATTCCTCATGGAATTAACACGGAGGTATTTACGCCACCAGAGGATAAACTTGCTGCTTGGAGACAGTCAGGTCTTCCTGGGAAGTATGGAATCGGAATTTTTGGACGTATTCGTGCCGAGAAGGGAACAGATTTATTTATTGAGGCGATGTGCCAGTTGCTTCCCAGATATCCGGATTTCACAGCGATTGTTGCCGGGCACTGCAAACCCAAAGATCTTCCATTCAAAGAAGAGNTGAAAAGAAAGTTGAGCNATGCTGGNGTTGAAAATCGCGTTATTTGGCTGGGGCANGTTTCAGCTGAAGAGCGGCATCTATGGTTTCAGAGAATNGTGCTCTGNATTGCTCCGCCACGNTACGANGGGTTTGGCTTGACGCCGGTCGAAGCAATGTCGTGTGGGGCTGCTGTTGTGGCAACGCGTACGGGTGTTTTTCCTACGTTGATCGAGGAAGGTGAGACCGGCCATGTCGTCGATATTGGCGATACAAAATCATTGGTAAATGCAGTCGATAATTGTCTAATGGATCCGGTTCAGACAATGCGCAAAGGTAACTTAGGTCGCGAACACGTGTGTCGCTATTACGATATACGCCAGGAGGCAGCGTCCATTGAAGCCGTTTACGAGAAAATACTAATTACGACTTCCTCTCACTAGGCGATAAAAATGACGCTTTCATCTACGATGAGTTCCCACAGCGCTTTGCCTCGATCATCGGCTGGCCACCCGGAAGAAAAGCAAACGTTACGGGCAACGATCTCCGCGGTCCTGATTACAAAAAATGAAGCGAGTCAGATTACGCCGTGTCTCAGGAGTCTGACGGATTGGGTCGATGAAATTGTTGTGCTGGATTCGGGAAGCACAGATGCAACATTAGATATCGCTCGGCAGCATGGAGCAAAGGTGTTTGTCCGTGAAGATTGGGAGGGATTTGGGATTCAGCGGCAACGTGCCCAAGATTTGGCAACATGCGATTACATATTGGCTATTGATGCCGATGAAAGAATTTCGCGCGAACTTCGAAATAATATCGAGGCAGTTTTAAAAAATCCGGACGATGCGTGTCTCTATCAGGTCGTTCGACAGAATGCTTTTCTGGATAAAGATGTCTTTCATAATGGATGGCGAAGAGAAAAAATTGTGCGCCTTTACGCGAAAAATAATTTTAAATTTAATTCTCGTGCCGTTCATGAGTCGGTCGACTCCAAGGGNATTCAGACAAGAACTCTCAGCGGATTTTTAATTCATGATGCCTGTCGAAACTATGAATATTATCTGGAGAAGCATTTAGCTTATGCACATTCATGGGCGCGTAATCAGGCCCAAGCTGGTAAAACTGGGTCATTGTTTGATGCCGTTTTACATGGGCTGACAACGTTCGGAAGACTCTTTGTCCTCCAAGGTGGTTTTCTGGATGGAAGACATGGATTTCTTTTTGCCGTGCACTTAAGCCAGTACTCATTCAATAAGTATGCGGCTCTGTGGTATTACGGTCGCCAATTCCGTCGGGGAAAAAATCTACAATAACGTAATGAGTCGTCTCTTTTGCCGGGAAGAATACCGTAATCCCCAATTCGCGTGCGGTTAGCGATAATTTCCTGCGGCCTCCCGATGTAGCTCGTNTTGATAGCCAGTTTTCTCGAACATTTGATAAATGGTAGCACTGATATCATTTTCGGCTTGCTCTCATTCCACGACCATCTCCGGATCGCAGTCGGTGAACTTGCAAGACGTGCGTGACCAACCGGCGGTTTCCGTGAAGCAGTTTGCGGATTTCAAGGAATCCCGTTGACTCAAATTGCTTATATCTGTAGCGTTTCCGGTCTCCCAATGCCCATCGGCATGCTCTCAATTTACGGTTTACCGGATATCGGACTATGAAGAATCTTGGACGTGCTATTAAGCAGGCACTCCGCCAACGACTTACGATCATTGGTATTGTTTTATCGTCGTTTGCAATCGCCTTGTTCTGGGGCGCCAACATCGGAGCGGTTTACCCGTTTGTCGAGGTTATTATCCAAAACAAGTCCATGCACGATTGGGCCCGTGAACGTATTGCAGATAGTAGCGCTAAGTGCAATCAAATTGAAGCAAAGGTAAAAAATCTCAACAAAAAATTATCGAATACTGAAACAAAAAAAGATCGTATTACGATAGAAAACGAAATCGAACATCTTTCATTGCGACTTCAAGCGGAAGAAAAAGTCGTATCTTTTACGGGGAATGTACAGCCTTATATCGAACGTTTTCTCCCGGACGATCCTTTTAAAACGCTCGTAGTGATTGCTGTCGGGCTAATCATTTTCACGATCGTTAAAGATGTTTTTCTCGTTGTCAATCTTATGTTAGTGCATCGTTTTTCAGAGCTAACAACACTCGATCTTCGCAATCAGGTATTCCAGCATACGATGAAAATGGGTCTTGGTGTCTTCAATAAAGATCGCACTGGCGACTTGATGAGTCGATTTACGGGAGACATTGCCAAGATCGGTGGCGTGGTCTCTTTTCTCTTTGGGCGTGCCATGAGAGAACCACTTAAAGCGGTTGTTTGTTTGGCTGGCGCGATCTGGGTAAGTTGGCAGTTAATGCTGTTTTCATTTGTGGTGGCGCCCGTTGCCTTGTTTTTTACTTACACCCTTGCCAAGTCGATCAAACGCGCAAACCGCCGGTTGATGGAGGAATCGAGCCTATTATTCCGTCGACTGCTCCAGTCATTCAGTGGTATTTATGCGGTCAAAGCTTATACGATGGAGAGGCATGAAAATAATCGATTCCGTCGTACAACTCGCGAGGTTTATCGAAAATCCATGAAAATCATGTTTTATCATGGGCTTACAAAATTTAGCGACGAAGTTTTAGGGATCTGTGTCGTCTGTATTTCAATACTTGCTGGTGGGTATTTGGTCCTTAATCAGGAAACGCACATCTTTGGAATGGCCATGACAGAACGGCCAATGAACTTGGCTTCCCTATTGCTGTTTTATGGTTTTTTAATTGGCGCGAGTGATCCCCTGAGAAAAATGTCAGGGTTTGTCAATCAAATTCAGGCTGGGGCTGCTGCAGC
The DNA here is from genome assembly GCA_002168195.1 of Planctomycetaceae bacterium TMED10. GTDB lineage: Bacteria > Planctomycetota > Planctomycetia > Pirellulales > UBA7805 > UBA7805. Next base: position 3,786 of record NHBP01000104.1, read on the forward strand.
CGATCGTATTTATCCACTACTCGACAGAGAGTCATCTATCGTTGAAATAGAAAATCCAATTGCGGTCAAGGATGTACGCAAGCCAATTATTTTTGAAAATGTTTCTTTTTACTATGATAAAAACGAGTTGGTACTGCGAGACATCAACTTGAAGATTGAGAGTGGGAAAACCTTGGCGATCGTTGGTCCGAACGGATGTGGGAAGACCACGTTGCTGAATATGATCCCGCGATTTTTCGATCCGATTCAAGGAAATGTATTATTGGGATACGATTCAATTCGAGATCTGAGCATTCAAGATCTTCGCCGAAGGATTAGCATCGTTACGCAACAGACGATTCTTTTTGATGATACGGTGATGAATAATATTCGTTATGGGTCGCCGCGGGCCTCGGATGAGGATGTGATCCATGCTGCAAAAAAAGCACATGCGGACGGGTTTATTATGAATAAACTCGATCACGGCTATAGCACGAATGTTGGCGAATCGGGCGGTCGCCTTTCGGGAGGTCAGCGACAACGTATTTCCCTGGCGAGGGCAATTCTTCGCGACCCGCAGATCATGCTATTGGATGAGGCAACAAGCCAGATCGATCCAGAAAGCGAACAATTAATTCATAATGCGTTACAGCAATTCACGAAAAATCGAACGACAGTNATGATCACACATCGTTTATCGACCCTGTCACTGGCCCACCAAATTCTGGTATTGAACGAGGGGAAAATAATCGACTTGGGCACGCATGATCAGTTGGCCTCGCGATGCGAACTTTACCAACGGCTTTATCAACTCAGACTGAAAGAGTCTGCATGATTCAATAACCGGGATGGCTAAAAATATTCCATGGGTCAAATGAATTGGCCCGAATGATTCAGNGCAAAGCAAAGAAAACCGATCGAAAGGGAGTTCGAGGTGAATCTNCTCCAGGATAAGACTGTCGTTGTNACCGGTGGTGCAGGTTTTCTTGGGCGTGAAGTCTGTCGACTTATCGAATCTCATAATCCCGGGTCTGTTTTCATTCCCCGAAGTAAGGCATATGACTTACGACAGAGGGAAGCGATCGAGCAATTAATGGTTGACAGTCGCCCCGATATCGTGGTCCACCTTGCCGCAATTGTGGGGGGGATTGAGGCAAATCGTTTAAATCCAGGAAAGTTCTTTTATGAAAATGCGATCATGGGTGTCGAGTTGATTGAACAGGCGCGACGATTTGAAGTAGAAAAATTTGTATCAATCGGATCGATTTGTGCCTATCCGAAGTTTACTCCGGTGCCATTTCGGGAAGACGATATCTGGAATGGCTATCCTGAAGAAACAAACGCACCGTACGGTCTGGCAAAAAAAATGTTGCTTGTTCAATCGCAGGCGTATAGGCAACAGTACAACATGAATGCAATCACGCTCTTCCCGGTTAATCTCTATGGGCCGGGTGATAATTTTGATTTACAGTCGAGTCATGTCATTCCAGCACTTATTCGGAAAGTCCACGAGGCGATACAAAGCGGACAGAAAAAAATTGAGGTGTGGGGAACAGGTTCAGCGTCGAGGGAATTTCTATATGTTTCTGACGCGGCGGATGGGATTGTTAAGGCCACACTCCACTATGAGGATGCAGAGCCGGTGAATCTCGGGTCCGGTACGGAGATTCAAATTCGCGAACTTGCGCAAACCATATGTGAACTCTCTGGTTTTGACGGCGAGATTGAATGGAACACTGAAAAGCCGGATGGGCAACCACGCCGGTGTCTTGATACGACGCGTGCCAGCGAAGCCTTTGGTTTTGAAGCAGAGACTAAATTACGCGACGGGATTTTAAAAACAGTCAACTGGTATCGACAGCAGGGTAATAAGGTAGCGGCGTAACTGAAATCGGGAATATTCAGTAATCTATCCGCACCGTATCATTTTAGGGGCGGGGATACGCAAGCCGCGTACTTGCCCATATGTTTTTTGTAAATCATCAAAAGACATTTCGAGAAACTGAAATGCAGTGCGTGAAGGGTTTCTCGCTAACCATTCATTTGCAAGCGTTTCCATGAAAGCATCGTATTCTTTTTCGCTTGCTGAGTGGACATAACAGCGTCCGGGTAGGCGACGAAGGTCGCCATTAAATGTCGGATTAATGTGCCAGAGTTCGTGCAGGATTGTGACCAATTTTTCGCCAAAAGGCTGGTCCTGAAATCTTGGTAGATAAAAATTCAAGAGATAGAGCATTTCTTGGTTTTGCCGATTGCGAATTTGTTGCACCCGCCAACGCTGACCATTCTGCACTAACTCACGATCACCATCCTCGAATCGCATCGGTGTGAGTGATGCTTGAAGGCCATGCGACACAGATTTTCGCGCTTGACAAAAACTAATTGCAACGCGATCCATTTGGATATGTGCTAACTGCGGTAGCCGTGATGCCATATCTTCGCACACGCTTCGCATGCGGTTTGTAAAATGGAATCCCTCTGGACTTCCAGAATCACTCGATGTGGCGGTATCAATAGATTCGGTCATCCTGACACGACTATTCGATTTTCAGAACGAAAAAGATTTTTCGATCGTAAGAGAGTAGCAAAAAGCAGTTTATTCCGATTCGGACTCAGTCTTCTTGCCATCTTCCGGCCCCATCTCTGCTTGAGCCGACTCTGTGGCATTACCCTCGGCGACCTCTTCGGGCACCGAATCCTTTGCGGAATCAGAGGTTTCATCGAATTCCGGAGATTCTTGTTCTACCTGAATTGGTTCCGGAGCCGACACCTTAACTCGGTCCCGTTCCCCGACAAATTCGAGAATAACTCGCGTGCCCGCATCGCCAAGCCTCGGCTTTGCCAGACGCATGATCCGAGTGTACCCACCAGGACGTTCTTCAAAGCGAGGTGCTACGGTATCGAAGAGAATGGAGACCGCTTCTTTATTACCTAGAATTTGGATTGCCCTACGGCGTGCCGTCAGCACGGGAGCAATCGCCTGATTCCATTCATTCCACTGCTGACTGCTTCTCCACTGCCGCCATTCCTCAGAATTCCGTTCCGCTGTGGAATCAAGTGAATCTGCTTTTCGCTGATCCTCTAATGTTTGTCTCGCAATCGTGATGCAACGTTCAATAATCGGCCGCACTTCCTTCGCCTTTGCAATGGTCGTCACTACGCGGCCCTTTTCTGCTGGAGCATTGTCATCAAACTCGGCATCTCTTTCAGTCAGCAAGAGACTGGCGGCCAAATTTTTCAACATTGCCCGGCGATGGCTGGGTGATCGACCTAAAATGCGTCCGCTTCTTCGATGTCGCATTGAAACTACCTAATATCTATTCCGCGTGGAATTGCGTTTAAGACCGCAATCTTCCAAGGGTTTTTGTTTTCGAATTAAAGGGAAGGCAAGGACGACTGCGATGCAACTCGCATGCCTAATCGCATACCGAGCTCACCAAGTTTTTCATTGACTTCATGGAGTGTTGTATCACCAAAATTTCGGACTTCCATGAGAGAGTCTTCATCTTTCGTAATAAGATCTCGCACGGTTAAGATATTTTCTGCCTCAAGACAATTACTTGCCCGGACCGAAAGATGTAACTCTCCAATACTCATGTTTAACTTTTTCTCAACCGCCGGATCCACACCATCTGTGTTCACACGAACCGTACTATGAATTTCAGGACCTAAATCAGTAAATTGAACAAACGGGTTAAGATGTTTTCTTAGAATTTTGGCAGCCTCAACCAGGGCTATTTCCGGTCGAATGCTCCCATTCGTCCAGATTTCCATTGTCAGTTTATCGTAGTTCGTTTTCTGGCCGACTCGCGTTTCTTCAACTTCGTAACGAACACGGACCACTGGGCTATAAACTGCGTCAATTGGAATGATACCGATTTCTTGCTCACTAGGAGTGTGCTCAGAAGCCGGGACGTAACCACGCCCATTTTCAACAACCATTTCCATTTCAAATTCTCGATCGCCACTACTGGTGGCAATCTTGTGATCTTTGTTTATCACCTCAACGGATGAATCGGCGATTACATCGGCCCCGGTGATATCTCCCGGCGAGCTTTTTTCTACGCGAATCACTCTCGTGCTGTCGGCATGATTCTTAACAACAAGCGATTTTACGTTCAAAACAATATCAGTGGCATCCTCAACGATCCCTTCAATTGTAGTAAATTCGTGCTGTGCTCCCTGAATACGAACCTGGGTAATTGCGCTACCTTCAAGGCTCGAAAGGAGAATTCTGCGTAGGCTATTACCGACTGTAACACCGAATCCTCGCTCAAAAGGTTCGGCAACAAACTTCCCGTAAGTAGGCGTAAGGGTTTCCTTTTGGACCTGACTCGGAAGTTCCAGACCGCGCCAACGAATATGCATAGTTTGTCTCCGTAACCGCTTGTTTGAACACTATTCGAATATCAATGTCGCTACCAGCTGCCTGTTGCAGCCTTCGCATTAAACTCTTCTTTTTTTGCCTGGCCGACAACCATTGTGAGGCATCGGCGTAATGTCTTCGATCGATTTAATGTTTACACCCGCTGATTGAAGTGCAGTGATCGCACTCTCTCTCCCGCTGCCTGGGCCGTTCACTCGAACATCGACATCTTTAATCCCAAATTTCTTTGCCTTATCTGCCGCCTGCTGTGCGGCACATTGTCCCGCAAAAGGCGTGCTTTTTCGACTTCCCTTGAATCCAGAGGTTCCAGCACTTGCCCAGCACAAAGTATCCCCTTTGGTATCGGTAACTGTGACCGTGGTATTATTGAATGTTGCTTTGATATAGACGATACCTGCCGCAACATTCCTTCGCACCTTCTTCTTCTTGCTTTTTGCCACAGAGACTCCCAATTACACTTAAGTTTACTAGGTTGGTTCAGTAAAACTCTAACGCAAGTCCTTTACGCCCTTTTTGCCAGCCACTGTCCGTCTAGGCCCTTTTCGTGTTCTCGCGTTGGTTCGAGTTCGTTGTCCCCGAACCGGCAAGCCGCGACGATGACGCATTCCACGATAACAAGCAATGTCACGTAAACGTGATACGTTCTGAGCGACCTGCCGTCGCAATTGACCTTCAACCACATAATCTTTATCGAGAAGTGCCGCCAAGCGAGCAACTTCATCTTCTTGTAACTCGCGCGCTCGCTTTTGAGGGTCAATCCCGGCAGCCTGGCAAAGTTGCCGAGCACTTTTAGGCCCAACACCAAACAGGTAGGTCAAGGAAATCACCGTAGGACGATCACTCGGAATGTCGACACCTAATAAACGAGGCATAATGCTTTATCCTGAAAACCAGTCAATCGGTTTAAGATTCACGTGCTGCTTGTATCGGATGGAGTTGAACGAAAAGTCCTACTATGGGGCAACGCACTTAACGGTCAAACACGGGTAGTTCTTACCCGCTTAAAACTCGCTGTGAAACTGAATGCGTGGCCCATGCATCAGTTAACCCTGCCGTTGTTTGTGGCGGGGATTCTTGCACACGACAAAGACTACGCCTCGGCGCCGAACAACCTTGCAGCTTTCGCAAATGCGTTTAACGCTGGCACGAACCTTCATGGTACAAAAATAACTTTCTCGGACTGACTTGCAATCCAGCAAATATAATCACCACAGGGGGTTCCGTTCAAGGGGCCGGTTACGGTGGTGGTGTCAGTAAAGGGCTTCGGGGGCGTCCGGCCGCGCAGTTTGGCCCCGTCCCAGGCGGGCCGAAAATGCCCAGGGGCCGGAAGGGGGTGGAAAAAGTTGACAATAGATGGCTTTTCCGCCGAATTTTCCGTGGAATTGGGGGCTCAACGACCCCTTTACTCGTCCTTGGCCTTCTGGCCCACCCGCAACCCGAAAGCGTTCCTGCGAAACGAGAACTGCAGGACTCGGTCGTCAGGAATTGAAAATGTTGTCCATCTTTTTGCAACTTCTCTCCCCAACTCCCTGCCGAAAAGGACCAACGGGGCGAACATTTCTTTGATGTGCCCGCCTCTTCAGGTTGGCTGTGCGCACGATGTTGAAGCAGGAGACACTACAAACGGGCGGTTCATCGGTTGCAGAACGTATTTCGATTTGGCACGATGGTGCCTCAAAAGGGAACCAGAAGTTGGCGGTTCCTGATAGATAGAGATTAAGACCAAACCCATTGGAAGCAAAACCATGGCTGCATTTCCAGAGATTGAAAAAATTCGTTTCGAAGGGCCTGACTCGACGAATCCGCTTGCATTTCGCCACTACGATGCAGACGCGGTCATCGAGGGCCGTACCATGAAAGAACATCTTCGCTTCAGCGTGGTTTACTGGCACACGTTTCGTGGAGCGGGCGCCGATCCGTTTGGTCCGGGATGCGCCGAGCGACCATGGAAACTTGAAGACGGTACGGTCGAGGACGCGATTAACCGCGCAAAAATGGCGTTCGAATTCATTGAGAAACTCGGTGCGCCTTACTACGCATTTCATGATCGCGATGTTGCACCCGAAGGAGAGACACTTCGGGAAAGTAATGCAAACCTTGACGCCGTTGTCAAAGTCTTTCGCGAACTTCAGGACGAAACTGGAATTAAATTACTATGGGGTACAGCAAATCTCTTTAGCAACAAACGTTATGCGCACGGTGCCGCAACAAGCCCGAATGCAGACGCTTTTTCCTATGCGGCTGCACAAGTCAAAAAAGCAATGGAAGTAACCAAGGAACTTGGTGGCGAGGGCTATACGTTTTGGGGGGGTCGCGAAGGCTATCAGAACCTCTGGAACACCGACATGAAACGCGAGTTGGATCATCTGGCTCAGTTTCTGCACATGGCGGTTGATTATGCAAAGGAAATCGGGTTTACGGGCCAGTTTTACATTGAGCCAAAACCGAAAGAACCAACCAAGCATCAATATGACTCGGATGCTGCTGCCTGCATGAATTTTCTCAGGGCCTACGATCTTGAAGATCATTTAAAACTAAATCTAGAGACGAACCACGCAACGCTCGCGGGCCACACCATGATGCATGAGATGGATGCGGCTGGGGGTCAGGGCATGCTCGGGTCGATCGATGCCAATACCGGCGATGAGCTATTAGGATGGGACACGGATCAGTTTCCCACGAGCGTTTATCTCACGGCGCAATGCATGCTGATGCTCATGAAGTATGGTGGTTTTAAGACCGGCGGCGTCAATTTTGATGCGAAGGTCCGGCGGGAGAGCTTCGAGGCAATGGATCTCTTTCATGCACATATTGGCGGTATGGATGCATTTGCTGCGGGACTCAAAATTGCAGCCGCTATTCGTGCGGATGGTGAACTCGCTCGTTTGCTTACTGAACGTTATTCAACTTGGGACAACGGTGTGGGGGCGGGAATCGAAAAAGGGGAACATGATTTCAAAACCCTGGAAACGTATATGCTCGACAAGGGAGAGATCGACCCCAATATAAGTGGCCGCCAAGAAATGCTTGAAAACCTTATCAATCGTTATATTTATTAGTCGTTCAAGTAAAACGATGAAAAATTGATTCTGCGGGTGCAGCGGTTCCGCATTTTGGTTCTAGGATGTGCGTCAGAGAGTGAGAGTGATTCCTCTACGCCGCAAACTCTCTGCGAGTGATGGGGTGTCTGTGTATAGCGCCGCGTCCATGCCACAACGCTTTGCCCCGTCAATGTTCGGTTCCAGGTCATCCGTGTAGAAGATGTTTTCTGCAGAGACGCCTGCTGCTTCGATTGCCGCTTTGTAAATTTTTTCCTGAGGCTTCATGACGCCAACCTCGTAGCTCAGGATAATTTCCTGAAAGTAATCTCGTAGGATCGCAAAATGAGCGACGCAATAGTTCCAATGGTTTGCCGACGTGTTGGAAAGGATGCCGATTCGATGCCCATTACGTACGAGTTGTGTGAGTAATGGAAGGATGGACAAGTTGATTTCAAAAATGTCACTACTTGCGCGAAAGAGTGAGTTAAAATTGCAGTTGCTTTGAGCCGCATCGCAAAGAATGGCGTGCGCCTGTTGGGGTGAAAGCTTTCCCGTTTCGCAGCGTTGCATCAGGTCATTTTGATTCACAAGTTGATCGAGTTCTGTTGGCGATATTCCAAGCACATGCGCCATCTGGCTAAATTGACGTTCGCGACTGAAATACAGCAGCACGTTACCTAAATCAAAATAAATGAACTCGGGCATGTTCATGATTGTACTTCTTAGGGAAATTGAATTTAGGGAAATTAAATTCCGCCGGATGAAATTGAAAAAAGACCAAGCCGCTTATTTGTCGTCTCTGAGCCAACTCCCTTCAGGCTCCTTAATGGTTTATGATTGCTACGGTTGCCGTTGAAGGATGAAGTGTTAATTTGAAAAAGAAAAAAATCAGGGTAACGACTACCACACAATAAAAAGGGCGGCTTCTCGATGCAAGCCAATTTCGTAACCTCCGGCAACTTTTAGTTCTTATTGAGAAATGGCATGAATGCAACAAACGGTTTAAACCGGTTTAGCTCTCGTGTAACGCAACCGAAAAGTCAGGGTGCGTCTCAGGCAATGTTGTTTGGAACAGGCCTGACGAGTGACGATATGGTGAAGCCTCAGGTCGGGATTGCCAGCATGTGGTATGAGGGTAATACCTGCAACATGCACCTGGATCAACTGGCAGCGGAGGTCAAAGAGGGTGTAGAAGCAGCCGGCATGGTCGGAATGCGATTCAATACAATCGGTGTAAGCGATGGTATTTCCATGGGTACCGAGGGCATGAGTTATTCGCTGCAATCGCGCGATTTGATTGCCGATTCAATTGAAACGGTGATGGAGGCTCAGTGGTACGATGCCAACGTGTCGTTGCCTGGTTGCGACAAAAATATGCCGGGCTGCGTGATGGCCATGGCACGGATTAACCGCCCCTCCTTGATGGTTTATGGTGGCACGATCAGGGCAGGATTCTGGCAAGATGAGAAGCTCGATATTGTGTCCGCATTTCAGTGTTATGGCGAATTCCTTGCAGGAAAGATAACGGAACAGCAAAGAACTGAAATTGTCCGCCATAGCTGCCCGGGAGCCGGGGCGTGTGGCGGCATGTATACCGCGAACACCATGGGCAGTGCCATTGAGGCACTCGGAATGTCGCTTCCCTATAGTTCATCCACTCCGGCAGAAGACCCGCAAAAAAAAGAGGAATGTCGAGCAGTTGGATCAGCGATGCTGAATTTACTCCAGTTGGATCTCAAGCCACGCGATATCATGACGCGAGCCGCATTTGAGAATGCCATGGTGGTTGTCATGGCCTTGGGGGGCTCAACCAATGCCGTTCTCCATTTGATTGCAATGGCCCGTGCCGCTGGGGAATCGCTAACACTGGATGATTTTCAGCGAGTCAGTCAACGGGTTCCTTTTCTGGCAGATTTGAAGCCGAGTGGTCGCTATGTTCAGGAGGATTTGCATAAAGTTGGAGGCTTGCCGGCGGTCATGCGTTACCTTTTGGAAAAAGGGCTCTTGAATGGTGAGTGTTTGACGGTAACCGGTAAAACATTGGCGGAAAATGTTGCTGAGGTGGCGCCGCTTGCTGAGAATCAAGACGTGATCAGGCCGATCGAGTCGCCCATAAAGCCGACGGGTCACATTCAGATCTTGCGTGGTAATCTCGCGCCAGAAGGTGCTGTCGCTAAGATCACTGGTAAAGAAGGGACCACCTTTACCGGTCCGGCCAAAGTGTACGATAGCGAGGAGTCGATGCTCGCTGCTCTGGAAGAAGGTCAGATTGTTGCCGGTGATGTGATTGTAATTCGTTATGAGGGTCCGCAGGGCGGACCTGGAATGCCTGAAATGCTCACCCCGACCTCTGCGGTTATGGGAGCCGGTTTAGGCAGTGAAGTGGCTCTTTTGACTGATGGCCGATTTTCAGGTGGTTCACATGGATTTATTGTGGGGCATGTGACGCCTGAGGCGCAGGTTGGTGGAACAATTGCATTACTTCAGGAGGGTGATTCAGTAACGATCGATGCGGTAAAAAATAGCATCCGTGTTGATCTAAGCGATGAGGTGCTTGCAGAGCGGAAAGCCTGCTGGAGTCCTCCTGCCCTCAAGGCGACGCGAGGAACCTTGCACAAATATATCCGGTTAGTGCGTTCTGCTTCGGAGGGTTGCGTCACCGACGAATAGGCTTGTTGGCCCCGGATGCACCAGAGGATGCCGATACCGCTCGGAGCATGTTTGCAGCGTTTTTGAATTCCTATTTAAGCCCATACTGACCCACACGTTGAACAGACGGAGAAGACATCATGCCTGCCACAAAACGTTTCCAACCTTCTCATCGTGGTGCGACACCGAGTATTGCAGAAAAAATGCGGTCGCGGGCGAAGGAAGTAGAAGCGACGGGAAAGAAGGTCATTTATCTGCAAGTGGGTCAACCGAGTACCGGTGCGCCCGAAGGTGCGATTGATGCAATTCATCAGGCAAGCGACACAAGTATCCTGGGTTACACCAGTGCAGCGGGCATCCCGGAACTTCGCGCGAGAATCTCCAAGAATTATCAGGACCTTTATGGGGCGCAGGTGGACCCGGAAAGAATTGTTATTACGTTTGGCGCGTCGGGCGCGATGATTTTAGCATTGGTTGGATGTTTTGATGCGGGAGCCCGTGTCGCCTTGCCGCAGCCATTTTATTACGGCTATCGGCACGCGATGGGTACGCTTGGTGTGGAGTGCGTTCCGTTCGACACGAGCATGGAAAATCACTTTCAGCCGACGGTCGAAGATGTCCAAAAAATCGACGGTGAAATAGATGGTTTGATTTTTGCCAGTCCCGGCAACCCGACCGGTTCGATGATGCCCGGACAGCAAATGAAGGAGTTGGCAGAATATTGCCAACAAAAAAAGATCCGTTTGATTTCGGATGAAATTTACCATGGAATTGTTTTTGACGATGAGGTTCCGCAGCAGACCGCCGTTGCCTTTTCTGACGAAATTATTGTGGTCAACAGTTTTTCTAAATATTATTCCATGGCTGGATGGCGATTGGGTTGGATGGTCCTTCCGGATTATCTGATCGAGCCGATCAGTAATCTGGCACACAATCTCTATCTTTGTCCTCCGGCACCATCCCAGTACGGGGCGCTGCATGCCATGGACTGCCGAAAAGAACTCGATGCACATGTAACACGCTATAAGAAAAACAGAGACATTTTGGTCAAAGAATTACCTGCGATGGGTTTTGATCAATTTGCTGCACCGCATGGGGCCTTCTATCTTTATTGTCATGTGCAGCATCTCCATCACGACAGTATGCAATTTGTTATGGAGATGCTCGAAGGGTGTGGTGTCCTGGCAGCACCGGGAAGTGATTTTTCTGTACGGCACGGTCATCACTTCATTCGTTTTTCTTATGCAGGCGCTACAGCGGACATTGAGGAGGCCGTAGACCGAATGAGGAAATGGCGTGCTGACTGAAACAGCGTTTCTAATCATTATTTAAAAACGATGGCCCACTCCCCATTTCAATGCAAAGCAGTTGGGATTGATTTGTCCATCGAGCGTTTTAAATAAGCATCCATGCATAGAACATAGAAACCTAGAACTTTATCCGGTAGGTGAAAATTATGGCTGACCAGAAGAAGACGCTGACCACATCCTCAGGCGCTCCGGTAGAAGATAACCAAAACTCCCTCTCCGCCGGTCCGCGAGGACCTTTGCTGATGGAAGACCATGCGCTGATCGAAAAGATGGCTGTGTTCAATCGGGAACGAATTCCGGAACGAGTGGTCCACGCCAAAGGGGCAGGCGCATACGGAACCCTCACGGTCACAGGGGATATCACGCAATACACGAAGGCGAAACTCTTCGCTGAGATGGGTAAAAAAACGGAGTGTTTTGTTCGATTTTCGACAGTGGGTGGTGAGAGTGGGTCGGCCGATACCGCCCGGGATCCACGCGGATTTGCGATGAAGTTTTATACCGAAGAGGGAAACTGGGATCTTGTCGGGAACAATACACCTGTCTTTTTTATCCGCGACCCGATGAAATTCGATAATTTTATCCACAGTCAGAAACGCTGTCCGCAGCGTCATGTGAAGTCACCCACGATGATGTGGGATTATTGGTCTTTAAGTCCAGAATCGCTTCATCAGGTAACTATTCTGTTCAGTGATCGTGGTACGCCTAAATCTTTCCGGCATATGAACGGTTACGGGAGCCATACTTTCAGCCTGATCAATGCGGAAGGAAAAAGATTTTGGGTCAAATTTCACGTCAAGACGGAGCAGGGGGTCGCCTGTTTTACCGATGCCGAGGCAACTGCCTTGGCAGGTACAGATCCGGACCATGCCACGCGGGATCTTTTTGCTGCGATCGATAAGGCAGATTTTCCACGTTGGCGGGTGCATGTGCAAATCATGCCGGAAGCAGATGCGGCAGATTACTACGTCAATCCTTTTGATCTGACTAAGGTTTGGAGACATTCGGATTATCCACTGATTGAGGTGGGGATTCTGGAACTTAACCGCAATCCACAAAACTACTTTGCCGAGGTCGAGCAGGCGGCATTTTCACCGTCTAATATTGTGCCTGGTATCGGATTTTCACCCGATAAAGTCTTACAGGGTCGAATCTTGTCTTATGCCGATGCGCAGCGTTATCGGCTTGGTGTGAATCATGAGTCTTTACCGGTCAATCGCCCTCAGTGTCCGGTCCATACGTATCACCGCGATGGGGCCATGCGGTTTGATGGCAATTCAGGCAATGCGCCGAATTATGAACCCAATAGTTTTGGCGGTCCCCAAGAAGACCCTAGCTACCGGCAACCGCCGCTTTCACTGGAGGGGGACGCGGATCGTTACGACCAAAAATCAGATGGTGATGATTTTAGCCAAGCTGGAGATCTCTATCGCATCATGACGCCCGATCAACAGCAGCAGTTAGTCGATAATATTGTCGGGAGTATGGGCACGGTTCCCGAGGAAATCCAGCGCCGCCAGATCGATCATTTTATCAAGGCGGACTCTGCTTATGGCCGGCGGATCGCCGAAGGGTTAGGACTCGAGGGCTAGACCCAGCAGGGGATTGGCCTTGCCGATAGGGTTAGCAACCGTGATGTTGATTGAGCAACTTTCAACCAAAGACGGCTAGAGATTTTCCCACAGTGACTCCAGCCCTTTGTGGATCTCTTGTTCGCTTCCCACCGCAGGCGGGCCAAGATGAGGAGACATGGTCTCGTGTCCCCCCCAGTTCGGTAGACAGGCTGCTTCATAGCCCCCGTTGGCGCCCTTCGCAAGCGCTTCGTCAGTTCCAATGTAAGCGCGACCCCCGTTGGTGAGCGCAAAAACCATGTTGTGCTTAAAGGGAGCGTGTTGATCAATCCAAAGTTCATACTGCCTGAAGGTTTCGTAGTTCATTCCGATTAGACACCAGTCTTTACCTAGAAACACTCCATACAGGTCAAACCGGCGCGGAGGTGGTGGCGTTTCACTTTCTTGTGCGGTGGAAATTTTACGGAGTTGTTTTAACCTTGCTGGGTCGTCTTTATTTTTTTCTTTGAGCGTTGCAACAAATTCAGGGGAGGGAAGGGGTCGTGTCGGCAGTTCCAGATGCCTGCTCCGTAGCTTGATTTTTTTTGCGTCAATCGGTGTGCTTTTTTCGATCGCTTCGAGCACCGCGTCTCCCAGCTTTTGACCGGCAGCATCGGCGTCAGCAAACGAGGTACGCAGCGGAAAACTATTGATGTTTCCGCAACATCCCTGGCCATACATCGCGATTACCTCTTTCCCGAGCTGTTCACGGATCTGCTTGACCGCAGCACCTGGGAAATCTGCACTGACCAATTTGTTTCCTGGTGGTACGGTGACCGGGTGCGCCGGATGTTCGAATAATACGGCGATTGGGTTGTTGGTCTTTTGATCTCTGGCCGTAAGCACATTGACCCACGGAACGGCCGGGCCCTCTCGATTCACTCCCATCGTTGTCCAACCGCTCGCATCGGTAAGACGACGATTAAAACCGATTTGTACCGGTGCTCGGCCTGCGTGGAGCGTTACAGGCTGCAGTTTTTTTTCTGCCTCAGCCACCACATCAACGGCCGCTTGATGCACCTGCCGATTCCAGGCCGCTTCTTGGGGATTCTCGTGGAGAGGATGCTCATAAAATTCATCCCAGGCCATCTCGTCCGTCCAGGTTTCACCCGGGACGGGCGTGGCGCGGAGCCAACGCGACGAATGCGCATGGCTGCAGTTGAACCAGACCTCATCGACACCCGTTTTTTCCTTGACTCGCGTTCGAAGTTCNTCCATGGCCGCAAACCCCGANCANATGATNTCGGCGGTGATGATCNCGACTGAAGTACCGGATGCGTCTTGAAGGACAAAAGCGCGGATGAAAAGCGGGTCGCGGACACCCACGTTGGGACGCGCGGCATGAATCTCAATGCCCACNGGGGGTGAGATCTCTTTTTCCGCGGCGCCGGCAAAGAGACTCGGGACCTGATCGGTTTGTGCACTTTGGCTTGCTGCGGAAAATCCGAGAAAGTGNAGCGTGCAAATGAGAAGAGCCAATAATTTATACACTTTTACTGTTCTTTGTTCCGTAGCGTTTCCTGAAGCATCACAATCCCGCTTTTTCAATGACCGCTGGCTCAAGAAATTTTAGCCGATTCATTCCGTCAATCAGACAGGGTTAAGCAAAGAATTCGTAAAAAGGTTCGTCGGGGAGCCAAAGCGAGGCATCCTCATCCTCTTGCTGCGAAATATCCTCCCGCTCCAGAATGTCTTCGCCACTTGTTCCACTCCAGATGGGATCGGTGTTTACTGCAAGCAGGTTGTCGATGATTTCTGCTGATGNGCCNCCAGTTTCTTCTCCGAGGGTATNCGACGTCGCCTGTGGCATGCTGGTAACGGTACCATCAGAGAACATCGTATCGACAAGATGCGTTAATCGGTGATTGCCAACGANCAGTTGGTCGACTCGGTTNTCAATTGTTGTAAGCGGTGGCTGAACGGATGCGACTTGCTGTGGATCATCAGTCGCTCTCTTTTTCTGCCCGTTAAATGAAGAAATATTGTTAAGATTGCTCGCCGCTTGCTGNTCTGTGTTGGCGGCGGACGCGACCATGTCTGGTTCCATGGAAGACGCTAACCGGCTCCCAGTAACACGGTTGCCAAAGTTGAGCCCGGAGGCAGTGCCGCCGCCGGAGAAGGTCGTGTTATGTACGGCATCGCCGCTGGCGGCGGTCGCCAAAATGCCTTTCATCAAAGCCCACATGTCAATGCGGGAATAGTCGGCACCCGTATTGGTNACATTGTCNTCCTCATCGTCTCCNTCGTTGATCGTGACACCCGTGGACTGCATCAACGACCGNAACTCTGCTTGGGTGAGTCGTCTGCCCAGTGTCGANGTGGCAAGCTGCTGTGCGACCGTAGCGATGCCTGCAACCTGCGGTGCTGCCTGACTGGTTCCCGCTAAGCTTGAAGTACCGCCGCCGAGTCCTGCATTGGTGATCAATGCACCAGGAGCAAAGATATCTGTCAGCGTGGAACTTCGCGACGAAAAGCTGGTGACACGATCTGCAGCCGTTGTGTTGTCAACCGTTCCGCCACCCCAACTATATGGCCCCCCGTTGTTGGCGTCCCAGACGGCACTTACTGCCAGTGAATTTGGATCAACGGCCGGATACGAGATACCCTCGGTTCCGGCGGTGGTAAATTCATTTCCCGCTGCTGAGATAACCATCACATCCAACGCAACAAGACTTGCTAATTCATCGCTCAGTTGACTGGTTTGCGTGCTGTTATAGGTACCACCATCACCAAGAGACATGTTGATCGAAGCAATATTGTAAGTTGCTGCGTTGCTTACAACCCACTGCAGAGCTTCTTCAATATCGGTGAAACTGCCGGCCCCTGCATCGGTAAAGACTTTNAGCACGATCAAGTCTGAACCCGGTGCGGTGCCGGTGTAGGTTGCATCTGAAGATACTGCAATTCCTGCACAGTTGGTTCCATGGCCATCAAAATCTGAAGCGTCGCTGTCATCTGCGCCGCTGAAATCGTAACTGTAGACCAACTGATCTGCGTAAAACGGGTGATCGAGATCGGCGCCCGAGTCGATGATCACGGTGGCAAATCCGCTACCGTTGAAACCGCTGAACAGGGGATCGGCACGGAAGTCGTCAGCATTCATCAAACCTGCAGATTGGGTAGAAGAGGTTGANAAATCACGANTTCCNTTGTTTNNAAAACTCTGNCGCGAAATATCCGTGAAATCAANTTGTGATTGCTCTGCGACCCANCCACCTGCTGTGGATANGGATGTACCATCAATAATTTGCACGGTACCCAGAGGTNCGGTGGAGTTGCGCGAACCGCCTGAAGGTGTTGTTTGCTCCCAACCGNTCGGGAGAATTTCGGTCACATAATACGTGTCNTCCGGNAGATCTTCAAAGAGGTAACCCCCATCGACGCTGGTCTGGACTGCCGTCTCNGACGAGTCAAGTGCGCCGTTCTGATTCTGATCAAGGAAGATGAACCAGCTTTCAAGCGGTGACTCCGACGTATCATAAACACCATCCCCGTCGACATCGTTCCAGACAGTTCCACTGATTTGTCCCAGCGTGCCACCACCACCGCCGCCGCNGAGTTTTTCGATGCGTATCNCATCGGCCACGGTGTACTTGCTGCTGCTGGAACCTGCTCCGAGTGTGACGATCAGTGATCCACCAGTCACGTTCACCGTGCCGAGCGTATCCCAGCTGTAGCCTCCATACGTAAACGCGC
>NHBP01000105.1 GCA_002168195.1 Planctomycetaceae bacterium TMED10
ACTAGGGCCTATTCGCTAGGCTTCAGCTCGGTGCGATTATGAACGGGGCATTAAAATTCTGGGCGATACTTCTCGCGCGCGGTATATCGACTGCGATGCTTATAGCCTGCATGGGCTGTAGCGAGAAAAAAACGATCGATTATGAAGAGACCTCCGAGCGATTCACCATAGGGAGCAGTCTCAAGGACCCCCGTACCCTGAAGTGCGGCTATGAAGAGTTAGTCGACTTGACCGTCGGAAGCGTTAGTAAAAAAGCATTCATAAAATATCAAAATGATGTCGATGGCTATCTCCGGGCAAGGAAATCAGACGCCCGAGGTAAAGTGTTTGAGGCGAAGGCGGCCTATGAAGCCAACCTGCTTTATAAAAAGATCCGGGATGGGGACCGTGTTTTGACCACGGCGGCGGAGGGCGATCCGAGTCATCCGGCCGATAACCTGCTGTGGCGCGAAGGATCGATTATCGGTCGATATCAATTAAAATCCACGAAGAACAGTGATAGTATTGTGAAATTCGTTAGCGATCCTAAATACACCGCCAAATATGCAAACGAAATTATTATTACCCACCCCGGAACATTTTTAGAAGTGCTATTACGCCTGGAAAAGAAAAAACAGCGAGGAACCCTTGCGCCGCAATGGAAGTGCGTGGACGATGCGATTGAGAAAGGACGGTTATCGAATTATATTTTTCCGGGTCATGAGGTTCCATCTTATGAGGATGCACAAAAAAAAGCCGATGAGGTCATCCGTAGGCAGTTTGAAAAGGCTCGCCTGGAATATGGACCGTAAGGATAGTTGAATTTGACGAACTCAGCTTAGCGGTATTGAATAATAACGGTCTGGCAGCCTAAATACGAGTTGAATTCACCGGCGAGAATGTAAGAGCGGCGTAAAAAAACATTAACGATTCTTAGAAATGAGGCAGTCATGGAACGGATGATTCGAATCGCAATAGTCTGTCTTGGGTTAGCGGTAGTTCTTTTCTTTAATGTTTTGCAAATATCTATTGCAGCAGAAGATTCAATTGATCGTTCACGGTTACCTATTGCCGATGTGCTGCCTGCAAAGGTTTATGAAAGATTGCCGGCTGATGTTCCGTTGCCCAAAGAATCAAGTGTTGCAGCGCCAAGTGGAGCACCAAATGTTGTTGTTATTCTGCTTGACGATATTGGATTCGGTGCGCCGTCACCCTTCGGCGGTGCCGTTGAAATGCCCACTTTGCAACGGCTCGCGAATGGGGGATTGCGCTATAATCGTTTTCATACCATTGCCCTTTGCGCACCCACACGGGCGGCATTGAAAGCTGGTAGGAATCATCACAAGCTGAATATGGGCTCGATTCCAGAAGTTGCGACGGCGTACGCGGGCAACACGACGGTTGTGCCTAATTACGCGCAGCCCCTAGCTGAAATATTACGCCTCAATGGATACAACACGGCTGCGGTCGGTAAGTGGCATGAGACGCCCGGCCGGGAAACAACCGCTGCCGGTCCCCAGGATCGCTGGCCTACCCGACAGGGTTTTGAAAAATTCTATGGTTTTCTGGGTGCCGAGGAAAATATGTATGAGCCGACGGTTCATGATGGGGTCACGGCAATCGATGTTCCGCTTCGGGAAGACTATCACTTTATCGAAGATATGACAGACCAGGCGATTTCGTGGGTTCGTCAGCAGCATAGTTTGGCACCGGATAAACCATTCTTTCTATACTATGCCTCTCCCGGTGCGCACGCGCCGCATCATGCACCCAAAAATTGGATCGAAAAATATAAGGGAAAATTTGATCAGGGATGGGATGTGCTGCGAGAGCAGACATTATCGCGGATGATCGCAGGGGGTGTGGTTCCTGAGGGAACCGAATTGGCCAAAAAACCAACGAGCGTTGCGGACTGGGATGATTTGAGTGATGAACAACAAAAAATCTACGCGCGACAAGCTGAAGTGTTCGCAGCCTATTGTGCGTATTCCGATTACGAAGCGGGTCGAGTTATCGATGCGATTGCGGAGTTGGGCGAACTCGACAATACATTGATCATCTATATCAGTGGCGATAACGGAACGAGTTCGGAGGGTGACCAGACCGGGAACTGGAATTGGAATAAGTATCTCAACGGGGTCCCGGAGACGGTCGATGAGCAGCTTGCACATCTTGACGCTTGGGGCAATAAGGAAACGTACCCGCATATGTCGGTTGGATGGGCGATTGCGTTTGATACGCCATTTGCTTTTACGAAACAAGTTGCCGGAGACTTTGGTGGCACGCGCAACGGAACAGTCGTGCACTGGCCAAACGGTATTCAATCGAAGGGAGAAGTCAGAGACCAGTTTTCCCATGTGGTGGATATCGCCCCCACGGTTTTAGAGGCTACCGGTATACCTGCGCCAACGGAGGTGCATGGGGTTGAGCAAATACCGATGCAGGGAACGAGCTTGGTTTATTCGTTTGATCAACCCACGGCACCTGAACGGCACAGCGTTCAGTATTTCGAAGTTGTCGGTAACCGTGGAATTTATGAAAACGGATGGCTCGCTAGGTGTAATGTCAAACTTCCGTGGGAGACGAAAGCGATGCATAGCATCGCCAAGGATGACGGCTGGGAATTGTATGATACCCGCAATGACTTCAGCCTCGTTCATGATCTATCGGAAAAATATCCCGAGCGCTTAGCGGCAATGAAGGAATTGTTTATGGAACAGGCGGTAGAAAATCAGGTGCTTCCCCTCGATGACCGCCTTTTGGAACGATTGCTACCGGAAGTTGCCGGCCGACCGACAATGATGGGCAAGCGAACGCAATTAGATCTCTATCCAGGTACATTTGGTCTTGTCGAAGACTCGATACTGAATATTAAAAACGTTTCCAGTTCGATCACGGCGGATGTCGTTGTAGAAAATGGAACGAAGGTGAACGGAGTCATCATGGCGCAGGGGGGNCGTTTCGGAGGTTGGGCACTTTATGCCGAGGATGGATATCCGGCGTTTGCTTATAACTACTTGGGTGAAGTTCAGACATTTGCAAGCAAGAAACGACTCGTCTCGGGAGATAACAAAATTCGTTGCCAAATTGAATATGATGGAGGTGGTAGTGGAAAGGGTGCAAGTGTTCGCCTATTGGTCAGTGACGAGGTTGTCGCCAGATGGNANNCTTGANGCNACNATCGCNTCCCGGTTNGCCATCGATGAAGGTTCNGATGTGGGAATGGACCGTGGATCNCCGGTGACCAGGAAATTGATCGGCAAGAGTCGTTACAGTGCGTTTGACGGGGAAATTAAAAAGGTCTCGATTGAAATATATCCCGATAAATAGTTTGCGATTATTCTGTGGCGGTGTCAGTGCACTGAGTTCAGCATCCACGAATCGAAACTCCGCCAACGATTTCGGTTGTTTAATGATGCGGAATGAATCTCGGTCGTTTGACGTATCGGGTCAAGATAATCAGTTCACCAATCTGCGATTCACTCGTGTGGCGAGCAGATCAACTGCACCTATACAAAGTGCTTTTGCAAAGGTTAAAATTACCGTTGAGGGCTCAGGGGAACTATGCATCATTATCTAATTTTGTGCCCGATCATATTGGCTGGTCTTATTCTTTGTCCGCCGAGTTCGGGGGATGATGATTACAATCGGGAGCCAATTAACCAAAAGCACTCCCCTGAGGTCGACGACGATCACGTTAAGCGTGCAGAAATCGTATTTCGCGAAGATATTGTGTACGGCCGTGTGCATGGGGCAGGTTTGCTGGCCGATATTGCCTATCTGGACAGCGGTCCAGAGTTGAATAAGCCACTTCCTGTGATCCTCTCGGTGCATGGTGGTCGCTGGCAGGGAGGGCACAAGAAAGATAACTCGTCCATCGACGTCAAAGAGTGGGCCACGCATGGCTTCTTCGCCATGTCGATTGATTACCGACTCGTCGGGGCTAGCCCTGCGCCCGCCTGTTATCAAGATTTGCAGTGCGCCATTCGATTTCTGCATGCCCATGCAAAACAATACAACATCGATGCGGATCGAATCTTTCTGATCGGTCAATCAGCAGGCGGGCATATGGTTTCACTCGCCGCGACAATGGGCGATGGACCGTTTCCTCGCACCGGTGGNTGGCAAAACGCATCCAATNANGTTGTGGGGGCGATCAGCGTTGCGGCTAACTATGACCTTCCCAGCTTAAGCTGGGGAAAGATCTGGCGACCTGCAAAAGGCGATTCTAAAAAGGCACTTCAGCTCGCTTCACCGGTAAACCATGTGCATAAAGAAATGGTCCCTATTTTGATCATTCATTCCGATGATGATCAGTCGGTGCCGATTGCAAATGCGCTATTGATGGTTGATGCGCTCAATGAATGCGATGCTCCGTATCGTTTTATTCGATACACCGACGCCGGGCACATGGGAATCACTGATGCGATCGTCACCAGCGCACTTGAATTCATAAAAAGCCAAGCCGATCTGCCCAGGAGCGGAGAATAATAACACACTGATATTTTCGGTCGATAGATTACCGGTACCTCAGCCGACCAATTTTGCACTAATCTTCCCGTGTTTATTCCTGTCGTGTCGGTTGAGAATGTGCAGGATGTCTAGATAACGTTGCATAAAACGGCAGGAACGAATCGAAGAATCGTCAGCGGAAAGGTGCCGATGCGTAGCGCTTATGTCATTGCAGTTTGCGGGATGTTGCTCGGTGTGCATGTATCGACAGCCGCCGATATAAAAAAGTCGGACGTGTATCGACGGATCAAGCTGAAGATTGATGCGGTTCGGGCGATCGATACGCACGATCACCTCCGTGCCTTTAATAAAATGCCCGATCGGGTGGATACACCCGACGGTCGTGGCATGAATCTTTATAGTATCTGGGCTCACAGTTATTTGACTCGCACCACAAAAATTACACCCTGGCCGCAAGACCGATCGTTTGCAACATGGTGGAAATCGGCGAAGCACGATTTTCGGGACGCACGTGCTACGAGTTTTTATC
The DNA here is from genome assembly GCA_002168195.1 of Planctomycetaceae bacterium TMED10. Taxonomy (GTDB): domain Bacteria; phylum Planctomycetota; class Planctomycetia; order Pirellulales; family UBA7805; genus UBA7805. The sequence goes on from NHBP01000105.1 coordinate 4,982, forward strand.
GTTACCTATTGCCAGCATTCCGCGATCTTTATGGCGTCGACTTTGATTCGATCAATGACGACGATGCGAAACGATTGAATCAGCGCATCTTTGCTAATTATCAAAACGACAGGTGGTTGCTTGATGTCATTATCAAACGGGCCAACATCGAATTGATGTTTATAGATCCTTATTGGAATCGCTTGCAATTCGCCAGAGATTATCAATTTGCAGTGCCGGTGTTCAATGTGACCACTATTCTTAGTGCGAGTCACCCGGGCCGAACACCTTCAAGCCGCGATAGTCCTTACGTGTTTGCCGAGCGCAGAAATTTACCTACAGGGTCTTTCAGTGAATTCCTCGAAGTGATCGAGGTGCTTTTCCAGGAGGCTCGGGCTGCGGATTGCATTTGTCTCAAAAGCACACAAGCCTATTTGCGAACGCTGGATTACCAAGTGGTGGACGTAAAAGATGCCGAGGCGGTTTACGGTCGGAGTCCGGAAGAGGTTACGGAAGCTGAACAGAAGCAATTTGAGGACTTTATGTTCTGGCATCTATGCAGACTGAGTGCGAAATATGAGCTCCCTTTCCAAATTCACACTGGAGACGCCAGGGTCCAGGGATCGAACCCGATGTTACTCGTAGACGTGATCGAAGCGAATCCGGATACGAAGTTCATATTATTTCACGGAGGATATCCCTGGGTCGGTGAGACTGGCGCGATTGCAATGAAGCATAAGAATGTATGGATCGATTCTTGTTGGCTCCCTACCCTTAGTTACACGATGGCCAAGAGGGCATATCAAGAATGGCTCGACGCCGTCCCGGCAGATCGAATTATGTGGGGTGCCGATACGGTAGATGCCGAAGGTATCTATGGGGCAACCGAATTGACCAGACAGTGCATCGCCGAGGCGTTATCGGAAAAAGTTGAAAAGGGTGAAATTACGGAAGACTACGCCTATCAGATTGGCCGCCAGATTATGCGCGAAAATGCACTCAAGCTCTTTCCGAGGCTTAACCGGATGTTGTGGCGCTAAGGCCGATGGCATCAACAGATGCATGCCAGCAAGCAGCATCGATGTAACAAAGTTTGCAGATCATCGACGTCTACGTATTGGTTCCCATCGCAAAAAAAAATTGTGGATGAGTCTTCTGTCCGTGCTGAAATCGGGAGTCAGTCTTCAAGGATAAGGGATCGCAAATGCGATCGATCAGCCTGTTTCTCACAGCGGTTTCTATTGCCGTGTCCGTTGAAGCGGCATCCTATCAAAAACAGATGGAACGGTCGTCTATTCGATTCTGGATATCGGCGTTCAACGCTTTTCTACTCGGGCATGAATCTTGAGCCCGGCGCTGCACTGGGTAGTGCTTTCAGAGCGATTTTGCTGGCAAAGATGCTCACCCCCCATAAGGCATAGGTGCGAGGAAACTTCAACCCTGCATTCGTTTGCGTTGTTTAATTCGGTATTCAGACTGCACAATTACGCGTTGTTGGTTTCAAGATGGCATCGGATGCAACCGACTATGCGTCTATTTCTCATAAAGAAACAAGAAGGGAAATCCTAAATCAATAATTCGTTGAATATCATTGCAAAAAACGTCAAGGTCGCTTCTAATACCTCGAGAGGTCATGGAGTGCATGACCCGGGCTTGGGGGAACGAGGAGATGAGATCTCATCTGTAAATCACAACGAGACAATGTGGACAATTNAANAATCNACAATGTCTCGTTTTTGTGCACGTCAGTAGATGCTCCATCTTCGTAAAAACCATGANNGAGGAGCCAATGAAAATGGTTACTAAANTGAAGTCGAATAAGCTAAGCNAAAAGTTTTGCGCTTATTCAGCAGCGGCAGCAGTCGCATCTCTTGCCGGTGGCAGCGAAGCCGCTCCGGTTATCTACGACACGGAATCAACGCCGATTGATGTTCACAGTAGCTTTAATACGCTACCGAACGGACAAAACATGGCGGCGATTAATCCGACCACACTAACTGCGAGTGCTACCGCAGCGACAACGACCCCAACTGCGGCCGGTTTACTCGGTGCCGCCACGGGTGCAAGCGACAACTCCGGAATTACCAACGCACAGTTGGCCGGCACGGTTTACTTTCGTTACGAAATCTTTTCCGAACCCAGTGCAACCTGGGGAAAGAGTGGTACCCAATTTGGCATACTCACCGGAGCCGGCGCTGGACTCTATGCCGTCTCCGATGGCGCATCGACACGCCCAGGACCCGGCGGCGGAGCTGGTTATGGATTCGTCGAAGGTGATGTTATTGGTGACGGAGACAATCTGATCTCTTCCAATACCGTCGGCGCAGACGCAATTACCCAGGCTTACAGCATGGGACCTGGCGCTGCGGTTCAAGCCGATATCGATGGATTCGGTGCGTTTGCGACCGGCAGTGCCTATTCGGTCGTATCCGGAATCAAGTATCTCGGGTTCCAAATCGATAACCGAAATGGATTTGTAAAGATGCAGCCCTTTACCGGGCAGCGTAATCATCTCCAGATTCTCGGTTGGGGTCTGGAGACTGATGCCTTCGTGCCAATCACGGCTTCCCTCGCCTCGTCTGGCCCAGCCGTTCCTGAGCCGGCAACTCTCGCAATGCTCGCCATTGGTGGAGTTGGTCTGGTGGCCCTGCGTCGAAGACGCAACAAGTAAGGACCTTTTTTAAGGTCTTGATTCCAGACTGTTAAATAACGACGGGTGTCAGGAAAATTTCCTGGCACCCGTTTTTTGTTGGCACGAGGGACTACTTGATTGGATTCCGTATCGGAGCAGGATTAGTCGCGTTAGGCTCCGGCAAATAAATTGGATGGGTTGGGCCGGTTTCTCGTCGGTGTTTCGATCGGTATACTGCGTAGCACTATGTTTCGCAAATTACTACACAGCAAGATACACCAGGCCGTTGTTACAGAGGCCCGGCCAGATTACCAAGGTTCGCTAACGGTTGATGCGAGCTTGCTAGAGCAGTGTGGGATGCGCGCAAATGATGCTATTTTGATCGCGAATTGCGAAACGGGTGCGCGATTTGAAACTTATTTATTCCGCGGTGAGCCCGGTTCCGGCGTGATTGGGGTAAATGGGGCAGCAGCTCACCTCGCGTCGCCGGGAGACCGGATTATCATTATCCATTGGGCCTATATGGATGAGGAAGAGTCCCGTTTGCACGAGCCACGCGTGCTACTTATGAATTCTGATAATACGGTGCGCGAATCTATTAAGTACGATATCGGAATCGGCTAAATTCTTCGGGCCGCGGTCATACCGATGAAGTGACAGATTAATAAGAAACACGAGTTTCTGTCGCTTAGAAGGTTGAACGAAATTCAAATCAGTCACGCCGATGCCAGCATAAGGGGTCTGCAATAAATACCTCACTTGGGAAAAAAGGTGTCCCCTTGGTGCTCTTATTTTTAGCACTGTTTGTGGGAATATTAATTTTTGATATTTCCATCGTCATGTTTGTGCTGGTTGCGATTAAGGAATTCTTCGCCTTGGTCTGGTATGCGATTACTTGCGTGGGATATTATCTTCTCACCTTATATTCCGAACTAGTTGTTCCGGCTAAATGAGTCTCGTAAGAATTGGCTTTGTGGAATCTAATTAACGTTTCATCGTCTTGTTGCTGGATTGTTGTCGGGCTACAAGCGCATCAGTGAAGTATGTTTGATTGCTTTTCAATCCATCGATAACTACTGATAGCGAATGCGATAAACAAAAGCATGAGCGCTTCGACCAGCCAGAAAAATAGACGGTAGTCGGCCCCCTGGTCGAGTAAAAATGCAAATCCAGTGGCGGCAATTCCCATGCCGATCGCATAGGCAAGGCACATAATCGGCCAGAAAGTGACGTGTGCGGTAGGGCCCACAAGTTCAAGGGTCCGGATAGAAGCCATGGAAACCGTGCCACCCACCCAAAGAGAAAAAAAGAACGATGCTATCGATGCCAAATTAGGCGACTGCGTAAACAGAATGAAACTATTCCCGGTCAGACCCAGGATGGCGAGGATCGCGATCGATAAGAGTGTACCAAACCGGTGGGCAATCACGCCACCGGAAACTGCTCCGACTGCGAGTCCACCGGCAAACCATGCAAAAAGTGCGCTAGCTTGCGCGGGGGAGGCCCCAAGGGATCGGACCAGGTAGTCCGAAAGAAACAGCGCATCGGGTATCATGCTCACACCGGCGACCGCGTAAGCAGCGACAAAGAGAAAATAAGGTTTCCTGTTCGATGGGGTGAGCGCGGCAGCGTCTCCTGACGATTCGGCGGTGCCCCGGATATGACGAAAAGCGAATGGACCGGTTACAGCGAAACACGCGAGTCCGAGCATAGCGCATAAGAGCCATTCCCCGGTTGGCCCGTACTGATTAATCGAAGGGAAAATTAAACATGGCATCAATGCAAATCCCATACCGGCAATAGTGATGCCCCCCACGAGACGACGCTGAGATTCAGGCGCGAAAGCCATGACGCCGCCTGGAACAATCGCCATAATGAGCGCTCCGAGAAATCCCTGTAGAAAACGCCAGGTTCCAAACCAGATCAAACCAAGGTCCCAGGCACACGCAAACAATGATAGGACGCCCAAGAGCATTGCAGCATTAAGGAGGCGTTGTCGGGGGATCCAGCGGCTTGCCGGTAATGCGATCAGCATCCCGATAAGACCGCCCCAGAAGTTCGCCGACCCGAGCCATGCTGCCTCCGGTACGGTCGTCCAATCGGCATGTATGAGCGAGGGGATAATCGGCGTGTACGCGAAGCGCAAGAGTCCGGTGCCTAAGCTAATGCCCGCAAAACCCGCGAGTGCCGGGTACCAGGTGTTGCGGAAATGACGGGTTGTTTTAGACATCGTCTCTCGCTTGCCGGAACCGGCCTACTTGCGCTTGAAAGAAGATCAATCATCGGTTTTTTTTCCGTG
>NHBP01000106.1 GCA_002168195.1 Planctomycetaceae bacterium TMED10
CCGGCGGCTCGATGTCGTCGTCGTCGGAGCCGTCGGGCTTGAACATGGCGAGGGCGCGCGCCGGGTTCCACGAGCCCTGGACCTCGTGCACCTCGCGCGCGTTGAGGCCCGTGAGGTCGAGGCCGTTCCAGATGAAACGGCCCGCATGTTTTCAGTAGGTCGGCTTGACCGCGAGAGTGAGGGCTTAATTCTATTGACCAACGACGGTGGTCTGGCTCAAGAACTTGCACATCCCCGGTACGGTGTGGAGAAAACGTACCACGTTCAGGTCGCGGGACTCCCTGGACGAACAGTTTTACAGCGTTTGCGCGATGGGGTGCAGTTGGCGGAAGGGAAGGTCGCCGTTGCGGGCGTACGCACGAAACGCGCCCATAAACAGAGTACGGTGCTGGAAATCATACTCCGCGAAGGGAAGAATAGAGAAATACGACGGATGCTCGCTTCTCTTGGCCATAAAGTACAGCGACTCAAAAGGGTTGGACTTGGGCCGCTTAAGTTGGGTAAGTTGCCTCAGGGCGAGGCTCGACCACTGGAGCAAGGCGAACTTAGTGCACTAAAGCATTTGGTTTCCGGCGGTAGTCAAAAGGTGAACAAGAATCGATCCAAGGGGGCGAATAAAGGGAAAGCCATTCAGTCGGGGAGTCGCGACACGCGATCCGCGAGAGGATCGAAAAAATCGAAGTCACGGACTTTTAAAAAGAAAACCCGCACGCAGAAAAAGCGATGACCCATCCCCTTAGTGCATCTCACTATTCCGATCACGCATCCCAAGCCAAGGTGCGAATCGTTGAAAACGTGCCGATCGCCAAGCAGACATATCGACTTCGTTTTGATTGTCAGGAGATTGCGACTCGCATCGTCCCTGGGCAGTTTGTAATGATTCGGCTTGCGGACGGTGACGACCCGCTTTTGGCACGCCCATTCGCACTATACGACACGGTGCTTGGTGTGTCGGGTAAGCCGGTTGGGCTGGATATCGTTTATTTAGTGCTTGGTAAAATGACCACTCGATTAGCCGGCTTGTTGCCCGGAACGGAACTGGATGTGTGGGGGCCGTTAGGAAATGGTTTCTCTTCCCAGGAGTCGGGGCACCTCGTGATGGTGGCAGGGGGAATCGGGCAAACACCTTTTCCAGCACTCGCCCAGGAAGCTTTTGGTCGGCGGTCCTATGGTGATCCCCCACGCTCGGTTGCGGCGGTGCAACGTGTCACACTTTGTTACGGTGCCCGTAGTTCAGATTATCTGGCAGATATTGATCGTTTTGAACATTTAGGCGTCGATGTGCGTGTGAGTACCGATGACGGAACTGCAGGACACAAAGGTCTGGTCACCGATTTAGTGAAAGGTGTACTTTCCGAGAAAAAAGCAGATGAGCAAATCCGCATTGTCTGTTGCGGTCCCGAGCCAATGATGGAGTCGGTCGCTGCGATTGCTGCTCAGTCAGATATTTCCTGCCAGGTCTCTTTAGAGACGCCCATGGCTTGCGGAATTGGTATCTGCTTCAGTTGTGTTACCCGTGTTCGAGATGCCACAGGCGAGTGGGATTATAAGCGAACCTGTGTCGATGGGCCTGTGTTTGAAGCATCACAAATTGAGTGGTAGTTTCAGAAAAATTTGCGTTTGCTGATCGCATCCAAGATAAGAAATGTTTCCCAAGGCCTTCGCATTTCTAAGCCTTGCATCGCAATCAAATCTCGCGATATCCGACCAGATAAAAGCTGCCTTCATTTCGGAAGAGAGACCATGAGTCTGCGAACGCTTTCTGGACCGGTCATTTACTGATGGATGGTCTGATAGACTGATTGCAGCGGTCGTCGTAACCCTTGGAAAAATGACCATATTCGTCTATCATAGGGCATTGAACCTTCCGCTACCGTAAGACGTTACTCGGCGATCTACCGTTTTCTTACCTTGCCCGCTCGCGAATCAGTTGTTTTTTACGAAAGACAAAATACCGATGATTAGACCACTCATCCGCGTTTTTCCAGTTCTGTTTGGTTTGGCAATTTTTTGCGCAACTGCGCCCATCGCTATGGCTGCAAATGTCGTTGAGAAAGCGACTGATACGCCCAAGCCACTGAATCCTCAGCAAAGTGCTGCACTCTTTAAGCTGCCAGAGAACTTACGGATTGAATTGGTTGCCTCCGAGCCGCTGGTAACCGAACCGGTCTGTACCGCGTTCGATGGAAANGGACGTTTGTTTGTGTCGGAATTGCACGGNTACAANTACGAGGGCTATCTCGATGTNGTCGAGNTGAACAAAACGGGCGAACTNGATACGAAGGTGCGTCGAATTCCCGCATCNAAAGAGAATATTGAAAGAGCGAAAGAATTTCAGCATGGAGTCGTAAAGTTACTGAAGGACACGGACGGCGATGGCGTGATGGATCAGGCGAATATCTGGGCAGACGACTTGGATCCTTGCTATGGCATTGTTCCGGTCAAAGATGGTGTGATTGCGGTGGCGGCTCCGGATATCGTTTATCTTGCCGATAAAGACAACGACGGGGAGTGTGATTTTCGAGAGACTCTTTTTACCGGTTTCAGTGTGCGGGTGCTTGAGAGAGCCATCAACAACCCGCGTTGGGGAAAAGATAACTGGATTTACATTGGTGGTGGAGGTGGTGGCGGAAAAATAACGGGACCCCATCTTGATGAACCGGTTGAGATTGGCAACACGGACTTCCGTATTCTCCCCGATGGATCGGCGATCGAACCTGTGGCTGGGACGGTCGGAACTTTTGGAATGACGATGAATGATCTCGGTGATCGCTTCCCATGCTCAGGGGGTCAACCCGCAGTTTATGCTGTTCCGGTCGATCGTCGTTACATCATCCGCAATCCGCATATTCCTGGCCCCCCCTCGAATCATTCAGCCGTGAACTACAACAATTGTTACCGTATCAGTGAGCCACANCCTTGGCGTGTGAAACGAGGAGTCGATCCCAACTGGCAAAACTTCTACGGTAAGCGTGAAACCGATAGTAACTATTTTACAGGAGGGTGTGGCAACGAAATTTATCGATCCGCACACTTTCCTGAAGAATACCAGCACAATTTCTTTATGTGTGAACCTTCTCAGAACATTCTGCACCGATGTATCGTGAACCGTAGTGGCTCCGGATACACGGGACATCGTGCAGAGGAAGAGCAACAGTCAGAATTTGTAGCCTCTACGGACAAATGGTTTCGCCCGGTGAACGTGCGGGTTGGTGCGGATGGGGCACTCTATGTCTCCGATATGTACCGGGAGATCATTGAGGATTATTCGGCAATTCCGCGATTCCTTCAGCAGCAGTACGGGGTAGCATTCGGAGACAAGCACGGCAGGATCTGGCGATTGGTTTCGGCTGAAAAGCCATTGCGGCCCATTGAGAATTTAGAAGAGAAAAGTTCCGCTGAATTGGTCCCTTATCTGGCCGACAGCGACTCCTGGTGGAGAGAAACTGCCCAACGACTGCTTGTTGAGAGAAAAGACGATACGGTGATTCCTGCAATCCGACAGATGGCCCGCGAGGGAAAGACGGGGCAATCCAAGATTCACGCACTCTACACGTTAGCAGGCATGCGAGCGCTTACCGCTGAAGATCCACTTCCAGGGCTGAGCGATCCGGACTACACGGTGAGGGTGCATGCCATGCAAGTGGCGGAACCCTTCTTGGATGCTTCGGATAAACTGCGGACCCGCGTTATGGAATTGGCTAGTGATGACGATCAACGAATTCGCCTCCAGGCGGCGATGAGTCTCGGTGAGTCTACCAACGATGAGATTCTTCCGGTCCTTGTGCAGCTAGCCAGAGACCATGGAACAGAACGCTGGATGCCGAATGCTATTTTGAGTTCTTCCAGTCCGTTTGCAGTGGCACTTTTCACGGAACTACTCGAAGAGCGACCGGTCAGTGAGGGAACAAAGAAGGTGCTCCAACCTCTCGCGGCTACGATCGGTGGAAAGCGGAACGCAGAACAGATTGGGTTAGCGCTCGACGCGATTGCGGAGAGCAATTCCGAGTTGCAAGGTCCCTGTATTGCAGGCCTAATTCAAGGTTTTTCGGAGGGGAAGGCCGAAGGCACACTGGATGAAAAGGGAACTGCCGGACTTGTAAAATTACTGAATGAAGCGGAACCTCAAATTCGAGCTCAGGCGGTCAAACTGGCATCGTTACTTTTGCCGGCATCGGCGCCAGAACTGCAGATGGTTTTTAACGAATCCACGACCACAGCACTTGACGATTCGGCAGATCTGCAGGATCGTGAAAATGCAATCGCTATTTTAGCGCGAGCACCTTATGCGATTTTCTCGCCAACAGTTACTGAACTTCTTGATGTAAGGCAGTCCCCGGATTTACAACTGGCCACCGTAAAGTCGCTTGCGGGAAGCGATAGTTCAGAAGTCACACAAGTCCTACTCGAGGGCTGGGATCGTTATACACCCAAAGTTCAGGACGCGGTTCTTGATGCCCTTTTTGCGCGGACCGATCGGGCGGCCGCACTCCTCACGGCGCTGGAAAAAGGTGACATCCAGTTAATCGACATCAACCCGTTTCGCCGCGAACGATTGATGAAGGCAAGAAGTTACGGGATCCGTAAGCGAGCCAAGGAGTTATTTGTTGAAAAGGCAGCAGATCCTGAATTGGAAAAGCGAGCCGTGGCCTACCGGGAAGCACTTTCTAAGGATCGAGATATTGCTCGTGGTAAAGGCCTGCTGGCAAAGCACTGTTTAGTCTGTCATAAATTGGGATCAGAGGGGTATGAAGTGGGGCCCAACTTTGTCGAGGTTGCGAACACGCCCGACGACGGGCTATTGCAAGAAATATTGGCCCCGAGTCGAAAAATTGACCCNCAATTTCGCAATTTTGTCGTCGTCACCGCNAGCGGCAANGTGCTCAACGGNGTCATTGCTTCCGAATCGGCAACCAGTGTCACGCTGCGACAAGAAGAAGGCAAGAGTACGACGATTTTGCGNAAAGATATTGATGAGATGAACGCTTCATCCGTTTCGCTCATGCCAGCAGATTTGCATAAAAATTTAACCCCGCAGGATCTTGCCGACTTGCTTGGTTATCTCCGCGAATCGCTGAGAAGTATTGAGCCGACTCCGTCTGAAAGTTGAACGACCGTCGGTCAACGGTCACTGCGTACACCGTTGCGATATGTGTGTTCTTCGATTTGGTTGCCACGCTCATCCCACGAGATCCAGACGCCGTGTAATTTTCCTTGGCGATACTGGCCCTGACTTATTTTTTGGCCGTTTGCATACCAGGTCGTTGAGAGACCCTCGAGCAGTCCCTGCCGATAAGTGTGCTCGCTCCGCTTTTCTCCATTTGGATACCAACTCGTACTGGTGCCATCCAGCATGCCGTCTCGACAATGGCCTAGCGCAAGCCCCTCATTTCCATAACGGAGTGCAACGAATCCTGTATGCGGCTGATTGGTTTTGGGATCATAAATTTTTCCTTCCCGCTCAACAAAATCCTCCCACCGAGGAACATCTTCGAACTTTTGTCCGTCTCGATCGCGCGCAAAATTTTCGCCTGCACTTTCCTTTGCATGAAGGATGTAAAGTACTACGGCAATGAGCAGCCCGGAATAGAAACAAGCAGCAGTTAAATATTTCATGGTTGTCAATCATCACGTGGCGTGGAGGGGATTTGTGGTAGCAGGACAAAGGGTGTGATCGCGTCAGTCATTCGAGGACCCACTCCGTGCACTCGATTTTTCANATCTTCTAGATTTAAAAAAGGCCCGCCTGTTTCTCNTGTTTCTATAATGGACCGGGCTGTTGTTTTTCCGATGCCAGGTAATTGCATCAGTTCGGGCCAATCAGCGTGATTGATGTCTACACGAAAAGTTGCCTTCAGGGGCGGTGATGTTTCAAACTCAATCAAGTCGCGTTGGTGCCAAAATCGAAGTCCCCAATATCCCGTGATCGCNGCAAGTGCTGCGAGTAACAGCAACGCAAGGACCGTTTGTTCCGAACGTTTTAGGACTGTGTGATGCATGGTGTGATGCATGAAAGCTATTTAATTTGCCCACATGAATTTATTCTATCTCAGGGAAAAAATCCAAAATTCGGCCAAATATTTTAATAGTCATCCAGAAGTCGCCAGCCCCCATAGGCAAAAATGGCTCCCACACAAAATGGAATCAGAGTGGCCCAGAAGTTAGAAATATTTTCCCACGCCTCCCAGATTCCGAAGACTTTGGAAATTCCTGCCAGAATCGCGTAGGGGACCACAAGGAAAATAGCCATTAAAAATGTAAGGAAGCAAAAGCCGGCAGACCAAGCAACACAGGCGCGAAAAATCGACCATTGCTGCCGCTCATAGATGAGAACATCAGCACTCGCTGATGCAGTGCCCACAACCGTCAATGCCAGCACCAGTTGCCACTCAATCGACCATCGTTGGATCGAAATACCTGCGAGCAGTAATCCAGCAACAGCTCCTGCCATCATGAAGAATGTGCAGCGGAGAAAAAAGTGCAGGCGGGGTGGATGACCCTTTTCCATAGTCTGCTTCTTCGAGGGCTGAATGCTGTTTTTAAGGCGGACGTAAAGTTATGAGGGGATCAAGGGTGGTCAATCATCCTGTATGGATGAACTCTGGCGTTTTTTCCACCAGCGTAAGAAGCCGTATTCGACCGCTCTGGCCATAATGAATCCCAAAGCGACGAACAAAGTAATCACCACTGCAGCTGCAGCGCGATTGACCAACCAAACCACATTCTGATCATCAACGGTTCGAAACAAGTCGTGTGCTAAGTAGCCGCCCGTAACAAAGCAAAAGCCAAGAAAGATCGAGGCCGCACCCAGTCCAAGCATTGTTTTAAAATCAAATTTCATCGCTTTTCTCACTCGGNCCAGGTTGCGCGATAGATCGAAGGAATCTTATGACGAGGATGGCCAAGCCTCCTTTTTTAGACGGCCCTTTTTTTGGCGGAAGTGTATGGGAATCGAACCCACTGGCGATACGGTTTACGTGCCGCCCAACGGTTTTGAAGACCGCGGCCACCACCAGGTGTGCAAACACCTCCAACTGTTTATTCCGTTATAACTTCGAAGGCTTCCTGTCGCAAACCGGGATGCCTTCGCTGGCAAATTAGAGTCCCAGATAATCGTGGGCATTTTCGTAGCAGATGTCACCGACTAGCTTGCCTACTAAATCATGATCGGATGGGATTTCGCCACGCTCCATTTCACGTCCAAGAAGATTACAGAGGCAGCGACGAAAATATTCGTGACGTGTATAGGAAAGGAAGGAGCGTGAATCGGTCAGCATTCCGATAAATTGGGAAAGAATACCGAGGTTTGAAAGTGCGTTGAGTTGCCACTCCATCCCCTCTTTCTGATCGAGATGCCACCAACCAGAGCCAAATTGAATCTTTCCAGCGTGCGGGCCCTGCTGGAAATTGGCCGCCATACTTGCGAAGAGATAGTTGTCTGCAGGGTTCAAGTTATAGAGTATCATCTGGGGAAGCGCATCTTGCGCATCCAGCACGCTCAAGTAGCGGGCGAGTGACTGAGCCTGGGGGAAATCTCCAATCGAATCGCAACCGATATCAGGCCCCTTCTCTTGGAAGAGTCGTCGATTCGTATTTCGCAGTGCCCCAATATGAAGTTGTTTCGTCCATCCTTTCTGCGCATCGAGTTCACCGAAGAAAAACATAAGATAACTGGCAAAACATTTCTGGCTCGTCGCGTCGAGCGTTTGGCCACTTCGTATGGTTTTGAATATTTGTTCTGCATCAGTTGCATCACAATCATCAGCATAACAAGTTTCTAATCCGTGATCTGATAGGCGACAGCCGAGGTCATGGAACGCTTGATGGCGTATCGCGATTGCTTCTTTTAAATGATCGAGCGAATCNATTTTCGTATTGGTTCGATCTGCCAAGTGGTTTACCCACGCATTCCAATGTTCTGGCGATTCTGTTTGCAATGCGCGATCGGGCCGGAAAGTCGGGTAGACCCGCGTTTTTAAATCAGTTTCAGCAAGCTCTTGATGGGATTGAAGTTTTTCGGCCGGATCGTCGGTCGTGCAGATCGCCTTGACATTAAAACGCCCAAAAATTCCCCAGGGGCGAAGCGCATCCTGCTGAAGCATTTTTTCGGTACGGTCCCATATTTCCCGAGCGTTTTTTTCATTTAACAGCAGGTCAATATCGAAATAGCGTTTTANCTCNAGGTGCGTCCAGTGATAGAGNGGGTTTCTCAGTAATCGGGGCACAGTGCGAGACCAGGCGACAAATTTATCATAAGGATCCGCATTGCCCGTACAGAATGCTTCATCAACGCCGCACGCCCGCATCGCGCGCCACTTATAGTGATCGCCTTCCAGCCAAATTTCGTAGAGATTCGAAAATTGTCGATTTCTCGCAATATCCGCCGGGTCGAGATGACAGTGGTAGTCGAGAATCGGTTGTGATTTTGCAAACGTATGATAAAGCAGTTGGGCCGCTTCGGTTTCGAGTAGAAAATTATCGTTGATGAAATTCATCATGGACCCCTTATTTCGACCCTTCAATGTTCTTAAAGCGTTCACAAAGCGTCAATGCGTGTTCGGTCGCACCATGGATGCCCACCCATTATAGAGAGCGTGCGGTGTGGCCATCAATTGACTGCGGCAATGAGAANCTGTTCCACTTGCGCCCNAGTGANGCAAAAGAGCAAGCCTCGAGATCGACTTTGCTTTGACGATTAGAAACAATGGTCAGTGCTACACCCAATCGAGTCCTGTCGACGCTTTAACNCTTTTTTCAAAATCGCCGATCAAACCACCGACCAGATCCCAGGAGTCCGGNCGCCGGACTTCAATGTCGCCCTGTTTATTGATTCTTACGACCGTGTGGCTTTCGATACCGGCGGCCTCAAATGCACCTTCGGGCAACTCATCCTCGTTAACGACCTGTCGCAATGTTTTGCCTGACATCTCTATGAAATTCATTGCAATAACCCTGAGGAAAAAGTGTACATCATTAACCGCTGGCCTGAGAGCATCAGTTTAACAGGGAATGCCGTTGCAAGCGATGGGGGACTATTTGCTAACCCTCTTTTTTGGACAGTAGATCGCGAACGGATTCGCAGAGCGTCAAGATTTTTTCAACCGACAGTTGTTCGGCTCGCTGGTCAGCCCTCAAGCCAGCAGATGCAATCGCTTGATCGACCTCGGTTTTGTCGAGATCTCTTTTCATTGCACTAATGACTACGCTGCGGAGGAATTTTCTTCGATGAAGGAAAAGAGCGCGCGTAAAGCGGTGGAAAAAAGAAAGATCTGGAATCTGATTTCTTCGCTCTGTATCGAGTGTGAGTTGAATGATGGCTGATTCAACTTTCGGTCGCGGCCAGAAAACCGATGGTGGCATCAATCGAACGCATTCCACGGCACACTGACTTTGCACCCATACGCTTAGATGGCCATAGTTTTTTGTCGCTGGGCTGGCGAGAATGCGTTCGGCAACTTCCTTTTGAATGGTGACCGTGATCGACCGAGGGGGGGTTTCGCATGCAAGAAGGTTCGAAATCAACGGAGTTGCTATGTTGTAGGGTAAATTAGCAACCAGCTTGAATTTGTTTCCGTCGCCCAAGCGGGTCGTGACCGCCTCAAGTACCTCACTGGAAAGTTTATTTTTATTTTTCAAAACGTCCTGCTTGAGCATGGTGATGTTTTGAAAGTCGAGTAACTCTTCGCTTGCCAATTGATAGAGATGTTGATCGATTTCAACGGTAACCACCGCGGATGCTTTCGTGGCAATCAGCGCAGTCAACGCACCCGTTCCTGTACCCACTTCGAGAACAACGTCTTCCGGACCGAGTTGGGCAGCATCCACTAAAAGCTGCTGTAAATTCATGTCGATGAGAAAATTCTGCCCGTGTCGACTTGCCGGTTGAAGTCCCACTTCGCGAAAGCGGCGGGTAAGGAAAGAGATCGTTTGCCGATGTTGCTTCGGCTCTTTTTTCTCAGGAGTCGACATGAATTAACGCTCTGAATGGATAGATTTTTGAACGTATTTGGCCAGAATATCCGTTTCAATATTCACCTTGCCGCCCGGAGAAAGGTCGCCCAGAGTCGTGTGGGACAGCGTATGGGGAATCAGTTGCACCGTAAAATGCTCCTGTTGCACCTCCACTAATGTGAGGCTAACGCCATCTACCGCGATCGAGCCCTTTGAAATCATTTGCGTTGTCAAAGCACTGGGAACCCGAAAAGAACAAATCGACCATTCTTCGTCATCTTCTCGGAGATGTAATTCTCCGACACCATCGATGTGTCCGGTGACAAAATGTCCCCCCAGGGGATCTCCCACACAGAGAGAGCACTCAAGGTTCACGCGGTCATCCGTTTTCAAGTCGCCGCAAGTTGTGCGGCTGAGCGTTTCTGGTCCCGCCTCAAATGCAAGGTAATCTTCCGTAATTTCGATCACCGTTAGGCAGCATCCATTGACCGCAACACTGTCACCCAAAGTAATCTTCTGGGGCAGCTTACTACTTTGAATCAAAATGTTTCGCCCCGAGCCAGCATCCTCAGCGCGAAAGATGGTGCCTGTTGTTTGAACCAATCCGGTAAACATCGAATTCCTACAATGAAGTGCGAAACAGTTAATTAAAATATGGGTTCATCTTGGCGACGTTGACGATAAAATCGCTGCCAGATGTAATGCACCGGCGGGATCACCACAAAACTTGCTGCCAGCAGAGGAATTGCGTAGCCGGGAAAAACGAGAATCGGCAGGACACTAAAGATCAGCCCGATAAGATGAGCAAAACTTTTCTGACCGCGGAACCATTGGTTGACCAGGTGGGGGTAAGGGATGCGCGAGACCATCAGCAGTGAGACCAAGACCGCATACATGGGTAGAACCCACTGGACTAACTCGTCAATCTTGGCGACCTCTTCTGAACCACTTCCGGTGGAGCGGAGCATATAAAAAATTAAGGCGAAACCAGCAATTGCTGCGGCTGCGGCTGGAGTTGGTAAACCATTAAACCAGCTATGATCATCCTCTTCGGTNGTTTCTACATTGAAACGCGCTAATCGAAGTGCCGTGCAGCAGACATACACGGTCGCGATAATCCAAACCCAATTTCGATGTTCATAACTAAAATGGGGACACATTTTCACCATCAAAAATGCGGGCGCAGCGCCAAAGGTGACAAGATCGCTCAAGCTATCCAACTGGGCGCCAAAATCACTTGTTTGATTTGCAAGGCGTGCAACCCTCCCATCAAGAGCATCAAAAAGCATTCCTAGCACAATCAGCCAACCGCAAAGGACAATATTTTGAGTTGGATCGGATCGATCAATAATCCAGGGGACTTTGGGGATCTGGCGGAAGTTGATCTCGCTCGTAAGAGGTGTCTTGTCTGAGAGAGCCGTTGGAGCGTCGATGCGCGAAGCGACCACAATCGCGTAAAACCCGCAGACGAGGTTTGCGAGTGTAAATAACGTTGGGAAGATGGCAATCGTTCGAATGCGACGCATGGCAGCCTTTTTCTAATTTGCTTTATCGCGACAACAGACTGTCCGGCATTTCCTCAGTATAGCAGGCAATGGGTGTCGCACCGGCCTTTACCTTTTGACCAACTTCCACGTGCAGTTGGAGGCCATTCTCCTGCGGTATGGTGATCTCTGTCCGTGAACCCAACTTGATCATACCAAAAGATTCACCCCGGGTGATCGTCTCACCGGGTCGCAAGCCACATACGATGCGACGGGCAAAGAGNCCTGCGATTTGTCTGACCGTGAAGCGACGATAGGGGGCTTTCGTCTCCTGGAGGCCAATCCACATATTTTCATTTTTGATTGCGCTTTGCGGGTTTCGCGCATCNAGAAAAAGTCCCGGTGCATAGCGCAATTCAATGACCTGACTTTCACAGGGAGAACGATTGATATGCACATTAAAGATAGAAAGAAAAATGCTAATTCGAATTGACGGACCACGAATGTAGGGTTCTTCGTCCAGGTATGCGATTTCGACAATCTTTCCATCGGCCGGAGCAACGAGCAAACCATTTTCAGCGGGAATACTTCTCTTTGGATCGCGGAAAAAAGAGATGATCCAGACGAAGAAAACCAGCGGTGGAATCGAAAGTGGCCAGAGGTCGATGTCGATCAGCGGCGGTGCAATCGCCATCGCTGCAAAAAGCCCCCCCATGATCAAGGACTCGGCCAGGCCCCAACGCGCCAGCGGAATTTTTTCCCGCCAGGTGAATGGATCATCGGCTCGCTGCCAATTGCACGAACACTGATTACGACAATACTTCAGGTCGCGCGGGTCAAGAATGGCATGGGGTGCTCCATCGGTTGACCCGGTCCGTAAAGCTGCCATTTTGGCGACATATGCCTTGCGAAAAGTTTTTAAGTACCAACGGCGACATCGACCCCAGAAGAGTTCGATACCGTAACAAACCCCGCCACCGGGCTGGATGCTATGGATATGGCTCGCTAGAGGGACCACTTCCAGCGGAACTGGGGCATACTCGGTATTGCGCATCGGATCGCTCGTGGGACANCTCGTGGGACAGAAAGTGAGGATCAATCGAAGTGCCTATCCTACCCCCTGAATATCCACATGAGAAGCGATCAAGTGAATCCCCTTTCATCTTTTGGATACGGCAGGCCACTGCAAATACGTTGCTCGTCGATTCAAGTACTAGCGGACGGCGGCCTGATCGGGCACAATGCTCGCTTCTCTGGGTTGGTGCTGAAGCGTATTTTCGAGGGGGCGAATTCAGCACGAAATACAATGCGTAAAAACAAAAAAAGATACATAAATAAACAAACTTAGNAGCGGAGTGATACCATGAGTACGATCAGTCAGGTGCATGGGCGTCAGATTTTAGATAGCCGTGGAAATCCTACGGTCGAGGTTGAAGTAATGCTCCTGGACGGGACGGTCGGAGTGGCGGCCGTGCCAAGTGGGGCGAGTACCGGCGTTCATGAAGCGTGGGAATTACGGGACGGGGACGAGAATGTTTATTTGGGAAAAGGCGTTTTGCAGGCGGTCGAAAATATCAACACCACCATTGATGCCGAACTAACCGGGATGAATGCGGTTGAACAGCCAGCCATTGACGCGCGTTTGATCGAACTCGATGGCACGGAAAATAAAAAGAATCTCGGGGCCAACGCCATTCTGGGTGTTTCTCTCGCCGTCGCCCATGCCGCCGCTGCAGCNAGCGAACTGCCTCTCTATCGTTATNTGGGAGGTGCGGGAGCAAGAATACTTCCAGCGCCGATGATGAACATCGTGAACGGTGGAGAGCATGCTGACAATTCGGTCGATGTTCAGGAATTTATGGTAATGCCACTCGGTTTCGATCGGTTCAGTGATGCGCTTCGCTGCGGCGTTGAAGTATTTCATCACCTGAAGAAAGTTTTAAATAAGCGCGGACTTTCTACAGCGGTGGGTGATGAGGGAGGTTTTGCGCCTGATTTGCAGAGCAACGCCGAGGCTCTTGATTTGATTTTAGAAGCGATCGAACAGGCAGGCTATGAAAGTGGCAAACAGGTTTTTATTGCCCTCGACGTTGCTGCAACCGAGTTTTTCGATGCAGATTCAGGGCAATACACACTGGAGAATAAAAAGTTTGACGCCGCCGCAATGGTGGATCTGCTCTCATCCTGGGTCGATAAATATCCCATCTGTTCGATTGAGGACGGATGCAGCGAGGATGACTGGGCTGGTTGGAAGCAGTTGACAGAAAAATTGGGTGACCGAGTGCAACTGGTTGGCGATGATTTGTTCGTCACCAATACCGAACGCTTACAGCGAGGCATCGACGAAGGTATCGGGAATAGTATTCTCATCAAAGTGAATCAAATCGGCACGCTCTCCGAGACGATAGAGGCAGTGCAACTTGCCCACCGGGCGCACTACACGGCGATCAGTAGCCACCGTAGTGGTGAAACAGAAGATTCGACAATTGCGGATCTTGCCGTCGCACTTTCTACTTGTCAAATCAAAACAGGTAGTGGTTCTCGAACCGATCGGATGGCTAAATACAATCAACTTTTGCGGATTGAGGAACAGTTGGGGGATACAGCGGTCTATGGTGGACCACTTTTTCCCCAATATTAATTCCCCAATATTAAAATTCGATGACAAATCGGNTTTGAGGTGATGTGCGAACCAACCGGTGACCATACACAGAAGCCAGGCAATGGACTCCATTACCTGATCGCCTTCCTCTGCTTTGCGATTGTCGCTCTTGCCCTTGCTTCCGGGAAAATTAATCAAAGGCAGCGCGCGATTGAACAGCAGTACCACGGAATTCAGCAAATGCAGCGTGGCCCCCAGGGTGCATCCGCCGACACGAACGTCGACTCAGAAAATGCACCGCAGGCAATCTCCACGCGTCCTTTGATGTGGTTGCTGGTGGCACCTTTGGTAGTGGCTTGGTTGCTTCTGCTCTGGCGCCGATATCGTAGCATTCGAAATGCGAGTCACTCCGAATGAGTTGGCTTTTTGAAGACTCGACACCCGTTCTGGCCGTCGCGGCACTTGTGGAAATTGTGCTTCTCTTTGGACTTTTCCGCAGTGGCGAGAAAAAATTGCTCTATGGAATCTTCAGCGTGGCATTCGTTTGCGGCGCGTGTGTTGTGATTGAATTGGTTGTTGAAACGGAACAAGAGCGGATTGAGCAGNCAATTGAGCAGACGCGTCAGGCGGTGCTGACGAATGAGTTGGAACAAGTTTTTCGTACGATTGCACCGGAAAGTCGTAGTCTTCAATCAAAGGCCAAACGGTATCTTGGTCAGTTCTTTGTGCGAGATATTAAAATTACGGATGGTCCGCACATCACTCTTTTTACTAAAACCAACCCTCCCTCTGCCTCCGTAACTCTCAAGGCGCGATTCGATTTAGAGCCAAAAAAAGGCGCGCTTGCGTACGGTGGTGGTTTGGTGCGTGTGGAAGGCCGCCTCAAGCAAGTGAAAACAGATTGGCAATGGACAGAGGCAACCTTTTCAAATCCCCTGTCGCAGTAACCGTCCCTGAAATCTCTTCTTCCGGCGGACTACTCAAACAGGGCCAGCCGCGTTGCGTCGCCTTACTTGGTGCTACGGATCATCACTTCGCCGTTGCGGCCTTTCTCAGGCTGATACACATAACTGTCCCCGTCCGGAAGTTCGGGGAGCGTGATGCCGACCGGATCGAGAATCTCTTTTTTATACTCGGCAAAATCTTTCGGGTTGCCGTCGTTTGTCGCACGGAAGGTATTGAGTTGACTTTGTATTTGGATCTCACTGATCTTTACCTTAACCTTGCTGTACGTTCGCAGCGGCGTCAGGATGATGTCACCGAGTGTGCCCCCTCCTTCGGCATCCTCGGGTTTTATTTTGTCCAGTTTGCTTTGGTTTTTTTGGGCACGCGTACCGTCGCTAGAGGTTGACTTGCCTTTCTGCTCAGAGGACTCCGTAGCTGTTGCCGATTCCGCATAAATCGGTTTGGGTGGTCCGCTGACACTTCTGGTTTGCAGATCGACTTCCGGCGGATCGCAGCCAGTCACCAAGCACAGGGTGATGAAGATGAAAAAAAAACGCCACTTGCCAACGGGTGCGTTTATGTAGTCTCGGCGACGACCCTGCATCGGATACCCTTCAGCTAATCGTTTGCTTCAGTTCCAGAGACCAGCGACCCATCTCTTCGAGCGTTTCCCGACTGGTCATATCGTAATTGAGTGCGGTCAGGGTAACGTTCCCGCGAGCAAGCGCCGTCAAGTCTGTTTCTTCGATCCCCGGCTGGGGCGCCGGAAGATTCGTTGCCCAGAAGTAGTCCCGCCCACGCGGGTCAACGCGCTTTTCATAGTTTTCACCATATCGGTCGAGGCCCATCGGTACAATCTTCAGGCGACTTTCATTTTCGATCGCCACCGAGGGAATGTTCAGATTATAAAGTTTCGGCTTTTCGCCACGGTGCGTGACCAATTGTTCGATAACGCTTCGTGCAATTTTTGCCGCTTTTTTAAATTGTGCGTGTGGATCGTATTCCAGCGAAACGGCAATACTCTCAATGCCGAAGAAGGCACCTTCAATGGCTGCAGCAACCGTCCCTGAATAAAGAACATTGATTCCAGCATTCAGCCCACCATTAATGCCGCTAACCACCAGGTCAGGAGGCTCAGAGCACAATTCAGTGATGGCCAGTTTCACACAGTCCGCCGGACTTCCCTCGACAGCCCACCCGCGATGTCGCTCACCGTCATAGACTGCTTTACATACCAATGGACTGAGAAATGTAATCGAGTGACTGACTCCACTTTGTTCGGTTGCCGGAGCAACGAGAGAGACGTCACCAATTTTGCGCAGTTCTTTTTCCATCGCTTCAAGACCTGGAGCATAGATTCCATCGTCATTGGTAAGCAAAATATGCATCTTGAAATTCCATTGGGTTCAACGTGTCTGCTCATTCTACCCGGAACCTGGAAACTGCACAGACAGGAGAAGGGCATTGGCACGGCATTGGGGAACGGGCGCAAAAGACCCCTAGTCCGTTTGGGGAGGCCCCGATAAAATCGGCCTTTACGCCCGACTGCTTGGTCGGGCATTTTTCGTTTTGCCTCCTGGCAAGCAGTGGTCTGCGCAAGGAACCGATTTTTATGACCACGGTAACCGAAAAGACTGCAACTGCTCGTACTCCGCTGGAGAGCGAGAAAATTTTGGTTTTCGATTTTGGTTCCCAATATGCGCAGTTGATTGCGAGAAGAGTCCGCGAGCAGGGGGTTTATTGCGAGATTGTTCGTCACGATTTATCGGCCGAGCGCGTGCGAGCTATTCATCCATCGGGCATTATTCTTTCCGGGGGTCCTTCGAGTGTTTATACCACCGAGGCCCCACAGATTGATGAAGCCATATTTCAACTCGAGATTCCGATTCTGGGCATTTGCTATGGCATGCAGTTGGCATGCAAGGCATTCGGTGGAGAGATCGGGGGCGCAGTCGCGCGCGAGTACGGACGAGCAGCGTGTCGGATCGGGTCGCGCAGTGATATTTTTGATGGCTTTCCTGAAGAGACAGAAGTCTGGATGAGTCATGGCGATCAAGTCCAGAGTATTTCCGAGGAGTTTGTCGCACTCGCTCAGACTGACACGTGTCCCGTTGCCGCGGTGAAACATCACCAGTTACCGATTTATGGTTTGCAGTTCCATCCCGAGGTAACCCACACTCCTCTCGGAGACCGCGTGTTGAAAAATTTTCTCCGCGGTGTCTGTCAGACGCGCAGTTTGTGGAATATGGGAAATTTCGCCGAGGAGACGATCCTGCAGATTCGCCAAACGGTCGGAGATCGCCGCGTGATTTGTGGGCTTTCTGGGGGAGTGGACTCGGCGGTAGTCGCGGCATTACTCACTAAAGCGATTGGCGATCAACTTTCTTGCATTTTAGTTGATAACGGATTGCTTCGCGAAGGCGAAGTCGATGCGGTGCGTCGGGAGTTTACCGACCATTTTAAAACCGATCTACACGTCGTCCAGGCGAGGGATCAGTTTCTTTCGGTCTTGGCGGGCGTCGAGGATCCACAAGAGAAACGTCGAAGAATTGGACACGAGTTCATCGAATGCTTTAAAGAGGCAGCACAGAAAATTAAGGGGGCACATTTTTTGGCCCAGGGCACGTTGTATCCTGATGTGATCGAAAGCGGAGCGGCTCCCGATGGACCGGCTGCGACAATCAAGCTGCATCACAACGTTGGCGGTCTCCCTGAAGAATTAGGTTTCGAATTGATCGAGCCGCTTCGAGATTTGTTTAAAGATGAAGTTCGCCGGCTGGGCGTGAATCTCGGTCTGGCGGAAGATATGGTTTGGCGACACCCTTTTCCGGGGCCAGGCCTCGCCGTCCGTTGCTTGGGAGAGGTAACCGACGAAAAACTCACAACGCTTCGCAAAGCTGATGCCATCGTTGTGAGCGAGATTCAATCTGCAGGTCTCTACCGTAAAACAGCACAAGCCTTTGCCGTGCTTCTGCCAGTGCAGAGTGTTGGAGTGATGGGTGATGATCGCACCTACGAGAATGCAATCGCAGTACGCTGCGTCGATAGTGAAGATTTTATGACCGCGGACTGGACACACCTTCCCTACGATCTGCTTGCCCGAATTTCTAATCGCATCATTAACGAAGTCGCGGGGGTCAATCGCGTCGTCTACGATATCAGTTCAAAGCCACCGGCAACAATTGAATGGGAGTAAAAATCCCAGTAGCAATGGATTTGCAATTCTTGGTCGATTGTAAAATTCGGTGCTAAAGGCTGTATTGGCCGTCACCTCTTATGGGAACGAATCGATGGGAAAAAAATATATCTATCAAATGGGTGGGCTGACAAAAAAATATGCCCGTAAGGCAGTTCTCAACGACATTTGGCTCGCCTTTTATCCGGGTGCAAAAATTGGTGTGCTTGGTCGTAACGGATCAGGCAAGAGTACGCTTCTTAAAATCATGGCGGGTATCGATCGGGATTATGATGGTGAGGCCACCTTGAGTGAGGGATTCACGGTCGGCTACCTGCCCCAGGAACCTCAGCTCGATCCCGCGTTGGATGTTCGTGGCAATGTGGAAGCATCCGTTGCCGAAACGCGGGCGATTCTTGATCGCTTCGAGCAAATTAACCTACGGCTTGGCGAACCGCTTGAAGCAGAAGCGATGGAAAAACTGCTTGCCGAGCAAGCCCGTGTTCAGGATCGCATTGATGCGTCCGATGCCTGGGAACTTGATCGAAAGTTAGAGATCGCCATGGACGCTGTGAATCTCCCCCCCGGAGATGCGGATGTCGCGACATTGTCGGGAGGCGAACGCAGACGGGTAGCACTGTGCAAAATTATGCTTGAGCGGCCCGACCTCCTCCTGCTTGATGAACCGACGAATCATCTCGACGCCGACAGCGTGGCCTGGTTAGAGCGACACTTGGCAGAGTATCCGGGCACGGTGGTTGCGGTCACTCACGACCGCTATTTTCTCGACAACGTAGCGGGTTGGATTCTTGAGCTCGATCGGGGCGAAGGGATTCCTTGGGAGGGTAATTACTCGAGTTGGCTTGAGCAAAAGCAGAAGCGACTCGAGCGCGAGCAGCAATCTGCTCGAGCACACCAGCGATCTTTGGATCGTGAGTTAGAGTGGATTCGTATGGCTCCTCGAGCGAGGCAGGCAAAGAGTAAAGCAAGAATCAAAGCCTACGAGGCAATGTCGCAAGAAAAATATACAGAGCATCCCGATGAAATGGAGATTCAGATACCGCCGGGAGAGCGGCTTGGACAATTGGTGATTGAAGCGAAAAATCTTGCGAAAAGTTACGATGAAAATGTTTTATTCGATGGTCTTGATTTCAAGCTTCCTCCGGGGGGCATTGTGGGTGTGGTGGGGCCGAACGGTGCCGGTAAGACGACCCTGTTCCGGCTTCTCACCGGCGAGGAAAAACCCGATGCCGGAGAGTTAATTGTGGGAGATACGGTTCGCCTGGGTTATGTCGACCAATCGCGCGACTCACTTTCCGACTCAGCGACGGTTTTCGAAGAGATATCAGGAGGACATGATACGCTTGAAATGGGCGGCCGAAGCGTGCCAGCGCGGGCTTATGTAGCGAGGTTTCATTTCATCGGAACCGATCAACAGAAAAAAGTGAGCGACCTCTCAGGCGGAGAGCGGAATCGTGTACACTTGGCAAAATTACTGCGGCGCGGTTGCAACGTGTTGCTTCTTGATGAGCCGACCAATGATCTTGACGTCGATACCTTGCGAGCACTGGAGGAAGCGATTTTAGGTTTTGCTGGTTGTGCCGTTGTGGTGAGCCATGATCGTTGGTTTTTAGACCGTTTGGCGACCCATATCCTCGCATTCGAGGGGGATGGTTATGCGCATTGGTGCGAGGGGAACTACGAGGCTTACGAGGTTCAGCGAAGAGAACGTCTGGGAATTGCACCCGAAGAACCCAGACGATTCCGCTACAAGAAATTGATTCGAAAATGATCAACCGCTTGACCCCTATCCAAGGATGCGGTACGAAACCTATCGAAAGGCGTTAGAGGTTGTGGTGCCATCGACTTGATGTAGTCACTCTCAACTGCAGATATCATGATTTTTATAGCATAATAAATACGAAGGAATTTTTTAGAGATGACGATTTTACGATCTGGCACAACACAGCAGTATTCGGATAACTGGTCGCTGGCCTTTGGCAAGTCGACCGGAGGAAGCAAGACAAAAAAAGCAGGGACAAAAAGCTCGAATAAAAAGAAAAAAACAAAAAAGAAAAACAGCGCGATCGTGAAGAAGGCCAAGAAGAAGACAAAGAAGAAGGTCAAGAAGAAAATCGCCAAGCAGACTGCGTCAAAAAAGAAAGCCACCAAAAAGAAAATGGCTAAAAAGAAAGTCGGGAAAAAAAAGAAAGCGACTGTAAAAAAGAAAGTCGCAAAGAAAAAGAAAGCGACTGCAAAAAAGAAAGGCAGTTCAAAAAAGCAAGCAAGGAAAAAGGCATCGAAAAAAAGAGGCCGAAAGTAAGCTTTGCAGGGGATGAAGACAGCGGACGCATTTTTGACTTTTATTCGGAAGGCTTTGCGCTATGAATGTTCATATTAAATACTGTGCCATGTGAAATTATGAGCCCAAAGCTCTCAGTTTGGCGAGCCAACTCCTTGAAGGTTTAAAGCAAAAGATCGCATCCTTATCTCTTGAGCCGGGGGCCGGGGGGTGTTTTGAAGTCTCGTTCGATGGCGATCCGGTGTACTCGAAGTTAGAGACAGGAAGTTTTCCCGACGAAGCCTCGATCATGGCCGCTGCCCTGGAGTGGCTCGAGTGAGATTTCGATCTCCAGCGAAGATGGCTGAGATAGGTTCGGCTTGGCGTTGAGAGGAATGCTTTGGTTTTAAAGAGATCACTGTAGGCATCCGGGGGGGGCAAATGCTCTATCGATTCTTTGTGAGTCTTTTACGGCCGTATCCACTGCTCATTTTTCTGCTCCTTGTGGTTCAGGGGGTACTCTGGAGACGAAAAATAGGTTCGTTGTCACTTCGGCTTGCGCTGCTGTTGCCGACGCTATTGCTTTGGTTGTTTTCCATGCCTGTTGTTTCCTTTTTTTCAGCTGCTTCGCTTGAGTGGCAATACCCGCCTATTTATGAGCGACCGCAAGCTGCCGAGGCAATCGTTGTACTCGGATCAGGAGTTGCGCCACCTGATGCGGTTCGCAAAAAAGCGGAGCTTGATCAAGGCGGACTACGGCGGTGTTTGAAAGCCGTGGAACTTTACAAATCGCAAAATCCATGTCCAATTGTTGTGACCGGTGGTCGTGTTGAAGCGTATAAAACAGGTCCAGTGATGGCAGAAGTTATGCGCGACTTTCTTGTCGAGCAGGGTGTGTCTGCAGAAGATGTTATTATAGAAAACGAGTCGCGGTCGACTTATGAGAATGCCAGCAAAACTGCAGATCTGCTTAAGGAAAAAGGCATTCATTCTGTGTTAGTCGTCAGCGACGCAACGCATTTGATTCGTGGCGTCCGCTGTTTTCGTAAGTTAGGGCTCGATGCCTATGGGGGAGGTTGCGGCTACACGGCGACCGAGCTGCATTTAACGCCCAACAGTTTTCTTCCGAGTGCAGGTGCTGCTGCTATGAATCAAATTGTTTTTCACGAATGGTTAGGGTTAATTTATTATCGTCTTCGCGGACGAATTTAAAAAAAAGAAAAAAATACTTCTGCAAGGATCGTTATCTTCTTGCACTGCTTGTCATACAATAGAAATGATCTTAACGAGATGTGCACTTGCCGGTCTAACGGTAAGGAACCCAACGCATGACGAACGGCAATCCGCCACCGTTTCCAGATCCGCCGCCGCATCCGGATCAGCCGTCTGAATCGAATCCACCACCGACAGCGGACGCACTCGTAGGCAAGACACTGGGTGACTATCGCGTGCTGCAGAAATTAGGGCGCGGCGCAATGGCCGAGGTCTATCTGGCCGAGCAAGTCTCTCTTGAGCGAAAGGTCGCGCTTAAAATTCTCGAAGCTGATGTGGCAAAAGAGAAAAGTGATATTGAACGATTTCTCCGGGAGGCGAGGGCGGCAGCACGACTAGTTCATGCAAACATTGTGCAAGTCTACGAAGTCGGCCAGATTGGATCGATTCATTACATTGCGCAGGAGTATGTCGATGGTGAAAATCTTGGTCAACTCATTGCGCGAGTAGGTCAACTGGACGCAGCATCATTCGTACAGATCCTTGGTCAAGTTGCCTCCGCGTTGACGTGCGCTGGCGATGCGGGGATCGTGCATCGTGATATCAAGCCGGAGAATCTTTTACTGACTCCGGTTGGCGAAGTGAAGGTTGCAGACTTTGGTCTGGCTCGTGTATTTGAAGGAGGGCACCAACCACGCCTTACCGAAGATGGAATGACCATGGGTTCGCCACTTTACATGAGTCCCGAACAGATTGAAGGGAAGACGCTCGACAAACGGTCTGATATCTATTCACTCGGTGTGACTTGTTTTCAGATACTCGCTGGACGCCCTCCGTTTGAAGCGAACACATCCATGAATGTTGCGTTGCAGCACCTTCGTGATCTTCCGCCACCATTGCAGACCATCCGGTCGGATCTTCCTAAAAAACTCTGTCAGATCGTCGACCGCATGCTCGCCAAAGATCCGCAAGATCGCTTCAGCGACGGACAGGCAGTCCTTCAAGCACTCGATCAATTTTCACCCGGCAGTACCAATCGCGGTTTTCCGCTGCCCATTGCCCCTACCCGCCATGCTGTCAGTGAAGGACTGATAGAAAACCGCCACGCGGCAACGCAACAACTCTCAGCGGTAATGGCACGGGAGCAGGCGTTCAGGCCCCTGGGAAAAACACCTCTCTTCTGGGCTTCGATCGGAGGTGCGTTGTTGCTTGGGGTGACCCTCGGGTTGCCTGAAAGAGATCCTTTTCTCCTGGCCGGTGCGGATGATCTACAAACGGAGATACGGAATATGGGAGGTGTCGAAGCGCAGTATGAATTAGCGAGGCGACTCGGTACCGAAGAGGGTTGGGAAAGCGTGTCGCTCTATTTTCCCGCTGATCGACAATACCGCTCACGCGCAGAAAAGGAATTAGCTGAACTTTATCTCCAACAAGATCGTCGTAATGAAGCATTGGAAGTATTTGGCCAATTCGTGAGTCAGAATCCAACAGATTCCGAATTTCACGCATATGGCTTGGCAGGCCAGTACGTCATTATGGTTCTTGATGGTGAGCAGGAATCCGCTTTTCAGATTTTTGAGCGACTTTGGCCTCTGCGACAGAAACTTAGTTCTTTTGCCCCGGAAACAACTCGCCGCGTTTTAATGCATGCTCGTGAGCACAATCCAAAAATCACCCCACCGATGCGCGTTGAAATGACGCGATGGCTGAAGAAAAACCGACCGGTTCAAGAGTAAGTCGGGTGGTAGTTGACATGTCTGAATTAGGCCGACTAGACTCAAGAGCCTAGCAGACGCCCTTTTCGTTGAGGGTGCTGAGCACGCCCCCTTCGTCTAGTGGCCCAGGACATCGGATTCTCAGTCCGAAGACAGGGGTTCGACTCCCCTAGGGGGTGCTCTGTGGGTTCGCCGGTTTTCGCGCGGGCAACGTGCCAA
>NHBP01000107.1 GCA_002168195.1 Planctomycetaceae bacterium TMED10
GGAAGTGGTTCCCACCACGTTTCTTGGCCAATAAGGATAAATAAAAGCCCGGCAGTCGCACTGCAGATCCACGTGATGTGCAAGTCGTTCAGATGATTTCCTAGTCGCCAATAGCGTAGNGCGGCAANGANAAAAACCACAANGGCAGCAATTTGCNACCAATACNGTCGAAAGATTGCGCCGATNATATTCACGGNNNTNTTCTCTTTCGTCTNTCAACGAACAGCGAGTNANCNCNCTNTTANNCGNTTCGGCGTCGCTGNAGGGCGAAAAGNAGAAGGCCCGCAAAGGCCAGAAGCAGCGCTGAAGGTTCNGGAACNGTCTGGGCCCCGGTNTAGGCCTCNCCCTCNANGGTGAGGTAAAAGACGGCNTCGTTGAAATCNTNGTCACTNNTCNNTTCGCGNTTGATGTCTTCAAAGCTCNTCNNGAAAAGATCATATTCNTCGTTATAGATTGAGACGACNTGCCGCCTGAGNGCCGGNTCNGATTCGGGATTNAAAAATGCGGTGGCAAAGAACGTGTCCANNGCAGAGGTNTNCCANCCGTNNTGNGTCAAATAGGTGCCCAGACTGGTCCCGGCGGCAAAATTTCCCAGATACACTTTATCGCCCGACTCTAAACCGCCGCCGCTGTCCACGGCTGAAAAATTTGGGAACACCGAATAGGCCGAATCGATCACTTCAGGCCTATGAGGTGGAGATCCCGTATCGTAGGTGTAATATCCGACGCTGTTGCGCATTCCAGCGCCTTCGTGAACAAACGTCATCCAGACATCGGATGGCTCCGTAAAGTGAAGTTCCTGTCCGACCGACGGTGGCAGGCTATCAAGATCGAGAGGGGTCATTTCGGGGAGTTGTACATCCAGCCAATCATAAAACTCCAAGGGAATCACATCGCCGACCGGCTCAAGATAATCCGGCACGCCCAACGGGTTGTGGCTGCCAAGTGGAATGGGCGAAAATTGCGCCGATGCAACCGACGCGCAGCTGACGGCAACCACCCAAATAAGAACGAAACGTCGCACGAGCTTCCCCTGTTAATTACTGGCCTCCTCNANTTTAACGGAAATTGCAGTCGTNTCAAGNAAATTGCGAGGTAGAAAACGCGCCTTTTGGTTGCATTTTTGCGTCTATTGTGATGCTGCATCGCTCGTTGACGGTAGATGAAATCCGCTCGGGCCCCGGGAGTCTACTCGACAATGCTGGACGATGGTGACAGTTTAGTGTCTGGTAATTGTCTGGTAATGCCCCCTGCTCTTGCGTGGATACTTTCATCTATGCTCAAAAAATCATGCCCAAAAAATAATTATGTCATGGTATGTCATGGTAAGGATAGCCAAACCTCTGCTGATCGTGTTGTTGATGGCGAGCTATGCGTCTGCCCGTGAACCGTCTGCCCGNNAACNNTGGTTGCGGCACACGANTGATAATAGCTCGCAGGGTGCCGATGGCGTCCGCTTGGCGGATGTCAACCAAGACGGCTTGCCGGATCTGGTCACCCCGTGGGAGGAAGGGGGCATGGTGCGAGTTTACATCCATCCCGGGCCCAAGCGNGCCAAGCAGCCTTGGNCACNCGTGACANTCGGAAAAGTGGCGTCGCCTGAAGATGCGGTGTTTGTCGATCTCGACGCGGATGGTGCGATGGATGTGGTGAGCAGTTGCGAAGGGGCAATAAAAACCATGTTTGTGCACTGGGCCCCGCGGTCGCCAGGAAATTATCTCAAGGAGGCAATGTGGCGCACGCGTCCGATTCCTGCGACCGAAGGCGAACAAGCCTGGATGTTTGCCCTTCCCCAGGANATNGATGGCCGGCATGGGGTCGATCTGGTCGTCTCCTCTAAAGGCCCCGGCGCTGGTGTGGGCTGGCTCGAGGCCCCTCAGGATGCGCGTGATTTAAGGCGTTGGAAGTATCACCGTTTGATCGATGCCGGTTGGNTCATGTCGCTGATCGATGCAGATATCAATTGCGATGGTTTTGGCGACATTCTCTTAAGCGATCGACGCGGTGTGNCGCGGGGCATTAAATGGCTTGCGCATCCAGGCCGCGTGCCGACTTCGACCGNTTCGNCGCGGGCAATGCACCCGATCNGAGGCGGCGNGCATGAAGTGATGTTCATCGATTATGCCGATGTGAATGACGATGGCAGNAAAGATATCGTGGCAGCGACGCACCAGCGTGAAATTCTTGTGCTTCAAAGTGATGAAAAGAACGCTTGGCACACCACTACGCTTCCGGCACCGTTTCAAGCCCGCAAGGGGAAGTCGGTCCGGATAGGCGATATTGATCTCGATGGCGTGGTTGATCTGGTGCACAGCACTGAGCCGAATCCGCAACCGCGTGGGCCCGGCATCACCTGGCTGCAGGGGCCGCTGACCCGTGGAAATCAACCGGCGGTGCATCCCATCAGTGATTTAGAGGGGAGCAAGTTCGACCTGCTGCAACTGATCGATATTGATCGGGACGGCGACTTGGATGTACTCACCTGTGAAGAGCGCGATAACCTGGGTGTGATCTGGTATGAGAACCCGGTACGGTCAGCGCAATGAGGGCGACAAGCGATTCGTGTCTGTCTGNGGAAAGAAAGAAACCGCTGACCAGACGCGTTNAGGTGCCCCGCCCTGCTCGNCTANTAAACGCTAAGGCGCCGCAATGAATGCGCGGAACATGAAGGGAAGCACCGCGGCGAGAAGAATCAGCGTTCCGAGTGGACGGGTGATACCGCGCCANCTNCGGTTGCCCTCGCGCCACCACGAGTGCGCGTGGTTGANTGCAGAGAGTGACAGGAAAATCAAAAGCACCAAGCAGATCGCTGCTTCNGCCTCGGTGCCCCAGTGCAAAAAAAAGNCGACNAGGCTCANGATGGTCACTGCNAGNTTATTNANNCCCGANTGNCGCTGATAGGNNCCGGGGTCGGCATAACCGGACGCAGCAGCCGCCTGCTTTGGAAAACACAGGCTCTCGACCGCAGCGACTCCCGCAATGGAGGTGACCACCCACACCGCCAAAAAATGGAAGGCCAGTGTGGGATCGGAAACGTTTTTAAAGGTCAACCAAAAACCGGCAAACACTCCTACAAACCGCGCGGTTTCGAGAACTTGGCTGATCTTCATCTGGTCGCTTTCGATTTTTGTCAGTCACGCCATCGGCTTGCGTCGATACCCACTGCTCGATTTGCCTGGCGGGTTAGGCTGTCGCATAGATTATCCGCGATGAGCAGCGGAAAGGAAGACTGAGTGCGGCAATGGGTCGAAGGGAAAAGACGATGTGATTTTTATCGCAACCTCTAAACGAACTACTTTTTTTGCTTGTTGTTCCAATAAATCGTGATGCTCTTGATTGTTCCTTCCGGGTTTCTGTAATAGACCGTATTGCCGATGCGGGTTGCGTAAGAGCCCGTCTTACCATCTTTCCGCACGTTGTAGGTTCTGTTGCCAATGCGTTTGGATCCACCGACGATGTTGCCCATGGCATCCATACGATAGGTTGAATTACCGTGTCGAATACTCCACGTGGCAGGACTATGCCGATCATTGCTGCGCTTGAAATTGCTCGTGCTGCGCTTGCCACTGTTGCCATTTCCAATGAGAGTGACGTGCCGAACCGAGCCTTTCTTGTCGAAGAAGTATTTGGTCGCATAGGTTCCTCTGCCACGGTTGACGTACTCGAAGCTGGCAGAGGTTGATTGAGCGTGCAAGGAATCGGAAAGAGCCAGGAGGGCAAGCAGCCCACTCATAGCCGCAACGCGCTTCATGCGATCAGCCCCAGAGGTTTGCTGGATTAAAACCAACTGAGCACTAAGCTAGCATTACTACGGTAAAGAATCAAGATCGCGAATCGATTGCCGGGAGAACGCATATTGGCTTTATTGGCCCGCCGATTGCTGGTCGTTGCATCGACTAGGGCCGCCAAGCGGAGGGCACGGGACTTGAACCCGCAACCGGTTGCCCGGCACCTCATTTCCAGTGAGGCCGCTAGCCAATTCGCTTACCCTCCCGTTTGGCCCAGAATTGTAGCATACCTCGCATGCGTAGGAGAGAGGCACGACTTGAGGCATTGTAAAAACGGATTGAACCGCGTGGATCGGTCAAACCAAGTTTGCTGGCCCGCTAGCATGCAGTTTTGCAGGGCGAGAATTCGTCTAGTCCCAAGCGGCCTGTTTGTGAGAAAATAGATCACAAGCGACAGCAATTTTTTCGATTTTCACGTCCAGGGCTCCATTCATGCAAGTCTCAATCATTGTTCCGCTCTACAACGAACACGAAAATGTGGAGCTCTGTTACCGGGCACTGACGGAAGTCATGGAGAAGACAACCTGGAAATACGAGATCGTGATGGTCGATGATGGCTCGACCGATGGGACCACGCAGCGACTGGCAGAAATTGCCGATCGCGATCCGCGGGTGAAAGTCATTGAGTTTCGCAGGAATTTCGGGCAAACCGCGGCCATGCGAGCCGGCCTGGACTATGCCGAAGGCGAATGCATCGTCACGCTCGATGGCGATCTGCAAAATGAACCAGCCGACATTCCAATGATGATCGAAAAACTGAACGAGGGATACGATCTGGTGCATGGGTGGCGCAAAGAGCGTCAGGATGCATTCCTCAACCGACGCCTGCCTTCCAAAATTGCCAACTGGATCATTAGCCGCGTCACCGGTTTTCCGGTTCGCGATCTGGGCTGCACGCTCAAGGCAATCCGC
This sequence comes from Planctomycetaceae bacterium TMED10, assembly GCA_002168195.1. GTDB lineage: Bacteria > Planctomycetota > Planctomycetia > Pirellulales > UBA7805 > UBA7805. The sequence continues at coordinate 4,701 of NHBP01000107.1, forward strand.
CGTGAGATCGCAATGGATCTGTCTCTTTATGGCGAGATGCATCGCTTCATTCCGATCATGGCACACTGGCAGGGCGCTCGCTCGGTGGAAGTGGTCACACGGCACCATCCGCGACGATTCGGCGAAAGTAAATACGGCATCTGGCGCACGGTACGCGTAGTGCTTGATCTGATCACCGTGAAATACATGATCNGCCACGCGGTTTCACCCATGCGGCTCTTCGGTGGCGTCGGGCTGCTGCTGATTGCACTCTCAGGATTTGCCGGATCAACAACCGTGGGCATGAAAATGCTCGGTGGTGTCGACATGACCGGAAACCCCCTGCTACTGCTGACCGTGGTCGCCGGATTGGCCGCCATCCAATTTTTCGGACTGGGTCTGCTAGGCGAAGTTTCAACGCGTATCTACCACGAGTGTCAGGGTGAAAAGCCTTATCGCGTTCGCTCTGTCCGGAACGTGGGTCGTGAAGAAGAACAGATCAGCATCGAAAGCTTCGGGATCCATCGCCCGGTGGGGGAACCGTTGCTTAAAGATTTGGCAGATTCCCGAGAACAGCGACGGTCGCTCGCGTAAAGCAATGCATGCACCGCTAAGTTCGTNTCNTTGCGGCAGCAGTAAATCGNGGCAGCAATAAAATCGCGTTTTAATCCATCGCCCGCGCAGCGCTGATCAACTCGATAAACTCATCATTCGTTTTAAACTTACCGAGTTTCTGCGTGAGTTGCTCCATGGCGTCCACCGGATCCATCGTGGAGAGGGTTCTTCTGAGCATAGTGATTGCGTGCAGCCTATCAGCAGGAAGCAATTTTTCTTCGCGACGTGTACCGCTCTGAGAAATGTCAATGGCTGGCCAGACGCGACGATCGGCTAGNTTGCGGTCAAGCACGAGTTCCATATTTCCAGTCCCTTTGAATTCCTGGAAGATCAACTCGTCCATCCGGCTTCCCGTGTCGATCAGCGCGGTCGCTACAATCGTCAGCGACCCACCCTCTTCAAAGACTCGTGCAGTGGCAAAGAGTTTCTTGGGGATGTCGAGTGCTTTAATATCAACACCGCCACTCATCGTGCGTCCGGTGTTACCCACCCATTTGTTAAACGCACGCGCCATTCGTGTAATCGAATCCATGAGCAGAAAGACATCCTTGCCCTCTTCGGCAAGTCGTTTGCATCTTTCGACCACTAGTTGAGATAACCGAACGTGACTTTCGACATCNCGGTCGAGACTGCTCGCCACAACCTCACCCTGCACCGCGCGCTTCATGTCGGTCACCTCTTCGGGGCGCTCGTCAACGAGCAATACCACCAAGGTGACGTCAGAGTGATTTGCGCTGATTGCCTGAGAGATGTGCTGCAGCATGACTGTTTTTCCGCTCCGCGGCGGAGCCACAATCAGNGCACGCTGTCCTTTACCAAGCGGCGTGAGTAAATCCATCACGCGAGTGGTCAGCGGNTCATGACCGGTTTCGAGTNGAAGCCAGTTTTCCGGGTTAATGGGCGTGAGTTGATCGAAGTTTCTGACGTCCTTATATTCCTCAGGCGTCATGCCATTTACGGTCTCAATTTCCTTGATTCGGGGGCCCTGTTTACCTCGNCCCTGTTGGACGATGCCGCGGATGAGTACGCCTTCGCGGAGGCCAAATTTGTCGATCATCGTACCAGGAACAAACGGATCGGTTCGTTCCCGCTGATAGTTGTTTTGTGGATCGCGAAGAAATCCATATCCATTCGGATGCATTTCTAGGACGCCACCACCTGGTGCGTCTGGTTGCGGTTCGCCGTTGTCCTGATTCTCTCCAGAATCAAAGCCCGGCCGTTTTCCACCACCTACGCGATTGCCCCGACGACGTCCGCCCCGAGGTCGATCATTACGTCCTCGACCTTTGCTGTTGCTGTTATTCCTTTTCGCCATAAATCTCTCTCTCACACGGTGTCTATCAATTGCAGTTGATCGGCGNTTGCCCTATCAACATCCAACATCTTTAAATTGGCATTCGGAACCCGAGTTTGGACGACTCGTCTGAGCACACCCGGGTCTGGTAATNAATCCACCGAACTGCCGCTTAACGAAAAATTGTGCGGCAAACGCCGCTGAATCCTTGTTTTGCTATTCCAATTTGGCCGATAACCGTCGCCTTGATCGAAGGCGTTTTAAGCACCGGCGTTTCATGTTTTTCACGACCGACACGGTTTTCGCGAGCGACTTAGTTCTCAAAAGGTTCTCAAAAAGCCGTATCGAGCATCCCTGAAGCCATAAAGGGCGACTGAGAAGTCAAATCAGAAGGCCAGACAGCAATGCGCTTGATCGAACAATCTTGAGTGCCGTCGAAAACAAGCGGGATCGGTCCAGCAGAGTGTTTCGGACCAAAGCGCCACCGCCTAGCCGTATGTAAGCAGTGCTAACTCTCTGTCAATGATAAGACTCTATCGGCTCCTGTCAAGTCGCATGTCACACTCGCTGTTCTGCGGGTCGTTACGGGCTGCAAAAATTTTTCCGCCCGCAGTAGTGGCAATGGCATCAACGCAGTTTGTTGCGTTATTTTCCGCGTTTTTTGTTAAAAATCGGCATTATTGATGCGACCCTCAATTTTGCAGCATTTTGCCCTACCGCGCGGCCGATATAGAGAAAACGTTCGTCTTCATCATCTGCTTTTTTGAGGAAGTTTCCTATGAGGCTCGCCGCGACTTTCGTCGTCTTGATTGGTGGTTTGTTGTCGCTTGAGGCGCACGCTGGTTCGGTGATCTGGCTTGATAATATCGAGGCAGGCCGGGCCGAGGCAAACCGCACAGGGAAGTTACTCCTGGTTCACTTTTGGTCGACGCATTGCGGTCCCTGTGTGCAGTTGGATCGAAATGTCTACAGTCAATCTGAGGTTGTCGAAACGATTGCGAGACACTTCGTAGCCGTGAAAATCAACACTGAATTGCATCCGGAATTGGCCCGTCGTCACTCGATTCGATTTGTTCCAACCGACATGGTAATCGATGCATCCGGACGCCTGCTGGCAACTCAAAAGTGCCCGCCGCATGCGAATCGTTATCTCGCAGGATTAATGCGTTTGGTTCCTTCCGCCAACCCGGCAGAGCCGAATCAGCAAATTGAGCAATCGCCGATTGTGCCCAGCGTACCTGTTACTTATCAAAATCCAGTCAGTTACCAAAATGCTGTAGGACCACGGTATGCAAGTCACACACCGCCACCGCATACGCCACCTGCGATGACGCCCGCTTTTGCACCCGGGTCGATTCCGCCGGCAGTGAAGCGACCGGTCACCCCTTGGAACACACCGGTCAGTTCTCAAAAAACGGTCCAGCCAACGGTTGAAGTCGGTCAACTGAGCGAGACGATCTCATCGGTAAACAATCAGGTTAGCCAAAGTGCTTATCTGCCTTCCGGTTCCACCCTGGCCTCTCCTGCTCGCTCCACTGTCGAGGAGAAGATGACCGCGGCGTCTCAAGCGATGCCGCTTCCACCTGCAGTCGAGAGTCCCAGTCTCGATGGGATGTGTCCGGTGGAACTGGTTGAACAAAAAAATTGGGTGGTGGGTAATCGCCAGTGGGGTGCTTACCATCGAGGGCGATTGTATATCTTCGCCGGCGAGTCGCAGCAGCAGCGATTTCTTGCCAATCCAGATTATTACAGCCCAGTACTCTCTGGTTACGATCCGGTGATTGCCTTTGAGAATCAAAAGTTTCTGCTGGGCCAACGGAAGCACGGCGTGTTTTTCAAGAATCGGATCTATCTGTTTGCAAACGAAGAGAATCTGAAACGATTTTATCAGGCGCCTGATCGGTTCAAGGCTGCCTATGCGACGCCCTGAGCGTCTTGCTCGTCATCGAATCACTCCCACGTCTGCCAGGTCGTTGCGTTGCGCATGTAATGACCGTTTTCCCAGGCATCAAAATAGACTTCCAGCAATGGATGGCTGATGGGTAGCCCCTCTGCGTCCGCGAGCAGGTTGTCTTGGGCGGCATAGGTTGCAGATTCGGTTGCGTGAACCAAGACGTGATACCACGGTTGGTGCCGGGGTGGTTGGGTCTGATTTTTCTCGTACCATTGCGGCGGTGCCTGGCACTGTAAGTCGTAGGCTACGATGACGCCTCGGTAATGGTAACGACGATGTCGAACCAGAAATCCGGGCAAAAACAGTGGTTTTGAATCGGCGAATTCGATCATGTGATTGATTTAAGGGTCGCTTTCCTTTTCCGTGCAATCTGTCCAGTGTTGAGCACGCGCCACGGCATATTGCCACGTGCGGTATCGACTGTCTCGCTCCGCTTGCGGTAATTGGGGCTCAAAAGTGCTGTCGCATTCCCAAAGCGCAGCGATTTGCTCGAGGTCGGTCCAGAAACCAACACCGAGCCCGGCTAAAAAGGCCGCACCACGGGCCGTCGTTTCGGTGATCAGCGGCCGGCGAACTCGACTCCCCAAAATATCGGCTTGGAATTGCATCAGCAGATTGTTGACACAAGCGCCGCCGTCTACTTTTAATTCGATATCTTGTCTGTTCGCATCTTTTTGCATGGCTTCCAGTAAATCGCGCGATTGGAATGCCATCGATTCGACCGCCGCGCGGGCAACGTGTGCTGCAGTTGTACCGCGGGTGATTCCCAAAAGTGTTCCGCGGGCGGTGGGGTCCCAATAGGGCGCCCCGAGTCCGACAAATGCGGGTACCAGCACCAGTCCATCGGCATCCTCCACCGAGGATGCTAACGCCTCAATTTGAGTTGCCGATTCAATAATGCCCAGTCCATCGCGGAGCCACTGCACGACCGCTCCGCCGATAAAGACCGATCCTTCCAGGCAATAAGTCACTTGCTCGCCAATCTGCCAGCCGATCGTGGTCAATAACTTATTTTGGGATACCGCTGGAACCGAGCCAGTATTCATCAGCATAAAACAACCCGTGCCATAAGTGTTTTTGACATCACCAGGTTGGAAGCAGGCTTGACCAAAAGTCGCCGCCTGCTGATCTCCCGCGGCTCCTGCAATGGGAATCGGACGACCGAAGCAAGCCGGATCAGTTTCTCCTATCAAGCCNCTCGAAGGTACGACTTCGGGGAGCAAAGCGGGTGGAAGATTCAAAATGCGTAGTAATTCTTCATCCCACGTGCAGGTGTGAATATTAAATAAGAGGGTGCGACTCGCATTACTGATATCCGTCACGTGCCGTTCGCCGCCTGTAAGCCGCCAGATCAAAAAAGAATCGACCGTGCCAAACAGCAGTTCTCCCGCCTCGGCACGTCGTTGCAGATCTGGATCGCGATCAAGCAGATAACGAATTTTCGTGCCCGAGAAATAAGGGTCGAGCAGCAAGCCTGTTTTTTCTTGAAATAATGTTTCGTATCCATCNTCTTTCANTTTGCGGCAGGTCGGTTCACTTGCCCGGCTTTGCCAGACGATTGCAGGCGCAACTGCTTTACCGCTCAAGCGATCCCAGAGGATGGTCGTTTCTCGCTGATTGGTGACGCCAATGGCTGCCACATCTTCCACCTTGTATCCCGGTCGTTCGAGAACCTGTTGCGCAACAGCCAACTGTGTGGACCAGATCTCCTCGGGATCATGTTCCACGAGTCCCGGTGCGGGAAGGATTTGACGGAACTCTTGTTGTGCTGTTTCCAGCGGCCGCCCCTTTTCGTCAAAGAGGATAGCGCGGCTCGAAGTGGTTCCCTGGTCAAGGGCAAGAATCACACGCGTCATGGCACACTTCCGGCCTCAAGATGCGATTATTTGAATTGCGTTACGCAAATCTTAACACGCATCGTGAGTATCAATCAACCAAGAGTATTTCGCTTCCCGCACGTTTCAGTCGCTCAGAGACCGCTGCAGGTAGTGCACCTTCGCGCGGACTCCCGCGAGATCAGGGTGTACGATAAGTGCCTGGCGGAAGTAGTCGAGTGCGGAAATAGCATCATCGAGTTGCTCGTGGCAACGACCCATCCGGATCAAGCATTCGAAGTGAAACGGATTGAATTCCATTGCCCGACGCCCATCACGAATGGCATCGGTGTACAGTTTGAGACGATGGTGTGCCAGACTTCGCTGATTCCAAACTTCGGCGAGTGCGGGTGCAATTTCCAGTAAATCTGTGGCATTGAGCGCGGCCTGCGCATAGCGTGCTTCTCGATTCAGATCGATAATCTTCTCAAGAGCNACCTGGTTCAGGCTGTCGCCCGTTTGTCGCCACAGTTTGGCGATGCCCTGGCGGGCAATTTCCCGCACCTGCCGATCGGTGTCGGCCAAGGCTGCGCCGACAATCGGATTCGCTGTGTAACTCGCCATCGACACCAACGCAAAATTCGCGGCACGTCGTCCGTAGCGATTCGACATGACAGCAAGTCGCTCGATAGCCGCCTGATCGTAGCACTGTTTTACACGTGCCAGAAAAGTGGAGGCTTTTTCTCCGCGGAGATAGTCGGCATACAGGTCTTGCAGCAAGGGGATTCGAGGGGGAGAAGCAGGCATGCAATTGCTCTTTATTCTAAGGTGCAACGTTCGTTACGGTATCTCATCTCTCTGTCCCACCGCTGCATCCAGTCTAATTGGAGGCAAGTGGCAAGGTGAAAAAAAATCCGAATCGATCATTTCGCCTTTAACTCGAGTTGGTTTGTGTGCGAAAATAGAAACGATGAGATGCNCGTGATCGGGAGAAAGCATTACCGATGTATCAGGAATTAANTGGTATGAATCGATGGGACGGTTTCCCCCCTCCGCGGGGCTGGTTAGCACTCGCTGCCGTGAGCGGATTGCTTCTGNTTGCCGTCACGGCAGGCGGAGAGCAAACAATATTTCGTACCGGGACCGAGTTGTCAGAAACGCTNACACGCCGTGTGGGNTTTGAAATTTCAGGCGATTCTCGGCGAGATGCACTGCAAATGATCGAAGGGCAATTCCGCATTGCGTTGTTTCTCGATCGACGACTTGATCCTGANGTTCNTATCACCTATCGCACACAAAATACACCGCTCGGCATTGCCCTGGAGGAGATGACCTCACAATTTAATGCGGCGGTGACTTGGATTGGTCCGCTCGGATACATCGGGCCTGCAGATGATGTGAAACAATTGCAGACNGTGCGTGCCCTTGTGCATCAGCAAGTTGCGCGTTTTTCCGAATCGGTCCGTCAACGATTGATGGAGCCACAAACGCTCCGCTGGAATAGACTGACGACTCCCGNAGAAATTGTGCAGCGAATCGCTGATAATTATCAACTGCAGTGGAAACATCCGGAGCGACTGCCGCACGACNTCTGGGCGGGCGGGCGGCTGCCGGCGACCGATTGTGCGAGTCAATTAATAGTGATTCTGGCAGGCTTCGATGCGATGCCTCGATTTGATAAGGTCGGCAGATCCTTCGTATTGGTTCCCATCGGTGCAGCAGTTGCGATCAGTCGAAGTTACACCCTTCCCCCCGTAAGCCAAGATCAAGCGATCCGTCAATGGCGGCAAAAGTTTCCGCACGCCGAAGTGCGTCGAGAGGGCAAGCAACTGATTTTAACCGCCCGAGCCGAAGATCATTGGCAAGTCGATCCAGCAACCAAGCCTGTAGATATGCCCGATCAGAAGACGACTGCCATCGGATCAGAGGGTCGTCAGGTTTACACGTTGCGGGTAGAAGCACCGATGGACTCCATTCTCACGGCAATCGCCCGTCAAACCGGTCTCACGCTTGTATGGCAGCAAAGGGAAATCGAAGCCGCGGGCATTGATGTGCAGCAGATCGTGAAACTCGATGTCCGGGAAGCGGCACTCGAAGATTTAATTGATAGGCTTCTTAAGCCGACCGGGTTGTCTTTTGAGCGCGACGGACAACGGGTAACGGTTGCACCCAAGAAAAAATAAAANACACCATTTATGGATGATTAGCCAGGGCGTCAGCGAGTGTGTTTTGGATATCTTTTTCGATCCGCCCTCGAAAAAGCATTGCGGCAAAGGGAAGATTGCAACTGACCATCGCCTGCCGGTCCGTGACGACCAATCGCCCATCAATCTTCAGCCCTTTCGCTCCCAAGCTAAAATCAAGCGTGTGGTCATTCCAGTCCTCCTTGAGTATGGTGACCTCATTGCCGTGCTTTTTTTTGAGTTGTTCGCCAAAAAGCCGAAGCCTTTCGGTCGCATCGTCAGCCGATAATTGGTGTTCCGTGCGAACTTCTATTTTAGGCATGGTGGTTTTAGTCTCACTACTTTTTCCGATTTTTCCGGAACACTTTTTGTGTTTCTTCAATCGCTTCCGCAAGAGCTTCTATTTCCGCAGGCGTGTTGTAGAAGTAGAAACTAGCTCTGGCTGTCGCTGGAGCCCCGAGTCGCAGATGAAGTGGCATCGCACAGTGATGGCCCGCCCGAATTGCAATCCCGTAGCGATCGAGTATCTGCGCCACATCGTGCGCGTGAACGCCCTCGATCTGAAAGCTCACAATACCCGCTCGCTCCGCAGCCGGTGGACCAAAAATATCGACACCCTCAATCGCTGAAAGTCTATCGATGGCCAGTGTGGCCAGCTGCTGTTCATAATCGGCAATCGATTCGAGCCCCACGCTTTGGAGATAATCGATGGCGGCAGCCAGGCCCACCGCTTCTACAAAGGGTGGGGTTCCTGCTTCGAATTTGTCGGGAAGATCGGCCGCTTCAAAACCTTCCTTGCGTACACGCCGGATCATTCCTCCACCACCGACGAATGGGGGCATCGACTCGAGGAGTTGACGTTTTCCATACAGCACACCGATGCCTGTCGGTCCCAGCATTTTGTGGCCACCGAAGGCAACGAAATCAGCGTCCCAAACGCGGACATCGGTTGGGGTATGCGGAATAGACTGTGCCGCATCGATCAGCACCAATGCGCCTGCGGCGTGGGCCGTGGTGATGATTTGTTCGATGGGATTGATCGTGCCCAGCACGTTGGAAACGGCTGTGACTGCCACGAGTTTGGTTCGTGGCGAAAGCATTGTATTGAATGCTTCGAGGTCTAAGTGTCCGTCGTCGGTGATCGGAATCCAGCGGATCGACGCCCCTGTACGTGCAGCCAGTTGCTGCCACGGTACGATGTTTGCGTGATGCTCCATTTCGGTAAGCAGGATTTCGTCATCCTCGGTGATATTTTTGTCTCCCCAACTGCGGGCGACAAGATTGATCGCTTCGGTCGTGCCGCGCGTAAAGATAACCTCTTCCCTTGAGATACCTCCCAGCAGGCGACAGACGGTATCCCGCGCAGCCTCAAACAGGTCGGTACTTTCCTCGCTTAGGACGTGGATACCCCGGTGCACATTTGCGTATTTGGACTCATAAAGTTCGTCCATTGCCGCCAGTACTTGGCGAGGCTTTTGCGTTGTGGCGGCATTATCGAGATACACAAGCGGTAGCTTGTGAATTTGTTTTGCGAGTATCGGGAAGTCACTTCGCCACCGATCGGGGTTCAGCGGTTGAGTCTGCTGGTCACTCGGTGCATCTGTCCGGCTGGTTGATTCACCCATTACGGTGACTCCTGGCTGGCTTGAGATCCATCGGACGTGGCTTTATCTGGTTGGGCACTGTCGCAGGGCGCGCAGGGCGCATAAATCGCAGATTGCAAAACTCGCCAGGAGAGAAGACAACACTTTTGCCGGTTGGGAGTCAATTTTGGCCCAAAAAGTTCAAGCATCTCTTCAGCAGAAAAATTTTTAACGGCATCGACGTGGACACCATCCATTTTTTCAATCAACATCGAGGCCGATGCCTGACTGATGCAGCAACCCTCGCCATCAAAATAAGCCTTGGAAATTTTCCCCTCGCCATCGATTACCAAGTTGATCTCTATCACATCGCCGCACAACGGATTGTCGTCTTTGTGATGATGTGTCGGCTGTTCAACGGGACCCCGGTGGTAGGGGTCCTCGTAATGATCGAGAACGTGTTCTTGGTAAATTTCTTCTTCGCTTGGCGACATCACAGTTCCGCATTCAGAGGAAATTGCTTTTCAGAACACCCCGCTGCCACGCAGCGCCGGTTCCTTATGCTTGTGGCTTGATTACAAGATGCCAGTCCTTACTGAGGAAGGCGTCTCTCCTCGACTTGGGGTAGTGGGCCGCTACAGGCCTTCATGAATTCTACCAGATCGGCCTCTTCTTGAGGCGAGAGGTCGAGTTTGAGAATGTCTTTACTCAGATTGGTGTTGGGGTGCCCACCTTTCACGTAATGATCGACAACCTCTTCGAGAGTCGCCATGCTTCCATCGTGCATGTAGGGTGGCGTCAGGGCAACGTTTCGGATGGTCGGCGTCTTGAATGCCCCGAAGTGCTCTTTGTTTTCCGTCACTCCCATGCGGCCAGCAAGGGGTTCATCCTCCAGCATTCCAATTCCAATGTTATGGTATTTTTCATCCGTGAGATTGGCTCCGACATGGCAGGCGGTGCAATTCGTCTTTTCGCTGAAAAAGAGTTCTCGGCCCCGCAGTGCCGAATCGGACATGGGGTTTTTCTCAGCCAATTCTCTCAGCTTTATGTACCGGGTGTATTCTTCGGGGTCTTCTTCCTGCAGTTCCGCAAAGTCTTCGTCTTCATAGTCTTCATAGGGTCGCAGCGCCTCGGCATAATCGAAAGGCGACGGACCGGTGACGATTGCTCTTTCGAAGGATGCAATTGCCTTCGCAATGGTGTCGATCGTTATGCCGTCCTTCGGGAAGACTGCAATGAATTGTTTTTTATAGCCGTCAATTCCCTCGATGGTTTTAACAGCCTGCTCATGTGTGTTTCCCATTTCTCCGGGAGCCGCAATCGGCCCCTTCGCCTGTTCTTCCAGTGAATTGGCTCGGCCGTCCCAGAACTGTGCATCGCTAAGAATTCGGTTGTAGGAGGTTGGCGAATTGACACCAGTGAGTTGGTCTCGGATGCCAACGCCAAATTGTGTCGGTGCCGCATAGCCATGATCCGGTCGATGGCACGAAGCACAACTTACGGTGTTGTCCGCAGAGAGTCGTGTGTCAAAGAAAAGTTGCCGCCCCAATTCAATCTTCGCTCGCGTCAGGGGGTTTTCATTGACGCCTCGAACCATGCCTTGCCCAGCGGAGAGACCCAGGGGTAGTTCAAATTCAAGTTCTTTGTGATTTGCAGGATCCGAAATCCAGGCTTCAATTTCACCATGCTTCAGATCGTTCTCTCCGGCGATGCCTGAAGTGAGGCTCGCCTCACCGAGTTGGACTTTCTTGGTCGCATCCTCCGCAAAGACCCAGCTGCCCGGTAAATAAAGCAAGCACGAGATAAGTATTGCCGCCGGGAATCGAACCGGCAAACGGAAGGTGAATTTAAAACAGCAGTCTGAAAGTCGAGTCACTACGGACATGGCGCGGGCTCCTGCGTCTTGTCGATACGTGGGTAAAGCGAAACCATGAGTTCTCAATCCGAGTAATTATAGCTTCGTTTCGAAATAAACCAACCAATCATGATGCCTGGGCGCATGCTCCGGGCAAGCTATCGCATTCGCCACCATAAATGCAATGGAAGCCCAGCCTTTTCACACCGTGGCTCGACGCTTTGTCTAAATCGAGCCGCATCGACCGGATACCCTGCAGTCGGCTTCAGGTCAGGAATTTGCTTGATCCAGTATCGATTCCACGCTCGCATTGCGAGTTCGCGTAAGTATTTTGAGCCGAGAGATGCCAGTGCTGTGGGTAGAAAAGATTCGCCACCCTGCCGAAAGCAAATTTCAGTCGATTTTTTCTTCGAGTCAAAGCGATAGCGACTCTGAGGGCGTCCTTCCTCAAGAACGTGCACGAGCGTTTCCGGAAATTGTCGCTGTAGAGCAGGAAGGTAACGATTTCTGCCGCCGTGTTTGTCGCATACAATCAAAGCGTCATCGTCCGGTAGTGCATCGAGTGTGGTTGCAATTAACTGAGTGGTTGCTCGCGTCAACGCTTCCCCCTTGCTATCAAGGGCAAGGATCGCACTGTTTAACTCAGCAGGAAAAAGAGCGACCGTGCTGAAATGGACAAGCTTGCATGCTTTGTCCTGCCACAGACATTGCAGTTGTTTTTTTAGTTCTTCTATTTCGTCGGCTGCTGCGTCAATCGGCAGTTGTTCATCGTACCCGGTATACCAGGGAAGTGTGTCCATGGCGTCGGGGAGATTGCCTGTGAGCGTCCTCCAGAGGCCTTTCCATGTCGTGGGCCACGGAGCGGGCGTTGCCAGGCACCCCAGGCAGCTAAGTACCGCGCGTTCCAGAGAGCGTAGTGAGCCGCGAGATTGATAAAGTTTTTTTGAGTCATCAATGACTAAGATATTTTTTTCCCGCGTACCAGCTGGACGGATTTGGTCGGAAAATTCTTCGTAGAGATCCACCTCGGCTGGTGAACGATTAACGTGCCAAGCAGAAATGGAGATCAGCAGTGGCCCGAGTCGAGGTCCGTAGCCTGCTTCATCGGTTCCAATCAGATAGGGCATTGCCGAACTCACCGGTTGGTTGAAAAGGGGCCGTGACTGGCAACCTTAATCAATTGGGAGCGGCAACTGAAGATGACCAAAGCCGGAAGGATCAACTTCCATCGACGCCGGTAGGCTCCAACTCTGAAATCCTTTTCCCGGAAGAATTCGCTGGACACCACATGCCCAAACGCGTTCGGTGGTCCTCTTTTGATCGCAAAGGGTGTCAATCCGAATGGCTAACTCACATGTCCAGTGGGTTTCCGTTTCAGCCCTGGCAACATACCACACCGGGTCCCAGGTGGCGTCCATCCAGAGTTGATCATGCGTACATCCTCGGGAGTCTACCGTGAGGCGGTAGCTTGTGGTGTAATCGCGATTAATGTCCAGACAAATCTGAACGCGGTCGTGTTCCTTCAATTCCGCATCCCGTTTTCGTGAAGCGGGCGGAGAGGAATAGGTGATTCCTTGGGCTTTTTGGCAGCGGATCCCGAAATAAAGGTACTGTTGATCAAAGCAAGCCCGGAC
>NHBP01000108.1 GCA_002168195.1 Planctomycetaceae bacterium TMED10
GATCACCTTCGGCGTCGGTTTGAGCGAGTTTTACAAGCGGACCGATATCGGCAATTTTATTGCCGCTCAAATAAGTGGAATACATCCCGTTACCCGGCGGGATTGAAGAAACATCCGAAATCAGATTGCCGGCAAGGCCGAGTTGACTCAGTCTTTTCAACGCTGCCACCGGGGAGATGTCTTCAATTTTATTACGACTTAAATCCAACGACCAGAGTTTTTGTAGAGCCGCTACCGGTTCGATGGAGACGATGGAATTCCCGGCTGCATAAAGGCTGTTCAGGGCAACGCAATTCTCCAGCCCGTCGAGTGATTTGACTTGATTGTTTTCCAGGTTGAGATACTGCAGTTTTTTCAGGTCACCGAGACACGATGGATTATTGACCTGATTGTCGGCCAGGTCGAGTAATTGAATACTTCCGCAGTTCCGCAGCGGCGTGACGTCAATAATCTCATTTCCGGCTAATTTCGCGTCACCCAGATTGATGCAGTGTTCCAGGCCCGTGAGATCCCGTATTCCTTTTTTATTGGCGTCCAGCGACCAGACGTTTTTCAGGTCGTCCATCGTGATCTCTTCGCCGTCGACTTGTCGGCGACGCTTGATTTCGAGGATGACTTTGCGTAATTCGGGGTCAGGCACCAGGTTGACCGCCTTCGGTGCATCGTCCTCGTTCGCATCGCTCTTTTCAGCGGATGCTGTCTCGGGCGGTGTTTCCTTTTTGTCCTGCTTCTCGTCGGCGTGTAAGAGTGAGACGCTCAGAAAGACAAAGGCGAGGAGTGTGAAAATGGCTTTAGAGGCAGTCATGAAAAGCTCCTGGAAACGTTAGCCGGGCAAGGGTTATGGGCAACGAGGCGGGGTGTCGGCTCGAGTCGTCTGGCGTTCGAAGCGACCACTTGATTCTTGCCGAAATACCCCACATTCGTCAATGCCGCGCTTTTAGCTGGTCTGCGGAAAGTATTCCGGTTCTTGTCCGTCGATCCATTTAATATTGCAGCCAAGACTCGGTTTTTGGTTTTCTGCGGCCGCTTTCCCTTCGAGAGTCGCATCCAATGCGGTTCGAAGATCAACACCTGTTACGGGAATTCCACTTTCCGGCCGGCTATCATCTAATTGGCCGCGGTAGGTGAGTCGTAGCTGTGAATCGAAGACAAAAAAATCAGGCGTGCAGGCGGCGCGATACGATTTAGCGACCGCTTGGTCCGCATCATAAAGGTAGGGGAAGATGTAACCGCGTTCCTCCGCTTCACGCACCATTTGTTCGGGCGAGTCTGCCGGATGGGTACTTACATCGTTGGAGCTGATGGCGATTACGGAAACACCTTTCTCGGCATATTCGCGGCCAAGAATCGATAATTGGTCGGCGACGTGTTTGACATAGGGACAGTGATTACAAATGAACATCACCAACAATGCGGGCGCATCGGCAGAATCGGCGAGCGAAACCATCTGTCCGTCAACATTGAGAAGTGAAAAAGACGGAGCCTTAGACCCGATCGGCAGCATCGTACTTTCGGTTTTGACCATCGATGTTTTCTCCAAAAAATTCAGATTGCAGTATGCAATTCAATAGAGTGTGAAATTGACCCCGCATCCACAATTCGCTGGGGTCACTCCGTTTTTATTTTCAAATACATGGGCTGCCAGCGGATCAGAGGTAATGATGGTGATGTCGCAAATGCCATCGGCGGTCATATCTCCACGAAGGAGGGCGCCTCCTCGAGCTCCCGTATTGAACGTGGCAATTCGTTGTCCCTTTTGATCGATGATACCCCGGTCGGCTGAAACGATGATCTCATTGATGCCATCCCCCGTCCAGTCGACCAGATCGTGGATTCGACTTGATTCAAGGATTATTTTTCCTAACACGTTGCCACTCGAATCCATCACCCAGAGCGGGTTCTTTCCCTCAGGCTCGTGGGCGATGTCGACTAACAGATGCTCTCCGGCAAGATGGGGAAATATTTTGCCGATTTGCACAGACTCGAAATGATGGCCGGGTCGCTCCCAAAGAATCTTCCCATTCCCATCGACGCAGGCAATATTATCGTCACCACAGCATGTAAGAATCAAACGAAAGTCTTCGGGAGTTTTTCCGCGCTGCAGGACGCGGCAACAGTCGAGATGCCCATGGGATTGGTCCATGACCTTTGAGCGATAAACCCAACGCGTCGTACCATCACTGTTAAGCATGACGTAGCCGGCCATGATTTCATCTTTTCCGTCACCATCCAAATCAATCGGTCGAGGCTGGTGAGCGGTGGGGAACCCGCCTGGCTTCCACTGGCCGCCCCAGAGTTGTTTCCCGGAATAATCATATGCCCAGATTCTTCGATAACGATCTTTCACGATGATTTCTTGGGGGCGTTCTTGACCCGAGAGATTGACGAAGACCAAGCAATCGGTGGCCCGCTCCGGAATCGGGAAACGTCTTTTTTCTTTGCCAGTCTTCCCGTCCAGTTCGACCAGTTCGCCGCGTGTGAGCAAGATAACCTCATTGGTCCCATCGCCGTCCCAGTCGTAAATCTGGAGTGCCACATCGTAGCCGTTATAAGCGTCCCCCTCCTCGGGGTTGCCCCATTTCCAGAGCACGCTTCCATCGAGTCGATGGGCGACGGCGGAGGAGGTGTAGTGAATGCCATCATTGTATTTATTTTTCGCCGATACGATTTCGGCTGAACCGTCTCCGTCGAGATCTCCGGTAACGCACCAGTTGCCACCATATTCGGCATCAATTGGAATCGACCTCCAGGGAGTGATGACCGGTGCGTTTGCTTTGTCAGGACCGGGATCGACTGTCTGAAACTGCAAGCGATCTCGTTCTCCGGACACAGGAGTAGCGATGGCAACGATGAGCAATGCACTGGGGAATAATATGGAAAATTTGAGCATAAAAAAGGGCCTTGGCTTGGTGAGCGGCAGAGGGATGAAAAGCAGGAAGGTTTAAAAGCGATTATGAACGTGCGGATAATTTAACATGCACGTCCGTTCCGAAAAACGTCGATCCTGGGTCACTCGTTCTTTAGAGGGGGACAACCCTGATAAACGCACCATCAGCCTCCCGCGATTGTCCGATAATAACGCGTTGCTCGCCGCTTCCACTTTGCTCAAGCAATCCAGCGATCTCGATTTTTTCACCCAATAAAGCGTGCCCCGTGTAGGTAGCGCTATAGGTGATCACTTCCTCAACCGATTCATGTGCGACCTTCCAGCACGCAGGCGTGTGGAATGCGCGGCTGTCATCCGTTACGCGGGTAACTAGTTGTATCTTGCCTTTCTTTTGCCAGGCCCTGAGGTCTTCGCTTTCGGATGGGCAAACCAGACTGATATCAATTTTCGTACTTTCGATCATCGCCTTGTTATGTTTGCGTTGTTCATGCCAGAGGTAGTTATCAAATGGTAGGCCACAAGATCGACGCCGATAGGTTTCCCTCCAGTCATCAAGGGTAAGCGGCGTGAAGGGCCCCGCAGCATGTTGAAATAACTGCCGTACTGTTTGAAACATGGACTCGTCATAGCAGACCAGATCAACATCTGAATCCGGTTTCTCGGCCCCCAGCAGTAGCGATCCACTCACGCCCAGGCATCCGCGATCGATACCGTCGTCAATCAGGTAGTCGATCGCCCGCCTTGCTGTGCCCCGAATCGTTGCCGGTTTCGATTCGCACTGAAGTTGTGTGATCCCGTCGCGTGCAGCGCGGTGCGTGAGTATGTGTTCTTCAGGAACCGCGTGGATGACGGTATCTCGCAATTTGGAATGGAAAAGATATTGAGGATAATCGCGTTGCAAGACGATCGTGGCATCGTGGGTCGAAATCTTTTCCCAATTACCGTCCTGATTCTGGAAATAACGAAAACAGCAGGCGATTTGACCATCCTCGATCCCAGAATCGACGACTGCAAATGCAAGACCTTCTGGTGTAATGAGATAATCACGGGGCAATATCTGCACAATTGATCCGGATGTTTGCGTGACTGCTATGAATGAAAAGTGTTCGTAGCAGTCTAGTCCACCGAATCACTCGCGTGCAGTAGGAGGACAGCTTGTGCGGTGATCAACATCGTGCAGTGCGAGTTGGGCTCACTCATCCCCATTGAACAGGGCACTAATGTAGCTATCCCACTCCAAGTCGGTGACGCCATCGGAGTTGATATTGTGGATCGTTTCATCCATGCGATCGGGTGATTCTTCCATTTTTCTTCCCCTGTTGCGAATGTTGCGAATGTTGCGAATGTTGCGAAATACGGTCCGTCAGCGAATCAGATTTGACTGTCCACAAGTAGATTGCCATCAAGGAATGGAACCGGACATATTTTCTTTTCCATGAAAAGACAGCTGTTTTCACGTGCCGCACTCTATGAGGCGCGATCCAAACCAATCGAGAAAGCGATAAGAGAATATTTGCCTGTGGATTCTGATTAACCGAGCAGCATTAAACCAGCAGCAAAGCCATGGCGAGGACGGTTACAGAAAATCCCAGGAATCGGCGCACCGATCGGAAAAGCAGGCTTCCCCCGAGCGCAAGCGATAACAGCAGTCCGGTGCTCGGCTCGGGCACCGCGTAGGTGGGGGAATCGAATTGAAAATACAACTGTTCGATAGCCACAAAGGAGGGGTTATTTGGTGCGTTATATGTAATCGCTCCGACTGTCCACGGTTCATTACGCAGGATTGCCGGGCCGTACTCGAAGTTGCTTAAAGGTTCCCCAACGTCCCACACCATGAAAAGCGCGTTTTCAGGACTACCGTTTGCGTCATCAAAGAGCACCGCAAATGCATCGGGAGCGTCCAGACCGGCATCGAGCCAATGGTTGGCCGAAAATCCGACGCTGGGTACATTCGGCTGATTCTGCGTGTCGAAACTGCTCCAATTGTGGGTCGATGCAGCCTCGAACAGGTCGTCGTGTGAATCAAAGGCGGCCCAGTGTTCACTGGCTGCGGGATCGGATGCCGATCCTTGCGGGATTTCCATCCAACTGGTTCCCGACCAGTCTTTGTAGTGCGGCATCTGTTTTCCCCTGGCCATGCACGATCATTATGAATGTTCTATCAGTCTAATTTATGAGCGGAGCCTCCGCAACGATTTGGCGCGAGACAAAATAATGAAAATCATAAAAAACTTGCAAAAACTCTGCTGTTTTGACGGATTCTCTAACGCGTGGCCCCGTTTAGATGCAGTGCATCACGATCGAATAGCGGGTACCGGACTGAACAGGGCGAATTCCATGGAGCACATTTCCACTAAAGACGACGGCGTCGCCTGTGGTAAGGGGGATCTCGGTTTCTGTGCCATCCTGGGCAATCGATATGAACGTTCCACCCTCGAAGCGGTCGTTGAGCGCGGCGGTGAAAGATACGAGGCTACGGTCTTCGTGTGGCGCAAGGTCTGGTCGAGCATCGGCAGCATATTTGCGGATATAGATGGCATATTTTTGAATTTTAATTTCGGGCCGCAACAGTACGATTCGTTCATGCAATCGTGTTGAGGCCATCTGGCCCGCATTGGTTGTTAAGACCTCTAATTCCCAGGCGGGTTGATCATCGACCGAATCCTTCTCGACATTCCACATCTGCGTTTCGGCAAAGTCGATCATCTGCCGGCATTCCTGCGGGGAAAAAACCCTGGCAAGCACCGTCGGTGGCAGATGAAACGTTGAGCTCATGCGTTGAATTTTTTCCAGTGCGAAAGGTTCGGTAGGGCGAATTCATGACCGGTTGCATCTTTCAGCGTCACGATCACATCTGCCGAAATCGAGATTCTCGGTGTATCGGATTGGTGTGGTTCGGTTGCATGAACCGTTTTCGACGGAAAGATTACCAGATCGCCTTCGTCGATATCGATAAGCGTGGTCGATGAGTTGCTCCCGGTGCGCGGACCTTTGAAGAGAGATGCCATCTTCGACTCAAAGATTCCGGGAATAAATTCGTTGGGTGCATCAGACTTTAAAAATGCTAGCCGTCCGCCATCGGGCGGTTTCTGCAGATAGTAGGCAACACTCAGATGGCTTTGCAAATGAGCGTGCCGGTTGACGCGTTCGTTTTTCTCTGCGACCACGCCCCAGGATCGTGTGGCATACAGGTCAAACTGACCTGCATCGATGCCCATTTCGCCAATATAAGCTGCCAGTCCACGCGCGATGTTTGCAAACAGGGACGCAAAAAGTGGATCCTCATGCAGAAAAGCGTGGCCTTTCACATCGCCGGTCCAGGCAGAGATGGCACTTTGCGGCGGCTCGGAATCACGACGCATCTGCAGAATACGATCGATCCAGGTCTGACGCATGTCCGGGGCGTTTTCAGATGCAGGAGGAAATCCTAAAGGCAGACAGAATACGGTCAGAGGAAAGAGCTCAATTTTTTTCATAAATAGCCGTCCCGCGTGTGGACAGGTCATCTTGGAAAGGGGAATATCATTGTTCTATAGCATACTCCCTGCGAATCCTTGCAACAGGTGGCGATACCGATGCGGTTTGATCATATGGCGTTTGAAGTTTCTGATCTTGAGCATTCGATTGCTTTTTATGGCAACGCCCTGGGCTTCACCGAAAGCTGGCGTCATCGAAACGAAGAAGAAAATGAAGAGTGTGTGTTTTTGGCGCTGGGCAGTGTGCGACTAGAACTGCTTGTGCGGTTAGATGGAACATTCAAAGGTCTGCCGGCCCCCCAAACACCTTACTGCCCTCATCTCGCGATCGGTGTCGACGACCTGGATATCGCGATCAACCAACTCAAGAAAAATAAGGTCTCTATTCTCCGAGGACCACTCTCGGTGGAAGGAAAGGTGCGGTGGCTTTACTTTGCCGATCCTGACCATAATGTGATCGAACTGGTCCAATGGCTGGACGAAAATTAGCGTGGTAGAAACGCCTCAACGACCACTTTGGGTCCGGGTGATCCCCATGGCCGTGAGCAGGACTGATACGAGGAGCAAGAACGCGCCGGCTGGCAACAAAAGAATCCCCAAACTCGGATCGCCGGGATAAGGAAAGAGCCCGCCGAAAAAAAAGCCGAGAGGCATCAATACACTCGCCCCGATCAAGCTCCATGAAGCGATTTTTAGATTTGATTCTGGCCAATCATCGATACGCGTGAGGGTCCAGCTGAAAGCAAGATTCACCAGTCCCAGGAGCGTGCCGTGCGTGTGGGCCAAGGTGAGCATCAAACGGCGGGTTTCATGATCGGCATCCAGATACCAGCCGACTTTGAATCCATGCATGACTTCCAAGCCGATGCCGAGCGAGAGAAATACAAACAGTTGCCACCAGCCGAAACACAAATGCAAGTGCGCTTTGCTCAGACGTGCTGCGTTCCCACGGGCTTCTGGCTGATGATCCATAGACTACTCGGGTATTTCGACTGCCGTATCGTCTCGTGCCGCAGACATGCGTTCAAGGAAGGCGTTCAGCGGTTCGTTCCCGATCAATTCTATGATTCTTTCTGCCGCTTCGGAACCGGGTGGGTTTTCTGCCTGCCATTTGGTTCGGGCGGTTGTCTGGTCCGCCTGGTGCGCATCATCGCTGGCAAGGAAATCGAATGGAAATTCATTTGGTGTGTATCCGGGGACGGCACGCAGCGCACGATGCGCAATAAAGCGGACCTGATCGTAGGGATCGGTAAGTAGTTGCACCAGGAACGGTGCCTGCCAAGTGTTATCCGATGCGGTGAGGGCGGGGGTCCAACCGAAGTGCCAGGCAGTGACTGCCCGTTGGATAGCATCGCCCTTGAGGAGCCAGAGGATCGATGCGGGCAGTTCCTGTTGTTCTGCCGTCAGCTTGGGTGGTGATTGCCCGTACCACTCAGAGAGATAATCTCCGGCCCAGGCGAGTGATTTATCGAGATGGCAAAGATTGCAAGCATCCGGTCGGCCCGTGTCAGCACTCCGCTGGACATCGGGACTGTCGATGCGGTGACTCCGCATCGCGGTGGAGAGTGCGTAGCTTGTGTTGGGCATATGGCAGTTGTAACAGAGACTACCGCTTGAATCGGCTGCGTGGTGAGTGTGCGCGCTCAGATTATCGCGATACGATGAATGGCACTGCAGGCACGCTTCGTTCGTGTCCATCATCGCCGCAAGTTGATCGTTCGGATCACTGTCATGCATCGAGTGACACGACAGGCACGTTAATTCTCCTTGGAGATAGCAGGGTGATTTGATATGCGCGTTGTATTCATCACCCCCGATGCGGCACGTGCCATCATTCCAGAACACTTTACTGAATGTGTGGCCTTCGGTGGGAGTTTCGACTCCTTCGATTTTGGGTCGATCTTTGCCGTAGTAATCTTCTAGCTCGTCTAGATTATCAAAATCCGCAAACGTTAGGTGTTCTGCGAGGTCATCATTCCCGGCCCGATATTGAATGCCTTCTTTGCGGGCACTGACAAGATCAATGGGTTGGCTGCTGCTGTGACAGCGGCCGCAGATCATCACGCTCACCTCGGTGGTGCAATGTTCAGGATTGACAATCGTCGGATCCGGTCCGCCGCGCAAATGCTGCATGTAGCGATTTAGCGCATTTTGATGATGCTTAACGTGTTCTCTGCCTGGCCCATGGCACGCTTCACAAGAAATGCCGAAATCGGCGACGCGACTATCGGCCACCATCCGCTCTTCATCGAAGAAAGGCATTCCCCCGGTGCTGTGGCAATTGATGCAGTGGCTATTCCAATGTGCCGAGTTGCCGGGTGTGTCGGGGGGTTCAATGACCGATTTTTGTTTTGGTATCCATCGCTGCTCGGCGATGTTGTAATAGAGAGGGATTTCAATCGGTTGTCGCTTCAGGTTTGGCACCCAATAAGCCTGGTAGTGGTGGGAACCGGTCGACATCACAACACGGCGAGGAAAGTTCGGTAATGAGCGGACGTTACCCATCGTGTTTTTCTTTTTCGCATCCACCATAAAGAGGTCGCCGTCTCGATAGAAATTGTAAGTAATGTCACCGACCTGGTAATCTTTGCCATCAAAATCGCCCACGACCGTTTCGGGCGAGACAACCTGGGTCATTGTGCGATGAAACGTGTTGTGCCACGAAGCGTGTGCACCCGGATGGCATTTCTTGCAGGTGTCGGAAGACACATAATCACCGGTCCGATCGACCCGGGGAATTGTTTCTTCGGGTACGGGAATTTCCTGCTCGTAAAACAAAAACCCGGCGGTAGAGCAGAGCAGGGCGGCGAGAATGACGAGGCGGACGAGTCCGTGCCGCGTTGCGCTCATTGCGCTCGTTGCACTTGTCGCGCTTGTCTTGGTGGGCTGCGGATTTTCTCTAGGTGAATGCATCTGGGCAATTCCCTGGATCAGACGCCGATTCGGTGGTATCTCGTCAACACTGTATTTTCTGCTAGTCGTTGCCGGAGAGTCAAGCGCTTGGGAGAATGAACTACTGAATCTTATCGGTCTAGGGAGACGCTTATTAAAGGGGATTCTCTTTTTTTCCGGCTCTCCACAGCAACCAGCAAAGGATTCCCAGGTAAATTATTGCGATACCGACCAGCGGCCAGAGGAGCCAGGGAAAGGAATCAAAGAGTGTCATGGACGTATAGGCTTGCAAATAGCACAGGGGTGCCATGCCGATGAAGGTCCCGAGCATGACGTGTGTTACCGGAATAGGGGTCGGGCCGGCAGCATACGAAACGAGGTCTGAGGAGGTGAGCGGATTGATGCGTAAGAGTAGGATGATTCCCATGCCATGGCGTTCGATCCGTTCCCGTTGGCGGATGAAAAAAGGTTTTCTCGCAATTTTTTCGCGGGCCTCCGGACCGAGCAGAGAACGCATGATGCCGCAGGCCAAGCCTGCGCCGATGGTATTTCCGATCAGTGTGATCGTTCCACCCCAAAACCCTCCGAAAAGCATGCCTCCGGGAAGGTAAAGCAGCGTACCGGGAATAGGTGCAATCACCACTTCAGCGATCACTAGCATGAGATAGGCTAGTGGGGCAAGGTTGCCCCACGCCGCAAACAATTCCTGGATCGCCTCCACCTTCTCCGCGCTCGGTAAAGTGGTGCTCAGGACAGTGGCGACGATGCCACCGGTGTAATACGACCAGCAGAAAAACAGACTCAAAGCGAGTAACAACCCGCCGCCCGCCAATCGCCAGGCCCATAGCGGGAAAGAATGTTTTTTATTTTGCATCCCATCCACTGCGGAAAACCTCATTGCCTAGCGTTGCTGTTGCAAAAACCAATCATAAAGGTCCGGATTGGCATAGGTCGCACTCCACGAATCGTGGCCTGCCTCGGGATAGATGGTGAATTGAGTTTCTCCCTCTTCAGCTTTGACTGCACGAACCATGCGTTCCGATTCGGCGAGTGGTACCACTGAATCGCGGGCACCGTGAAAAACCCACATTGGAAGGGCCGATAATTTTTTTGCATCCTTTGGATTTCCACCGCCACAGATGGGAGCAATGGCTGCGAATCGTTCCGGTCGTGCACCGGCTAGGTGCCAGGTGCCATAGCCGCCCATACTCAGGCCGGTAAGGTAAACCCGCTGCTTGTCGACCCGATATTTATTTTCAATTGTGTCCAGTAATGCGGCGAGCTTTTTTAATTGCGCTTGATCGCTCCACCATTTTCCGTTCGGGCACTGTGGCGAGACGATAATAAACGGTAGATCCATCGTGCCATCACGTACGATCTTCGGCGGACCATGTTTGGCGACCTTGTCGATGTGGGTGCCCCGTTCCCCCGCGCCGTGCAGAAAGAGGATGAGTGGCCAGTCTTTTTTCGATTCGTGGTATCCGTTCGGAAGGTATAGTAGGTAATCCATCTTCTGTTTTCCGCCGGGGCCGCTGGCAAGCTGTTCTCTCGTTTGCCGCAGATCAGGATCAGCTGCCGCGATCACCGTATAGCACAGCAGGGAGTAGAGCGTAAAAAAATGAGGCACGATTGAATTTCTTGACATGCGATTGCGATGGATTTGGTGTTGGATTGGTTGTGGGCCGACTATTTTTGCGGACGCTGTGTGGATGGTTTGTTGACGCAATGTAGCGTAATGCAGCATGATTCGTCTAATCGCCCGGTCGTGACGTAGCTGGGCTTAATCGATATAAACCCTAGACGATTACCGGGGCTGGAGATTAACCTGTAGGTTCCTCGAGCCGGGGGCGGATCGTTTTTACATTCTGGAAAAAGAAAAGGGAGAAAAGGTCGATGGACTGCAAATTATATCGAGTGGGTGATGCGAAACAGATGCAATCCGGCGGGCGGTTCATCGCAATTCACCTGAGCCTTCTTCTCTGTGTGGTAGCGATCGGAACGAGCTGCTCGAAAAACCCGGGGACGAACCAGAATGAGTTGGTCGATGCAAAAGAGATCATTCACGAGACGGATTCGTCCAAGCTAACAGCCACCAATATGGGGGTTCCCGTTAACTCATCCGAGGGTGAATTTAATCCGGAGATGACCAGCAACGGTCTAGAAATGTTCTTTTCCTCTGAGCGCGAAGGTTCGCAGGATCGCGACTTATATCGTGCCCGCCGCGAGACACCCGATGGCGAGTGGACGGTTGTTGAAAACATGGGACCGAAGATTAACAGTCCGCATCTTGATTCTGGCCCGTCGATCACTGCCGATGGAAAGACGCTCGTCTTTCACTCTGAAAGATTATTTAACGGCGAGGAGGATGGAATCCAAACACATCGCGATCTGTTTTATACGCAGCGGGCATCGCTGGACGCCCCGTTTGGGAAAGTAGAGCTTGTTCCCGGCAAAGAGGTGATCACTGGCTATGCAGATACTGCGGCATTGATTACCGATGATGGCAAGACGATGTATTTTAGTTCGAATCGCCCCGGCGGAATCGGCAGTAAAGATATTTATATGGCGACAAGAGAAGATCCGAACGGTCCTTTCACAGCTGTGCAAAACATGGGGCCGAATGTGAACTCGAAGTGGGTCGATTCCAACCCCGCAATTACCGAAAACGGGCTGACGCTGTTTTTTCATTCCAAGCGGCCCGGCTTCGGTCGATCGGATCTTTACGTAACGTGTCGACCATCGAAGGATGCATCCTGGGGCCCGGCACGTAATTTGGGCGTGTCTGCCAATACTGACTATGCCGAAGCGAATCCGAGCGTTTCGGCGAACGGAAAAATTTTGCTGTTCCGATCTGATCGAGAAGGAACGGTCGGCAAGCAAGATTTGTGGCAGATGCCCATGGATCCAGCTTGGCTCAAATGTGAGTAATCGTTGTTTCATTTTGGTGAACTATCGAGAGAAGCAAAGATGCCGCATGACCAATCGAATTTTGACGATTTAATCAATCTGCTGCAAAAACAGCGNGATGAGTTGAAGCGTCAATTAGATTTAGCCGGGCAGGATGCAAAACAGGAATATGATCGGCTTGCCAGAAAATGCGATCAGCTATCGGAGCAATATAAACCGGTCTCGGAAGCTGCGGGCGAGTCCGCTGAGAATGTGCTCACCGCCTTCGGGATGGTTGCTGACGAATTAAAAGTCGGGTTCGATCGCGTGCGAAATGCCATCGGTGATAGTGCCGGTGCAAATGTCGGTGAGAGCGGAGGTGAGAGNGNAGGTGAGAGTGAAGGTGAGAGTGAAGGCAATCNNGGANCCGGTAAAGATTAACGATTCTCCAGTGCGCGAGCCGGTCTCGATAAATGATGCCCCTTCGGTCCATACTGAGTTAAAATAGAGGTGGATCCCCCGTCATTGCATTGGAATCAGCAATGGAAAGCCAGCCTAGGTCGTTCATTTCCATAACAATCGACATGTGGCGGATCATTCCGTTGGTGATCGGCCCGATGGTTTTTCTTCATTCCGCGGCCGGGGCGCGGGGTGGGGATGCTCCACATCAGTTGTTTGAGAGATATTGCTTTGCCTGCCATGCTGATGGCGCGGTGGAAGGCAACCTGGACCTGAAGCAACNGTTGCAAAAGCCTGAGTGGGATGCCACTCGAATTTTTGAACATCTGATTACCGAAAAGATGCCGCCCCGCGATGCGGAGCAGCCGAGTCATCGTGAACGGCTGCAAATGGCGGGCCTACTCGCCGAGCGGCAAACCCCGCCGTTGCCAACCGCGGTGAGGCGAATCAGCCGCTTCGAATTCAATCACAGGATGAATGACTTACTGGGCACCGACCAACAAGTCACCGCCTCGGTCCCGGATGATCGAGGGACGCTCCGCTATGATACCGATCANCGCATTCGGCTCACGACGCAGCAGTTGGCGGCCTATTTTGCAGCGGCCGATCAGCTCCTCGAGGCAGCACTTCCCGAGCAAGGATTTCTGCCCGAGTACACCTGGAACACGAACCGACTCCGTGACAGCCATCACACCTACAATATCTATACAAAACCATTTAAGAAAGGCATTCTGTTCTCTTGGACCCGTGCCAATAATGGAAATAGTTACTCTTTCTTCTACGATGATTTTGCGCCGCCGGTTGCCGGTTGGTATGAATTGACGTTCGACGCTGCCAAAGTCGGTGACTTTGAAGAAGACGTCACGATTCAGGTGCATGCGGGTAAATATTATTTTGCCGACGATCGCCCGCAGCCCCAGCGGATTTTGGATGTCATTTCGGTGGGCGATANGGAGGTGGAAAGTTATACGGTACGCGGTTTTTTTAAGCCGGGCGAGAGCCTTTCGGTGCATTGCTTCAGTCAGCACACCTGGCGAAAAGAGAACACGACCGAGGGTGTCTATATCGAGAACGTGAAAGTGCGCGGTCCGCTGCATCAATGGCCGCCCGAATCGTTCGCCAAAATCTTTCCGGNAATAGACCTCGACATTCCGAACCGCAGCCAACACCGGGTCGATACCGGTAAATCGACCCTCGAGCGGATCGGAGGAACCCTTGCGGTGAGTAGTTTCGAGCCAGGCATGGGCAAAGANCGATTGCTCGATGGCTCGAACCGGACCCATTGGCGGTCGAAAATCAGTGACGGGCCTGCCGAACCGCCGCACTTTGTCACCATAAAAAATCCAGAGCGGTCTGAAATAGAGGGACTGACGTATTCGACCCTTTCCGGTGGCGATGGAAACGGGCAGGTGAAGAGCTTTGCCATCTATGTTTCGGCCAACGGTGTCGAGTGGGGCGATCCGATCGTAAAGGGAGATCTACTCACCCGTCTGGCCGCAGAACAGAAGATACTTTTTCCAAAGCCGGTCACCGCGCCGTTCATTAAGTTTCTGATTACCGATTCTTATTCCACCGGGGAGCCGAACTGTGCTGCGATCGGCAAGCTGGATGTGATGGCTGCGGTTTCGGTGCCGCGGGAGAAAGTGAACATCTCGGTAGCGACCGAGAGCGACGACGCCCTGAAGCGGGTGATTCAAACCTTTGCACAACGTGCGTTTGCGGGCAAGGCAGATGATGCGTCACTTGTGCCCTACGTTNCGCTAGCCCGANACAGATATCAAGNNACGGGCGATTTTGTTGCGGCCACAAAACTTGCGCTCAAAGCGATGCTCTGCTCCCGGCAGTTTTTGCTTCCAGAGGATGATTACCNCAACCAGTCGTANCGAATNGCNGCNGAACTGGCNCGCACGCTTTGGCTCTCGGTTCCNGATGCAGANCTTTTNGATCTGGCAAAAANGAACCAGCTTTCCGGACCCGNGGTGCGNGAACAGATTGATCGAATGCTGNCAGATCATAAATCCGCGCGCATGGTCCACTCTTTCTGTGATCAATGGTTGCATCTGCGGTTCTTCAAGCAGGTGCCGCCCTCCCTGAANCTTTATCCGCTTTACGACGATCTGCTCGATTATTATTTACCGCGGGAAACGGAGATGTTTTTGCGGCATCTNATTTTNAACAACTTGCCGGTGGGCGCATTGATCGATGCAGAGTTTAGTTTCTTGAATCAACGTTTGGCGCAGCATTATGGAGTGGANGGCGTNACCGGTCAGCAGATGCGCAAGGTGACACTGCCCCCCGAATCGGTGCGCGGTGGTTTGATGACGATGGGCAGTGTGCTGAAGGTGACCACCGATGGGCTCGACTCGTCTCCGATACGCCGTGGGGCATGGATTTCTCGGAGGATTGCGGGCAACACGCTCGCGCCTCCGCCGGAGAACATCAGCTCGATCGAGCCCGACACGTCGGGTGCCACGACGATCCGCGAGCAGATTCAGAAGCATCAAGANAAGGANGCGTGCGCAGCGTGCCACAAAAACATCGATCCTTATGGTTTTGGTTTGGAGCGTTTTGATGCGGTCGGCCANTATCGTGCTCGTTACCGAGTNNGCGAGCCGCACGGGGGAACGTTTGGTTATCAGCGGGGCGGTCATTTTTCCTTGGCCGGTGAAGTGGATGCTTCGGGGGAGATCGAGGGGGAGGCGTTTGAGGGGGTGCAGGGGCTAAAAAAAATACTGTTGGCCAGCCCCGAGAAAATCGCTTACAACTTGATGAAGCAATTCTTNGAATATGCCAACGGTCGTGAGCCGACGTTGGCCGAGCGGGTCGCGTTATTTAACCGCATCGGGGACGACGCGGAAGATTGGGGAATGAAAGATCTGGTGAAGGAGGTGCTGGTCTTNTCGTTGATCGAAAATCGTGACGAACCCTGACGAACCCTGACNAACNGGGACGAATAGTGATGATTGAAACACTCGAAAGAAGAACGTTTTTAAAATTCGGGGCAGCATTGCCGCTTGCGCTTCAATCNCTTCATGCGCTTCNNGCGGTTCGCGCNGGTGCCAGCGAACTGCAANCTCGGGCTCCACGGCGGATNATCTTTATTTGTAATTCGCTCGGNTTCTTTAAAAGCTACTTCGACCCTACCGATGCCGGACGGCTTGATAGCTCGCGATATTTGAGCTTGATTGAATGTCCGGNAGACGTGACGGTCATCAAGAATCTCTTTCATCCGGGGATGGAAACGAGTAATCATGACTCGGAGAAATCATTTTTNACCGGGGCAACGAACCCGGAGGCGAGNGGATTTNCNAACACCATTTCGCTCGACCAAATGCTTGCCCGGGAGATTGGTAACGAGACGCGCTTTCGGTCGTTAGGTTTCAGTATTTATGATCGCGGTTGGGGTTGTTCGTGGAATGAACGGGGCAGGGCGATTTCGCCGATGNATGATGANCAAAAAATCTTCAATCTGTTATTTGGGCCCGAAGATCTTGCTCGCAAGAAACAGCAGATCGCAGGGGACCGACAGATCGTCGAGAGCCTGAAGCGTGATCTTGCANGGTTAAGGCAGTCGAACGACACGGCGGAGAGCATCGCGCAGTATCAGGTGTTGATCAGGGAACTTGAATCGCAGTTGCAGCACGAGGCGTTCTGGCTGCAGACAGAAAAACCGAAGGTGCCGAATTCGTTGAGCCGGGATTCGCAATTTAAGTTTTCGGCAAAGATTCAAAATCTCTTTGAATTGGCAAAACTGGCGTTCCGCACCGATTCNACGCGTGTGATCACGATTTCGATGGATTGGATTTACGGGGCGATCAAGGTNCCGGGGGCGACCGGTGGTTGGCACACGCTTTCGCATCATGGTTACAACGCGGATGCGNTAAAGCGATTGAGTTGCATTGAAACCGACATTATGCGGCGCTTTAATCANTTCCTGATGGACCTGAAGGCGATTCCCGAGGCAGACGGATCACTGCTTGACCACACGACTGTGGTGCTGGGCAGCAATTTTGGCGATGCTTCNGATCACACCTGTCACCGGTTGCCGATTCTGGTGGCCGGAGGCGGTTATCAGCATCAGCAGCATAAGGTGGTCGAGGAGGGAACGCCGCTTTGCAATCTGTGGCTCGAATTGCTGAACCGCCACAATGTTGACGCGGGCACCTTCGGTAGTGGCGATAGCAACATGCAGTTACTCGGTGTTTAACCGACCGCGATCTAATGCTTACGAATCGCCAGCGTTAATCGCAACCGATTCGGCAAGGGCGCGATGCCCGCTGAATGCTGAAGATCAAAGTGCGGGTGAGAGGACTCGAACCTCCACGACCTAAGGCCACTAGATCCTAAATCTAGCGCGTCTGCCAATTCCGCCACACCCGCGTGTGTAGGCAAGACTTAGTTTGAGCCTTTATGTGTAGAGTGTCAACGTCATCGAGCTATATCTGCGTGCTTTTGCATCAGTACAAAAATCGGTGACGCTTCAGAGAATGGTTTAGAAACCTTTTCATCGCGGTATTAAATTGTCGCGGGGAAAATTTGGGGCGAGCGATCATTCTTGACCGGATGGTGGTTCGCCAATCCGCTAGGGCGACAGTTTGGAATCGATGTATTTATAATGCGACGGCAATCCTTCATTTTGGGGCCACACCCATTTCATTTCACGGAAGTCTTTCGAAAATGTGGCAGAGGCGGCTCTTTCTGCTGATAAATCTCTTTTCCACGGCGCGAGATCGATTCGCATCGTGAAATCATTGACATTTTGCTCCATGATTTTGTAAACACCTAATTGGTGATTACCGTCCTTGTTAACGATGACCCATGTTCCAAACGGCATGAAAAACATTTTTCCTTCTTTAATTTGCCACTGCCCGATGAGTGCCTTCGCGGGCGTGCTGGTATCTCGACCACTACACGCAGTGCAAACCAGAAAGGTCAAACAAAATAAAAACGCAGTAAGACTTCTCATAACGCACCCCCATTCGATTAGATAACCACCGCACCCATTATCTAAAAAAGTATCCTCTTCCGACTAGCCCGGACAAAACCCGTTCAGTAGCGGTTTTCTTAGGTCTGGCACGCTCTGTTTTCGCCCCGTATGCTGGAAGGGTCAAAAACACTTAGAGCATTTCTATGAAGATGTACAGCAGACTCATGCTGGTTTTATTACTTCTGATTCTCGTTGGCTCGCAGGTGGAGGCTGACCCACCGCCCGAGAATGGCAAGCACGTTATTTACTATGGCAATGGCCAGAAGAAATTAGAGGGCAATTACAAAAGCGGCAAGAAAGATGGCCTTTCGACTGAGTGGCATGGCAACGGCCAGAAGTGGGTGGAGCGTCATTACAAGGACGGTAAGCGAGATGGCCTTTGGACTTTTTGGCGTAAAAATGGTCAGAAGAAAGGAGAGGCCCATTTCAAGAACGACGAGCAAGATGGCCTTGAGACTTGGTGGCGCGAAAACGGCCGGAAGGAGCGGGAGTGGCATTACAAGAACGGTAAGAAAGATGGCCTTTTTACTGAGTGGTATGAAAACGGCCAGAAGAAAGCAGAGGCCAATTTCAAGAACGACAAGCTAGTCTCGGCATCGGCGTGGAAGCCTGATGGCGAGCCTTGTCCGATTACAAAGGTTGTCGATGGCTCAGGCATCTTTGTCACTTACTATGGAAACGGCAAGAAGAGTTCGGAGACACATCAAAAGAATGACAAGCGAGATGGCCTTCAGACTTGGTGGTATGAAAACGGCCAGAAGTATCACGAGGAACATTGGCAGAACGGCAAGAAAGATGGCCTTTTTGTTGAGTGGGACAAAAATGGCAACAAGACAAAAGAAATTCAATACAAAGACGGCAAAGAAATAAGCCGCAAAGAGTTCTAACGGTCGTAAACACCTGGGGTTTCTCTGTGAGTCGATTCAGCACTCTCTTACTTCTCTTTCTGATTGCCTGCTCGGCTTGTAATAAGGCCTCAGAGCGACAGGTAGCGGCACCAGAGCCAACGTTTAACAAAGCCGACATGGCGAAGGTTAGACGCGCTTTTCGGGACAACTACGCTGCAACAGACAACCTCGAAGAGA
>NHBP01000109.1 GCA_002168195.1 Planctomycetaceae bacterium TMED10
TGCCGCCGCAATGGCCTTGGGAAGGCGAGCTGCCACATCTTGTTCATCAAAAAGCACTTGCCGCTGCAAATTATTCAATTCTAAAAAATCACGATCGACAATCCGAAGATACCCGACTCCGGCGCGCGCGAGCGTGTTTGCAATAACAGAACCGAGCGCGCCGCAGCCGCAAATGAGTACTCGACTCTGTTGAAGTCGCTCCTGCCCCTCTCGACCAAGCGGCGCATACCGCCACTGACGTGCATAACGATCGAGCGGATCATGCGATGCGGTACCTGACATTCGATCACGGACTCGACAAATAGAGATAAGGGGGAAATGCTATGGCCATCAATATAACGCGCCTTTGGACAATGCAAGGTACCCGGCAATCTGTTGCCAAGCGACTGTCCGTTGTTGTAAATCGTCACAAACGCGACGTGCGGCGACAATCGACGCCGCGGAATCGATCGGACAGCATACGATCTGTGGTCGCTTCTCCTCTTGCAAAGATGCTTCGCCCAGACACTGTTCTTTCACGATGAGAACCTGTGCCCATGGCGGAACGCTTTCACCATGCCGATACTCAACCGCACGAATCAAAGACGAGACCGGGGGACGCAATGGCATCTCGAGAACCAATTCTCTCGGCAGGACCACCATCCCAACCGCAGGCCAGAGGGCGTATTTATTAAGCTCCGATTGCACTTGGTCCGGATGCGTGCTTTCAATTTGTGCGGCCAATAGAACGCCCTTTTGTGTCGCCTCCTGAAAGATTGCTTCATCGGGACGTCGCATGAGCAATACTGCTCCCGTCTCGTGACAAGCCTCCAGTGCTGTTTCTATATCTTGTGTTTTCTGCACCGCCTGTGGTACGTCGACAATTCGCATCACATAGCGACGTTCTGCGTAAAAAAAATCATGACCCCGGATAGTTAATGGACGGATACCGAGGGGAAACGAATGGCTCGATTCCGGCTCCTCGTTGATGCAAACTTTGATCTCCAACTGATAAAGAAACGGAGCCCCGGGTGACCAAAAACAAGGGTCCGGTAAAACAACTTTCAAGACCTGTTGCTCTTTGTCTCCACAGGGACGTAGAGCGTAACGAGAGGACAATGTGTGTGCATTGCAGCAAAAAGGGCCGGATAGCTCTCCACCTAGAACCGTTACCGATGCATCGTCCGACTGCACAAAAAGTTCTGCCTGGATGGAATTTACATTATCCCAATAAATTGTGATCACATTGGAAATGAATTGGCTCAACAACAGTATCCTTTAGGTCTCTTTTTTCTATTCCAGAAGAGATGCATCCTCATGCAACAAGGTCTCTTCAGTCAAAGCCTCAGCCAGGCAACGGGCTGTCGGGTGTGATGAATTTTTTGCTAAATCCTCCGGAGTCCCAACCGCAACCACTTGTCCGCCGGCATCCGCCGCTCCCGGTCCCAAATCAATCAAATAGTCTGCCTCTTTCATCAATTGCAGATTATGGTCGACAACGATCAGTGAATGTCCCACATCAAGCAGTGCTGTGAAACAATCTTGCAACTGAGTGACATCCGCAAAGTGTAATCCGGTGGTCGGTTCATCAAGAATATATAAGGTTTGACTCTGAGATCGCGTGGACATGGCTGTGGCCATCTTGAGCCGCTGTGCCTCGCCTCCCGACAGCGTATTTGCCCCCTGACCCAGCGGAAGATACCCTAAACCCACATCCAATAATCGCTTCAATTTTGCCTGAACTTTTGTCTCGCCTCGAAAGAAAACAAACGCTTCACGTACCGTTAATGCCAAAACATCGGCAATACTTCGACCACGATATAAGATGTCCAGAATTTCCGGTCGGTAACGCGCACCATGACACTCTGGGCAGTCCATATAAATATCGGCAAGAAATTGCATATCGATGCTAATCTGGCCTTCTCCTTTGCAACGCGGACAGCGACCACCATCTACGTTGAAACTAAAGTGACTCATCGTAATGTTCCGAGTGCGGGCATCCGTTGCCTGTGCAAAGACCCGACGTATCTCGTCAAAGGCTTTGATATATGTCACCGGATTGGAGCGAGGCGATTTTCCGATTGCCTGTTGATCGAGAAACACGCACTCATCAAGTTGTCCAACGCCAAACAGATCGTCAAAGGGCAACCCCGATGGTGTTTCTTTTCCTAGTCGACCACAGATCGCAGGAAACAGGGTATCTTGAACAAGACTGCTTTTTCCAGCACCACTGACACCGGTTACTACACATAGAACTCCGAGCGGGAACTCGACATCCACATTTTTTAGATTATTCCCGGAAGCACCCGTCAACCGAATCCACCCCTGATCCGTTTCGCGAGGATGATGCGCCGCACGTATACCGCGGCGCCTAGCGAGATAATCGCCGGTTAAACTTCCCTCATCCGCTTCCAGTTCTGCAGGAGTTCCCTGAAAAACAATTTTCCCACCCTGTTCGCCTGCGCCAGGACCGATTTCAATAACTTGATCTGCCGATCGAATGACGGATTCTTTATGNTCAATGACTGCCACTGTATTACTACGGTCACGCAGATCGTTGATTGCCTTGACCAGCGGACCTATATCATGCGGATGGAGACCGACAGATGGCTCATCGAGTACATACAGCATGTTCACCAGGTTTGAGCCTAGGGCGGCAGTCAGTGCCACACGCTGCGACTCACCCGCCGACAAGGTCCGCAACGGTCGGTCGAGACTTAAATATCCAAGTCCAACCGACTCGAGATAGCGTAATCTCGAATTGACTTCCTTAAGAATATTCTTGGCAATTCGATGCGTATCTGTCTCTGCCTCTATTTCGGAACGACTTAAAAACGCGATGCAGTTTGAAACCCGCATTGCGCTGATCTGACCAATGTTGCAGCCAGCAATCGTCGTTGCGAGAGCACTTTTTTTNAGTCGACTACCATCACAGGTGGAACAGGGTCGATAGGTTTTCCAACGACTGAGAAATACCCGGATCGGCATCTTGTATTTGCGACTCTCGAGCCAACGAAAAAATCCTTGTAATCCACCAAACTCGCGCTCGGGAACACCCTCCTCGATCAATTGAAGTGCTTTTGGGGATAACTTCACAAAAGGAATATCAACCGGTATTTGAAAATCATCCGCCAAGTCCAAAAGCTCTTCAAGTTCATGCTTGTAGGCCGGCGTATTCCACGGAGCAATCGGACCTTGCCGCAATGTCTTTTGTTTGTCGGGTACAACCAGATCCATGTCCACTTCGGCAACCGTGCCGAAACCTTCACAGGTAGGACACGCACCGAGCGGGCTGTTAAAATTAAAATATCTTGGATCGGCNAGCGGAAAGCAAAGGTCACAATCAGCACATTCCATTTGCTCACTAAACCCAATACGCCGCATTAATTTGCCATCAATGGTTCTGCACTGCGCACCCCTTGTTCCTTGACTCTCTTCGATCCAAAGAGAACATTCACGATTTCCTTGAGCAAAAGCAGTTTCTAAGGAATCTCGTAAACGCTTCGTCTGCCATTCGCCCGTTTTAACCCGGTCGACGATCACGTCAAATTCTCCGAGTGACGCCTCTTCCTGCTCGATGACACTCTGCTGCACATCGCTGAGTTGCACCACGCTGCTACCGAGAATTGCCCGTAGAAATCCTTCTGCACGGAGCCGCGCGACCCGTTCGTTTGCCTGCGATTCATTGTCAACAGACGAAGGAAAAGCTATCAGAAGCCGAGTGCCTGCCGCTTGTTGCGTTATCCATTCGGCGATCGTTTCCGGACTATCGACCATGACCTGGCGACCGCATTCGGTGCACAGCGTTTGGCCAACTTTGGCAAAGAGTAACTGGAGATGCTGTGCAATGTCGGTAGCGGTGGATACGGTCACTCGATTGGATCGACTGGTTTGTTTCGGTGTGACGGCAATCGAGGCCGGGATACCCTCTATCTTTTCTGCAGCGGGTTGGGGGAGTTGCTCCAGAAATTGCCTCGTGTAGGGCGAAAAGCTTTCGATATACCGTCTTTGCCCCTCGGCATAGAGTGTATCGATCGCCAAGCTTGTTTTTCCACTTCCAGAGACACCGCAAAAAACAATGGTTTGGCGAAGTGGTATATCAAGACTGATTTTTTGCAGGTTGTGCACCTCAACGCCACGCAATTTAATTGCCTGCATGGACACGTTTTCTTCCCCAGCCCTTTATTCGAATTAGCGTAATCTCTTATCCTATCTGCCACCGGTTGTTTTTACGAGTGATACCTCGCCTCGGTGCTAAAAGACCTGACTGGGGTAATTGGTTATTTGCTATAATCTTGACCATGAAAACTAAAAAAATAAATCCGTTTTACCCTTTACTGATACTGGTAGGGATTATTTTTTTCATCAGTGCTACCAGTTATGGAGTGATGGCTATTCGTGAGACGAGCGGTACAGAAACGACGGCAAACCAAACAGGCTTGCTCGAGTTCATGAACCAATATGGCGACAGGTTACTCATCATCGAGGTCTTATTGCTTGGATTTCTTACGGTGGCCGCTATGGGGACAGATGAGATAGCTGGTCGTAGTGAACAGAAAACGGCTGACCNGATTGCCCAAGTTCAAGACCTGGAAACATCGATCTCAACAAAATCAAAAAAAGGAACCGAGCTATGAAAGTGGATCGTGCGGCGAAA
This sequence comes from Planctomycetaceae bacterium TMED10, assembly GCA_002168195.1. GTDB lineage: Bacteria > Planctomycetota > Planctomycetia > Pirellulales > UBA7805 > UBA7805. Next base: position 4,637 of record NHBP01000109.1, read on the forward strand.
GTCAACTCGCAATCTGTCATGATGGATGGAGCCAATGGGTGCAGTGTAAGGTGGNTGATCAACGACACCGACGGTGCCCCCAATTTCGCAATGCGACAATTCGCCGTGGAACCGGAGGGCCACACCCCGAAGCACAGTCATCCCTATGAACATGAAGTCTATGTATTATCGGGGAGCGGAATTGTATTAGAAGGAGACGAGGAACATCCGATTGCCGCTGGTGATTTTATATACGTGCGNCCGGACGAAATTCACCAGTTCCGCAACACCGGCACCGCGCCCTTAACTTTCCTGTGCATGGTCCCCCATATTCCTGAGGGTACCCCAGTAAACACCTTGCCCGAATGTGAACAGACCGGAAAAGAGTGAACGACTTTTAATGGCTTATTCATTCTACGTATTCAATTAAATTTATTTCGTCCCATGGCTAAACCGACTGCACAAGAAGTTGAAAAACTACGTGATGACATTCGTGATCACGACCGGAAATATTTTGTTGAAGCTGAGCCAGTCATTTCCGACCTGGAATACGATCAACTTATCGATCGACTACGTCAAATCGAGGCGAAGCACCCTGACCTGCAGACCCCTGAAAGCCCAACGCAGCGAGTCGGTGAACAACCGGTCGAAAATCTACAATCGATCGAGCATCGCGTACCCATGCTTTCAATCGACAACACCTACAGCGTGGAGGAGGTCCGCAAGTATGCTGATCGAGTCGCAAAACTTCTTCCCGATGAACCGATTGAGTGGGTTGTTGAACTCAAAATCGACGGGGTAGCCGCAACGGTTATCTACGAACGTGGCATACTCGCGCGAGCTTTGACGCGAGGAAATGGCGTCGTGGGGGATGATATCACACACAATATCCGTACTGTGAAAGATGTGCCGTTGCGTCTGACTGGGAGTTCGACACCAAAACTTCTAGAAGTTCGTGGTGAAATATACATGAAGAATTCGGACTTGGTTAAACTCAATCGACGACAGGAGCAGCAAGGCGAGACCATATTCGCCAATACGCGCAATGTAACCGCCGGTAGCATTCGCCTACTTGATCCTCGTAAATGTGCCCAGCGTCCCTTGCATATGTTCTGCCATGGNGTCGGAGAAACCGATGAGCTTCGGGCAAAGACACACATGGAGTTTTTGGCAGAACTCAAAAACTTTGGCTTGCCAGCAACACCTTATGTCGAGTGTTTTGATTCGATTGATAAGGTCATCACCCACTGTGATCAACTCATTGCAACGCTGCATACACTGGATTTTGAGGTCGATGGACTTGTGATCAAGGTCAACCGCTTTGACCAACGTGAGCGGCTTGGCAGTACGGCAAAGAGTCCACGCTGGGTGATCGCCTATAAGTTTGAAAAATATGAAGCCGTCACCAAGCTGAATGAAATACGCGTTCAGATAGGCAAAACAGGTGCGGTGACGCCGGTTGCTGAACTGGAACCGGTCGAATTAGCGGGAACGACCGTAAGTCGCGCAAGCCTTCACAACGCGGAAGAAATTGAACGAAAAGATGTTCGACCGGGCGATACGGTCGTCGTCGAAAAGGCGGGGAAAATTATTCCACATATCGTGCGGGTGGAGTTACATAAAAGAAAAGGTAAATCAGCAAAATTCCGGTTTCCCACGCGATGCCCCGAATGCGATACGCCTCTACGCAAGGACGAGGGCGGCGTCTACATCCGTTGTCCGAATTTCAATTGCCCAGCCCAATGGAAAGAGCGACTGCGCTATTTTTCCAGTCGCAATGCGATGCAGATTGAGGGGCTCGGTGAAGCACTCATCGATCAATTGATCGGACAAAATCTGGTTGCCACCTATGGCGATCTTTATCGCCTCGAAGAAAATCAGCTCGTTGCCCTGGAGCGAATGGGGAAAAAGTCTGCCGAAAATTTGCTTGCGCAAATTGACGCGAGTCGACAACGGGGNTTGGGTCGCTTACTCAATGCACTCTCGATTCGCCATGTCGGCAGGAACGTGGCTCTNTTACTGGCAAAAAANTTCGGCAGCATTGATGCGATCCGTCAATGCTCCATGGAGAAGCTGGCTGAAGTAGATGAAATTGGTGAAATTATTGCTCGCAGTGTATACGATTTTTTGCATTCCCAGCACGGCGATAAAATCATTGCCGATCTCGAAGCGGTAGGCGTCAATCTCCAAGCAGAATCGCAAGGGTCGACCGGTGGAGAAACACTCTCCGGCAAAACCTTTGTCGTCACCGGTAGTCTCGAAAAATATACCCGTGATGAAATGCACGATCTAATTTCGCAACACGGTGGCCGTGCGACGTCCAGCGTATCCAAAAAGACGGATTTTCTTGTTGCCGGCCAGAGTGCAGGCAGCAAACTCCAGAAGGCAAAAGAATTGGGCGTTGAAATCCTTTCAGAGGCTGATTTCTCACGTTTGCTCAAGCAATAACGGTAACCGCTGTTCATCGCAAACCGCTTCCTTTACAATCCGCCTGCAANGNGANATCCANTTNTTCACATACTNGCGGAAAGGGAGTAAACTATGAGTGAGCGTATCGGGATTCGAGTGGGCGAAGCGTTGTTACGAGGCAGCACCAAACCAACGGCNGCNGAACCAGANCTGGTGATCGGNGAGATGGANGGNCCNGTNGGTCAGGCGTTTGCAACGTTGCTCGGTGATCAAGTTAAAGGCCATACTCGTGTACTTGCGCTGCTCAACGGTGATGTGGCCGTTAAACCGGCAACTCTGATGGTAAGCAAAGTAACGGTCAATAAAAATAAATATACCAATATTCTTATGGGAACCGTTCAGGCGGCAGTGGCCAATGGTGTTCTCGACGCCGTACGTGAGGGCATTATTCCGAAAGAAAAAGCGAATGATCTTGCCATTATTGCTGCGATTTGGGTNACTCCTGCAGCGGCTGATGACCCCAACCTAGACCATCAAGATTTGTTTGATACGCATCGCAAGGCGATGTTTGAAGCCATTCGAAAAGCAATGCAGGGCGAACCCTCCATCGACTGGTTACTCGAAAACCAGGACAAGATTGAGCACAAGTATTTTAAACTCGGTATGGCCGGTGAATTGCCAGGTTAATCACTTATGTGCTTTCGGGACCGTCTCGCGGTTTATGACTCCACGTCCACTTTCCCGCNNGGCGGGGCGGTNTCGGGAAGTACAATGCACACGATGAGCGCCACGATGAACAATGCGGGAATAATCCCCATTGCCCAGCGGAACTCTGTGGCTGTAGCAGCATCAAGTAACAAGGCCGGATCCACAACCGCCGGATGCGCTGCATGATGACTTGGAGATTTGACTTCGGCGGTCANTACCCAACCAATCCAAATCTGTAAAACGGCAGCNACCATCATCGTAATAAAATTGCAGCACGCGGTCGCCGTTCCCCGTAACGGTTTCGGCGCAACCTCCATGGAAGCTGCGAAGCAGATCACTTGGGTGCTGGTNAAGAGTCCAGCGATAAACATAAACACTAAAAGCCCTTCGTAACCCAACATGGCGGGCCAGAGTAAAACGCACATCGCTGCGCCACCACCAACGCTACCGATCATGAGCGGCAAGCGACGCGAACCCCAGCGGTCTGAAAGAATGCCCATCACGGGACTGCCNAGTAGCCAACCAAGAGCCAACACAATGGTGGCAAAGCTTGCCTCCTCGGCCGTATATCCGCCTGCTTTTTCCATAAACGTATTACCCCACATCGCAGCAACCACACTTAAGGGGAGGTAGAGAATCGCGCTAATCAAACCAAGCCCCCAAATAGGCCAGGAAATAAGGACGCGGAAAATTCCGCGCAAAATACTAATCTGGGTTTCATCCTCTGGATTAAAACGCTCATGGAACCATGCGGGCCTTCGAGGAATCACCAACCAAAGCACAACCGCATAAGCGATACCCGCCCAACCCACTGTAAGCACAACGTTCCGCCAACCGAATTCCTTGACNGCGTTNACCATCGGTGTCTGACCGATCACCTCACCTAAAATCCCCACGGCAGTCGTAATTCCGGCGATCAGCGCAAGACGACTCGGGGGAAACCATACGGTGGCCACATAGACTGCGCCGACAAATGCAAACGCAGAGCCTAAGCCAGCCATTCCGCGCGAAATACTTACCGCCATAAGGCTGTCGCCCAACGCAAAAATCAAACATCCGGTACCGCAAATGGCTGATGCCCCGACAATTAAAACCCGCGTACCAAAACGATCAAATAAACCACCCACCANCANNTGCATCGGTGCATAGACCCAGAGATAAACTGCCAATGCCGAGGAAAGCGCAACGGGCGTCGCGTGAAGTTCTTTAGACAAGTCGTCCATGATGACACTGGGCATCACGCGAACAAAAAATTCGTAAAGAAAAAAGACGGCGGCAAAGCCCCAGAAAATCCAACCCGACCAATGCCCGCGGTGAAGTCGTGACCCGAAATCAAACATCGGAAAAACCCAATTCCCAAAAGAAATCAAAAACGATGCTTCTCACTAAACAAGACATACCGAAGTATGGATNTGTTTTATACCATGCTTCGATAGCGACGAATAGAATGGTCTGGTCTCGCGTCTTNTTGGNCCTTCAAGTTGGGGAAGGCNCACAGCGAGCCGCAACACNGCCCGCGGCCCCCCTTATTTGGTGCTTCCCGTAGCCGAATCGCCTGCGCAACCTGCGACTTACCACAGGGCGNTTCAGCGTGGACCGGAGAGTTGCTGTAAAAAATTTGCGTAGCCAGCCACCATATTTACAATAATCCCGATGATCATTGCGGCAACAATCGCCCAGATCGCGAAACCAGAAAGCTTTGTCAATGTTGCAAGCGCGCCTCGGGCACAATCCTCGTAATAATCAGCTAACCGAAGCATGGACTCATCAAGTCGCCCGCTCTGCTCGCCTACCTGCAGGGTATCCAAAAAATCATCTGGAAAAATTCCTGTGCTCAGTAAGGCAACAAATAACTCGTCACCTTGCTGCAGGGAAGTTGAGACTTGCGGCTGACACTGCATAAAAACACAGCTTCCTGTGGCATCGAAGGCATAAGGAATAACACGCCTAACATCCATCCCCGATTCCAACAGAAGTCCTAGCGACCAACAGAAGCGCGCAAGGCAAATCGTTTCCATACATCGGCCAATACCGGGGATTCTAAAAATAGCACGCTCCAGCGATGCATGATGGAACAACCCGTTGCGTATAAGAAAAAAAAGGATCGCAGACATGGAAAGCATGCTGGTCCAAAAAATGATGTAGATGAAAAGTCCCGTGTTTCCTATGAGACCAAGTCCCAAAATATCATATGCCGCGGGACCCTTCGTTTGGGCGATGGCGCCGAGTATCCAAATCAAAAAACCGACAATTAAAATGGCTGCAAAAAACTGAATTGCTGGCCACGTGATCCCCGCAATAAATATTCTCCGCATCCGTATTCGATTTTCATAATGCTGTGCAAGACGACGAAAAACTGTAGGCAACTTTCCAGCTGCCTCCCCTAATTCCACCATTTGTAGAAACAGCGGAGGGAAAAACGGAGCATTGCCCTGAACCGCCTCCGTAAGCGAACCGCCTCGACTGAGCGTTGAGGCAATGCTCGAAAACACATCGGCCAAGCGACCTCGGGCCTGATCTGCTTCCCGATTCCAGAGGCGACGCGCATCGATTCCGGCTTCGAGAGATGTGGCAACGCGGTGGCAGAGTCCGTAGAGTTGGGCACTGGATATCCGAGACATCATTTCCTCTCAATGGCCTATGCGGAAAACACGACTCCAATCATGACCTCAATATGGTAGCATGCTTTCTCAATGCATACCTCAAAGCGATGGTGTACAGAATGCCAGAAAAATTNTTAGTCAACAAAGTCGCGTTAGTGGGTGTCGGCTTGATCGGTGGATCCATCGGCCTGGCGCTTCATAAACGCAAACTCGTCGGTGAGATCGTTGGAATCGATCCAAATGAAGAAAACCTGGTGATCGCCCGCAAAAGAAATGCCATTACGCGAGGGGCGTCCCATTTATCTGAAGGTATCCAAGACGCCTCCTTGGCGATTATTTCTGCTCCGGTAAACAAGATTCCCCAGCTAGTCGGTCAGGTTGCCGAAGCAACCGCTGGCGANTGCCTGGTTACCGATACCGGCAGTACGAAGCGGAGCATTTTCGCCCAAGTCGGCGCAAAGACCCGCTTTATTGGCAGTCATCCCATGGCAGGTGGAGCCCAACATGGGCCCCAGGCGGCCAATGCCGATTTATTCCAGGACCGTACGGTCATTCTGACACCGCCCGCGCAAGCCAAGAATCGCGATTTACGCTTCCTTGAGCAATTTTGGGCACATCTGGGGGCTCAGACGATTCACATGGCGGCAGGAGAGCATGATCGGGTTGTTGCCTCTGTAAGCCACATGCCCCACCTCGCAGCCGCTGCCCTGGCAGCTGCAACCCCGCCGAAGAACCTTCTGCACGTCGCCTCCGGCTGGCTCGACACGACCCGGATCGCCGCGAGCGATGAGGAACTCTGGGTCGATATTTTGTGCGACAACCGTGACCACGTCTTGAAGTCCGCCGCGCGGTTTGGCAAGGTATGGACTCTGCTTTGCGGCGCCTTGGAGCAAAATGACCGAAAGGCGCTACGAAAAATTCTTCGCGATGCAAAAACGCGCCGCGACATAGCCGAACCGGCTGACAATTAGCGCGACCTGAGGGTTCAGGTCTACTTTATCTGCAAACGGATGCATTATGCTCTGGCAAGTTGATATCTACCCAGCACACGGACACCTTGATCGATCAGCCGTTGAGGTCATTAATGATGCAACAGATCTCGGCTTTGAGCAATTAGAAGTTGTCACGAGTCGAGGCTATCTTTTAGAGGGGGATCTCAATGCGGATCAAATTCGCACCATTACCGATCAGTTGCTGGTTGATCCGGTCGTTGAGCGAACCGTTGTTGCTCCGGTCGGCGATGCCGAACTCAATAAACCGCCCCAAAAAGATCTCCATCCCCTGCACGTGCTGCTCAAACCGGGTGTCATGGACCCTGTGGCACAAAGTGCTTTAAGTGCCATCACCGACTTGCAGATCAATGTAAAGGCAATCCGAACACTAAAAAAATATTGGTTACCCGATCTAGAAAATGATTTGCTCACGCGCCTTGCTGGCAAAATTTTAGCCAATGACGCCATCGAACAAATCGTTTCCGGTCCGCTCGATTTCGAACAGCTTCACCTGGGCACACCTTACGAGTTCGAACTCCAAACCGTCCCCATTCGGCCGTTGGATGCGAAAGAACTAAGTGACCTGAGTCGCACTGGCCAGCTTTATCTTCAACTCGCGGAGATGGAAACGATTCGCGATTACTATCGAAACATTGATCGCGATCCCACCGACATTGAACTAGAAACGCTGGCACAGACTTGGAGTGAGCACTGCAGTCACAAAACACTCGCCGGTCGCATCGCTTACCAAGGCCCCATCGACGAAACNGGAACNGAAGGCTCGCGAAAATTTGAAAANATGCTTAAGGAAACAATCTTCGCAGCTACCGTAGCAATCCGGAAAAAGCTCGGGGAAAAAGATTGGTGCGTCAGTGTGTTCGAGGACAATGCGGGCATTGTTCGTTTTGATCGTGATCATAACGTGGTTTTCAAAGTGGAAACGCATAACCATCCCTCTGCTTTGGAGCCTTATGGGGGTGCAAACACCGGTATCGGTGGCGTTATCCGCGATCCATTAGGAACAGGACTCGGGGCTCGACCGGTCTGCAATACCGACATTTTTTGTTTCGCTCGGCCTGATTATCCGGCAGAACTTCTGCCCCAGGGCGTACTTCATCCGCGACGCGTGATGAAGGGAGTGGTAGCCGGAGTGCGCGATTACGGAAATCGGATGGGTATCCCCACTGTGAATGGGGCCATCTATTTTGATGACCGCTACCTGGGGAATCCACTTGTCTATTGCGGCACGGTTGGCATCCTGCCGAGCGACAAGTCATTTGGTGCGCCCAAGCCCGGTGACCACATTGTGGCGATCGGGGGTCGCACGGGCAGGGATGGTATTCACGGAGCAACATTCAGTTCGGCGGAACTCACCGAAGAGAGCGAATCACTCTCCGGGGGTGCCGTTCAGATCGGTAATGCAATCACAGAAAAAATGGTCCTTGATGTGGTCATTGCCGCAAGAGACCGTGGCCTCTATCACGCGATTACCGACTGCGGTGCCGGTGGGTTTTCCAGTGCGGTCGGAGAAATGGGTGAAAAAATCGGCGCGGAGGTTTACCTCGAGCAGGCACCGGTAAAGTATGAAGGTTTGTCTTATACGGAAATCTGGATTTCTGAGGCACAAGAACGCATGGTGCTTTCTGTCTCAGAAAAACAGTGGCCTGAACTTGAAGCTCTCTGTGCTTCAGAGGATGTGGAAGCCACGATCATCGGTCGCTTTGTTCCCACGGGACAGCTCACACTCAAATACCACGACACTGTCGTGGGTGAATTACCAATGGAATTTCTCCACGATGGTCGTCCACCGGTCATTCGCGAGGCGACCTACGTCGCGCCGACGGAAAAACCGCTTGCCCCGATGCCGGCTACTGTNGATTGGGGCATGGCACTGATCAAAATTCTCGGTTCGCTCAACGTTGCCAGCAAAGAGTGGGTGATTCGACAATATGACCATGAGGTCCAGGCCGGGAGTGCGATCAAACCGCTCGTGGGAGTCACAAACGACGGTCCATCGGATGCGGCGGTCGTTCGGCCGGTTCTGTCTTCGCGACGTGGAATTGTGGTCGGCTGCGGAATGAATCCTCATTACGGGGACCTCGACACTTATCATATGGCTGCCAGTGGCATTGATGAAGCGATCCGTAATTGCGTTGCCGTCGGCGCCGATCCGACCCGCATCGCCATCCTCGACAACTTCTGCTGGGGAGATTGTGAAAAATCCGAAACCCTCGGTTCCTTGGTCCGCGCGGCCCTGGCTTGCTATGATCTTGCTCTCGCCTTTGACACCCCGTTTATCAGTGGCAAAGATAGCCTCAACAATGAGTTTAGCTACTTTGTTGATGGCAAGAAGCAGTCGATTGCAATTCCATCAACGCTTCTGATCAGCGCTATGGGGCAAGTCGACGCGGTTGATCAATGCATNACGATGGATTTGAAGTCGCCCGATAATTTGATTTACCAGGTTGGCATGACAAAAAATGAACTTGGTGGCTCTCATTTCTCCCTGACTAATAATCTCAGTGGGGGTCGTGTGCCGCGCGTCGACGTCGCACAAGCAAAAGCAAACTTTTTTGCGATCCATGCCGCGATTCAAAAAAGTTTGATTTGCAGTTGCCACGATATGAGTGAAGGGGGATTGGGTGTTGCTTTGGCCGAAATGGCCTTCGCCGGTGGCTTTGGAGTTGAAGTACAACTGGCGGCATGCCCACATGAAGAAGAGATCGATAGTGACACAAGCTTATTCTTTAGTGAGTCCAATAGCCGATTTTTATGTGAAGTTTCACCCGAAGCGGTCCCTGATTTTGAAGCGNTGTTGGCAGAAAGTCATGAAGGACAAACAATTACTTTCGCCAGAATCGGAAAAGTCACTGAAGATCCAACGATGATTGCAACGGGACAGGACGGCACAGCGATCGTCAACATCCCTCTGACGAAGCTGAAAGAAGCCTGGCAAAAACCACTCGCTTGGTGAACAACCTGTACCAAAAATTCAAAACCGCGAAGGAAACTGTTCATGCGTCGTCCCCAGGCATTAATTTTGCGTGCCCCCGGCACAAACTGCGATCGGGAAACGGCATTCGCTCTGGAGCAGGCTGGGGCGGATGCAAAGATTCTGCATGTAAACAGAGTGCTCGAGGAGGATAAGCACCTCACACAAGCACAAATTCTCTGCCTCCCNGGGGGATTTAGTTACGGAGACGATATTGCCGCCGGACGCATTTTGGGAAATCAGATTCGAACCCATCTTGCCGATGCGATGGAACAATTCCGGGAGGCCGGTAAATTGATCTTGGGAATCTGCAATGGATTTCAAGTCTTGATCAAATCGGGATTGCTTCTGGGTGAGCAGCAAAAAAAGGGCACTGCTGACGCAACACTGACCTGGAATGATTCCGGGAAATTCGAAGATCGCTGGGTCCATTTGAAGACCAGTAGTGACAAATCACCTTTACTTGCGGGGATTCAACGCATGTACCTGCCAGTCGCCCACGCAGAAGGTAAATTTATTGCCGGTTCGACAGAAAAATTGGACGCATTGGAAGCATCCGGCCAGTTGGTTCTCCGTTATTGCCATTCGGAAAAAAATGGCGATCCATCTGAAGCGTTTCCTGAAAACCCAAATGGATCGCTTCGAGCAGTGGCGGGAGTCTGTGATGCAACGGGCCGTGTACTCGGTCTGATGCCCCACCCCGAGAGATACATTGACCGCACACAGCATCCCCGCTGGACGCGTGGGGAAGGCGAATCCNAGGGCGANGGTAGGGCAATCTTTAAAAATGCAGTTGGCTACTTTTCCTAGAGAATACCGTCGCCGAAATCTCGCCCCTGAACTTTTGGCATTCCTGTCCCCGACGCATCGAAATGTGGCTGAGGGGTATCCAAGTCGATATCGTCATAGCGCGAAACGTAGCCCGGTTGCTGCGAGCGTTCCATTTCTTGATGAAATTCTTCAACCACACTCGTCTGAATAATTTCTCGACATGCTGAATTGATCGGGTGCGCAATGTCGGCATGTAATTTTGCTCGACCCTCTGCATCACGATCAGCACGGTCTTTATTCAACTCTCCGCCACATTGATTACAGTACCGTGAACGAAGATGATTTTTGCTTCGACATTGGTGACAATTTGCTGCCAGCTTTCGACTCGGCATTGCTACGAAGGGCCCGTGGGCACCTTCAATAATCTTCAAGTCTCGAACCACAAAACAATGGTCGAAAGTAATCGAACAGAAAGCTTTCAAACGATCGCTTCCTTCTTCAACAAGCTTAATACGAACTTCAGTGATTTCCACAATCTACCCCCTGTGGACCAATGGCATAATTATTTTTAGCCAACTTTACTCACGGCGAAAACTTGTCCGACATTACGTGTTCTTAATCGACTAGCTAGTCGATTTGCTTCCTCCATATGACGACACAATCCGAAATATCCACTACCGCTTCCCGTCATTTGATGCACCTGGCAACCCAACTCTTCCATCGCTTCCCTCACGCGATCAATCCACGGTGAAATTTTAACGGCAGCCTCCTCAAGGCGGTTGTGTAATGTTTTTTTTAACTGCCGAAGGGAACCGGTTCGCAAGGCGGTGATGACAGACTCAATATTTCGCGGCACCTCCGGCACGTTCGAAGCACGATAGACTTCGGCTGTGGAAAGTCCTTCCGGCGGAACGGCGATGACGGCACACACCCGCCCAATCGAAGGCACCCGCGTCAATTGCTCTCCGCGACCACGTCCAATCTTAGGGCCGGGCGCGAGAAAGAAAGGAACATCGCTACCAATTTCTGCACCTAAATCCATTAGTCGATCTTGTGACCAATGAAGCCCCCAAGCATGGTTGGCCATTGTGAGTGCGGCAGCAGCGTCGCTTGAACCGCCCCCCAGCCCTGCTTGGGCAGGAATACGCTTCTCCAGCGTCACCCGCGCTCCAACCGCTACTCCACTTTGTCGCTGCAAAAGTTCCAAGGCTCGCACCACCAAATTGTCCCGACCTTCAGGAATGGTTTGGCTACTGAATGCATTCCATCCACCGGGTGCAATCAGCGACAATTGAATCGATTCATTCTGCTTTGATGACGCTGTTTCAGTTTGAAACGTGAGGGTATCGTAAAGCGATACCGGTACCATCAACGTTTCCACGTCGTGATATCCATCTTCTCGACGAGCGAGAAGCTCAAAATAGAGATTCAGCTTGGCGGGCGCGTAGCACACCAGCCCCTTGGTGGTAGCCAACATCGAATCATTTCCCTGCTTCGTTGCTGGAATTTTGCGTGACGCATTAAATTGCAACTAGAATCTGGCCCTGAAAGCGAAGTATAAACGCTTCGCAATCCTCACCCACTCGGGAATCCCTCCCCTTGAGGATCCTACACAGCCTGCATTTTACCGCGTAAATAAACAGAATCAAGTTTTTCCCCCTATCCCGTGGCAGGTTACGTAGTTAAATAGAATCCCACGCTATCGATTTTGGATGGTGAAACAACACACTCGCTGTTTTCGATCCATGAAAACGGTACCCCCCGGCACGCTTGCCAACGACCGATTCAAGAATCCAATGATCAAAAAATCAGACGCTGCACAATTTATTCAGGGACTGCTCATGGGCAGTGCAAATATCATTCCTGGTGCCTCAGGCGGCACGATCGCATTGATCCTTGGCATCTATCAACGGCTGATCACTGCAGTGAGTCACTTTGATCGAGTGTGGATCAGGGCATTAACGCGGCGCGATTGGGAGACCGCCGTCCAACATATCGACTTGCGATTTCTGGTCACCCTTGCGCTCGGAGTTGTCGTTGGAACCATTAGCTTGGGATCGCTAATGCATACGCTTCTTGAAGACTATGAAGCAAGAACACTTGCGGTTTTTTTTGGTTTAATTGCAGCTTCCACCGTACTGGTAGCGAGGCGCATCACGCACTGGAGTTTTAGCGGTTTCACTCTAGCGGCGATCGGCGGTGCAATCGCCTATATGATTGGTGAATCATCGCCCGACGCAAGTAACGCCCAAGTCAGTTTTTTCTATCTTTTCTGCTGTGGCGCAATCGCAATTTCGGCGATGATCCTTCCTGGAATCAGCGGCGCATTGATCTTGCTCTTACTCGGCGCATACAAGCAAGTCACCGGCTATCTCAAAGAGCTTTCACGTGGGGTTATCACCGAAGACAATATCTTTGGAATCCTGATTTTTATCGCAGGTTGCGGAATTGGACTGTTAATCTTTACCAAAGTGCTTCGGGTCTTACTGGATCGCTACTACGACCTCACGCTCTGCACACTCTGTGGTTTTATGGCAGGCTCACTCCGCAGTCTCTGGCCATGGGCGGCCCAGCAACCACCGACAGGCCCGCCGGGAAAACAAATCGGTATTTTCTTAGGGCTAGCCGTTGCCGGAGCGCTGGGCGTCTTACTCCTTGAGAAAATCTCTACCAAAAAGGACGTAGGCAGCGAAGTGGAGCCATAGAGAACCTGTTACATCAGGTTGTCACCAACTCCGTTGCGGCTGTCGTCAAGAAATTCCATTAGATCGGATACTCTTTTGGAATAGCGGTGGTCTTTTAACGCTCGAGACCTCGCATTTTGTCCGATTTCCAACGCTATATTCGGATGATTGATGCAGTATCTAATTTTTTCATAGCATTCCTCCGGTGAGCGATACGTAAGGACCTCGTGGTCCGGCTCAAAGAGACTCGACAAATTCGGATAATCCTCTGTAATTAAACATGTACCCACAGAGGCGGCTTCGAAAAGTCTCATATTCGCTGCAAAGCCATTTGCAAACGAAGCATGAACATTCAGCGTGCAAATATATTCTGATAGCGCGGAATACATCCTTGACTCAAAAAGCGGCTCTTTTACATCAGAAAACATCGGATTTCGTAATTTAAAGCATAGAGATTCCAGATTGTGAATCGGTGCATGCAAACATTTATGCAGCCTCTTGAATCTTGTTAACTTTGAGAGTCGACCACTTATTTTGTGCCTCCCACTGTAGGAACTATAAACATCTAAAGGCAAACCACGTGAGCGAAGATAGGAAATTAACTTGCGCCTATTCGCGTGAATCCCGGAAAAAATGGATCCGAAAAACGAACATCGTATTTTTCTTTTATCAATATCCGGAACATGGTATTCAAAGCCTTGGTCCGGACTTGAATTATAAAACAGAAATTTATTCCGTGCGGCAATCGGAGCATTATGAATAAACTCCGGACTACAGCATAAAACCAAGTCGTAACCCTTCAATCCATCNGCTTGGTGTTCGCGTAAAGCGGAACAATGATGCGTTATAAATAAGCATCCTGGAAAGCTAGATTTTAAATCTTTCAATTCACTAATCGTTAAAACTCTCGGATTTTCGACGATCAGATAGTGTGGCTTCTCTCTGGAAAGCCTTTCCTTTATAAGCGCATAAATATTGAGTTCGTAATCGGAATCGGCATGTTCATAAAATGCGCGATTCGTAAGCAAAACGTTTGCCGTATGCCCCAGTTCCTCCAAATTCTTCTTTATCATATAGGACCACGATTTCGCCTTTTCTAGAACTTTATCTATTTCTTGCGCTGAAATCGTCATCCCCTGGGAACTAAGATCTTTGAGTTGGGAGGGGTATAACTCAGATATTAAAAGAAATTTTTCGGCCATCGGATCATTTTCTAGATAGTCTTCGGCCGTTCGACGGATCGCTCTGATAGCATGCCGAATGAATCGGTTGTGTCATGTCGGCATGTCATTACGCTTACCGCCCCACATCACGGCCGCAATGGTCTTTATTCAACTCGCTGCCACATTACCATCAGGGGTTAAGCGCGAGCGAGTTGATGAAATTGCTTGATGAGATCTTGCGTGATCGGTCCCGGTCGACCGTCACCAATCATACGACTGTCGACTTCAATCACAGGTATCACCTCAGCAGCGGTTCCCGTTAAGAAGCACTCGTCTGCAATAAATACATCATGCCGCGTGAGCGGTATCTCCTGAACCTCTAACCCGGATTCGACTGCCAATTCGCAAACAGCCTGACGAGTGATGCCATCNAANATGCCCGCTTCACGTGGGGGAGTGAGCAAGATACCTCGGCGAACGAGAAAAATATTATCGCCCGTACATTCGGCAACCTCACCTTTATGATTGAGCATTAGCGCTTCAATACAACCTGCCTGCTTCCCTTCAATCTTTGCCAAAATATTATTCAGATAGTTGAGCGATTTAATACGCGGGCTAAGTGCAGCTGGATGATTGCGCACGGTACTGACTGTGACGATCTTGAGTCCNTTGGTATAAAACTCTTCCGGATAGAGAGTGATCCGATCGGCAATAATAATAACTTGCGGATCACTCGTTTGCGCTGGATCCAATCCCAGAGTTCCTGCTCCACGGGTCACAACCAACCGCACGTACCCATCATCAATGCCGTTTACCTTCAGCGCCTCGTTGACCGCAACGGCCAGCGAATCGATTGCCATCGGAATCTGCAAATGGATCGCCCGAGCTGACTCAAACAATCTTTCAAGGTGTTCGTGAAGACGAAAGACCTTGCCGCTGTAGCTACGTAAACCTTCAAAGACTCCATCGCCGTAAAGCAAACCGTGGTCAAACACACTAATGCGGGCATCTTCTTTATCAAAAAAAGTGCCGTTGATGTAAACTTTGGATGCCAAAGGATTCTCACTTAAAGGTTTCGTTTGCACTCGCAACGGCATGGACGCTTTTGANCATACCGATCACAGACACTCAATCGATTCGACCCTCCACAAGGCGAACCGTACGATCCGCTTGCCGGGCAATGTTCTCGTCATGCGTGACCATGACTATAGTGAGATTTTCATTCGTATTCAAGTTTCGTAAAATATCGATAATCTCTTGCCCCGCAGCCCGATCCAGATTTCCAGTCGGTTCATCGGCCAGGAGCACCTTCGGTCGATTGACCAGAGCACGCGCAATCGCGGTCCGCTGCATTTCACCACCCGATAACTCGCGGGGCTTGTGCTTCAAACGGTGACTTAATTGAACCTTGTCGAGCAGTTCTTTTGCTCGTTTACGAAAAACGCGNCGATGCCGGAAGTAGCCGAAAAAACCATGCCGGATCATTAGCGGCAAAAGCACATTCCCCAACGCGTTCAATTCGGGGAGTAGATGATAAAATTGAAAAATAAGCCCGAATGTTTCATTGCGCAGTCGGTCTCTTGCACCTGCCGGGAGGTTATCAATGCGATGGTCTGCAAGATAAATTTCACCTTCATCGGGCCGATCGAGTGTCCCCAGTAGGTGGAGAAGTGTACTTTTTCCACAACCGCTCTGGCCTACAATCGCTAAAAACTCGCCCTCTCGAATTTCAATATCAACGCCCCGAAGAACCGGGATCTCATTGGAACCCTTATGATATTTTTTATGCAACCCTCGAGCGGCTATTTGAAAAAATGATTCTTGAAAAGATTTCTCGCTGGCGTTCCATGCGGTTAAGATTTGCGCACCACTCTTTGCAGTCGCAGCAGTCGCACTTTCGTGGGACGAATCTGCGCTGCGGGCTGTCGGATTATCGGTTACTTGACTTGTGCTACTACTCATAACGAAGTGCCTCCACTGGGTGAAGACGAGCGGCGCGCAACGCAGGCAAAACACTCGCTACAACGGCGATCGCCATTGCTCCTGCAATTACCCATACGATCATCCTTGGATCTACGAGTGTGGGAATCTGCTGAAAGTAATAGATCGAGGGGTCAAATACGGGTTGCCCACTGATCCATTCGACGCTTCTTCGAACGCTGTCAATGTTGTGAACAAAGAGCAGACCTAGCGCGAGACCGGCCCCGGATCCAACACTCCCCAACAGTAAACCGTAGGAAAGAAAGATCACCATCACGCCAGCACCGGACGCCCCTAGTGATTTGAGGATGCCGATATCCTTCGTTTTTTCGACCACGATCATAAAGAAGATTGCCAAGATTCCAAATCCCGCAACCGCAATGATAAGAAACAGGAGAATATTAAGAATCGCCGTCTCCATCTGCACCGCTGCAAGCAGCGGACCCTGCTTATCTCTCCAAGTGGAAATCGCGTAGATTTCTGGTGGAAACGCGGCGCGAAGCTTATCGCGTACCGCTTCNAGGTTGGCTCCTTCGCGCAGTTTGATCTGTATGGAGTTGACATTGGCAATCCCGGTGGTCGGATCGATCATCCCTCGCATTTCTTGCAGCTTTTTAATAGGTGCAAAGACAAACGCCGAATCGTATTCACTCATTTTACTCTGGTAAAAATCGACCACGGTGAAGCTACCGCTGACTGCTTTCGGGGGCGTTCCGGCGGTGGGAAATGTCAGTTTGACATCATCACCCGGGAGGACCAAAAAATAGTGATCTCCCTCATGCCCCAGAACCTGGGCAAGCGCATAACCGATGATCACGCCGGTCTCCTGCTGAGTCGCCTTGTCATATATCTGACTCTTACTCAAAGGACCCCACTCTTGCTCGACGCCTTCCTCGCTTGCTGCTGCCCGCAGCGGCGTATCGATACCGGAGAAGGGATCCGCACGGCCGACTCTTTCAGGCGTTGTAAGTTCAGGCCTGTTTTTTTTCTGGGCAGCGAGCCATGCTTTCTCTTCGGCCGCTAAACGGCGTCGATGGGGCCAGCCTGCCATCTCCATCCCATGTCGATAAGGCGATTCCTCCCCGAGTTCACGATCGTGAAGATCATATCCACCATCGCGTAGCTGGAAACTGGGACCCATACGGTTTTTCGGGTGCTGTAGATAGTTTGCACAGTCGCTGACTTGCGCATACGTCTCGGCATCGATCCCGATAAAATTTACCTGGCGATGAACCCACCGCTGACCGACCCGATAATTAAGCATTGCGGGTACGTGAACCGTAGGCGTCATCGCCTCGATATCGTTTCCAGCGATTTTTTGAATCCGCTCCATGTGCCAACGACTGTCCGAAAAACCTTCCAGTCCATGACCATCGAATACGAGATCCGAGAGAATGCCGTGAATGCGATACTGCATCTCGTGCGTAAACCCACTCATCACGCTATTGACGACAATCAGCGTTGCGACACCAAGCGTGACGCTAATCACCGAAGCCAATGCAATGTAGCGAGTCTGCAGGTAACGCCAGCAGAGAATCAACTTGTACATGGCCAATCCTTTGGCAAGAACAAGGGTTAGTTTTGTTTACATCCGTTACAAAAATCTTATGCCTCTTGCTCCGGTCGAAGCAGAGGGAACAAAATCACATCGCGAATCGAATGACTGCCGGTCAACAGCATCACCAAACGATCAATCCCGATACCTAGTCCGCCCGCCGGTGGCATTCCATGACGCANTGCGCGTACAAAATCATGGTCCATTTTGGCCATGGAATCTTCTTCTTTCTGTCCTTCGAGTTGCGTCAGAAACAATTGCTCCTGAAGATCCGGGTCGTTCAACTCGGTGTATGCGTTGGCGACCTCCATCCCTTGAACAAACAGTTCGAATCGTTCAGCAATCGACGGATCTTCCGCTTTCCTCTTCGTGAGCGGACAAATACTGGAGGGGTAATCGATCACGAAGATGGGGCCCGTCAGCGCATCCTCTACCTTCTCCTCAAATATCTCATTCTTAATCACATCAGGATGTTTACCGCTCGTCTCGAAACCGAGCGAATCGGCAAGCGCTGTCACGGCATCCTTATCCTGCGGATCGACGCCCGTATGCTCCGCAAATAAATCATCGTACCTTCGCCGGGCGAAAGGTGGGGTAAAATCAATTTCCTGTTCGCCCCACTCAACACGTAGACTTCGACCACACGCAGAAAGCGCATCGGCAATAATCTTCTCAGTCAGATCCATCATCGATTCGTAATTACCATACGCCTGATAGACTTCAAGCATCGTAAATTCGGGATTATGTTTTGGGCTAATCCCCTCATTCCGATAGACACGACCCAGTTCATAAACTCGCTCAAAGCCACCGACCAACAACCTCTTAAGATGCAACTCCAATGCAATTCGCATGAAGAGTGGAATATCGAGCGCGTTGTGATGTGTATTAAAAGGACGCGCGGCGGCTCCACCGGCAATGGAATGGAGCGTGGGTCCTTCGATTTCAGCAAAATCTTGTTCATCGAGCGTACGCCGAATCGAACGCACAATCCGTGTGCGATCCAAAAAACGCTCGCTCACACCCTCGGTGTATACCAAGTCGAGATACCGCATCCGTTGCCTTAACTCTGGATCGGTCATGCCATGATGCTTTTCCGGGGGTGGCAACAATGACTTGGTTAAAAAATAAAGCTTCTCAACAAAAATGGTCAACTCGCCGGTTCGGGTCCGTTTGAGTTCGCCGTCTGCACCGACAATGTCACTCAAATCCAGCAACTGCGCCAGTTCCCAGTTCTCTTCCCCGACCTGCTTTTTTCCAATAAAGAGTTGGATCTTTCCGGTCCAATCCTGGAGGTCCGCAAAAATCAATTTTCCCTTGCGCCGCTGAAGCACGAGACGACCGGCAACCCGCACGCGAGGGCCATGCTGTTCCGATTTTCCATCCGCATCGGCCGGATCGGTAACGATTTCATCCGCACGCTCTCGCACCGTCCCGATCGGCATGTGGTCGTCAAACCGTGTGCCCCACGGATCAATTCCGAGAGCACGGATTTTGTCGAGTTTTTCGCGACGGGCAGTTTCATGCATACCCACATCGCGGTGTTCTGTTTTGTCTTCCGCCATTTTTGTTTCGTGCGCCCTTTGTCGATCAGGCACCTCGGTCAAGGATGAGTCCATCAGAAGTAAGCGCAAGAGGTTGGAGCGCCAGCCCACGATGGGGCCCTGTGGCTGTTAAAATAAGGAATTGCGTCATTCTAGTGAAACCCGGTAGGGCGTCAATGTCAGGTCTCACTTCTGCTAGCTGTGCCATCGTCGGGTGCGTCAGGTGCGTAGGGTGGGAGCCGATAAAACTGCTCGGCCGTCTTGCCGAAAATTTGCTCCTGCTCCGTCGCACTCAGGTCAGTAAGTAACTCGCGAAGCGCGGCAACAACCTCTTCATAGCGTCCAGCCAATTCACATACCGGCCAATCCGAACCGAACATCAACCGGTGCGGGCCGAAACATTCAAGCGCGAACTCAACATAGGGCTGCAAGTCCTCTGCACTCCAATTTTCCCAATCAGCCTCTGTAACCATTCCCGACAACTTGCAGTAGATATTGGGGTGTTCCGCAGCTGCAATAAAATGATCTCGCCAATTTTCCATACGTCCCGCTGCAATTTCCGGCTTAGCCAGATGATCAATCACCATCGGCAAGCCTGGCAAATCTTCGGCCAACGTTGCAGCATGTCGCAAATGCTTCACAAAAAATAAAAGATCAAAAGGCACTTCATACTTTTCTAAAACACGTAGCCCTCGAAGAATTTCCGGGCGCACAATGAAATCATCATCGACCTCATCGTGCGTGATATGGCGCACCCCAACAAATTTTGCTTCTTCTTTCAGTGCGCATATCTGCTCTTCGCAAGCGTCGCTTTGCAAATCAACCCAGCCGACCACACCGGCGATAAAAGGGTTTGCCTCAGCCAGCTTCAAAACCCACGTATTTTCTTCCAAGAGGTGCTGTGTTTGCACGAAAACNGTCCGNTCGATTCCGGCAGCGCGGATTTGTGGCTCCAAATCCGNGGGCAGATAGGAACGGTGGATCGCCGCTTTGTCCGGTGCCGTGAGCCACTGATANTTGAAGGTACTGGAGAGCGAAAGGTCCCAAAAGTGTTGATGNGCATCGATGGTACTGGTCATTTTTTATATCCGAACTCAGCCATACCTTTAGGTCACTTCGATGATCGCCTTGATCGCTTGTGCCTCGGGTCGAATAATCTGCGGAAACTGTTCGGCAACTTCGCCAAAGGGAATCTTGTGGGTGATCCAGGGACTCGTATCGATGCGNCCCTCCTCGATCCAACTGATGATTTGTCGGAAATCTTCCGGCAGCGCGTTGCGACTGCAGAGCAATGTACCCTCCGGGCGATGGAATATCGGATGGTGAAAACTGACTGCATCGGTCGTGAGTCCGACAAAAACTAATCGACCGGCAGGGGCAACTAATGAAAAACTATTTGACATCGACCCCGCACTACCGGTTGCATCAATCACCACGTCCGGTAAATGCCCTTCACAGCAAGATCGCAATTGTTCCTGTAAATTCCCCTGGGGTTCAATCGCGTGCTNCACGCCTAACTGANTTCGACAGAAAGAGAGGCGNTGAGCGTCCAAGTCCATAATGACCGGCCGACCACCACGAAGGCGCACAAACTCGAGTGTCGCAAGGCCAATGGGGCCGGCGCCGATGACAAGGCACGTGTCGCCAGCGATGATTTCCGCCCGCGCAGCGGCATGGCAACCGATGGCCAGCGTCTCCACCANAGCCAATTGATCGAAAGAAAGCTGTGCCGATGCGTGTAGCTTTTCNGCACGCACAATAAACTGCGGACGCAAACCACCATCAATCATCACACCGATCACTTGCAGCTGTTCGCAACAATTGATGGCGCCCTGCCGGCAGGCATAGCAATCTCCACAATGCATGTAGGGTTCCACGCTACAGCAATCACCCGNAACCACGTTGGTAACCCCTTCACCGACGCTGAGTACCTCGACACCCAACTCATGNCCTGGTATCCGCGGNTATTNAAAAAAAGGCATCTTGCCNAAATAGCCGCTCACATCCGTTCCACAAATTCCACAGCGATGCGAGCGAACGAGTGCTTCGCCCGGACCGGGTGGCGGGGGTTCGGGAATTTCGATCGTACGGAATGTTTTGGGCTCAACCAGTTCAATCGCTTGCATCAGTTCGTTTCGCCGGGGGCGACTCCTGTCGATACATACCGCTCGGCCAGCGGATCATTATTTTCTGGCAATCCTTCCAAGTAAAACCAATTATGCACCGGTTCGAGTATTTTCAGCACTTCCTGAAGCAGGCCCTGGTCCATCGGTTCCTCCGCCCAACGACACCATTGGGCCACCCGCTCCGGATTCGCCGAACCGGTCACGCAGGTGGTGAGTTCCTCTGGGGCGATCGCATATTGCAATGCTAAACGCGCAATGTCCGATCCGCGTTCGGCAGCATGTGCCGCGGCACGCCTCGCCACCTCACGCACCCACTCGGGAGCTTTGTGCCAGGGCGGTAGCGGTGCGGTGCTCAAGAGCCGGGCGCTGAAGGGCGCGGCATTCATCACTCCGACCCCTTGCTGCTGACAATCAGGGACCAATTCCATCAGCATGGTATTCTGTAGCGTGTAATGATTATAGGAAAGGATTAAGTCGAGGTTCGTGCGTTCCAAAAAGTAACGGAACATTTTCATCGGATAACCCGATACGCCGATAAAACGAACTTTTCCCTGCGCACGAATTTTTTCCAGCGCAGGGATCGTTTCTTCCAGAATTTGATCCAGATCAACGAACTCGACATCGTGGCAAAGAATCACATCGAGATAATCCACCTTCATCCGCTGAAGGCTCACATCCACACTTTCAATGACTCGCCGGGAAGAAAAATCGAAGTGCGCCGGAGCGTAGCGCCCCAATTTCGTACCCAAATAATAACTATCTCGGGGTAAATCCGGGAGCACCTGGCCGAGTAGTGCTTCGCTCATTCCACGACCATAGTAGGGCGATGTATCGATAAAGTTCATTCCGCAATCGAGTGCAACGCGGACCGCGCGTAATGCTTCAGGAATATCAATTTTGCGAAATTCTGCACCGAGTGACGAAGCGCCGAAGCTAAGTGCCGAAATATTTAGTCCCGTCTGGCCTAGCGATCGATACTGCATAAGCGGAAAATTTATTTGTGCTTGAAAATGAACAAATGAAATCAAGGTCGGGTAAATCAGCTCTGCCCGCTTGACCCTCAAACGTGCGCCGTCATTATAAGGCTCTGACACTCCCCACGCATTCCCCTAACCTCATGGAAGCTCACTTTGCGACAACCTGCTCCCGTTTGTCTCGGACTGCAACCCAGCTTTGGCTTTGGTGATCGAATTGGACTAGCGACTCCGGGCCACGTTGCAGCGATGCAGCGGGCTGGTGATGGAATTGCCCCTATTTATGCCCAGCAGTCGATTCGGGAAATGACGCGTACCGGTCGCTCTCCAAACCAGGTGATGCAGGATGCGCTTACCGGAATGCAGGCTTTAGGCGATCAGGCAATCACAGGCGCCGATGCCGATCACCTCAAGACGATTGAAGATGTGAGTCGCACGGTCGACGCCGGATTTTGTTTTTTTACGATCGATCCCTCGGATTACGTGGATCAACTAGCCGATGATTACAATGCGTCCCAACTGAGAGAAAAATTCGCGACCGTTGCAGATCAGGTTCGGTGGTTTGATAACTATTGTGGCACGACCCAATCGCTGGATCAGGTGACGGTCGAATTTTCTGAGGAAGTTTGCCTGCGCGCGGCCGTGAAATACGGTCCTGCCATCGCACATGCGATCTCCCTGGCAGACGTCATCCGCAAAGCCAATCAAGCGGTGGGGCGCGATTATGAAATCGAGTTATCGGTCGATGAAACCATGCAACCGACGACGCTTGCCGAGCACGCGATTATTGCCCACGAGTGCCTTGCCAGCGGAATGCCACTGGTAAGCCTTGCTCCTCGATTCATTGGTGATTTCGAAAAGGGTGTCGACTACAAGGGTGATTTGGAAGCGCTACAAGCGTCGCTCGACGCACATGCAGCAATCGCTTCCGCACTAGGTCCCTATAAATTGAGTCTCCATTCCGGTTCCGACAAACTCTCGATGTATGGAGCCCTCGCCCGCGCGACCAACGGTAAATTTCACGTAAAAACGGCTGGCACGTCTTATTTGGAAGCGTTGCGGGTGGCAGCACGCTGTGATGAAGATCTCTTTCGCCGCATCGTCGCCTTTTCGCGAACGCACTATGAAACTGATCGAGCGACCTACCATGTTTCAGCAACGCTCGACGAAACTCCACCGGAAACCGAAGTCGCAGACCCTCGGCAGTTGGAGCGCATCTATCTGGAACTCTGGGATGAGGTGCCGCAGGGGAAAGGTTTTGTTGCACCGGGAAGACAAATTTTACATTGCACGTTCGGATCCGTTCTTTCGGGCGTGCTGGGTAAAGAACTTGTGCAGCTACTCTCGAGCGAAAAGGCAACGTACACGGAGGTGCTTGCCGAACACTTTGCCCGTCATCTGCAGGCACTACAAAGTGGCATGTAAGAATCAGTCGCCCGCAGCCGCAAAAAAAGTTCGAATCGCACGCATCGTCTGCATGGCTGCTTCTTGGGAGTTCGGAAGTGGAAAAACTTCTGCCGAAAGATAACCACCATAGTTGATCTTATCGAGTGCTTCGGCAATCGGCTTATAATCGAGATGTCCCAAGCCTGCCGCCTGCCGGTTTGAATCGGCCAGATGCACGTGCCCTAGTCGATCTCCGCACCGGCAAAGGGCTTCGGCGATGCTAACTTCTTCAATATTCATATGAAAAAGATCGGCAAGCAACCGCACATGCTCAGCACCAGCACGCGCGAGCAACTGATCGGCCTGTTCCAGTCGGTGGACCAGATTGGTCTCATAGCGATTAAGCGGCTCATAAAGCAGCGGAACGCCTTGCGTTGCGGCATGGGCGCCAAGCCGTGCAAGCGACTCGCCCAGATAACCGAGGGCACTTTGTCGATCTAATTCTTGACTGAAGGATCCCTGCATGGAACCAATAATGGCCATTGCTCCGTGGCGTGCACCAGCGTCGATCATGCGACGAATAAAATCTTCGGCCGCTTTCCGTTCGTCGGCCGACGCGCTACTGAGAGACAAGCGATGCAACACCCATCCGCCGCCGGTGCCGATGGCGGCCAATTGAAGTTGTTGATCGGCAAGCAATTCCTTGAGTGGGAGTTGCTCAAGGACATCGGCTGAGGGCGCAAATATTTCTACCGCGTCAAAACCCATTGCCTTTGCATCTGTGCAAGCAGCCGCCAAATCATCCCAAAAGACAAACGGGCCACCTCGGGCCTGGTCCACAAGACTGATAGTGACGCAGGAGCGAATCATGAGCGGATTAATCCATGCGGATGCCGATGGTCAGCAAGAGATTGGCAAATCGCTGCTGATCGGCTGTCTGGATCGTCAGGGCCAGATCCGGCGTGTTGACCGCCGGATAAAAATCCCATTTTTCGATCGGGTTAAGTTCCAACGACAGATCGGCCCGCCTGAAAACCTGGCGATACTCCTGCCAGACAGGTGGGTCTGCCTCGAGGGCATACGGGCCGGTCGTCTCGTACATCATGGTTTCGGCCTTTTCAATGGGAATGACTCCGACAAGCGCCTCAAGGACTTGGGTTACAGTGACCACTCCAGGTGCGAGATTCAAGCTCACCAGTTTGGCATTCGGTCCCAGAGTCGTTGACGATGGGTAATTTCCATCCGCAATCAGGACCTTGGAGTGATGTCCGGCGGCCGCCAGGACCGCACTGATTTCGGGATGGAGCAGGGGAGTGAGCAGCATCGGCAGACCTAGCGAAGCGACATTGATTCTTTGAGCCCGTTATAGCAGGCTCCGCAGAAATGCCCCAGACCCAGTCGCGCCTTGGGCATCACAGGCATCACAGGCATCACACCGACGATATGCCACTGCGAAAAGTGCGCGAAAATCTGCGCAGGGAGTAAAGAACTGCTGCAAGAAGAGCGGCGAGGAAAATCCCGGCGGCATTGGCCAGATAATCATTCCAATCAAAATGTCGTCCGAAGAAAGGCTGGGTTGCTTCATCCAGCCATCCATAGAGCAAGAGACCTAAAACGGTCATCCAGCCACCGGTCATCCAGCGGCGGTCGGCGGCCGTTGCTTTTCGCTGCGCCGATGTGGTCCAAAATGCGAGCAAACCGAGAACTAGGAAGGCCGCCAAATGGAACCATTTATCCGGGCGCTCCAGGCGGAGATCGTGACCAAACCGCACCAGACCCATTAACAGTCCATCGAACCAGGAGGACTCTTCAGCCGCTTGAGCATGCACAAGCGGATTATGCGTCATGAAAAAGAGTGCTCCAGCGTAAAGCGTAAGAATCATTC
>NHBP01000110.1 GCA_002168195.1 Planctomycetaceae bacterium TMED10
CCAACCTCGGGGTTGCACTGTGTAGCCAATCCAACGCTTGCGCAAAGAAACGCTCTGACCCGAGGGTACAAACAGTGTGCCTACTGGCTCACCGGACAGTATCTCGTTAATGTTCTCAGCGATCAAACCACTCGCCAGCACAACACTTTCGCCCGCCGCCGTCACAATTCGAGCCGCTTCTAATTTACTATCCATCCCTCCACGACTCAAAAGCGAAACCTGAGGGAACGCCAATTTTTTTATTGATTTGTCGATTTCAGTCACCGTCGTTATGACCTGTGAATCAGATTGCTCGGGATCACCATCGTATAATCCGTCGACATCCGAAAGC
The DNA here is from genome assembly GCA_002168195.1 of Planctomycetaceae bacterium TMED10. Classification (GTDB taxonomy): domain Bacteria; phylum Planctomycetota; class Planctomycetia; order Pirellulales; family UBA7805; genus UBA7805. The sequence goes on from NHBP01000110.1 coordinate 332, forward strand.
AAAATTAACAATGGTGCCCGCAAGAGTTGGGTCACCAATGCTGCCAGACGATCATTGTCGCCAAATGTTCCTACCAATTCATCCACGGCAACAGTGTCGTTTTCATTGATAATTGGCACCACTCCGTATTCCATCAACGTCAAAAGCGTGTTGCGTACATTGAGATAACGAACGCGATCATCAAGATCTTCCGCTGTGAGAAGCACCTGTGCGGCTGATCGTCCGTGCGACAGGAATGCTTTATCGTAAGCTGCGACTAAGAGCGGTTGCCCGACTGCTGCAACCGCTTGAAGATGTGCCAGATCCTGGGGACGCTGCTTGAGTCGGAGGTGAGCCATGCCTGCACCGACCGCTCCCGAACTAACCACGACGACCTTTCGACCTTGTGCCATCTGGAGGTGAATTTGCTCTGCTAAGCTTGCAATCCGTCGATGATTCAGTAGACCATCTTCACCGGTCAACACACGGGTTCCCACCTTGACCACCACCACATCGGCAATCGTCGCAATTTCCTGCCGCAAAAGATCAACCATGGTCTATTCTTTTCCTCAATAATCGCCGATCTGGAGCAGAGAATTAAAATCGCTCGCATTTGCAAAGCGGGAAGTTGAACATCTTATCACTAGTCTGCTCTGATTGATGTATTGTCTCTGAGAGTTTTAGTGGGAGCAAGGACGGAATTTCGTGTCGAAATCACGGATCCAGCATGATTCACTCCGGTCCGCGTCATTCCATTGAGTTTCTCTCGTTTGCCACCAACAACGATCTGAGATTTTTTGACAATGCAGTTTGCCGGCGGTCGTGATCCTTGAGCGTCCATAGGGCTCATCCTATAATTACGGCACGGTTCACTTGACGACGGCTTTGCTGGAATCAGCGGAAATGCGTCTTCGATAGAAAAATGCCTTCTTATTAGTCATTGTATCGCTTTCTTTGAGTTTTATTTGTTGCTCATCGAACACCTGGCAGGCGACATGGCGGAGAGATTTTAATGAGCGACGACATCGGACACTACTGTGGCATAGCACTCGTTCGCCTTAAAAAGCCGTTAGCCTACTATATGGAAAAATACGGATCCCCTCTTTGGGGATTCAACCAACTCTTTCTGCTCATGGAAAAGCAGCATAACCGTGGCCAAGACGGAGCCGGAATCGGTTCCATGAAGCTGAACATGCCGCCCGGTGAAGCGTTTATGTTTCGAGAGAGGAGTACGAGTTCAAAAGCTCTGAGCAAGATTTTCGGCGGTCAGCAGGCGATCATGGATAAGCTGGCCGATGCGGGATCCGTTAATCCAGACGTTCCAGAAACCATTAAACACCATTTCGATTATGGTGGTGAAATTTTTCTGGGTCACCTGCGCTATGGGACTTCTGGAGCTTACGGATCGACAACCTGTCATCCTTATTTTCGCAAAAGCAACTGGCCAGGTAAAAACTTGATGGTGGTGGGAAACTTCAATCTGACTAATGTGGATGCGCTGAACACCAAACTGGTAGAACGGGGACAACATCCGGTCTTTGATACCGATACGCAGGCCATTTTGGAGGAAGCGGGATATCATTTAGATGCGTTCAATGACATGCTTTCCGCGGATGCAAAAAAAGCCGATATACCGGGCGGAGAGCAGGCTCAATGGATTGGGGAACGAATTAATCTGCCAGAGATTTTTCGCAAGGCAGCGATGCATTGGGACGGTGGTTATTCCCTGGCGGGGATTGTGGGGAATGGTGACGCTTTTGCCCTGCGGGATCCCCTCGGAATTCGGCCAGCCTACTTCATCGACGACGATGAGTTGGTAGCAGTTGCGTCCGAGCGGGCTCCCCTCATGACGGTATTTGACAAAGAGCTTGAAGATGTGATGGAGGTCCAACCGGGAACCATCGTAGTCATCCGGTCAAGTGGAAAAGTAACGATCGATCGTTATGCCGAAGACCCCGGTCGCCACGCTGGTTGCTCATTCGAGCGAATTTACTTCTCCCGAGGCAACGATGCGGACATCTATTCGGAACGCAAAAAATTAGGCGCACTACTTGTACCCCAAGTCCTCAAGTCGGTGGGCAAAGATTTTTCGAAAAGTGTCTTCAGCTATGTACCAAACACTGCTGAAAGCGCTTACTACGGATTCATGGAGCAGTTACGGCAGGTCAGGCGGGCAGAAGTAAAACAACGTCTTATGGATGCTCGCAAAGCACAAGAACTCACTGATGAACTCATCAATGAACTTGTTATGGACAACTGGCCTAAAGGCGAGAAGATTGCCAACAAAGACATCAAACTGCGCACCTTTATCAGTCAAGAAGCCGGTCGCGCGCAGCTTGTCTCACACGTTTATGACATTACCTATGGAGTGGTACGCGAGGAGGAAGACGCCTTAGTATGTATCGACGATTCAATCGTTCGGGGAACCACACTCAAGCGCAGCATCCTTCAAATCCTGGGACGGTCACGCCCCAGAAAACTTGTTATCGCGTCTACTGCTCCTCAGATTCGCTACCCCGATTGCTATGGGATTGATATGTCCGAGTTGGGTAAGTTTGTTGCCTTCGAAGCAGCAATTGCCCTCATTGAAGAACACGGTTATGAAAATCTGCTTGCGGAGATCGCGGCCAATTGCAGGGAGGCGCTGAGCGAGGCGCAGCCTACGTGTGTAAATCACGTCAAGCGAGTCTATGAAAAATTTAAGGCGGAAGAAATTTCAGCGAAGATTGCTGATTTGGTATGTCCTGATTGCTTACGCGGTTCTATCGATGTTGATGTCATCTACCAGAACATCGAAAATCTGCACAAAGCGTTGCCAGATCACACGGGAGACTGGTATTTTACCGGGAATTACCCGACCCCTGGCGGTTACCGCGTCGTCCACAAAGCCTTTCTCAACTACTACGAGAAAAAAGANTGTCGAAGCTATTAAGCGNATGNNCGTNCTTGCTGATCGACNNCNCANAATNTCCNCNGNCAATGACGACNCNGNGGTTNGCTACAATCGAATGTACTCAGAGCGAAATATTTTTTTCCCGCTCAATCTCATCCTACGCTCGAAGTGTGTTTGATAATCCAAATCGTGTGCCGCCTGACTTGGAATGACCTCTTGAGGACCTTGAAGCTGGGCATCTGTTTTTAATGCGGCAATACCTGCGTCAAACGTTTCTTGAACGTCTGTCCAAAAATGCAAATACCCTCCGCTGATCAAAGTTCGACTCAACTGACCAACGAAATTCTCATTTAAAAGGCGGCGTTTGTGATGTCTTTTTTTCCACCACGGGTCAGGGAAATAAATGTGGATCGCGGCAAGTGATGCATCAGGNAAAANCTCAGAAAAAACCTGGCGGGCATCGGCGTGNACAACGCNTGCATTGGCNACTCCCGCACGGGCCAGACGCGAAGCTGCAAAGCGAGCATANTTCAGAGAAATCTCAATCCCNAGAAAGTTTTTCTGCGGTAGGGCTGTCCCCTGACGNTGGAGAAACAATCCCTTCCCTGAGCCGATCTCGACTTCTAATGGGCAAGACGCAGTGAAAACTTGCTCCTGATCCCAAGGCTGNGGCAAGCTCTTTCCACTCAATAAATGNGAGGTCAAATCAATTTGGGAATCAACTTTTCCCAGAGCACGGCGTCCCATCAATCAAATGGCCTCGCGTTGTTGCTCGTCATGGGATCCTGATTGAAACTGCACGATTCGACTTNCTCTCGTGCCTGAGAATATCGCGCCGTAGGGCTAACTGGGGCTCACCTCACGAAGGGCATCAGCAGGCAGCGGAATGCCTCGAATGGACCCTTCTACAACGAGATTTTCATTCACAAATCCCATAAAGTCGCAAAGTACAAGTGCACCTCTGCGAGCTCGCTTCTGCTTACATTGAATTACAAGTCGATCCCCCGGTCGCACCGCGCCGCGGAAGCGNACATTATCCAATCCGCCAAAACCGACCATTTCACAGCCAAGAATATCATTCTTCTGCACAAAGTACGAAGCGAGTTGAGCTGCAGCTTCACACATTAAGACACCCGGCATCAATGGCATACCGGGCATGTGCCCTCGAACCCAAAAATCCTCTAGGCTGGTATCGACATACCCCACAATCGTACGCTGCTCGAAATCTTCAAAAACAACGGCGGTTAATTGTTCAATTTCAAAACGCTGGGGATTGCATTTGCGAATCGATTCGATATCCGCAATGACGTCGTTATCCACATCGTACATCGAAAATGGAATGAGCGGCTCTTTGGTTGCCACGTTAGGTCTTTACCCTTCTTCGCTTTGCTTTGCGGGCCTTGCTATTGGCCGGCCGTTTTCCGTGATTCGCTTTTTTTGCGATTCGTCCAGGTTTTGCCATTTCTAATCCTTTTTAAATTCGTTTTAGGAAACTCTTCTCTTTTCGAGAAAAGGCCCCGTTGCGTGACTCTACTTGGCAGCAGATTCTCGGTTAAACCCGGTCCACGTTTGCTACGCTTAGATTTTAACAATCGTGGGAATCGAGGAAAAGATCCGGTAAGACCGCCAAGGCATGCATTTTTTAAATTCTCGCCAGGAAAAATCAATGGTACGGCATATCCTCAGACTGCCACTCGAAGCGAAAAACCATGCTTTCGGGCGCAAATTATAAGCNCCTACNTTTTTTGTGTCGCCGTCCATTCTCTCATCTGAGCAAGTTTTTCCCCAGCAGATCCGCTGTCGATTGCCTCAGCAGACATCTTTGCACAGTCTTTCAGTCCCAGTTTTGGATTCGCTACCCAGAGGGCTGCTGCTGCATTCATCACCACAATGTCTCGATGAGGCCCCGCATCTCCAGCCAAAACCTGGCCAATCACATTGGCACTTTGTTCGGCGTTCTCCACCTGTAAGGATTCAAGCGAACTATCAGAAATCCCAAAATCACACGGTTCCCATTGGAACTCTGATACGTCCTCGTTTTCGATCATTAACACATCGGTCGGCCCATTTAACGTCACTTCATCCAATCCGTCAGTCCCCGTGACAATCACTGTCCTTGTGGTGCCTAAGCCGCACAAGGCATCTGCCAGCAGTGGCCTGATGGCAGGTTTTCCGACACCCAATAGCTGGNAGGGTGCCGATGCCGGATTACAAAGGGGACCCAAAAGATTGAAGATCGTTGGCATTTCCAACTTTTTCCGCACCGATGCAACATGCCTCATTGCCGGATGTAGTTGCGGAGCAAAACAAAAGCATATCCCTACCTTTTCAAGACACTGTTCCACGATTGCAATAGGCGGATCGATACAGACACCTAAAGCCAGCAACACATCGGCAGATCCTGTTTTGCTTGTGATACTGCGATTACCGTGCTTAGCCACCGATCGACCGNACCCGGCGACCACAAAAGCCGCAGCCGTACTAATATTGAACGTTCCCGAGCCGTCACCACCGGTGCCGCAAGTGTCAATNAGCCCTTCAAGAGACGACCGAATCGGCGTCATATTCTTCCGCATTGCTGAAGCAGCACCCATCACTTCATCGACATTTTCTCCTCGAGTGTGTAACGATGTAAGAAAAATTGCAATCTGATGATCGGACCAATCTCCCTGCATCATGCCATCAATTGCCTGACACATTTCTTCACGACTGAGATGTTCCCCCGAAGCAACTCGCCCCACAAGTCGATCGATCATGGATTTGCCTTTCTATCAACCGGCCAACCGGCCAAAAAAACAATCAGCTGGGCCTGATATGGACTGATTGTAATAGGAAGTGATCTTTAGGGAAGACAGACGGCAAGGCAATCTCCTCTTGTGATCCTGGGAAGGGCCTCATAAAATCAGCCACNTGCAACAATAAATTGTCTTTGTATTCTTTATCACAAGTTCGGAATGAGTCCGAAAANCCGATGGCCAAGAAGGTAATTCTCGATGTCGATCCNCATGTNGATGCAGCCGTTGCGCTTGCTCTCGCTCTTTTCGATCCGGAATTGGAGGTTGTTGCGGTAACAGCGACCGCTGGCTGTGTTGCCGCCTCGCAGGCTACAAAAAACATCCAAGCCATTATCGAGCAACTTGACCCACCGCGGTTACCGCGGATTGGCGTCGCAACAGAAACAGACACTGGATATCTGGGCGATCTTCATCATCTTTATGGAAAAGACGGGCTTGGGGGCACCGAGTTTGCTGTCTCTGAACTGCATCACCGGCATCCGGCAGACAAGGTTATCTGCGAAGAGATAAGAAAAGCCCCGGATGAGGTTGCCATTGTGGCTCTCGGCCCTTTAACCAACTTGTCCCTGGCTCTCACCCGAGAACCAGATTTAGAAAGTCTAATTGGAGAAATTTATATTCGTGGTGGAAGCCTCGGTAGTGGAGACGTTACCTCAGCTGCCGAATTCAACATGTACTGCAACCCAACAGCGGCGCAACGGATCTTCCATTCAGCAACCACCAAATCACTAATTCCTTTAGATGTCACCCAGCAGGTTGTGATGACCTACGACCAACTTGATGAGATTTCTGATACGACAACAAAGTCAGGTAAACTTTTACGCAAATTCTTGCCTTTTATCTTTCGCGCTTATCGCACGGTTTGGGGACTGGAAGGTATTCATTTACCTAGTGCAGTTGCGCTCGCAGTCATTTCTCATCCGGAGCTTTTTGCAAGAAAATCGCTTTACGGAGACGTAGAGTCTTCTGGAGATCTAACGCTTGGTGCAACCATTTTTGATCGTCGCATTCGCCCTGACAATCAAGCAAACATGGAGGTGATCACCGACATTGATGTGGTCGCTACGATGGACTACATCCTCCGTGGGCTTGCGAAAGCGTCCTGACGAACTTGGCACGGTTTACACGTGCCATTATTATTTCGTTTAACGATTATCCAGTTCGCGCTCTCCGACCGTAACGGTCAGCTCGACCATCTCGCCATCGCGAAAAACCTTCATGGAAACCGGTTCCCCGACAGGAGTCATACTGACTTCATTTACGAGGTGATCATCGCTCTCAATCCACGTGCCATTAAAACGCACAATGACATCACCCGGCCGAACCCGTGCGCGTGAGGCGGCTGAATTTTGGGTAATTCCCGTTACCCTTGCGCCGCGAGGAGTTTTAAGTCCCAGTCGCACTGCCGCATCATGTGAAAATCGAGAATCGAGACTCACCCCCAAAAAACCGCGGACCACCTTTCCTTTGTCGATCAACTGGTCTGCAATTTTCATCGCCATATTAATGGGGATCGCAAAACCAACACCCTCATGACGTCCCGACGTACTGGCAATTGCCGTGTTGATACCGACAACCTCTCCACCTAAGTTCACCAGCGGTCCACCACTGTTGCCTGGATTAATCGAGGCGTCAATTTGTAAAAAGTCCTGATACGCCACTCCATCAGTCGCCAACTCCAGATCACGACGTCCCTTCGCGCTGATAATACCAAAGGTTACCGAATGACTTAAACCAAAAGGACTCCCTACCGCAAGAATATATTCGCCGATTTCTAGTTCTTGACTATCACCAATACGGGCAGGAATCAATTGAGCTGAATCGATGCCGAGTACTGCGACATCCGTGCCCGCATCGAGCCAAATGTTTTTCGGTTGAATCTCTCTTCCGTCCGAAAACCGAATTGTCACCTCATTAAGATCGGCATACCGCACTAAATGACGATTTGTCAGCACATAAAACTTATCGGCCCGTTTGAACACGACCCCCGAACCTGTCTCGTCCGGCAATCGATTCCGTCGAGACGTTCCACCATTAATTTCAATGTGAACAACCGATGGACGCACGACCTTCACAATCTTTTTGAGTAGGTCAATTTGGCTTTTCAGCGACGCCGTCTCCCGGACAATTTCCCGATAGAGTTGCTCTCTTTGTTTCACTGTGATGGATGGGGGACCGACTTGTGCAAATGTTACAGTTGTTACACTCAGTGATGTGCAAAAGAATGCGAACACCAAAAGAATAACGGTCCGCGAATGACAAAGTTCGCAACGCTGTTGGGGGGCTTCCTGCTCCAACATTGAAAACATACGCTAAAGTCTCCCTAAGAACTACAGACGAATCGTAAGATTCTCTTGCGTGCGACAGATCTATCAGCTGCAGTGGCGGTGAGCAAAAATGCCAAAATACTTTGTTAAGGAGAATCAGGATACATCCATCTCGATGTCACTGATTGTCACATCTTTATCGTTATTGGAATCGAGCACACGACTCCAATCTGCATCGCCCGCACCTTCCAAACGACCCTCTTCTGCAAGACGTTGGCATTCAATACAGGTAGTTGCGTAGGGCAATGCCTTGAGTCGAGCGAGTGGAATTTTTTTATCGCAATGTTCACAAAGGCCATAGGAACCGTCGCGCATCTGCTCCAGCGCTTTTTCAATACTCCCTAATTCTCTACTCTCCACCTCGGCTAGCTGTGAGTTGATTTCACCCTGAGCCGAATCGAGCGCCGCATCAATCACATCACCACTGCCCTGCTGCTGCAAATCAGAAAGCAGACTTAAATCGCCAGCTAACGCCCGGCGAAGTGCATCGCGACGGATAACTAATACATCACGCATCCGTTGAATTTCGTCTTTTCTCGCCATCGTTTGCCTATCCTTCCTACTGCGAATAGTGCCTCGGCCGCGAAAAAGATTCGCGTCGGCCACCTTATAGTACGCAGTACTCCCGTAAGAGTTTATCCATACCTGCTACAGTACCAATTGCCCATACTCGATAAAAACAGCTTAAGTCTTTATGTCAAAATATCTTATCTCGTTAAAATTGGGTCGATTTGAGTCGGTTTATTGGTGCCCTTGCGCCCACCGGACACACTGTCTGCTGAGAGTCCATCCTACTGCTTATAGGTGAGACACCATCTTTGCCTTGGAATAATCGACACAATTAACTCATATATGCAATCGTTTTTCCCGAGAGACCTATTTCTTGCCGAAGAGGATGATCAGAGAGAAATCGGCAGAGAAATAGCGCGACCAAATCAAAGGGTCTACCGGGTCTACAGCAATACCTGCACTGCATGCTGAAGTGAGACGGAGTATAAAACGAGCCGACACGAATGTCGGGCAGGTCATTAATAACCCTGCGTTGCCTTCACGTCCGCAAAGTCCCGCAAGCGATACTCAATGCCAATGAGGTCTAAAATCTGACAAAGCGAGCGGAGAGCCACCCCAAGTCCATCCGGACCACTAAATCCGCCGAATTGTCCCCCGCCTTTTAAGTGTGGTTCCAAGTCAATAAACACACCGGGGATGCCGCGTCGTTGCAACTTTTTTGTTAATCGCGGTAACGAATCACAAAAATCTTTAAGAATTAATTCGTGGCCACTTTGCCCCTCGTCAGCTGGAACAAAATGTCGTAACGCTTCCTCATCGACGTGTTCGATCCTTGTGACTTTCCCGGGATGCTTGTAATCCTTCATATGAAACCAGCCGATCGCATCCTTCATTGCCTTATATTGTGCGAAAACCCCGGGAGCATCAAATCCCTGAGTGACCAGGTTACCCCCATCAAAGATCAATACCAGAGCCGGGTGATTCACACGCTGATGAATCTCGGAAAGGAACTCTCCGTTCTGACCCACCAAATTAGCTTCAACCTCTAACCCAAAAGTTAAATCACTACGATGACACGCCTCTGCAATCTGGGATAACTGGTCGACACACTGCGGAATGTGCTCCTCCAAAGGAGTCTCTTTGGGATGGTAAAATGAAAATCCTCTGATGAGTTTTGTCTCGAAGGCATGGGCTAAATCACAAGCCTTGGCAACATCCTTCTCCAGATATTTCTTGAAGGGGATGTATGGATTCTTTGTCCCATCTTCGATGTCTCTTAATTTAACTTTTCCAATTGGAGATCCAATCGAAGACACGTTCATCCCATATTCATTCTCCAAGTGGCGAATCTTGGTGATTTCCGACTTTGTCAATTTCATCACATTCTTGATACCGTTGCCGACATCAATAAAGCGGATGCTGTAGTACTGAAGCCCCAAGGCAGCAAAGGCAGCAAATTGCTCCACTGCCGTCTTATGATTCGCTGCTTCGTCAGCAAACCCACTCAAAATCACTTCCGGTTTTTCTGGCATTGATCAGTCTTCTTTTTTCTCATCCGGCGAGGGATATTGAACAGTCACTTTGGTCGTGATTCCGCCACGCGCACTAAATGCGGCTTCGCATTTGAGATGCCTTGGTTCAATCTTTTTCACCAGATCCTCCACGATGCTGTTGGTAATATTTTCGTAAAAAATTCCTTGGTCGCGGAACTGCTGCAAATACATTTTTAAACTTTTTAATTCAATACAACGCGCATCCGGGCAGTAGGTAAAAGTCAGGACACCAAAATCAGGCTGGCCTGTTTTGGGGCAAAGTGAGGTAAACTCCGGACAGACGATTTCAATGCAGTAATCCCGTTCCGGGAACGGGTTGTCAAAGGTTTCTAAAATTTGTGTGCTGACCTGCGACATCTTTCGGCCACTCCCTAAAAAACATTCAATGTGCGTTAGTCGTTAGTATTGTGGCATGCTCCTGGACCGGGCAAAAGAGGGTTGCTTCCCACCTTTCCAGGAACACGAAATAATGGGGCGACCCATATTTTTCAATACTGATAATCACCGGCATCTTCATGAAACGGTGCCGAGTAGACGGCCAATCTTATCAACGGCTTGCTCCAAGGATCTCCGCGCCATTTGAAAATTCATATGGGTTGAAATTTCAGGTTGCAATTCTACAAATTGATCCTTGGCATTGCGTAGGCGATGCCATTTACGACTCGCCTGACCGATGTAACCCTCCGCATCACGTTTATCCCAAAACACACCTAATGTATGCATATAGTCGTAGAGCATGCGGTGCACTTTCTGGAGATCCTCATCTTCTTCTGCCTCCTCCGAGTGTTTCAGGAAGGTGCGGACCATCCAAACGTGGGTCAATAAATCATCAACCTCGGCCATTTTTTCAGTTATTGTCATTCGCGTCCTCGACTACTGAGAAATTTTCGCATGAGAACGTCATCCGAACGGAGTGAACGATAAGCGAACAACCTACCCTAATTAGTTTCATCGTGGGGCTGATTCGATGGAGGTGCCACATCTTGATCCTGATGATGCTCCCCTGTTTCCGCCGCTGTTTCCGCGTTTTCAGTCGACGCCCCTTTATCCGGGAGTTCATGGGACTCAAATTTTGGCGGTAATTCTCTTCTTGGCGGCACTTCTTTCTTCGATTCTGATTTCTTCGGTTCGGAA
>NHBP01000111.1 GCA_002168195.1 Planctomycetaceae bacterium TMED10
AATGATCCCAAGACTGGTGCTTTTGTCGTGATCATGCAAAGAGTGCACGAGGGAGACTTGACAGGGCACATATTGGCCAATGAGATTGGTGATGAATGGGATCATTTGTGCTTGCCAGCCCGATATGAGATCGGCCACCCGACCAAGACCAGATCCAGCTTAGGATTCACAGACCCACGCACTAAGGAAGGAGAGCTTCTCTGGCCAAACCGGATCGACGACAAAACTCTTTCCAATCTTGAAAGAAGCCTCGGGACATATGCTTCAGCCGGACAGCTGCAACAAAGGCCAGCCCCAAAAGGTGGTGGGATCTTGAAATCAGAGTGGTGGGTTCCATGGGAAGGCGATGAGCTGCCAGAGATTGAATATGTTTTGCAGTCTTGGGACACAGCATTCAGCATTAAGGAGAAATCATCTTATTCCGCTCGCACGACGTGGGGAGTCTTCCGGCACAGGGGAGCGATGTGTGCTATGGTGCTTGAGGCTTGGTGGGATCGTGTTACTTACCCAGAGCTGCGGAAGATCGCACAAGAGTCATATGAAGAGTACGACCCAGACGCTGTGTTGATCGAGAAGAAGGCTTCCGGCCAGAGTTTGTTGCAAGATTTGCGCATGGCTGGCATCCCCGTAATCGAGTATTCTCCGGACAGAGACAAGCAAGCTCGCGCCCATGCAAGCTCCGCATTATTGGAGGATGGAAGAATTTACTTTCCAAAAGGCAAAAAGTGGGCTAAAAATTTAATTGATATCTGTGCTGCATTCCCAGCGGTTGAGAATGACGACATAGTTGACACGTGCACGCAAGCGTGGTTGAGATTGCGCAAAGGCTGGTTTGTCACCCATTCAGGTGATTACGAAGATGACGACGAGCCCATGAGGAAAAGGTTGACGATGTATGGCTGAACCTGTTATTCCATTTGCAGAAGGCTCCCCGCCTGATGACCTTCGAGTTGAGACTTTGCCGGATGGGGATGTTTTGATTGGTGATCCGGTTTTGGACGCCACTGAAGAGTCTGACAGCAACTTCGATGCAAACTTAGCAGAGGACATTGACGAAAAACAGTCGTCCCGCAAAGCTGGCATCCTCACAGGTTATTTTGAGAATGACGAGTCAGCTCGCTCCGAGTGGAAAGAACGCTACAAGCAAGGCTTGTTGACGCTCGACCCAGAAGGTGGCATGGACGAGAACGAAGAAGAGCGAGCCATTCGTGGCCTCAGCACAGTCGTCCATCCGCTGATCGCAGAAGCTGCCACGCAGTTCAATGCCAAAGCCATCGCAGAGCTTTATCCGGCTGGCGGTCCGGTCAAGACCACCATCATTGGCGAGCCAAACGAAGAAACTGAAGATCAAGCTCGTCGTGTCAAGGAATTCATGAATTACCAAATCATGGAGCAGATGCCGGAGTATTTCCCAGATCTTGACCAAATGTTGTTTCACCTGCCATTGGTTGGCCAGACGTTCAAAAAGGTTTGGTGGGATGCCAACCTCAGTCGCCAATGCAGCCAGTTTGTCAAAGCTGAAGATTTTGTTGTTGCACCAGAGAGCAAAGATCTTCACACCTCCCCACGATACACCCACATCATCAAAATGCCCAAAAACGACTACAACAGGTATGTCGCGGCTGGTTGGTATTTGCCTTCGGAATACACTGGGGACAGTTATGATGAGGATGATGGCTACACCACTCAGCGGATCGAAGGCATAGACAAAAGTGACGACTCTGACGACGATGTCATGACTCTTTTGGAGATGCATTGTTACGAGGCTTTTGAGGGCATAGACGGGATTGAGGACGAAGAGTCTGAGAACCTTGTCATGTTGCCTTACGTCATCACCATTGATTATGACTCTGAGAAAATCGTCGCCATCCGCAGGAACTGGGACGAGGAAGACGAGGACAAAAAACGCAGAGACTGGTTCGTAAGTTACAAATTCTTGCCTGGATTGGGATTCTACGGTTTCGGTTTGTATCACATGATCGGTGGTCTGGGCAGAGCAGCCACAGGCTCGTTGCGTGCACTTTTGGACTCCGCAGCTTTTGCGAACATGCAAGGTGGCTTCAAGCTGAAGGGCAGAGTCAGCGGTGGTGAGATTGATGTCAATCCTGGAGAGTTCGTTGATCTGGACGCGACGGTGGATGACGTCAACAAAGCAATCATGCCATTGCCGTTCAAAGAGCCAAGCCAGTCTTTGTTCAACCTTTTGGGGTTCATCGTCCAAGCTGGCCAAAGATTCGCTTCGACTTCTGACCTCAATGTTGGAGACGTCAACCCGAATGCACCCGTTGGGTCAACTGTCGCTCTGATTGAGCAAGGCTCCAAAGCATTCAGCGCAATCCACAAACGTCTGCATTATTCCCAAGGCCAAGAGTTCAAGTTGCTGGCCAAACTGAATGCAGAGCACCTCGAGGGGTCTTTCCAGTTTTCGGTTGCTGGTTCCAGCGAGACGGTCTTTGCGACTGACTTCGACGATCGTGTCGACATCATTCCGGTTTCTGACCCCAACATATTCAGTACTGCCCAGAGAATCGCTCAGGCTCAAGCAATCTTGCAAATGGCCCAGTCAGCTCCGCAGCTGCACGATCTTTACGAAGCATACAAACGAATGTACGAGGCCATCAGAATCCCGAACATTGACGAGATTTTGATCAAGCCAGAAGAAGCTCCGAGGACAGACCCAATCGACGAGAACATGTCGATCATGTATGGCAAGCCAATCAAGGCTTTCCCAGAGCAAGATCACGAAGCCCACATTGCGGTGCACATTCAATTCATGCAAGATCCATCTTTGGCTGGCAACCCAGCAGCCCAGACGATGCAGCCGATATTGATCGCCCACATTGCTGAGCACGTCGCGTTGTTGTATCGCCAGCGGATGGAAGCCAGCATCAACATGCCACTCCCACCATTGCCCAACCTCAGAGATCCGAAGTTCGCTTTGAAAGACATCGATCCAGAGATGGACATGCTCATATCGCAACGCGCAGCCCAAGTGGTCGCTGCAGCTCCCCAGATGCAACCGATCAAAGCTCTTCAAGCTGCAGGACAACAAGGCCAAGAGAATCCTTTGGAATATGCCAAGCAGCTCGCACAGCTGGAGGCTCAGGCTCTTCAACAGCGCACTCAATCCGAGATCGCCGCAGACCAAGCCAAAGCAAGATCAGACATCGAGATCGATCAGGCCAAGGCTCGCCAGAACATGGACATCCAAGCTGCCAAGGTCCAAGCAGAGCTGGAGGCCAAGGTTCAAAAGCTCCAAGCGGAGTTGCAGCTTGAGCGAGAAAAGAATGCAGCAAAAATCCAGATGGAGGCTATGAAAAGTGGACTTTAACGGCAACATTTTGCCCATGGGTCCAATTGACCCAACCAAGTTTTCTGGCCAAACAGCTGTCGCAGGAGCACCTCCCAATGCGGTTTCTCCTCCCAGTCCCGCAGCACCTGCGGCAGACCCGATGATGGAATATTTGAAAAACAAGGTCGAAGAGATTCGAGCAAGAGCCCAAGGACCAAACATGGGTGCGCTGGAGTCTTTCATGTCCGGAATGCCAGAAGGAGATCAACGTGGCGTATGATCCAGAGCAATTTTTAAGAGGTGTCAGAGCACCATTCTCTCGGCAAAACAACTTTTTAGATGCTGGCCAGTATCTGGTTGCTAACAATCAACCTATTGAACCACCAATCTTAGTAGATCCTGGCAAGCCAACACAATCCGCTGTGAATAACGCTGCCATCCCAAGAGTCGAAAAAAGCGTCTCAAATCTTGTTGACGAGCTGGCAGCTGGGACTGTCGAGCTTGAGTCTTTTGTCCCAACAAACACTTTCGATACGCCCAAAGAGAGAGATGGTGATTTTGTTGAGGGCACATTGGGCAAAAACAACCTTCCAACTTTCAGCAACATCAGAACAGCCATTGATGCGGTTGGGGTTGGTCAACCGATAAACCTAGGTCGTCGCCAAGATTCCCGCAGGTACAACGTAGCAGCCATTGACGAAGAAGGTTATGGCGCACCGCCAGCTGAGGAGTCTTTTGAGCCAGATCCTGGAAAGTATCTCAGCTTGAAAGATCGCAGGGATGGTGGTGGTCCTGGATATGCTGGAGATGTTTATGGCATTGGTGGTGGCCGCAGAGCAGATCTTGATCTGGACGGTTACATCACTTTCGCAGAAAACGAAAAGAATCCACTCGATCAAAATTTCTTGACAAATATGTCCAATGCAGCTTATCAGCTTGGCCAGTCCGTTGGCTCTGCCACATCTAATCTTTTCGGACGGTCTTTCGACGAAGATGATAATCAAGGTCCAGCAGCCCCAATCAACGATCAGGTTGAAATAGGAGGCTTGAGGTATAACACCAAAAGCGATGACAGTGCATATTCTGCTCCAGCAGATCCAACAGGCAATGATGGCGGGTTCATCAGCTTTATGGACAGGTTTGATGGTGGTGGTCCTGGAGAGAGTCGCGCACAAGAAATAGAGCGTGGCGGTGGAGATGGTGGATTTTCCAGAGTCATCTGCACAGAGCTTTATAAGCAAGGCAAGCTGGACATGGATCTTTATCGGATGGACATCGTGTACACAGCCAAGAGACTTTCCCCAATCACAGTTCGTGGTTACCATCATTGGGCAGTGCCGATGGTCGTGCGGATGCGGTCTTCAACGTCTCTGAGCAACCTTTTCGAATACCTCACAGTGGCCAGAGCCAAAGAGATTGCTCGCATTGTCAAGCCTGAGTCGCACAAGCGCACACTCTCAGGATTCCTAATCAAGAACATTGGCGAGGCGATNTGNTTCTCCATTGGCCTGTTCGTCGGGCAAAAAGACTGGTCTGTCCTTTATAATGGAGAAGCAAATAATGGATAATTTAGGTACGATGTCTGACCTTGAGCTTATGCAGGCTTTCCTGCGAGCCAACACTGACATGACAGCAGAGGCTCCCCCAGAGCTGACAGCACGAGTGCAAGAAATAATCGCTGGCGGTGCACTCAGTGACATGGAACGTATGAATCTTGAGGCAATGGTTTCTGCGATGCCTACTGAAGCTGCCACCAGCATGGCCGCAGATCAAAAGATGTACGACAACATTCGCGCCCAGCAAGAAGCTGACTTTGCGGAGCGGACACGCATGGGGCCAAGTGGTTCAATGAGCGATGCTGAAGTTGCTCGGATGCGCCCAAAGCTCCGACCTCGTGGTTCTGGCTCCACAAGCGACATTGAAGCTCAACAATACGGAAACAGTCTTGTTCGCCCAAAGCTCCGACCTCGTGGCTCCGGATCAACTAGCGACATCGAAGCTCAACAATATAGAGACATGATGAAATAGGAGGCCAACATGGCTGAANTCAACGTAGAAAACATGGAAGAAAATGCGGAGCTTTTTGTAGAAAAGATGGGCTTTCCGCATGATGCTGAAGGTCTTGAGCTTTCGGACGATCAGCTTGTTAACTTCCTTTTGCTTTGNCACCAGATGCAATATGGCATGATGGAAGAGGAAGAGGAATATGAGGAAGGCGACATGAAAGTCAAAGTCATGAAGATAGGTGATGGCGACGTTCATGAGATGATGAACCAGATTCTCGGAGGGCATTAGTGCCTGTCCGCAAAGTCAAAGGAGGCTATCGCTGGGGCAAGTCTGGCAAAGTCTACAAGACTAAGGCTGAGGCCGAAAGGCAAGGTCGCGCAATAAGAGCTGCTGGCTACAGAGGCAAAAACTGATGGCAAAAAAGAAAGCCAAGAGAGATGCTTGTTACAAAAAAGTAAAAGCACGCTACACTCGCAAAGGTGGAACGTGGCCTTCGGCTTATGGGTCTGGTGCTCTTGTCAANTGTCGGAAGGTTGGTGCCAAAAACTGGGGTAAGAAAAGTGCCAAAAAAAAGTAGCACCAGCGGTGGCCTCAGGGAGTGGTTNAGCCAGAACAAAGGCAAAGGCTGGGTAGATTGCAAGACTGGCAAGCCATGCGGCAGGAAGTCCAGAACCAAAAGCAAACGAGGATATCCCGCCTGTCGGCCAACAATGGCGCAATGCAAAAGCAANTCAGCCAAAGCAGCAGCCAAGCGCAAAACATCCAAGAAACGTGTGAGCTGGAAAGGGAAGAAAAGTGGCAAAAAAAGCAGTTGATGCCCCAAAAGGATTCCATTGGATGAAGTCTGGCAAAGGTTTCAAGCTGATGAAAGGCGAATACAAACCCCACAAGGGTGCGGTCAGAAAGGCATCATTCGACGTGCAGAAAGCCCACAAGTGAGTGGTTCATGTTTTCGCATTGATGCTTTACCTTGGCCAAGAAAGAAAGTTGGTGAGTGAAGACATGCACTTTTGGAGAGTTGAAGATTGCAACTATTATGCTCGGGAGNTNGTCCGGAGGTATGGCGANTATTACCCAAAGGACATTGCCACAGCATATTGCGTCCCAAAGCTNATTGATCCAGAACAACAGAGGGTTTATTGATGGCAACCTACAAAGGCAAAAAGGTGACGCTGAACAAGCCTCGCAGGATCAGCAAAGGTGAGACGAGCTACGGCAAAAAGAAGTCTGTGGTNTACGTCAANGATGGCGACAGAGTCAAGCGNGTAACATTCGGCGANCCAAACATGCGAATCAAGAAAAANCAAAAAGGCCGCAGGAGCAACTTCCGGTCTCGNCACAACTGCGANAATCCTGGACCAAAAACAAAAGCAAGATACTGGTCTTGCAGGGCATGGTGATTCATGGGTGCTGGTAGCAAGATAGCTCAAGGAGCTTTGGGAGAAGTCATAGACTTTATATCTGAGCTTAATAAAAGAAAAACAACAGAAGATTTGCCTCCTCGACTTGGCTCTGTCAACCTCATAACAGACGGCAAGATTCCCGAAGGAGCTGTGCCAGTATCATCAGATGAGATGAGAAAATTTTTCGGGATGAATCAAAAGATGATGGACATGGAAGACTTGGGTGTTCTTTTCACAGAAAAACCAACTTATTTCAGTGACATTGCAGAAAGTCTTTCTTCTAAAGATCTTTCCCGAGTAAATAAAACTTTAGGATCTCAGCTGGAAACTTACAAAATAAATGAAGTCTTGTCTGATCCTAACCAACCTTTGTCAGATAAGTTGATAGAAACTGATGAACCAATAATCGTTTGGGATCCTGAAAAAAATAAAAGATA
This sequence comes from Planctomycetaceae bacterium TMED10, assembly GCA_002168195.1. Lineage (GTDB taxonomy): Bacteria > Planctomycetota > Planctomycetia > Pirellulales > UBA7805 > UBA7805. The sequence goes on from NHBP01000111.1 coordinate 7,140, forward strand.
CCTAGCAGACCCATCAGGAGCAAGAGATTATTTCAGACACTGGAGTGAAATAAAAGATGAGTAGATCCTCCATTAAAAAAGTAGCCAATGCAGAGATTCGTGCGGCGAAGAGCTTTCTAGAAAAGCGCAAGATCAAAAAGATCAGTCCACGCAAGTTCGCCATGGCAGCCAAGGAGCTTGACAAAGGCTTCCAAGAGACGTTACAAATACTCACGCAACAACTTTCTGGAGGGCAAGTCTGATGGCAGATCCACTTAGAGAATACGTTGAACCATCCAGCATATTCGCAGATCGTGAAAAGCTACCACCACAGAAGTTTGGCGACGACAACTATGAGAACATGGTGAATTACATCATGCGCCATGGCGTGATCGCTCCAACTAAAATTGGTCGTTCAAATGAAATGTCGGAAAGTCCTGGAGAGTCATTTTCAGAAGTTTATTCCAAAGGGGGAAGCCCATCAGAAATTTACGATGCTTTCAGAGAAGGTTATTTGAGGCCGTCTGATGTTCCTGAGGAAAGCTGGAGACAGAAATCTCAAAATTCTATTGCGAGTGCCGCAGAATATCTTGGCATGAACCCATATGAGGCTCGCAAGTTCGCTGGAAATTTGACAGGCGACGCGAATCAAAGCATTGCGGAAGGCATGGGCGTTGCAGACTTCACTCCTGCTGGATTGGTTTTCGCAGCTAATGAAGCCTACAGAGACTTGGGAACAGCTGAAAGCAAGTTAGATGCTTTAGCTGGGGTTGTTGGTGGTGCATTCTCTGTAGCTGAAGCATTCCCTTTGACCAAAACGATGACTCGTCCAGCTCTAGCTTGGTTGAAGTCTATCACTTCAAAGGCTGCAGTCCCACGCAGCGAAAAGGTTGACGCAATCGTCGCGGCTGACAAAGTTCAAGACAATTTGGACGAGATGATCACAGGCGAAGTCCCAACTCAACAATACGACGATGATGGTGTTTTGGGCAACCTGCCTGATCCAACAACAGTGAATCGCAGAGAAGTGATGGGTGGTTTGTCTGCTTTGGGTGTAACAGCCGCAGCCCCATCGGTGATGAAGATTGTTGATGATATTCCACTTCCAGTCAAGGCAGCTGTTGAGAGAGTCCCACCACCTTCAGAGCTTGCAGCTTTATCAGAAGGTGTTAGGAAAACTCGCAGCTTTAATGACCTAGTAAATGACGTTGTTGAAGAGTATGATGTCAGCCCGAGGGAGGCTGCTGATATGGCTCTTGAAAGCATTCAAGGGATTGATGAAGTTTTTGATAGCTTAGTTGACGAGGGTGACAACATTAAGAATTGGCTTGATAGTGACGAGGCAGGTCTGGACAATTATTTCGAGAAGTTCGGAACCCAAGCACCAACAGGTTATGAGGATGATGCATATTACGTAATTGAAGAGTTGATGGGTGAGCCTTATTTCATGACTAAAGCTGAAGTTGGCGAATGGTTTAAAAAAGAAGGAATCATTGACTGATGGGAACGACATCAAGAATAGTTACTAATTTTTTAAAGTCCGTAATTGACAAAGGCGAGACAGATGTCGGTCGCAGAGGATTCCTGACAGGAGCTGTTGCAGCTCCAATTGTAGGAGCCATAAGTCAAATTCCTGCTGGCAAAATTGCCTCAGGTGCTTTGCCAGATGTTTCTTCATTGGCGAGAGAGTCTGCTGAAGAGGTTGCTGAATCACTTTCTGAAGTCACTTCATCTTTTTTTAAAAATATGGACCAAGAATTAGAATTTGGAGCAGAAGCATATAGGGCTGTCACAGGGAAAAACGTCACCCCACAAGAGCTTCTTGAGAGAGACATGGCTGAATATCTTTATTTTCAAGAAAATGATATGAATCCTGGGATGGTAGAAATTGCAACAGAAAAAATGGGAGAGGTCCCAGTTCATTCAGCTTTGGAGGATGTTGCCGAGATTGCTGAAGAGAGTCCTGAGTTTTTAGGGACACTTCAGAAATACATGGGACAGGCTGATGTTTATGAATATGGATCTCAATATGGTGATGAAATAACACCTAGACTTTTTATGGCAGAGAATCCAGAAAAATTGTTCCCGATGCATAAACCAACATATCAAGTTCCTTCTCCTCCCAATGATTATAACCCTGCAGACGTTGCAGAGTGGATAGCATCAAAAGGAATACGAGAAACACAATATTACAAAGATTTAGTTAAAGCTGGAGATTCTGACTGATGTCCTCACTCTCCAGAGCGATGGTTGGTCTGACTGATGACACAGTTCGTTGGTTACAGAGTCTTTCCCGAAAATACACGAACAATTACGAGCCTAGGTCTTCTCAAGAGCTGGCTGAGGATGCTGCGACCAAAATATACAACCTTCAGCAAGAATCTCCGGAGACTTTCAACCAAATTGATGCTATAAAACTTTACGAGGCTCTCAGACAAGCTGAAGCTGGAGATCTTGACGTTGGGTTGATGGATCCAGCCAAATTCTTGAAGGCAACACCAGACATAAATGAAGCCTATAGCCCAGANATATTGCGAAAGAAAAGACAAGAGTTAGAAGACATTTATGGAGATGGAATAAACTGGGACACCTCTCCATATTTAAAATACAAAGTCAAGCCTGACGGGTCAATCCAAATTCTAGGCCACGAAGGTCGCAATAGAAATTCTTTTGTTCAGTCTCTTGGTTTTCCGGAGCAGTTTGTTGAATTCATCCCAGGAAAAAGTTATCCACCGCAGCCATTGCTGCGAGAGTTGTCACCAGACACCCTAATCAGAAATGAAGAGACAGAAAAGCGAATGGGTGTTTTGGGCGATGTCATCAAACTTTTGTCTGTTGGTGGTGTTGCACCATTGTTGACTTCCGGAGAGGAGGAGGATAAACAATGAACAGGTCGTCTTTCCCGTCACTTATATCCAAAGGAGGATCCAAAATGAAACATGGGATGAAGAAGAAGAAAACTATGAAGAAAAAGAAGAAAGGGTACTAGTGCCCAAGGAAAAGACCGAAGAAGTTGTTGAAGTTTTTGTCACTGGTGTTTCTATGAGTGGTGGCGGTGGAATAGGATTGGAAAGCGATGATCGATCTGATCAGAGAGATCAAGAAGCAGATCCGGCTCCAGAAAACAGCGATAGCTAGCGAGATGGTTGAAGGCCGCATGAGCGACTTTCAATCGTACAGCAAAAACGTCGGGATTGCGGAAGGCTTAGAACAGGCTTGCGCATTGATCGATGAAACGATGAAAAAAATGAATCAGGAGGATGAATAATCATGTCTCATCCGCATGCAAAAGACCTCATCACAGATGAGCAGACCAATGCGACGTTAGGGTCGCACCAGTTCCCCAAGCCACTGGGCTGGAAAGTATTGGTTCAGCCTAATCAAGCCAAGGCTAAAACAAAAGGTGGCATTTTCCTTCCGGAAAGCTCCAAAGACAATGAAGAATACCTCACAGCCCACGGCACAATTCTTGCGATGGGTGAATTGGCGTATCGAGACCGTGACACAGGCCAAGCATGGAAAGGCCAGTGGCCAACAGAGGGAAACTCTGTAACATACGGCAAATACGCAGGTCAAAAATTAACAATCAATGGCGTCAAAATGTTGCTCCTTAATGATGACGAGATCACATCGGTCTTGCCAGAAGGCGTCAGCATTGCAGCGTATGTGGAGTGAGGTAAGCCATGAATGAAAGTGTAGTTCTCGAAGAGCTCGAGAAAGANATCGCTGAGGCCAAGAAAACTTCTGGCCAAGACGACAACTTTGAAATTGAAGTCACAGATGAGTCTGATTCCCCAGAGGAAAAGCAAGAAGCTGTAAAAGAAGACACCGAAGAAGAATACAGCGGCAAAGTCCAAAAGCGGATCAAAAAGCTAGTGGACCAACGCAGAGAAGCTGAGGTTCAGGCTCGCCAGTACCAAGAAGAAACAGCNCAGCTGAAGTCTCGTCTTGAGCGTCTTGAAAAAGGCAATGAGCACCAAGCCCAAGATCAATTCAACACGCGATACAAGCAGACTCGTGCTGCTCTTTCCAAAGCTGTTGAAGAAGGCGACACAGAAGCTCAAGTGTCTTTCAGCGAGCAGTTGGCCGACATGAGAGCAGCCATGCGAGTCGCTGAGATGCAAAGGCAGATGGCCCAGCAACAAGCAGCCTCCCCAACTGTGGGTCGCGCAAAACAGGCCGCTCAGAATCCACCTCCGCAAAAAGCAATGAGTTGGTGGGAGAAAAACAGATGGTTCGACAGCAATGGTTTTGCGCGGGAAACAGCCGCAGCNAGAGCGATTGATGTGCAGTTGGACCTCGAAGGATTTGACAAAGAATCTGACGAATATTACGATCAGTTAGATTTTCGTTTACGAAACGTGTTTCCCGAGCTAAACTCGGGGAAAGTGCAAGGCAAACCACGAGCAAAAAGCAGAGCACCAGTAGCGCCAACTGCAGGCGGTTCAGGAGCACCTCGCACAAATGGCAGGACAAGAATGACTCAAGATCAACTCCGAATGGCCAGAGAGCTGGGCATCACTGACGAAAAAGGGCTGAAGCAATATGCAGCTGAAATTCAAAAACAGGCAAGGAGCTAAGTCATGACAAAGTCCCGCAATGTACGCGCAGCTGAGACTCGCGAAGAAGTCCGTGCAGAAGAGGCTCGTCCTAAGACTGCATGGAAACCACCATCGTTGTTAGATGCACCGAAGCCTCGTCCTGGCATGGTCCAACGATGGGTAACAACCTCGATTCAGGGTAAAGACTCGCCAGACAATGTATACAAACGTATGCGCGAAGGCTGGTCACCACGCTCTGCTGACTCCGTTAAAGATGAGTTGTTCCCGACCATCAACCACGGCCAGTGGGCAGGTTCTATTGGAATTGAAGGAATGTTGCTCTGTGAAATGCCTGTTGAAGACCGAGCCTCTCAAAAGGAATGGTACAACAAAAGGAATTTAGAGCAGAACGAATCAATTGCAGGAGAGCTTGATGCGTTAGGACGCAACAATGGGCAACCGATTTATCAAGATCGGAAGTCTGAAGTTAGTCGTGGCAGATCGGTTTCTGTCATGAATGATTAACCTTTAACGCTAAGGAGCGATAATATGGCAAACGTAGATGCCGCATTTGGGTTCGTCCCAGTTCGCCACATGAGCGGTAATGCACCTCGTGCAAATAAGTATACCATTACGTCTGGTTTGGCTGAGAACATCTTCACTGGTGATCTTTGCATTCTGACTGCAGATGGGGTCATCACACCTCACACTGCAACAGAAACCAACAACATTGGTGTATTTGCTGGGGTGTCTTATACCGCTGCAGATGGCTCGTATGTTTACAGTGAATATTGGCCATCAGGCACANNNGCTACAGACATNATAGCATATGTGTACGATGATCCATTCACCGTATTCAAAGTTCAGTCCGCTGGAACAACAGCTCAGACTAATATCGGCAACTGTGCTGATGTTGTTGCTGGGGCAGGGTCCACGCTGACTGGTAACTCTGGTTTTGAGATTAGTGGAACGATGGCTGCAGGTATTGCTACTTGCAAAATCATTGCACTTTACGACTCTCCAGACAACGCATTCGGCGCAAATGCTATCATGGAGGTGCTCATTGATGAACACATCCTTGGTACAAATGTAGCTGGTATATAAGGAGGGTCTGAACGATGGCAATGAATAGAGCATCATTTGCAAAAATGCTTGAGCCAGGACTGAACACTCTCTTCGGTCTTGAGTACGACAGATACCCAGAAGAGTATGCTGCGGTATTTGAAAGCAACACCTCGCAGAAGGCATTCGAAGAAGATGTCTTGTTGCAAGGTTTTGGCAACGCTCCCACTAAAAATGAAGGTGCGGCTGTGTCTTATGATGCTGCTTCGCAACAGTGGACTGCACGTTACCAGCACGAAACGATTGCCTTGGCATTCTCGATCACCGAGGAAGCTGAAGAAGATGGCCAATATGGCTCAATCGCTTCTCGCTACACAAAAGCTCTTGCGCGGTCGATGGCTTCGACCAAAGAGATCAAGGCTGCTAACGTCTTGAACAATGCGCAAGCTGCTGGGTTCACTGGTGGCGATGGTCAAACTTTGTTGAGTGCTTCTCACCCAACCCAGAATGGCAATCAGTCTAATGTCCTTGCGACAGCAGCGGATCTTTCAGAGACTTCTTTAGAATCAATCTTGATTCAAATCTCTGATATGAAAGACGACCGTGGTCTTCGGATTGCCGCCCAAGGCACTCAGCTGATAATCCCGACAGCTTATCAGTTTGTTGCGGAGCGTTTGCTGGAGTCAACACTCCGGACAGGCACAGCCGACAATGACCTTAACGCGATTAAGTCCGGTGGCTATTTGCCCAAAGGCTATCACGTTATGCGTCGTTTGACTGATGCTGATGGATTCTTTGTGCAGACTGATGTCCCTGATGGACTGAAGATGTTCCAAAGGTCGCCTATGAAAAAAGGCATGGAAGGTGATTTTGAGACTGGTAATGTCCGCTACAAAGTTCGCGAGCGTTATTCTTTCGGCTTCACTGACTGGCGTGGTGTCTTCGGATCTGAAGGCGCAGCATAAAATTTGGGGAGGGCAAAATGTCCTCCCTTTTCCATCCTGACAGCAACAGCTGACTTAACCCAGACAGGAGAATTACAATGGGTACAACAACATTCTCAGGCCCGATAAAATCAGGCACGATAAAAGAAACCAGCGGCACGACAGTCGGCTCCGACATGAAGAACACAGGTTTTGCTGTTCTTTCGCAAACAGCAGCCATTGACCAAACTGCCACGACCACAACAACAGACATCATAATCCCAGCAAACAGCCAGCTGATATCCATTGATGTCACTGTGACCACAGCTTGGAGTGGTGGGGCAACGACTCTTGGCCTTGGTGGTGTTGGCGCGGCAACCTCTCTGACTGCTGCTGGAGCGATCCAAGGCAATGCCGTCGGGATTGTCGCTGCTAGTCCTGGAACAGATGCAACTCGCACATCCAAGTGGCTCAACACAGGCACAGGCGATCATAGGTTGATCGTGACCACAGCTAACACAGGCAATGGTGTTGGTGCTGTGACGGTTGTTTATGCTCAAAGCAACAACGTCACATAAAATTGTTTGGTGGGTGTAAAGCCCACCAATAATTTACAGGAGGGTCATAGATGGCTAACATTACAAGTGTGAAGACGATTACTGAAAACACCAACGAAGTAGTCATGGCATTCCAATTGCAATATGTTGACACTGCGGATGAAGATGCTGTAAAAAAAGTTGATGTTTCAACTTTGGCAAAGAATGCCAATGGACAGTCTTGCAATTCTGTCAGTCTTTTGGAGTGTTGGTGGGTTATTCAAGGCATCACTGTTATGGTTGAGGCAGACGCAAGCACAGACATCATAATGATGCATATGGCAGCTGATGACATCGGATACCAAGACTTCAGCAAGTTTGGCGGACTGCCATCAACTGTAGAATATGGCAGCACAACTGGCGATGTCATGTTCACGACAACTGGCCTTGGAGCTGTTGGCGACACATACAACATTATCTTGCGGATGAAAAAACACTACGCATAGGAAAAGTGAATGGCGACATCTAACACATATGCTTTCCGACCAGATGTTGAAGAGATAATCGCTGAATCATTTGAGCGGTGCGGAATAGACGACGAAACTCGGACAGGCTACCAAGCCAAAGCAGCTCGCAGAAGCCTTAATTTGCTTTTCAGCGAGTTTGCTAACCGTGGCATAAATTATTGGGCTGTCCAGAATAATACGTTAGCTTTGGTCAAAGATCAAACAGCTTACACATTGCCTGTCGGGACGATAGATCTGATTGATGTTGTGATACGCCAAACAACTGGGGGCACAACAACTGACACAACAATTCAAAGAGTCAGCATATCAGAATACAACCAACTGCCAAACAAATCTTCTTCTGGCAAACCAAGTCAATACATGTTGGACAAGCAATACACTCCAACAATTAATGTTTGGCAAGTTCCAGACAGGACAGATTACAGCTTGGTTTATTGGTCAATAAATCAACTCGAAGATATAACAGCCAGCAACCAAGATGCAGACATTCCTTACAGATGGACAGATTGCCTTTGTGCTGGTCTGGCGAGCAAGCTGGCAATGAAATATGCTCCTGATAAATTTAACTTGTTGAATCAGGTTTATGAAAGAGCATTCGAGTTNGCAGCTGCGACAGACAATGATGGNGTTTCAATGAGAGTNCGGCCGAAAGGATTNAATCTTATCTGATGGCAAGAGTNAAGTATGCAAAAGGCAAACGATCTTTAGCGATCAGTGATCGCTCTGGNNTNCGTGTGCCTTATACTCAGCTCAAGACAACTTGGGATGGCCTCAGAGTTTCTCCAGAAGACTGGGAGCCAAAGCAACCGCAGTTGACTCCTGCAAAAAATGTTGTTGATGCAACAGCTCTTTTCAGCCCAAGGCCAGATAACGATCCAGAGAATGCTGAAATATTCATCGGATTCAATTATGATCCATTCGTAGATCCTCGTCAAAGACCAGGAGTTGGGACAGCCGGAAAAGCATCTGCTGGATATATTTCTTTGTTTATTGACATCAACCACCCAGTCTCTGGTGTAGCTGGCGATGGCGAGGCAACAGGGGAAGTTGGTGAGGCAGCATCTTCCGCAACAGGATCTTCTGGAGCTGGCGGTGTTGCTGTTGATCCTGCTCAAGTTGTGACGTTGGCAGTGACAGTGCAAAATGTTGGTGGAGCAAACAAATACTTTATCGCTGGCGTCCAGCAAGACACACTGGAGCTGATGGAAAGCAGGACTTATTATTTCGATCAGTCCGACAACAGCAACAGCAACCACCCATTAAGATTCAGCACAACACCCAATGGCACACACGGTGGAGGCAGCGAGTACACAACAGGAGTGACAACGTCGGGCGTTCCAGGAAATTCTGGTGCGTATACCCAGATAGTCGTTGCAGATAGCGCACCAACACTTTATTATTATTGCACAAACCACAGCGGTATGGGAGGTCAGGCAAATACGCCAACCTTCGCATCTGTTTCTGTTGAATTATCAAGCAATCCAGATGGCGCGGCTGGTGTTGGCAATGTAGGTGTTGAAGTTCCAGCAGCTCATGTCACTGGTGTGTCCGCAACTGGAGGGGCAGGGTCTGTCGGTGTGGAGACGCCATCAGTTATGCCTCATCCTTCCGGAGCCTCCGGTGTTGGATCAACAGGAACTGAAGCTGTCCAAATTTTAGCTCTGCCATCTGGGGTCGAAGGAGCTGGTTCAACAGGAAATGAAGTTGTCCAAATTTTAGCTCTGCAGTCTGGCTCCGCAGGATCTGGAGCTGTTGGATCTGAAACCCCCGAATCTCATGCTGCTGTTTCTGGGTTGGCTGGCAATGATGGAATTGGATCATCTGGCTTTGAATTGGCCAAGCCTCAATCTGGGGTTGGTGGAAGCGGTGATGTTGGAGTTGAAATCCCATCTGCACACCCAACTGGGGTTGGTGGAGGAGGGGCAACTGGCTCTGTTGGCATTGAATCTGTAGAAATTTCCATCCCAGAGTCAGGTGTAAGCGGCGATGGGGAGGTTGGAACCGGAGTTGTGGTTGCTGATTTGCAGGCTGGTGTTGCTGGTCAAAGAGGAACAGCAGCAAGTGGCTCTGCTTCTCTGGAAACCAATGAAACTGGCACAGGCGTTTCTGGCACAGGCGTTTCTGGCAATGAGGTTGTTGAGCTTGCCCAAAATCAAATTGGCTCTTCCGCATCTGGCTCTGTTGGATCAGAGCAGCTAGAGATTCAAGCAACACCTTCCGGTGCAAGTGGTTCAGGAGAAGTTGGCAATGAGGTTGTTAACTTCGACACAACTATAACAGAAACTGGGGTCAGTGGAACAGGAGCAGTTGGATCAGAAACACCAGAGCTATCACCCGTTGAAACTGGGGTCAGTGGAACAGGCGGCGTTGGAAGTGCTGTGCCAGAAGAGCAGTTTGGCTGGGGAATTTCAGCTTGGGGTGATGGAGCTTGGGGAGACATTGCTGGTAGGCCACATCCATTTGGCGTCAGTGGAACAGGCGGCGTTGGCAGCACAGTCGTCTTCATTGAAAGTTCTTGGGGTGCAGGGGCTTGGGGTTCTGGAGTTTGGAACGCAAACATTCAGCCACCAATATCTGGCTCTGCTGGTGCAGGGGCTGTCGGTTCTGTTGGCACAGTTCTTGTCACAACTTGGGGTCAAGGCGGTTATGGCGAAGGAACATGGAATTGAGGATGAATGAATGAATTATACAGAGCTGAAAGCCAACATCCAAAATTTTCTAGAAGATGACTCGACTGAGTTCGTCGCCTCAATAGACACAATAATAGCACAGGCTGAAGAGATGGTATTTCAGCGACTGCCAAATATGCCTTGCTTCCGGCAGACATCTTCAGCAGCGAATCTCGTGGCGGGGACAGCTTCATACACAATCCCAACAGCTCGGATGATCCGTCAGGTTTCCATAATAGATACAAATGTCGTCACGTATCTTGACCACAGAGTAGATTCTTACATTCGTGATTATTGGCCAAATGCCACGACGCAAGGCACTCCACGAATGTACAGCACGGATAGCGCAGGAACGGCTGGAACGGTCATTACATTGGCACCAACTCCATCAGCGGCGTTGGCCTATAGCGTAGATTTTATTGCCCCTGAGACGGGATTAAGTAATGCGAATCCAAATACTTGGATTGCAACAAATGCATCAACAGTTCTACTTTCTGCGGCTCTGTTTGAGGCATCGGCGTTTTTGAAAGCGCCAGAGACTCTTTCTCTCTATAAAACTCAACTTGACGAAGCAGTCCAGTTCACAGTACAAGAGATGCAGAGGAACTATACAGCAGAATATAATGGAGGCATATAATGGCTATCACACAAGCAATGAGTACACTCTTTAAAAAAGACGTCATGTTGGGCGACCACCATCTAGACAGCGACACTATTTATATTGCGCTGTATACGAGCAGTGCGACACTGAGCGCGGCAACGGATGGTTANATAACCAGNAATGAAGTTGCCAACGGCAATGGATANACTACAGGNGGCAACGCATTGTCTAGCAAGGCGGTNACTGAAAACAGCACGAGTGGTGTTTTTGATGCGGCTGATCCAGAATGGACAAGCGCAACATTCACTGCCCGTGGTGCTTTGATCTACAACAAAACACTGGGCGATGCATCTTCAAACGCAAGAGGTGCAATTGCCATCCTTGATTTTGGTGGTGACTTCTCTGTTTCTGGTGGTACTTTTAAAATTGTATTCCCAGCAGCGACTGCAAACAATGCAATTGTAAGGATCGACTAAAATGGCTTCAACCTATGTAAACGACTTACGCCTCAACGAGATGGCGACTGGTGACCAGTCGGGATCATGGGGAACAGTCACAAACCTAAACTTGGAAATGATTGCAGAGGCATTTGCTTACGGCACTGAAGCT
>NHBP01000112.1 GCA_002168195.1 Planctomycetaceae bacterium TMED10
TCATAGCGGTAACATAACTAATCAAAATATATCTACAGGAGTTTCTGGAGTCGTTGATACTAAATTTTTTAATTGTTTTGCGTTTGGAAATGGTGTTGAAAGTTATAAAATAAGAGATGCTTTAAATGGTAAATCATTTAATTTAGGAAACAGAGTTTTTACAACTTCTAATATAGAATATAAAGAAGCTCATAGGTTTGCCGATTTAACCTATAGTGGTGTATTTAATGATGAAACTAATGTCAATAAATTAAATGAATTTAATTTAGGACTTGCTAATTTTAAACCACTTGAAGAAAGTTATGGGGATGTTGAAATATTATATGGTAGAAGAACTGATATACTTGTTTTACAAGAAGATAAAATATCATACGTTCTCGCTTCTAAAAATATTATATCTGACTCAACTGGAGGAGGTCTGGTTGCTTCAGTTCCAGAAATTTTAGGAAATCAGATAGCCCGTCTTGAAAACTATGGTATTAGTAATAATCCAGAAAGTTTTGTTGCGTGGGGTGAAAACAAATACTTTACTGATGTTAAAAGAGGAGCGGTACTTCAACTAATAGGTGGCTCAGTATCAGATGAAAGACTAATAGTTATATCGGAAACTGGTATGAGAAGCTGGTTTAGAGATTTATTTACCTCAGCATTTACTACACAAAAATTAGGTGGATATGACCCTTATATGGATGAATACGTTTTAACATCTAACAAAATTTTAAAACCTGAAATACCACTTTGTTTAGCGTGTGGGGTTACCCAAGATATAACAGTAATAGCTAACAAAGACTTTGTTTATTGCGTAGATGTTACTGAACAAATAGGTTTAGTAACTGTTAGTTATGTAATTCCACAAGAAGGAGAACAAGATATAATAAGCGAAACAAGTGTTCTTATGACTGACGAGTCTGGGGTTCAACTAATAACAGAGGGATCTCTGTCTCAAGTTGGGTATACAATAAAGGCTATTTATAAAGGTGTAACATATACATCAGGTTCTGTTACAGCTTCAGGTAGTTTTACATTTAATAAAAATGTTCCAAATGTACAAGAGGTTACAATAGTGGTTAGCTCTGATTCAAGTCAAAACGATACTATACAAATAAATGTAAGCTGCCCTAGATCAGATGCATTAAATGTATATAACATTTGTGTTACTGACCCATTAGAAGCTGGGCAGTTTATACACAATGAATTTAGTTGGACTGATGGAACTACAAGTTCCCCAATAGAATCTAATTTAGTAGAGTTTGGTAGTACTTCATCATCGTTTGCTATTTCACAATACCAGTTATTTTCTGGACCACAAGGAAGTGGGGTTTTCCCAACTGACGGATCTACAGTAAGTATTTATTCAAACAAAATTAATTTTGATGATTTTGTATTTAATCCTTCAGTAGATAAATTAAAATATTTAAGAACAAACACATTTTATCAAAATAATGTGACAGATATAACAAGTTTGCTTTCTTCAGCTATTGACGCAACACCAATATCTAGTGTAGGAGCTCCAACAATTTATTCGGCAGATTTCACAATGCCAGCAACTGGAAGTATTTTATATTTAGTATGGGATTATAGGTCTACTGGTACGCCAACACCTACCCCAACTCCCGTTCCGACTGTAACACCGACGCCGACGGTAACGCCTACACCAACGGTAACACCGACGCCGACTGTAACACCGACGCCTATTGTGTATGACTATAGAGAATATACTCAGTGTGGGGGTGGAAGCACTCAAATATTTAGATTGCCTTCAGGAGGTACATTTGCTCCTGTTGTAAAACATAGTGGTGTTTGTTATGAAAGTCCTACTGCAACAGGATCAACTAGTACAGTAGATATAGTAGAAACTTATACAGATTGTTCTTTATGTGCATCTGCTACTCCAACACCGACACCAACACCTACTCAGACTCCAGTTCCAACTGCAACTCCAGTTCCGACTGCGACTCCAGTTCCGACTGCGACTCCTTCTTGTACTGAGTGGACATTAACTTGTCCAAGTGGAAGCGGTGGTTGTAACTACTCGTACACTGACTGTAATGGAAACACACAAACAGGGGTGTTGCCAGGAGATTTTGATGTTGACGTATGTGTATTAAGCGGAACAACACCTACAATAAGTGGTGGTAGTGCAAATAACACAGGAGTAAGTTGTAATCCATCTATAACTCCAACTCCAACAATTACTCCGGTTGGCCCAACTCCGACTCCGACGCCTACGCCTACGCCTACGTTTGGATATAATTATTACACTGTTACAATTTGTCCAGGACAAGGTAGTGCTACTTATATTAATGTTAGAGTAGCAGACGCTAGTGGAAACGCTCCAGGTGATATAGTATTAATGGCTGATGGCAAATGTTACGAAATAGATGAAACGAGTACAACTGTAAACACTAATGATTATACTAATTCTTACATAGATTGTGATACTTGTATAGCAACTAATCCGACACCAACGCCTACACCGACTCCAACTCCGACGCCTACACCTGGTGGTTGTAATGAATGGGATTTAGAAGGAGGGCCAGGTTCAGTTGGAAACTTTAGTTATACTGATTGTAGTGGTGCATCACAAACTGAAAGTGTAGATGCTGGAGATTCAGCATCGGTTTGTGCATTAGGGGTACCTACATTAACAAGTGGTATTGGAACTGTTACTTTAGTAGGAGTCTGTGTTACACCAACACCAACAGCTACACCAACACCTACTCCTACGCCTGGAGCGCCTACACCAACACCAGGAGCACCAACACCAACACCAACACCAGGTATATCTTATGATGATTATACAATAACAAGGTGTGATGGTGGGTTTAATAATTATACTGTGGGTAGAGCACTTGCAAACACATTCCCAACTTATACTGTATTATTAATGCCTGATGGAAATTGTTATGAAATTGTTGACCCTACTGGAACTTTAGGTACACTTGCAAATGCGGAATATACAGATTGTAATTCATGTACTGCACCTACGCCAACTCCAACACCGACACTACCTCCAACTCCTACGCCTACCCCTACACCTAGTCCAACACCTGGAGCGCCTACGCCTACCCCTACGCCTAGTCCAACACCTGGAGCGCCTACGCCTACCCCTACGCCTAGTCCAACACCTGGAGCGCCTACGCCTACACCGACAGCTACGCCTACGCCAACGCCTACGCCTACACCTACGACTGGAACTTGTATTGCAATTGAAGTTGGATTCTCTACAGGCCTTTATAATGGATGTTGTACGCCGCCNGATAATTATGGTACTAAATACTTTAACGCTAATAGTGTAGCTTCAGCAACAAGATTGTATAGTGGTTTAGGCTGTACAGAACTTGATAGAGGAACAATTTATATTAGTCAATTTGGCTCTACTTATTATGAATTTTTCAATGGTGTAAAATCTTATGGGCCNGTATCTTGTCCATCATGTCCGTAAAAACAAAAGAGTTTATACATAAAGTCAATAAACATTTAAATGGCAATGTAATTGTTTTAGGGGGCTGGTCTAAACACTATAATGGTTATGTANAAAATTATGATAAACATTGGATAGATATAAGTATTACTCCTCAATCAATAAACTTGGTATCTCAATTAGGCATCAAGCTTGAAATTACAGGAGGTCATTCATGGGGAAATTATATTAATGATCAGTTTACAGTAATGTGTGGAGTAAAACCAAATAGAAATTTTTTAGATGTATTTGTTGCAGATAAATTAGAAGGTTATAATATGATTGATGGTTTAAAAATATTGACTCCTCAAACTTCTATTGATTGGCATGAAAAAGCTTATGAACAATTAGGTCACCCTTGGTTACTTGATAAAATTACCAAACTTAAAACACTATACGGTATTTAATATTTTTTTAATTGCTTTATAATTAATAACTTTAATTAAATTTAATCTAATATAATAATGTCGAAAAATAGTATATTCATCCAAATTGCATCTTACCGTGACCCAGAATTAGTACCTACTTTAGATTCATTATTTGACAACGCAAAATTTCCTAATGATTTAATGGTATGTATTGCTTGGCAACATTCAACAGAAGATGAATGGGATGATTTAGGTAAGTATAAAAAAGATAAAAGGGTAAAAATTTTAGACATACCTTATACTGAAACAAACGGTGCTTGTTGGGCACGTAATTTAATACAGCAAGAATATAATGATGAAAAATATACATTACAACTTGATAGCCACCATAGGTTTGTAAAAGATTGGGATGTTAAGTTGATTACAATGTATGAGGATTTGCAAGAATCAGGGCATAAAAAACCATTACTTACTACTTACGCCACTGCATACGATCCAAATAATTTTAACGTTAAAGATAACGCTGAAGTTTGGGGAATGAAATTTGATAGATTTACACCTGAAGGTGTAGTGTTTTTTCTTCCTTATACAATTGAAGATACAAGCAAACCTTTACCAGCAAGGTTTTATTCAGCCCATTTTGCTTTTACAACAGGTAAACACGTTGAAGAAGTTCAACATGATCCTTCTTTTTATTTTCACGGTGAAGAAATAACTCTTGCTGTTAGGTCTTTTACTCATGGTTATGATTTATTTCATCCAAATGAAATAATTGCTTATCACGAGTACACCAGAACAGGTAGAACAAAACATTGGGACGATGATACAACTTGGGTAGAAAAAAACACACACACACATAATAGAGTAAGACAGCTATTAGGAGTAGATGGTGAAGTTTGTTCTCCGTGTAATGAAAAACATTTTGGTGTCTATGGTCTTGGTAAAGAAAGAACTTTACAGGATTACGAAGAATATAGTGGAATTAGGTTCAGTGATAGAGCTATTAGACAATCATGTTTGAATAATGAAATACCAACATTAAGTAAAAAAGATGAACTGTATCATCCTAAATTTTCTCATATATTAAATTTACATGGAAATCAATTTCAATATAATGATTACTCATTTTGTGCAATAATATTTGAAGATGAAAAGAAAAAAGAATTATATAGAAAAGATATAACTCATCTAAATCATTTAATTAAAAATAAAGATAACTTTAATATACCCGTAGAATCGAATACTAAAAAACCAGCTAACATAATTGTTTGGGCACATTCAGCATCTAAAGGATGGGCTGAACGATTAGACATTCCTATTTAATGTTAATACCTAAAAAAATATTTCAAACATTTGAAACCACTCAATTACCTGAAGGTATGAGTAAAGCTTGTTTAAGTTGGAAAATAAAAAACCCTGATTGGCAATATTATTTTTTTGACAAAAACGATAGAGTAGAATTTATAAAAAAACATTTTACTAAGGATGTATTAGAAGCATATTTAACATTAATACCAGGGGCTTTTAAAGCTGACTTGTGGCGATATTGCGTATTGTATACTGAAGGTGGTGTATATATAGATGCTGACACAATATGTGAGCTTCCATTAAATGATTGGGTCTTGAGTGATAATCATTTCATCGCAACACGAGATGATCCTATGGCTCATAAATGGTTAGGTAATGCTTTTATAGCTACTGTACCTCAGAACCCTATATTGAAAGATTGTATTGATAGAATTGTAAAACATTGTCAAGACAAACAAGAAATGTTTTATTTAGATTATACAGGTCCAGCATTATTAGGTAAATGTGTCAACAAAGCATATAATAGAGGTGAAGAAACAGATTATGAAATAGGTCAATTAGATAATTTATATATTTTAAAACATGATTTTGGCAGAACAAAATATGTTAATCATGAAGGCAAGGATATATTGCACGTAGAATACCCAGGAAAATTACAAGAAATGGAATCTATTGGTAATAAAAAGTTTTGGGATTATGTGCAAGAAGCTAAAATATTTCGTTTAATACCTCATAATTTTATTTATACTTCTTATGATATTTTAGATGTTAATGATTACATGATTGATTCATTCAAAGAAAAAAACCCTTATTATAATTTTTTTTATTTTAATCAAAATGCAGTTGATAATTGGTTTGCTAATTCTATATACAATGATGCTTATAAAACATTAACTGAACGAGGTGAAAAAAGTGATTTCTTTAGGTATTGTTATTTGTATGAAAATGGAGGTGTATATGCTGACACTGATGTTTATTGCAATCAACCATTAGACAACTTTATTGAATATCAAGATTTAGTAGTAGGTTTAGAAGCAAATACATCATTAGGGATATTTGATGATATAGTAGATAAAATAAATGATAACTATGTTAGTGTGTGTAATTGGTTTATAGCGACCAAACCAAAGCATCCTGCATTATCAAAATTAATAAATGATATAATTGCAAATCCTAAAAATGGTGTATTACAAAATACAGGTCCAGGTAGATTTACAAAACATATTTTAGATTATTTTGGTAGAGAACATAATTTCGACAACGATATAAATAAAAATAAATCTCAATTATTATCCATTAATCGTTTTGGTTCTAATCAATCGCATTCTAATTCTAAAAAATACAATAATCCATTTGATATAAAAGATGATGATATATACATCACGCACATGTTTGAAGGAACTTGGAGAACAGGTAAACAAAATGATTTACGAATTATTGAAACTGAATATTGTTCACATAATTTATCTTTGATACCAATATCAAATGGTTATAAAGGTGTAGCACGTGTAGATAGAGATACATCAAGAACTGAATTTATGAAAAAATTAGGTGATTGTAGAACACTTTATGAATTTAAATTTGATAAAAACTTTAAATTAATTGATTATAGTGAAAAAGAAATCAAGTACGATCAATTAGCTAAATTCGAGGATTATAGGTCATTCATCTATAATAAGAAAATGTATCACTCAGTAGCATATATTGATGAAAATTGGAATACAAGAATAGGATTATTAGATAAACAGTATCGTTTCATAAAAGATATAGATGTAGAAGAACCTAATAGAATGCGTTTTGGTGTTGGTGATGAAGTAATGTGGGAGAAAAATTGGTTATTCTTTATTCACAATGATGTTTTACATTTTATATACAATACATCTCCTAATTTTATTATGTATAGAGATCAAGGTAATTTTGAATTTGAAAAAATAATTGATGTTGAAAATAAATTCAATAATAAATTTCCTGAAGATGAATTATATTTTAGTGCGAAAGTAAAAGTAGGTGGGTCAACGCAACCAATTTGGTTTGAAGAACAACAATGTTATATCTATTTAGTTCATACAAAAATATATAATGATAGAACATACAATCATTATGCTGTAAAATTAGATAAAGAACTAAACATAATAGATGTAAGCTATAAACCATTAATACCAGCAAAAATAGGATATGCTCTGTTTTTTATTACAAGATGGTTTACTAAAGGTGATAATGTAGTAATGAGTGGAGGGTTAGAAGATAATAAGAATTGGATTTGGGAACTACCTAAATCAAAAATATTAAATTGTTTTAATTGAAAAAAGCAATATAAAAGACATTGCATTTAAATTCGTAAATTTGTAAAAATATTTAGCGGATGGCTTGTGAACTTTATATATTATCTTGTCCTATAGGAGCAATAGGGGATGAGTGTACGTTTGAAATTGATTGTTGTGGAGGACAAACAATTAACTACACTATGCAGCCTGACAATATGATTGAGGCTTGTGTAAGTCCACAAGGCACGGTTACTGTAACATCTTTATCTGGTTCAGTCTCAAACGCATTTGAAGAATGTTCTTCTGATTGTGGCGATATCCCTGCAGTGCCTACTCCAACACCAACACCAACACCGACAGTAACACCGACGCCAACACCTAGCCCGACCCCTGGAGCCCCTACACCCACACCTACTCAGACTCCAGTTCCGACGTTAACGCCTACCCCAACTCCAGTTCCAGTAGGTTACAATTATTTTACGCTTACTGCCTGTCCAGGAGGAGGAGGTATATCATATAGTAGTGTTAGAACAACATTTGCAAGTGGTGTATTTCCAGGAGATATAATAGAAATGCCAGATGGTAGATGTTATGAAATAGATGAAACAGCATCACCGGCAAATAATAACGATTATCTTAACGTGTATGTAGACTGTGATACTTGTTTAATAGCTAATCCAACACCTACTCCTACCCCACCTCCCACACCAACTCCCACACCACTTGGTTGTAATGAATATGAGCTTGAAGGTGGAGTAGGTGGTGGTAACTTTAGTTACACAGACTGTTTCGGTAACCCACAAACAGAGAGCGTACCAGATGGTGACTCTATACCAGTTTGTGGTTCAAGTGTTCCTATTTTAACAAGTGGTAACGGGAATGTTGTCTTCAATGGTCCTTGTGTTCCAACGACTCCAACTCCAACACCTAGCCCGACGCCAGGCCCTCCTACACCCACTCCAACGCCAGTAACGCCAACGCCGACCGCTACGCCTACTCCAACCCCCACTCCTACAACACCAACTCCAACTAGTGTTGTTCCTCCTATACCTTCACCGGTAGAAACGGAATATACTTTAACATACAGTCAAACTTCACAAGGATGGCCATCGTTTTATTCATACATACCTGATTACATGCTTGGCATGAATCAATACTTTTATACATTTAATGGAGGTAATTTATACCAACACAATGCTAATGGAAGTAGAAATAATTTTTATGGCGAGCAATATAATTCTCAAATAACAACGGTGTTTAATCAAAACCCGCTTGAGAATAAAATATTTAAAACTATTAATTTAGAATCAAATCAGGCGTGGCAAGCAAATTTAGAAACTGATATACAACAAAACGGTTTTATTGACAGCACTTGGTTTATTAAAAAAGAAGGTGATTATTTTGCATTTCTAAGACAAACCGGAGAAGTACCAGCGCTTCCAGGGCAATACGCTATGAGGTCAGCTAACGGAATAGGAAAGTCGACAAGCTATACAACTGTAGGAAACACAACTACTTTAAATTTTTCTACTAACCCAGTTGTTGAAATTGGAAACATTGTAAGTGTTGGTGACTATTTGTATTTTTCTTTACCAAGCTATACAACAATTAGTTTGGGTGGACAAATAACAAATATAAATGTAGACATCCCGGCAGGAATTAATCAAATTTCAATTGATATTAGTATGACCGGAACAGTTCCAATAACTACTCAAGATGCGTTTATACTTTATATTAAAAGTTCAGTTGCAGAATCTCATGGTTTACTTGGTCATTATTGTATATTTACACTTATAAATGAAAGCACTAATTCCACTGAACTCTTTGCTGTTGAGTCGGAGGTTATGAAAAGCTTCCCGTAAAAATTAGTATCTTTGCAGTAGTATGGACTTTAGTATAAGGAAATTAGAGCCATCTGATTATGAGGATGTATTGGTAGGTTGGTGGAAAGAATGGGGTTGGCAAGCGCCAGCTCAAGATTTTTTACCAGAAAATGGAGAAGGTGGATTGATGGTAATGGTAGATAACAAGCCTGTTTGCGCAGGTTTTATATATATTACCAACTCAAAAGTAAGTTGGGTTGATTGGATAATATCGGATAATAAAATAGAAGATAAAGCATTGAGACACGAGGCAGTTAAATTTTTAGTTAGTACCTTAACAAATATATGTGCAAAAAATGGTGGATATATTTATGCGCTTTTAAGACACGATGGTTTAATTAAAACATACGAAGACCTTGGGTATGTAAAAGGAGATAGTTATACTCACGAAATGATAAAAAAAATATAATATGGCATTAGGAACTACAGGAGCATTGATTGCTTCAGCGGCTATTCAAGCAGGAACATCTGCAGCAGGTTTCGCTCAAGCTGGAAAAGCTCGTAAAGAAATGAAAAAAGCAGAAGCTGAGGCAGATAAAGCTATGGCTGCAGCAAGAAAAAAATTAGAAGTAAATTATTTAGCAGGCCTTAGTATTGCAAAAGAACCTTATGAATTAGCAAGAGAAAACTTACTTCAACGTTCAGCAGCTCTTACTCAAGCTGGAGTTGAAGGCAGCACAAGGGGAGCCGCAGCAACTGCAGGACAAGTCCTTATGGCTGGTCAAGCACAGGCTGCTCAACAAAGAGCTTCTATGTCGCAGGAAATGAACAGATTGCAAGAATTAGCTGCAAGAGAAGAATCAAGATTACAAAGCGCTAGAGTTGATATAGATTTAGGAGAAGTAAAAGGAGCTCAGCAAGCAGCAGCGGATTATCAAGATGATATGGTAGCAGCTCAAAAAGGAGCTATAAATAATTTAGCGGGAGCTTTAACAACAGGGGTTCAAGTATTATCTGAAAATCCATTTGATGTAACTAAAGCAGCAGGAACGTCAGGCGCAGCGCCAAGCTTAGGAACTTTTAGCGGTACAGATTATAGTACATTTGGGCAAGACTTGATTAACTTTGACCCAGTAATGCCAAACTTAACTAACGATCCTTTCTATCAATTCACGCAAGCAGGTGTAACAGCTCCAAAATTACCTTAATATATTATGGCAACAAAATACGGATATGTAAGTAGAGATACAGCGAATCGTCAAATAGACTGGGGTGCTATAGGAACACAGGTGTCTGATGGTATTACTAAAATCACAGAAGACAGAAAAGAAAGAAGGGAAGATATATTAACTAAAAGCACGGACTATGCAAAGATGCTTATTGATATGCCTATGGGGTCTAACACGGCTTTCAATGAATACCTTGCACAATTTACTACTCAAGCATCCAAAGCTGCTCTTGCAGATTTAAATTTGTTAAAGACTGGGGAAATTACTGAACAAGAATATTATAATCGAAGAGCTAACCTCTTATCAGGTACAGAGTTAATGATAGCGGGAGCTAATAACTTTAATAAAAATTATGATGTTATACAGGAAAGAATAGATAATGGTACTGCTTCAGCTGTAGAAATAAAGTACAGACAAAAAATGGCTGAACTTTTAGAGTTTGGTAACCGTACTCCATTTATAAACCCTGACACTAGAGAAGTTAATACTGCAAGGCTAGCGCCCAGTGGTATAATGGAAACCACTGTAGAGGATATAGCATCAGCTTCAGATATGTTTAGAATATCTAACTTTCAATTAAATAAGTTTGACATGAACAGCGCAATTGAAGACATTACAAAAAATATAGGTATACAAGATGTTACTATAACACCTGAAATGGTAAGAAAAGCTCAAAGTGAAGGCAGACCAATAGGCGCAGTTGGAACAAGAGTAAAGGGTGCATTTAATTCTGCATTGATGAGTGAAAAAGACACTGAATTAGCTAAGAAAGACTATGTTAGTTCTTATTTAAAAGACGACAGCGCTGTTATTAGTATACTTGCTGATTATGTGCCAGGGTATGATGTTACATTAGATCCGTTTGAAGTAGATAATAAAACAGTTCTAATCGGCAGGAATGGTGCGTATGAAATAACTGATGAACAAAGAAAAGCAGCTGAAGAGTATATGATAGATAGACTAGATAAAGCGTTGCCTGAAACACAAACACCCTCAATGACTGAAGCTGAAGAAAGAGCTGAAGACAGAGCAGAAAGAAGATTGCAGGTTGAAGAAAAAAGATTAGGTATAGCTATAGAGCAATTAGGTTTAGAAAAGGAAGCTGCACAAGGTTCTTATGAAGCTGGTGATAATATAATTACATTAGATGACTCTACTCAAACTCTAGCTAAAAATTATGTTAAAGACTTAACTACTGATGATTTTAAAAATGAAAAAATATTAGATGTTTTTGATAATTTTCAAACTATATTTAGAAAACAAAAGTACGATATAAATTCTGTCGTTGATGTAGAAAAAACTCCGGTAAAAATTACTAGACGAGGTAAAGAAGTGTTAGTTGATTTAACCGCTATAAAAATATTTGTTCCTAATGTTATGGATAAACCTTTATTTATACCTATTGGACCGTTGGAACAAAAAGGATTAATTCCAAGTATAAGTGAACCTGGAGAAAGAATCAATTTAATTATGAGATTAATTGATAGAGCTAACAAACAAGGAATAAAATTAACAGATGATTCATTTAGAGCTTTAATGGAAGAAGATTTTGACAAATATAATCCAGTATTAGAAAAAAATTCTGATGAAGTAATAGAGGAAACATCAGATGATGTAATAGTAAAACCTGAAAAGGGAACACTAGGATAAAATTATGAATGAAGAATTTTTAAAAAATATATGGGATTATCTTTCTTCACAAGAATTAACTACAACCCCTTTTGATGAATGGGTAATTAATGTGCAGGAAGATGAAGGTGTGCAAAAAAACATACATAAATATTTAACTGATCAAGAACTTACTGATTCAAATTTTGAGAAGTGGTTAAGTAATTTAGGTGTAAAAAAAAAAGACGAAACCGATATGGTTTCAGGATTGGAAACTGGTATTTCTCAGCCAAGCGCATTATCAAGAAACCAGCGTCTTAGCATAACTCCTACTGCTGAAAAAGACACTGCAATAGAAAGAGCATTTGGTAAAAACGAAGTCACAGATTTTTTTGGAGATTTATACAGAGCATGGAAAACAGGAGCAGGTCAAGCTGCAACTGTAGATGATGCTCTTAAAGTTTTTGCTGGTGGTACTAATGTGACTGACGAGACATTACAAGATTATATTCAGGCAGTTCAAACCATGGAATCATTTTCTCCATCCGAGGAAATGCAAGACTTTAGTAGAATTTACGAAGCAGAAGGTAAGGGTGTAAAAGGTTTTATTAAAGGTGTTTTAAAAAACCCAACAGCTGCAGTTCAAGTAGCTGTATCTTCTTTAAGATCTATGATTAACCCAGCTTCAATTGCAGCGGGTACTGCAGGAGCAGGGGCGGGTGCAACGGCAGGTTTAGCAGGTGGTATATTAGCTCCCATAACATCTACTGCAGGCGCTGGTATTGGTTCTATACTTGGTATGACAGGAGCTCTTGAAACTGCTTTGTCATACACAGAATTTTTAAAAGAAGAGCTTCAAAATAAAGGTTTAGATTTTACTGATGAAAACATAAGGACAGTATTAGAGAATGATGAATCAAGAAATAGAATTAGAAATCGATCATTAGGGAGAGGTGCAACCATCTCTGCGCTTAATGCGATTACTGGAGGTTTAGCTGGTGGAGTAGCTGCAAAAGTTGGTACAAAACTAGGAAGAACTGCAGGAGCTTTATCCGGTTTAGGAACACAGGCAGTAGGGGGTGGAGCAGCAGAAGCTGCGGGTAGAGCAGTAGCTGGACAAGAAATGGATGTTGCTGAAATTGGATTTGAAGCTCTTGGAGAAATAGCTGGGCCTTCTGTAATAGGAACTGCAATTGGAGTTGCCAAGACTCCTGAGTATAAAATAAATAACGAAGTTGTAAGCAGAGCTGATATTGAAAATATTATTAATAGCAATGATTATGATGCTATAACAGGAATAACTTATGAAATAGTAAATGATCCTGTATTGAAACAAAAAGTAAATCAAGCTAGGCAAGATGCCCCTATAGCAGTTGAAATAAAAGAAACATTTGATAAAGATAAGCAGCCTAGTGATGAACAATTAAAAGAATTAGTTAAGTTAGACAAAGAAATAACTAATACTAAAGGAAACAAAACACCTAGAGCAAAAGTAAAATTAAAAGAGTTAGAAGAACAATATAAAACAATAAGCGATGCCATTCAAAAGCCAAGCACAGAGGAAGTGGATGTACAAGAACCTACCCCAGATAGCGAAGCAGTGGGAGAGGGAGACACCCAACAACAGCCGATTGCCGGAGAGACTACACCCGAGCAAATCGAAACAACAACGCAACCAGCCGAAGAGATCGAAACTCAGGTTGAGACTGAGGAGAGCGAGATAGAGACCTACACTCTTCCAGAAGATCCAAGAAAAGCCAAGAAAGATTTTGAGATTATTGATAATAGAAATCAAAAAGCAGGGCTAGAAATAGATGAAGAGGGAAATGGTAAATACTATGTCAGAAATATAAAAACAGGAAGCCTTGTTGCTGTAAAAACAAAAAACGAAGCACAGGTAACAAAAGCAAATCCTAGAAGTTTTGACTACGGAGAAGGTCAGCCTGTGCTTGAGGAGTTTAGAACTCAAGTAGAGGAGGAAGTTGTGGAGGACGTACAACCAGCTACAAACAAAATAGGAAACTTTGATGTAGTAATAAAAGACAATAAGATTGTTAGCATTACTAAAGAAGGTAAAAAACCATCAAGTAATTCTTTAAGTAATGTTGAAAAACAAATTATAGAAACCGGATTGATAAATGTAAATCCAGAAGAAAAAATACAAACAGAAGGATTGAGTGAAGTAGAATTTTCTAATGTTGTTTTAGACGAAAGTAATAATGCTACTCAAATCGCTGAAGAAATAGAGTTTGTTCAAAGTAAAATAAAAGAGCAAAAACAAGCAGGTAAAGATAGAACTCTGAATCCTTTAGGTGTTTTGTTTAACATTAAATTTACACCTGAATCATACGAGGCTGTAACAGGCAATAAAGTTTCTGAACAGTCTTCTAATTTTAGGCGTACATGGATCGCATCTAAAGAAAAAGGTGGTGAAAGTTTAGAAGACGGTTGGCAAGTAATATTTGAAGAAGCTAATTTGCCCGTCCCTGCAATTGAAGAGGTAACAGATTTTATAAATGATTTTCAAACAAGAGGAGAATTTAACAAATCATTAGAAGTGTTCTCTCCTGAACTTTTAACAAATTTAAAAAACAAATTTCAAGAGCTTACAGGTTTAAATATAACTGAAACAAACATTAAAAGGGTTGCTGATATAACTGCAGAACAAATACAAGAAATAGTAAGTAAAGAAATATTTGAAGCAGAAAGACGTGCTGAAGAAAAACCCATAGTATCTCCAGAGCGTAGAAAAACTCCAAAGCCAGAGAAAGCAGAACCAAGAGCAGACATTACAGATGATATAAAAACTTTAGATGAATCTTTTAATAAAATAACAGAGGAGGCGGTAAAAACAAACTTAGATAATTTTGCCTCTCAAATAAAATCTAATTTAACAAAAAGAGGTGTGTTAACTGAGCAAGCTAGAGGTACATCGACTATGAGAATAGATCAAGCTTTTGGTTTAAACAACAGCACTAAAATATATCGTACTGTAATAAGACCTATAATAGATGTATATAATAAATTTAAATCGGATTACAGAAGAGTTAATACCGATGCTGAAAAAGCAGAGGACTTTATAAGATATGAAGGAAAGTCAAAGACAGATAAATTTTTAGGAAGGGGAAGAAGACAAAATGATGTAACAAAAGATTTATATGAAATTAGATTATATCAATTAGCTAGAGAGTATGTAAGTAATATAGTAGATGGTGTTCCGTCAGAAAAATCTCCAAACCCTGTAGAGCTGGCTCAGTTTACAGCGGATGAAGCTTTAGCTGGTAGAGTTTTAACTGATGCAGATGGAAAAGCTTTAATTGAACTATTAAAAAAACATGTTAAAAATGGGGAAATTAACCCCGATGTGATGAAGAGAAAATTAAAACCATCACAAAAAAAAGCACTCAAAATATTAGATAAAAGAAACGCAGAACTTGAACAGAAAATAATTAAAAATGCTCAACGATCAGATAAAGAGCTTGATCTTATTAATAATTATTCACATAGAGTGGTTTTAAAATCTCCACTTAAACAAAATGTAGATGTAGAAAATGAAGCTAAAGATTTCTCAGAAAACTTTGAAGGAGTTACAGAAAAAGAAAGAACTGAAGGAGTAAAACCAATAAGTTTTGACCCTATACTTTCGCTACTTAGAGGTACGCAAGAAACAAACCTTTCTTATTATATGAAAGATGAGGTAGGGAGAATACAAGCATTAACATCCGAGCTTTTCAACAAGTATAAAAACGGAAACAAAGGTCAAGCAGATGCTTCTTTAGCGCTTGCTAATTCAGTGCGTGAACTACTAAGGATAACTTATGTAAGAACTTTTATGGATGCTAGCTCTACTGGTCTTAATTTAAAAAGAGAGGCAGAAAAAATGGGGTATAGAGTTTTACTTGGATCTGTTCCTAGGTTTGCAGCAGAACTTTTAGGTAACGCTGCTATGCTTGTAACACAGCCAGCCGAAGTTATACAAAATGCTTATGACAAATATTCTTCTATAAGTTTAAATTTAAAACCAACGGCAAGAGATAACTATCTCAAAATATTAGAAAATTTAAATTCTGCTGAAGTAAATAAATTAGGAGAAATAATTGGCCAAGCTGATAGCAAATATTCTGACCCTAATAACTATTTAAATTTATCTGAAATGAGACAATCAGGAATGCAGAGTAGAGTTCAGGAAAAAATGTCAATAATAGCAGGCATGGGGGCGAGGCAGACTTATAAAGTTGTAAACTCCATAAGTGATTTACTTATGGCGGGTGGTGATAAATTAATTGCTAGACCACTTTGGATATCAAAATTTGCTAATGAATTTAAAAACAATGTAAAAAATAATCTAAATGAAGATGTAGATTTAACTGTAGATGAGTTTGAAAAAATTGCTGATGGTACTTCTGAGTATTTAAAAAATAGTAAATATGCTAAATCAATTAAAGATGCGACATTTCAATCTGATAAAACTGTAGCTGAGTTTATTACATCAGGTAATCCATTAAACGCTATTATAAAAAATGTTAGAAGGGATGAAAAAGGAGAAGCTGCTAAAAACTTTTATAGAGTTATAAACTCTTTTATGGCAAACTTTAATTTGAATGAATATGCTACAGCTAGATTTGCAGTAGGAGCTATGCTTAAAGATGGTGAAATATCTAAAGCTCAAGCAGGTAAATTATTAGCGGGAATATTAGCACGTATGTCATCTTATGTAATTCTTTATAGAACATTTTCTAAATACTTTGACGAAGTATTTTTAGGAGCTCCAGAAGAAGAAGAGGAAGAGGACGTGGCTCAGGTAATTACTAGACAGGTTATAGGTTCTTTGTCAACATTAATGTTTAGAGGAGGATTAGGTAATATACCAGCGCTTCCAGTTAATTATGGTATTGAGTATTTGAATAAAGAGTATCTTGATTTTTTAAGAGACGGTGGAGAGTATGACGCTTATGATGACTCAATAGTTTATAGCTTAATAGGTCTTGATGATTTTGCTGGAAAATCCCTACCAGAAATCGCTTTACCTATTTTAGCAGGGCCATACGGGCCGCTGGCTAAAACTCTTACAAGGGGAGCGGAACTTGCAGGTAGAACGCAATCCAGAAAAACTCAAGATGCTAGAGATAGAGCTCAAGAAGAATTAACTAATAGGATTTCATTTGAACTTTTCGGGCAACTTGGTTTAATTCCTTTTTACAAAGACATAAGAAGAGGTAAATTAAAAATTAGATTCAAGGACGAAAAAGGTAACACAATTTCTCCAAGCGAATTACGAAAGCTTGATCCTGATTTATATGATAGGCTTTACAACTAATTAAATAAATGCCAGAAGATAACGTAAAGTATCACTGCGTTTATTATAAATACAATCAGAAAATTTAACTTAGTGTGTTTCATAGTTCCATTAAACAATTAATAGCGGTGTGTCCGCCTAGTACAACGCCACATCCTATGGCTTGTTTCTTAAAATGCTTTGCGTAAGCAGCTGCGTATGACGTAGTATCTATACCACACCCTACCTGCATACCAAAGACTCTGAAGTTCCTACCTACCATCCATTCGATGTAAGCTTGCGTGTGTATGTGTCCTTGTACAGTTGACATCATATCGTTCTTGGCTTTTGTTCTAGCTGTTCCACCCTCTCCGTGTATGTACTGTACATTGTCATACACTACTCTTTCCACCCAGTTCCACTTTGTTCCCAGCACCTCGTTGTAAGACTTAATCCACATAGTTGGTATGGCTGAAGTCTGAGCTTTCCGCATTACCATTCTGTCATGGTTTCCTATAATTACATCAGCTTTTGGAAAAGCTCTGTTCCAATGACTCACAGTCTGTATAGCATAATCTAATTCATCAGCTCCACCAAGTGCATCAGAGGAGGTCTCGTGATAAGAACTGTAATGGTTGTCTATAATATCTCCAATAAATATTACCTGGTTACATAAATACTTTGCGTAAGTT
>NHBP01000113.1 GCA_002168195.1 Planctomycetaceae bacterium TMED10
TGTTACCGATTGATGTTACCGATTGATGTTACCGATTGATGTTACCGATTGATGTTACCGATTGATGTTACCAAAGGCATCGTGATCGGGACCACTTAAAATTCTTCCGCTGATCGCAACCATGTCGCCCGGCCCGAGATTGTTGTAGACGACATCTGCAGTCGCAAGAGAATAAAAAGCCACCAAAACAGTGGTGCAGCATGCCACCACCTCAACGCGCACGCGATCCATGAGCCGGCCCGGCGAGTAAAAGAAATAACCGAAAAATCCCGCTCCAAACAGTTTGTCGAAGATGGGAGCAATTACAAGAAATTTCACGCGGGTATTGTTACAACACGTTGGTGAAGAACACCAGGAAAATGCCTTTGATTCATGGATCAAAGGGGGGCGTGAAGTCCGTAGATTGTAATCGAAGCTGAAGCTATCTAAAAAAGCCCGGCAGGAAGACCCTGCCGGGCAAACAACGAGTAGGCCGGGAGGGACTCGAACCCCCGACCCAGCGATTATGAGTCGCTTGCTCTAACCGACTGAGCTACCGGCCCAACGTGGTGCAAGCACCGCCCCAAGTATACCTTGGCCACTGCATTTGGGGCAGCACACATGCGGACCCACGTGGTCCACCCTCGGCTAAGCGCTTTACGCAGATTTGGATTCACTCCAAACCGCCGATTCCATTTCAAGAAAGTCCGCCGTGCAACGACCCAACGCACCATAAAACGGCGTCTGGGCCTGTTGCCGGGTCTGCGTCAGGAGGGCCGCTGGCCAACGCATGTGCAACGCAAAAAATTCCCGGCCCAACGCTTCGTATGCGGCACGTTGTTGATCGTCAGCGCCAACCATCGACAATCCGGTCGTGATCGCTCCCATCAGTGCCAACTGACAACCGAGATGATCGGCCTCCAAGCCTCGTTGCAGTAACGGAAACTCCAGAAGATCCAGGTATCGACGCATGGACGCAGTCGCCCGACCGGCAAGTTGTCCCTCTTCCCAAACTGACTGATACGGTGGTAGATGACCGCGAGGGCCTATAAACAATTGGCAATAATCTGCTGCGAGCGTGGTGACATCTATGGTTTCAGTCGCTGAAAAAAAATGGTGGTCCGCAAACGTTTGGGCGTGACTTCCCGATTGCAATGCTTCAAGCAACTCGGCGCTCACTTCACCACACCAGAGGATGGACAAAATTCGATACATACCTGCAGTGGCTGTCAGTTCCACCTCCCTTGAATCAATTGCTACTGCGGGATTTTTAATCATCGTTCTCACTCGAGGTGTCGCTAACCTTTTTTATTCAACCAATCCGCGCAACGGAAACAACCGTATCATGATACGCTTGCTGGCCAGTCACCGGGTCAGGGGCAATGGGCATCAAGCGGTTTTGGTTCCAGCCCTTCCCCGTGTTGCGCTGCCATTCCGCCGGGTTGTCTCCGGTGGAATCTTCCCACCACATATTTCGTTCCCAGTCAGCGTCCTGATACATCGCAGGGTCCGAACCGGCCAAAATTTCTGGTGGGCTTGCTTGTTTTTCGGCTCTTGCCACATTGGTGTATTGGGTGTGTCCACAGGAATTGCTCATCGCGATCGCCTGCGGGTGGATTCCTTCCATAATCACAATGGGGACCCGCATGCGTGCGACCTCGCGTCGACCATCTGCCGATAGCGGTCCGGGATGCGTAAGGTGAGGCGACTCCCGTGAAAGAAATTTGGATTGATAGGAGGTGATTTCAATCCAGTCGCCATTACTGAGCCCGAGTTTCTTGGCGGTTTGCGGATTGAGCCAGGCGGGATTGGAATGCACAATCTCGGCAAGCCACTTTAGATTCATCGTGCGGCCATGATTGTGCACGTTCCATTTGAAACTGGTCATGATTAACTCGTCTTCTTTCAGATCCTGATGTTCGTCGAGTTGAAACCAGATGGGCATGGAGTCGATTTTCACATTGTGCCCGGCATGCATCTTGGGGCGATTTTTTGTTTTTTTACTTCCTGCGTCGGCGATCTCTGCAGCACAATCTTGATTGTTGCCAATCCTCTCCACGAACAGGCTGCGAATTTCCAATTTGCGGCTTGGGGTGGCAAAGCCACGCTTCGGCCCGCTTGAAGTCATGATCCCGATGCCGCGGCCCTCCTCGGAAATGATTTGCGTCTCAGNGTCAATACTTACGTCGGTCATCTCTTTTGCATCGATTGCCATATTGTAGGGCTCGTAAAATGGCTCACGGCTCGTGTCCTCCCANACCCCCTCTTCGAGCAATCGGTCCAGTCCGGATTTACCCGTCTGAGGATTCACCGGCACATTTTTCGCCCACTCGCGCACATAATCTTCGGTCGATCCATACGCGTACCACTGCTCCATGCCATCGCCAATTTTGCGCGCTAATTCGGGNAAAAAGTCGCGGATATCTCGGGCTTCACCCAGCGGTTCGACCATGGGAGTCCGCAGTCCCACATAAGGACGCAAGTTGTAGGAACCTCGCGCATCCAAGTCCCATCGCTCAAGATACGTCGTCCAAGGGAGCACGATATCGGCGAAATGCGCAGTCTCGTTGTAAAAACAATTAATGCAAACATGCAGACCGATCTTCTCTTCATCCGTTAAAACCTCACGTGTCAAACTCTCCTCAGGCCAGGTNAGGGGTGAATCAAGATTGTATGTCATGTAGACNTGTAACTTTGCGCGATCCTGCAATAGATAAAGGTAAACGATTTCACCAACCCGCATCCTCCGCCACACATTGGCTAACGGATATTCCGGTGGGTCTTCCAACACGCTCCACGTTTTGGCGCTCGGTGGCATGGGAGGCGTTTTCATATTGGGATCCACACCGCCCCAGGGAGACCAACACCATCCGCCCTTTTTGCCCACGCTGCCGACAATCGCATTGAGCAACTGAATGGCACGGTCATTGTAAAAACCGTTCAGNTGTGCGGAACTTCCTCGATTACACATCGTGGTGCAGGCAGGAGCCATCTCCGCAAACTCGANGGCAATTCGGCGGATATCCGCTGCCGGTATACCACTGACTTTTTCTGCCCACTCTGGCGTGTATGCTCGGAGATGCTCCTTCAACTCCGCAGCAGGAAGCGTTGTCCATTGATCGAGAAACGACCGNTCTTCAAGCCCAGCGGCAAAAATTGCGTGCCCCATCGCTAAGGCGATTGCGCCATCGGTTCCCGGAAAGGGTGCGAACCATTCGTCGCTGCTGCCGGCCGTGTTGGAAAGTCTTACGTCGAATGTGACCAGCTTGGCCCCGTTTTTAAAACGTCCGTTCTGTATCCGGGTCGCGAACGAGACGTGTCCTTGATGTGCCTCGAATGCATTGGACCCGAAGTTGAGAATATATTTCGAATGCTCTACATCGTTCAGATCCCAGTCGCTCTCCCACAACATGGTTAAATTTGCAGCGCGACGATTCCCGGAGCANAGNGAGCGATGACTCAACTGGGTACTGGTTCCGAAGGCATCCAAAAATCGCTTGATGGCATCTTTACTGCGCTGACGACCTTGATGAAAGGCAAACTCCTCCGGATGCCCGCTTTGACGAACCTTTTTCAGATTCAATGCAATTTCATCGAGCGCTTCATCCCAACTGATTCGCTTCCACTTGCCNTCGCCGCGTTTGCCGACNCTCCGTAGAGGATACAANANTCTTTCCGGATGATATTGATGATTGAGGCCCGCATGTCCTCGTGCACANAGGTGCCCCCGACTGTTGGGATCGTTTGGATTGCCCTCGATTTTNAGCAGGCGATCCTCTTTGACATATCCGACAATTCCGCAAACCGTGCTGCATAGCTGGCACATTCCAGGAACTTTTTTCACATCTTTGTACTTGCTACGGTCGGGCCAATTACGCTTGGCGAGGGGTCCNGGCAACTGGCAAACCCCGGGCATCGGCGTNGCTCCCACCGCNTAGGGNGGGGCTTTGAGTCGTTTCCACTTCTCTAAATCGATTCCTTGAGGGAGTAACTCGTCCTCGGCTGCACCNACCTCACGCCCTAAGCCGACCGAGGCAANCACAGCTGAGCCTGCGACCCCCAACTTCAGAAACTGCCGTCGCGATGTAGCTTGCCGCTGCATCAGGTGGACTCCCCCGATTGATCATTCGTGTCAGAATCACTCTTGGAAGTCGGCCAATTATAAATGTCGTACGCTGTGTGATTGTACGACTCACCCTCGCGTGGCACGCGCTCTTCAATCTCTACGACCCCGTCCCCGGCAAACCAAGTCCGTGGCACCGTGCCTTTCTCTTTGCGTAATTGCTGGAGTTTTTCGCCCGAAGCCTCGGCATCGGCCATCGCCTTATTGATTTTTGAATCGGGGTCATTGAGATCACCAAAATAGAGTGCTTCGGCCGGACAGGTCGGAACGCAAGCGGGCTCCATTCCCTGCTCCGTACGGTGATAGCAGTTGTGACACTTCACCGCCTGCTTGGCGACCGGGTCAAGATAAATCGCACCATACGGACAAACCTCGACACAAGTGCCGTGTCCACAACAGGCGTTATAATCCACGGCCACCGTCCCACCGGCCTCTTTGTGCAGCGCGCCACAAGGACACGCCTTGATACACGGAGCATCTTCGCAGTGCTGGCACGCCATCGGCAAAAAGAGTCTCGCAACCTCAGGATANTCACCCACATCTTTGTAAATTGTTTGCCTGATAAAATTGCCGAGCGGGACATCGTTCTCCGCCTTACAACTGACCTCGCAACCGTGGCACCCGAAACAGCGACGGGAATCGACAAACCAACCATAACGCTTGCCATCATCCGGTGGGGTAAGGCGATCCTGATAAAATTCTTCTGGCTGGAACTTATCCGTTGGTATTGCATCTTGATCAGTGGCCATTGCTTGATCGGCCACAACGGCCGACAAAGGCAAGATGGTTAGCTGTGTTGCCGACCGCTTGATAAACGCGCGACGATCAGATTTTTTTTCGGACACTTTTTCGGACACNTTGACTCGCTTTAAGAGTTGCCTTCAAAGATAAAGAATCTTGCAATGCACGACCTNTAACGAAAAGTTTTCAANAGCATANCAGTCTTTNNGGTTACAACAACCTTNCAAANCATAACCGAACTTNAAAAGCATGACATTCCACTCTTTTCGGGCCTTTGCCAATGGCCCCGGCTATCGCATCGTTTGATGCTGACTAAAATACGTACCGAGTAGACTAAGAGCGAGTGGACGAAGAGTGACCGATTATTNTTGGCGGNATGTATGCTTCAAATCGATGCGCATTTAAAACCTGCTGACCTCCTTGATGGCCTCTCCCGACTTTGGGTGCTTTCGGCAAAAAAGATCCGTTCCATTCAGGACGATCCGCATTACGGTGCTGCAACTCCCGTATTCACCGCACGAGGCCACTATCAAGCACAAGGCTGGACCGAGTGGACGCAAGGCTTTCAATTCGGTTGTCAGATTCTGCAGTTCGATGCGACCGGCGATGATGCCTTTCTCGAAATGGGCCGGCGNCATACGCTCGAGCGGATGACAGCGCACCTGACGCACTTCGGAGTACACGACCACGGATTCAANAACGTCAGCACCTATGGGAACCTTCGCCGNTTGATGCTTGAAGGCCGTATTGNNGAGGACAAGCGNGAGAGACANCTTTANGAACTNGCCCTCCAGGTTTCGGGCACCGTGCAGGCAATGCGATGGAGCGAAACAAGTGACGGGGATGGCTATATCTATTCGTTCAACGGACCGCACTCGCTCTTTTGCGATACAATTCGCTCGCTTCGTTCGCTGGCCATCGCGCATCGTCTTGGTCACCGCGTGCTTGATGAAAACGATGAAGCGATTTCGCTGCTTGGTCGACTGCTCGAACACGCCCGGACGACGGCAAATTACAATGTCTATTATGGCGAGGGCCGCGACAATTATGATATTACGGGACGCGTGGCACACGAGGCCATTTTCAACGTCAATGACGGAAATTTTCGCTGCCCGAGTACGCAGCAGGGTTATTCGCCCTTCACAACCTGGACCCGCGGCCTGGCGTGGATCATTACCGGGTATGCCGAACAGTTAGAATTTCTTGCCACCTGCTCCGATGCCGAACTTAATGCCTGGGGTGGACGCCAACAAAATGAACAACTCATGCGACGGGCTGCGTGCGTGACGGCGGACTTTTATATCCAAAATACGCCTACCGACGGCATTCCTTATTGGGACACCGGCGCACCGGGACTGACACAAATGGGCAACTACCTCGACCGACCGGCCGAACCTGAAAATACGCATGAACCGGTCGATAGCTCGGCCGCTGCCATTGCCGCTCAGGGTTTTTTGCGACTGGGAAACTATCTTGCCAAGGACGATCAAGCGCGTGCCGAACGCTACACCGCTGCCGGACTGACCCTTCTCGCTCGACTGCTGGAAGCACCCTATTTAAGCACCGATGCAAAGCATCAGGGACTCTTGCTCCATGCCCTCTATCATCGGCCGCGTGGTTGGGACCACCAAGAAGACGACCAAATCGTCCCGCATGGGGAATCGTGCCTCTGGGGCGATTATCATCTGATGGAAGTCGGCTTGCTTGCCCAAAGGTTGGCCCGCGAAGAGACGTATCCGATTTTCTTTGGTCCGGCAAACTAAAAGGGCCAGTTTGCTCCGAGCGCTTTCTGCTGTAAAGCAGTCAGCTGCTTGATCCCTATCTTGGCAGAGCGTAAAAGATCGGCCAGTTCCTTCTCGCTGAAAGTGGCCTCTTCTCCGGTCCCCTGCACTTCCACAAAACGATTATTGCCGGTCATTACCACATTCATGTCCACTGCCGCCGCTGCATCTTCTTCGTAGTCTAAATCGAGCACGGCTCGACCGTTGACAATTCCGACACTCACGGCAGCGATACTACCGGTGAGCGGTAATGCTTCTTTCCGCGATCCGGTTGCCTTTAGCGCATCGACCAGAGCCACAAAAGCGCCGGTGATACTCGCCGTTCGCGTTCCACCATCGGCCTCCAGCACATCGCAGTCGAGCGTAACCATCCGTTCGCCGAGAGCTTCCAAATCAACGACCGCCCGTAGACTGCGACCAATCAATCGCTGGATTTCGGTGGTGCGGCCATCGATTTTGCCACCTCGGTCGCGTCGTTTGCGAGGGCTCGTGCTGCCGGGAAGCATGTTGTACTCGGCCGTGACCCAACCTTTTCCTTTGCCTGCCATCCAGGGTGGAACATCCTCCTCGACACTTGCGGTGCAAAGAACGCGTGTCCCGCCGGCAGCAATCAAGACGCTTCCTGGAGTCGTCCGCGTATACTTCCGTTTGATTGTAATTTTACGCAAAGCGTCTTTTTTTCGTCCATCATGTCGCATCGTAAGACTCTCCCAAATTTTGATTCTGTTGCGTTTGAAATTTATGCGTCGGGTTCAGGATTGCGTGCCCAACAACCAGGCGAGCAGACCCTTTTGGACATGCATGCGGTTTGCCGCCTGATCAAGCACCACGCTCTGTGGTCCATCAATGACATCGGTCGTCACTTCCAGGCCGCGGTGCGCTGGCATGCAGTGCATAAAGATGGCCCGTTCCGGAGCCTGTCGCATTAGTTCGGCGTTCACCTGATACGCTGAAAACGTTTCGGCTCGGCTTTGTTTTTCTGTTTCCTGCCCCATGCTGGCCCACACATCCGTGTAAATGATCTCGGCATCGGCCACCGCCTCTTGGGGATCTTCTACCTGCTGAACCTCCGCTCCCGGAACTTCCTGGCGTACCCGTTCAAGATAGGCAGGATCGAGTTGGTAATCGGGAGGCGACGCAGCAACGAAAGAAAAACCCATTTTCGCACAGCCCACGGCCAACGAACGCGCCACATTGTTGCCATCGCCGATCCAGGCCAGACGCGGTTTCTTGAGCCCCCCCAAATGTTCACGCATGGTGTAAAGATCAGCAAGCGCCTGACAGGGATGAGCCTCTTCGGAAAGCCCGTTGATCACACTACAGGCACAGTGCGGTGCAAAATCGACCAGACTTTGATGCTTGCGGGTCCGCGAAACAATCACATCCACATATTGGCCGAGTACGCGTCCGCAATCCTCCACGCTTTCGCGACTCCCGAAACCGACATCTTCACCCAGAAATAAACTGCCCCCACCAAGTTGAAGAATGGCCGCTTCAAAACTGACGCGCGTGCGCAGCGATGGTCGCTCGAAGAGCATTGCCAACACGCGTCCCGGAAGAATGGCTTCGCGAAGACCGGCGTCAAACTTTTCTTTCAAGTCGCGCGTGATCGTGAAAATGGTCTCTAATTCGGCAGGTTCCACATCAAAAAGGGTAAGCAAATGTCGCATAGCATTTTTTTCGCTGGTATCGATAAAGGTGGAAATAAACTCTGAATGAAAAAAAAAGGGGGTTATGAGACTTCACGGATAACTTGTGCCAAAATATTGCAACCCTCTTCCGCCTCGCTATCGCTGAGAGTCATCGCCGGCAGCAAGCGAATCACGCGTTCCTGAGTGCAGTTGACCAGGAGGCCTTCCTCCAAACAACGTTGGACAACAGCCGCCCCATCCGCATCGACCTGAAGGCCAATCATCAGTCCAAGGATGCGAACTTCGCTAATCGATGAACACGCTGCTGCCAACTCCTGAAACCGTGAGCGAAAATAGTCGGAAAGCACCCCAACGCGCTCGAGCAACCTCTGGTCCTCAATCATCTCCAGCGTTGCGATGCCGGCCGCCGCAGCAATCGGGTTACCTCCGAAAGTAGCCGCGTGCATGCCCGGACGCAGACTCGGTGCGATCTCGGGTTTGGTGAGCAGAGCCCCGCCGGCGATTCCGCCACAAAGTGATTTAGCGAGCGTCATGACATCAGGCACGACGCCAAAATGCTGATAAGCAAACCACTCTCCGGTTCGTCCACAACCGGTCTGCACTTCGTCAAAGACCAGCAGCATCTCCTGGGCATCGCACATTTCCCGCAGACCTTCCAAAAACCCTGACGGCGGCAGATTAATGCCCCCTTCACCCTGCACCGGTTCAACCATGATTGCACAGGTCTCGTCGTCAACGAGTTTGCGAACTGCCTCAAGATCACCGAAAGGAGCGTAGCGGAAACCCGCCATCAACGGCCCAATTCCCTCGTGATATTTAACCTGCCCGGTTGCCGCCGTCGCTCCCAGCGTTCGCCCATGAAAGCCACCGGTGAAAGTAATGATTTTGAATCGCTCACGCGGTGTGTGCAGTCGCACGAGTTTAATCGCCGCTTCGTTGGCTTCGGTTCCAGAATTACAGAAAAAAGCCTGGCCCCCAAAGGATCGCTCAGAAAGCAATTCGGCCCAGCGTCCCTGCGACGCGGTGTACCAGGTGTTGGGCACGTGAATCAATTCGTCGACCTGTGCCTTGACTGCAGCCACGACGGGCGAAGGACAGTGCCCCAGGAGATTACAGCCCCATCCAGGAAAAAGATCCAAATAGCGACGATTTGCACTATCCCAGACATGCGAGCCTTCTCCTCGCACTAACTCCACGGGAAACCGCCCGTAGTTGGGAACGACAAACCGCTCGAACTGATCGCGGATTGCATCGGTCTTCGATGGCTCGATGCTCATGATTTGTTCCTCAAAATCTGAGTGCCGACACCTTCGTTCGTATAAATTTCAAGTAACAGGGAGTGTCTTAATCGCCCATCAATAATGTGCGCTTTGGCCACGCCCGCCTCGAGCGTTTCCAGACAAGCCTGTACCTTGGGAATCATGCCTGCCTCAATAACGCCGCTGTCGATCAGATCCCCGGCTTCCAGCGGAGAAAGGGTGCTGATCAGGGAGAGTGGGTCCGACTTGTCGCGACAAACCCCATTCACATCGCTCAAGAGGACCAGTTTCTCCGCCCCGAGCGCCTCGGCCACCGCCCTCGCGGCAGTATCTGCATTCACGTTGAACTTCTGGGTTTCGTCTTTATCGCTCAGACACATGGAGGGAATCACAGGAACCGTTCCCGCATAACTGAGGTTTTCGATCACCATCCGATCGACACGTGTTACCTCCCCCACATGGCCTAAATCGACTTGCTCTCCTCGGGCATCGTTCAGTTGGAGTTTTTGGCCGAAGAGAACATTACTCGATTTGAAATTCAGGGGCATCGCTCGCCCACCAAGCTCTTCGATTTTATTTGCAATTTTTTCATTCACTTCACCGGTAAGCACCCGCTCCACAATAGAGAGTGCGACCGAATCGGTGACCCGTCGACCTTGTACAAATTCAGGCTCGAGCCCCGCGGCCTCCATCGCGCGGCTGATCGCCGCTCCGCCTCCATGAACAATCACAGGTCGCATACCCACCGTTTCCATGAAGACGACGTCCAGCAGCAGATGGGCAAGCGCAACCTCATCCTCCATCACACTTCCACCGAGTTTGATGACGGTCACTTTATCGCGGAGTGCTCGAATCCAGCCCAAAGCCTCAATGAGGACATCCGCTTTTTCGATCGCTTGCTGCATCGGCACAGTCTTGATCCCCGACCCCGTAAACCCCGTAAACAAAGAAACCCCAGTTCCGGGAAAGGAACTTGGGGGAATCTTTGAGCCTAGCAGATGATTCGGCGCCGGAAAAGCCATAAGCAGGCAATCTCAAGCCACCGCCGGAGTCTCTAGTCGACTTGCGATAGATCGGTCATAGTACCGCTTTGCAGCGCGGCGCTCTGCGCAGAAAGCCAAGAAAACAGGGGTAAATAAGGGAAGCGATGAAACAACGTACCGCAATCGTGATGGCAGCCGGTAAAGGGACCCGCATGCAGTCGGATTTACCCAAAGTCCTTGTCCCCGTTCGTGGCCGACCCATGATTGAGTACGCTCTGGATGCGCTCCGGCGGGCGGGCGTCAACAGGCAGATCGTCGTCATCGGCCATCGGGGAGATTTGGTCCGCCAGCAGCTTGCCGATCGGGAGGACGTCGTCTTTGCAGAGCAGACAGAGCAACTTGGTACCGGACATGCCGTTATGATGTGTCGCGAAGCCTTGAGCGAGACCGAGGGCGCGGTACTGATTGTGGCGGGTGATTCGCCGCTGATGCAAGCCGAATCGATCACTGCCCTGTTCGACGCGTTTGATTCTCGCCAGCCAGCATGTATTCTAGGAACAGGTTACCGCGACGATCCGACCGGTTTCGGCCGCGTCGTTCGCGATGAGCAGAACCGTTTTATTGGGATCGTCGAACAAAAAGACGCGACTTCTGAACAACAACAGCTCAAAGAAGTTAATTTGAGTTGTTATGTTTTTGAGTGTGGGGACTTGCTCGCTTCACTTGATGCGCTCGACAATACCAATGCGCAGGGTGAATATTACATTACGGATTGTCCGGGACTAATCATGGCTGCAGGGAAAGAGGTGATGGCTCTCGACGTGCTCAAGCCGTGCGAGTCGCTGAGCATTAACACGATGGAAGACCTTGCCGTTGTCGAAGCTGAAATGGAACGCCTTCAGGCAAATGCCTCATGAAAGACATTAAAATATTTAGCGGTCGGGCCAATCCCGAACTTTCGGAACGTATCTGCAAGTATCTCGGGTTACCTCGAGGCAAGATCACGCTCGGTGATTTTCCAGACGGTGAAATCTCGTGCAAGATCGAGGAAGATATTCGTGGTCGGGATGTATTTCTCATCCAGCCCACCGGGCCACCGGTCAACAACAATCTCATGGAGTTGTTGATCATGATCGAAAGTTGCAAACGCGCCAGTGCCGAGAGAGTAACGGCCGTGATGCCCTACTATGGCTATGCTCGCCAAGACCGTAAAGATGAAGGACGGGTGCCGATCACCGCAAAACTGGTTGCCAATCTGATTACCCGTGCGGGTGCGGATCGGGTACTCACCATGGATTTGCACGCGGCCCAAATCCAGGGATTCTTCGATGTTCCGGTCGATCACCTTTACGCCGCACCGGTATTAAACGAATACTTTCAATCCCATCAAATCGTGGGCGATAAGATCGTGATTGTGAGTCCCGATGAGGGCAGCATCAAGCGGGCACTCGGACACGTTAAACGACTTGGCGGCAAGTTGGCAATTGTCGATAAACGGCGAAGCAGTGCCGAGAAAACCAGCCAGGAAAACATTATCGGCGGCCCGGTCGACGGGAAGGTTGTGCTGATGTTCGATGACATTGTCAGTACCGCCGGATCGATCTGTGGCGCTGCGGAAATTCTCCAGCGGAACGGTGCTGCGGAGATTCACGTGGCGGCCACCCATGGTGTGCTTTGTGGTCCCGCGATTGAACGACTCAAAGAGGCACCGATTACCAGCGTCGTGCTGACCGACACCATTCCGCTTCGTGCGGATCAATTATTGCCTAAAATAACCGTGCTTAGCGTCTCGACGCTGCTCGGCGAGGGAATCAAGCGAATTCATCGCAACGAGTCGGTGAGCCGTCTTTTTGACTGACCCAGGCGACCCTGGGACCCAAAGCGGAGTCAGAAAGGCGGAGTCAGAAAGCACCTCCTGCCGGCCCTGCTGTGCCCCTCCGGGAATCAACGCACGAAAACCCTCAAATCAGGTCCGGGCTCGGCCTTGAAATTGTCTCCCTTTATGCGACAATTGCCCAATTACCTTTAGAATTCGTCCCGGTGGAGAGGGCCTTCCGATGGCAGATACACTCGAAGCAAAGAAACGCGATACGCGTGGTAAACGTAATGCCCGCCGGGATCGCGCAGCGGGTCGCACGCCCGCAGTACTTTATGGACACGGTGCTGAAAATCTGAGTCTCTCGGTCGACAGCACCGCTTTGGCAACAGCGGTACAGCACGGCAGCCCCTT
Organism: Planctomycetaceae bacterium TMED10; assembly: GCA_002168195.1. Classification (GTDB taxonomy): domain Bacteria; phylum Planctomycetota; class Planctomycetia; order Pirellulales; family UBA7805; genus UBA7805. The sequence continues at coordinate 12,749 of NHBP01000113.1, forward strand.
GGTTGAACTCTCGGGAGATGTGAAGCAGAGTGCCCTGATGAGCGATATTCAATGGGATCCGATGGGCGCACATATTCTGCATATCGATTTCACCCGAGTCAAAGCGGATGAGCGCATCGAAGTTTCGGTCAGCATTGAACTCCGTGGAATATCGCCTGGTACTAACGTGGGTGGCGTCGTGAATCAAGCGATCCACGACACACTCGTCGAATGTGCCGCGGCAGCGATTCCTGAAAAAATTGAAATCAATATCAATCACCTCGAACTCGGGGCATCCATTTCAGCCTCAGAGATTGAATTACCCGAGGATGTGAATTTAGTCTGTAGTCCCGATACGATATTCGTGCAGTGCAGTGAGCCATTGCCGGAAATGGATGACGATGAGGGGCAACTCAGCACAGAAGGCGCGGAGCCGGAGGTGATTGGGCGTAAGGCAGCAGAGGAAGAGGCGGGGGATGCGGAGTCCTAAAGAGACGCCCGATCAAAATGATTGCTGTCCTTGAGACTGTTCGATGAAACTTGTGGTGGGACTGGGTAATCCCGGTCGTAAATATACGGAAACCAGACATAACATCGGCTGGATGGTTCTGGCTGAATTAAAGCAACGATACGGTAATACACAAACGAAGGAGAAATTTCACGGCGAATTGGTGGAAGCGGAGATCGGTGGCGAGCAGGTACTGCTATTGGCGCCCCATACGTTTATGAACCTGAGTGGGCAAAGTGTGCTGGCGGCTCGAGACTTCTACAAGCTTAGCGAAGACGAATTGCTTGTCGTATGCGATGACTTTAGTCTTCCGCTGGGAAAACAGCGGATTCGTCCGAGCGGCAGTTCCGGTGGCCAAAAAGGGCTTGCTGACATTGCTCGTCGCTTAGGCAATGATCAGTTTCCCAGGTTACGGATGGGTATCGGTCCGGTGCCGGAAAACTGGGATCCTGCTGGATTTGTCCTGGGAAAATTTGCCAAGGAAGAACGCGACGAAGTCAATATGTTGGTGACTGCAGCGTGCGATGCAGCAGCCGTTTGGGCGGTTGAGGGAATTGACGTTTGCATGAATCAATTTAATGGAGACCTTACTCCCTAGACCTTACTCTCTAGAGAGTCGAAGACGAGTGATTTAACCCCAATCAGAATTACAAAAACGCGAGGATCATTGTTTTGGCCGAATATATTTATGAAGGTTTGTTCATCCTTAATTCCAACCGCTACGGTAGGGATCCGGAGGGGGTAGCCGGTGCAATACAGTCGTTGATCGAAAAGCAGGAAGGGACTGTTCTGGTTAGCCGACTCTGGGAAGAGCGGCGACTGGCCTATCCGATTGATGGTCAACGGAAAGGAACCTATTGGCTGACCTATTTCCGCATGGATGGCGAAAAAATGGCAGACCTCAATCAGCAGGCTAACCGCAACGATGATTTGCTAAGGCATCTGGTCATCCGAATTGATCCACGGATCTCCGATACCTTGATCAGTCACGCCCAGCAAACCGTGAGACAAAGTTCACCCGCCGCACCTGAGAAATCGAGTGGTCCGCCGCAGGTGGAGAAGGAAAAGGCGAAGGAGAAGGATGTAGAGGACGTTTCGGTGGCAACCGTAGAGGCCGAGTAACGGGCCACCTTGCCCCGGCGGTCCGGTCGGGGTATCCTGTATAGGGTACATTTGTTCACCTATAGTGCGTCGGAGGAGGAGACAATGGCAAGTTACAATCGCGTGGTTCTGGTGGGAAATCTGACGAAAGATCCGGAGCTCCGCTATATCTCTAGCGGTACCGCTGTCACCGAACTTGGTTTAGCGGTGAATGATCGTAAAAAGAGCTCGTCGGGGGAATGGGTGGAGGATACCCAGTTTATCGATGTCACCCTGTGGGGTCGCACGGCTGAAGTCGCCAGCGAGTATTTGGGCAAAGGTTCGTCCTTACTAATCGAAGGCCGTTTGAAATTAGATCGCTGGGAAAAAGACGATAAAAAGTATTCGAAGTTGCGTGTGGTTGGTGAAAAGATGCAAATGCTCGGGGGGCGTAGCGGCGGGGCGACAAGTAGTAGTGGTGGTGGGCCATCTTCCTCCACGACAGCGTCAGCCGGCGTGGCAGACACTGCTCCTGCAATCGACTCGGAACCCCCACCCGATGACATTCCCTTTTAAATGACGTGCGATCGCATTGAGCGAAGATAAACTAGCAATCCGAAAACCCTTGTAGTGATAAGATCCATCATGGCCAAAGTTCGAGAAAAAAAGAGAGTGCGGAAAGTCAACGTGGCACGGCAGCAGCGATTACCGCATGGTCCTCATGGAGGCATTGAACTTCTGCTGGTCCAGTCCATTGACGGCCTTGGATCCCAGGGAGATGTCGTCGAGGTCAAGCCAGGATTTGCGAAGAATTATCTTCTTCCGCAGGGTCTGGCCACTTTGGCAACGGACCACCACAAGCGAATGGTCGAAAAACATCGTGCGCGTTTACAGTCGATCGACGAGCAACGCCTGGACGGACTTCGTACTTTGGCCGCGAATCTATCGGAACAGAGCCTCACCATTGAGGCCAATGCAAACGATGAGGGGCACCTTTACGGCAGTGTGGGTGCCACAGAGATTATCTCAGCCCTGAAACGAATCGAGTTCACGATCAGCGAAGACCAGGTNCGCCTTGAAGGACCACTCAAGGAACTCGGCCTCTATACGGTAAAAATCAATTTGGGTCGNGAGGTGGAGAGCGCGGTGAAAGTCTGGATTGTGCCGACGGTGGAAGAGGAAACGACCGCCACATAAAACAANACTTTTCGGTGTGGGTCTCGCCGAGTCGTTAAGTAGTGGTGTGCAAAGTCNACGGGGCCCAATACAAAGAACTGCGCGAAGCACTGTACAAGGCACGAGAGTCGTTTGTTACCATGCCTTGAATGCGAGGGCGTATCTGCAGATCGTGTAGAGCGTTCGAAGGCCATGAACTCGGAGGCCATGAAGTAGATGTCAACAATTGATGGATCGAAAAAACCCGGATCCAAGTTTGGTGCAAACCAGACGCATCTCTTTGATCGTCAGCTGCCGACAAGCATGGAAGCTGAACGCAATACGCTGGGCAGCATTCTTGTGCTACCGGAAGTGTGTGACGATGTTTCCTTGATTCTTCACCCTGATGATTTCTACGATAGTGCGCATCGTACGCTCTATACGCATATCAAAGATATGTATGAGGAAGGCGAGCGGATCGACATGACCCTTTTGGTCGAACGCCTGAAACGTCAGGGAGACTATGAAAATATTGGGGGCGCTGCTTTTCTAGCCGATATCACCCAGTCGGTGCCGACCGCTGCGAATGTGGTCTATTATGCCAANCTNGTACGCGACAAAGCGGTTATTCGTGGACTGATTCACACGGGAACCGAAATCGTTCGTGATGCTTATGAAGAAACGCAGCCAAGCCGGGAAATGCTTAATCAGGCAGAAGANCGTATCTTCCGCATCCGCGATCAACGGACTCCATCGAGTGAAGTAGCAGAAATCCACGATGTCCTCATGGAGGCTTTCGAGCAGATTGACGCCCGGGCCAAGGGTGGGGCGGCGGGACTGCCGACCGGATTTACCGACTTGGATAAGCTAACAGGCGGCTTGCACGCTGCTGAACTGGTGATCATTGCGGCCAGACCGAGTATGGGCAAAACGGCACTGGCGGCCAATATTGCTGAATATACTGCGGTCGAAGAAAGTCAACCGACGCTGTTTGTAAGTCTGGAAATGTCGCGACTGGAACTGGTCCAGCGAATGATGTGTTCACTCGGTGAAATTTCGGGCGAGACCTTCCGAAGTGGCTTTCTTTCGGCGGATGATCATAAAAAATTGATTGATGTCTCAGCCACTTTGGGAAAAAGCCCGCTCTTTATAGATGACTCTCCGTCGCGGACGGTGACGGAAATCGGGGCGACAGCCCGTCGACTAAAGCGACGGCAGGGTAGCCTGGGCCTGATCGTTATCGATTACTTGCAATTGATCCAACCTGATAATGCATCCGATCCAAGGCAGGAACAGGTTGCAAAAATGGCACGTCGACTGAAAATTCTCTCACGCGAACTCAAAGTACCGATCATCTGCCTTGCACAGCTTAATCGCCAAGCAGAAATGACGAAGGACAATCGACCGAAACTAAGCCATCTTCGTGAATCGGGTGCGATTGAACAGGATGCAGACGTCGTGCTGATGGTACATCGCGAGGAGTATTACCTCACTGCCCAGGAACGAGAGCAGATGCGTGACGGGAGCCATCCAAGGAACTGTCTTGGCGAAGCGGATATCATTATTTCAAAGCAGCGGAATGGTCCCACCGGAGAAGTCAAATTGCACTGGTTCCAGCAGTACACTCGGTTTAAAAATGCTGAGCGACACGAATACAGTGAATTTGAATCCTATAGCACGGAATCGGAATTCTAATTACGGGCGGCATTGCGGCTCCGATCTGTGTTGGTCGTGTTTATTGCGTGCTACGCACGGAATAGACAACAGGAAGATGGCCCGCGCNATTTGATAGCAGCACCATCGCTGACGCATCTGCTTGCGAGTGTTTCCCCCGCTCCATCGTTTTAAATCGCCTCTTACCCGTAGCGAGGAGGGGGTTAGAGGAATTCGGCTTGTGATCACTTGGCGGTTTCTGTATTTCTACGCACCCTTGACGCGTTAAACCAATTCATACTGACAGTGGATAGCGGGTCCCTGTTGGTCTAACTGCGTCTTTCCTTGCATTCGTATCAGGGAATTTATTTATGTTGCGAGGCTTTATCGGACGCTGGCTCTTGGCCTGCGCGTGGACAGGTGGACTTTGTCTACTGTCTTCGTCTGTCGTTGCGCAATCCAACGCGGAAGTTGACGCGGAATCAAGTGCGCAATCCGATGCAAAGAAATCTATTGAAGTGACCGAACTATCTCTCGACAATCCGCTCTCACGTACTCCGCAGGAGGGCGAAACGACGATTGCTACTATTCAAATTAAAGGCAATCGCTCCGTGAGTAAGAAAAAAATACGCGGGAAGATTGACTCGCGAGCAGGTGAACCGCTCGACACTTTGAAATTGCAGCGCGATGTTCGCAATCTGACAAAATTGAAGGGGCTGTTTGATGTAAAGGTAAAAACGCAGCCTTCCCCCGAACCGAATTCTGTCGTGGTTATCTTTGAAGTCTTCGAATTCCCAAAACTCGAATACATCTATTTTATCGGGAACGCCGAAATCTCCGCTCGCACACTCACAAAGAAATCGGAGTTGAAGGTAGGAGATCCACTGAACATCATGGCTGTCGAGGACGCCAGACAGAAAGTGCTCACTTTCTACAACGAAAAAGGCTTCAACAAAGTACAAGTTGACATAAAAGAAGGGATAAGCCGCACGGATCGTGGCGCCATCTTCCTGATTGACGAAGGTCCGCAGCAACGAATTTGGACAGTCAAATTTGTAGGAAACTCGATCGTTTCGGGCTCAAGATTAAAGACGCAAATTGAATCAAAACCAAGCAGAATCAAGTATGCGACGCCATTGGCCGGCGGCTATGTTGATCGACGAAAAATCGATGAAGATGTNAACCGTTTGACGTCCTACTACCGAAGCCTCGGTTATATGGTTGCCAGAATTGGTCGTTCGATGGAATTCACTGATGATGATCGTTGGCTTAACCTTACGTTTGTGATTGATGAAGGGCCGCGATTCAAAATCCGTGATATTCTCTTCGAAGGAAATGAACTGTTTGGTGATGAACAACTTGAACCTCTCTTGAATTTAAAAACGGGAGATTATTTTGATTTATCATCCATGCAAACGGATATGGCAGCATTGACCGACGCCTACGGCGCCCTGGGCTTTATTCTGGCTGACATCAAACCGTCTCCGCGTACATTAGAGAAATCGCCAGAAATTGACCTGGTCTACAACATCGCGGCGGGAAATCGTTACCGCGTGGGTCGGATTAACGTCAAGATTGCAGGCGATAATCCCCACACCCAAAGAACTGTTGCGCTGAATCGGATTGATTTGCGACCGGGTGATATCGTCGACATCCGAAAAATCCGTGACAGCGAACGAAGATTGCGTGCGAGCGGTCTGTTTTTGAATGATGTGCAAAAGGGTGTAAAACCAAAAATCGTATTCAAAACATCCGAGCAAACCGAAAATCTCGCTGAAGGAATCGGTGAAAAAAGCTTTCGCGGGCAAAGTCCGGATCGCACAGTCTCTACCCAAGGGGAGGGACCAACGCGATGATAAAACGTAACGCCTGCTACCTCAGTTTCAGTCTGCTCTTGGCCATATTGATGGGCGCAAGCGGTTGTTGCCGATTAGCCGCCCAGCGGTTAGCGAAACCCATTCCCGTTGCCATGAGCGAGGGAACGCAACAAACACCGCCCGATCCTGAGACGGATCAGGTGATTATACGAGGACAGCAACCGACCTACGGCGGTTATCGCATTTCCGATATTCCGACTGCTGGAGCAGCCCGGGCGAGCGATCAGTCCCGCCAAAATCCTAATCCTAGTCCCTATCGACCCCCAACTGCACAACCCTATCGTCCTCCGACTGCACAACCCTATCGACCCCCAACTGCACAACCCTATCGTCCTCCGACTACACAACCAGGTTCCGCCACGGTGCCGAACTCCCGCTACGGCGCGAGTGCCCCCAGTGCGAATCAGCCGGCTGACAGCACACCCTGGTATCGACAAAATCAGCAGTACCGGAAGACGCCCATACAACAAACTGCCGCTGCAACACCATCGACCAACACAACTGCTACCGAGGGACAGGTTCCCGTCTACCGGACAGCACAAGGAACCGGGNCGACCTACACACCGCAGGCAAATCGGACACCCGTCAGCCCGTACCCCGCAGGTGCCGGATTGGATCAACCTGCGAATGCTTCAGGCGCATCGGCAAATGTGCCCCCGGTTAAACTCGCACAATACACCGGAGCCAAAAACTCCACTCCCTTCCTTCCCAGTACGCCGCTTGTCGCAACTCCTTATCCGACGCCAATCGACTTGGATGTAATGCTNGAAGAGGCACAGACCGGAAGGGTTATGTTTGGTGTTGGCGTCAACTCTGATTCAGGTTTGCTCGGTAACATCGTGATTGATGAACAGAACTTTGATCTTTTCCGTTGGCCAACCGGTCTGGATGACTGGCGGAACGGGCAAGCTTTTCGTGGCGCAGGNCANCAGTTNCGACTAGAAGCNCTCCCCGGTACCGAGTTGCAGCGNTACTCCATGAGTTTTGCTGAACCGTATCTATTNAACANTTCTGTNAGTTTTGGATTNAGTGCATTCTACTACGAGCGTCAGTACNTTAACTGGGACGANCGTCGCTGGGGTGCACGNGGAAGTCTTGGCTATATTTTCCCNGAGCAACCTGACCTNTCGACGACGTTTTCNACGCGTTACGAAGAGATCAANATCCTGGANCCCAGCGTNCCNACACCACAGGTTTTGCANGAGGTGGTCGGCGAAAACCAATTGATCGCTTTNCGTTGGGATGTGATGCACGACACCCGGGACAATGCCTACCTTCCATCTGAGGGACACCTGATCGAACTGTCTTTCGACCAAGCGATCGGCACCTGGCAGTATCCGACTTTTGTGGCCGATGCCCGCCAATATTTTGTCGTACGACAGCGACCGGATGGCTCGGGAAGGCATACTCTTGGCCTTGCGGGTACCTTGGGCGTGACGGGAAGTGATACACCGATCTACGACAACTTTTATGCTGGTGGTTTCGCAACGATACGCGGTTTCTTCTTCCGTGGAGCATCTCCCAAAGTAGGCGACGTGATTGTCGGTGGACATCTCCAAGCACTCACCAGCGTCGAATATCTGTTTCCTCTGACTGCAAGCGACAATGTATTCGGTGCATTTTTCATGGATGCAGGAACCGTCGAGCGGAACATGTCGATTAACTGGTCAAATGTGAGAATCTCGCCTGGCTTTGAATTACGACTGAATGTTCCAGCACTCGGCCCGGTACCGCTGGCACTCGGATTTGCAGTGCCAATCCAACGCGCTCCGACCGACCGCATTCGCAACTTCCACTTCTTTGTGGGCGTCAGTCGCTAGAAGGAGTCGCCGAGTCATTTTGCATCGATGGCATCGGCCAATGCGATATCCAACCCATCGGCAACGTGACCCCCGATATCCAACGCGCTTCTGGGGATGCCAAAAAAGCCACCGCTGCAGCAACATCTTCAGGAAGACCAATCCCAAGCGGATGGCATCGCTGGATCGTTTCCCAATCTTCGGCTGTCACATTTTCGACGTAGGGAGCCACCATCGGCGTTCGCACAAGAGCCGGAGCAACACCCACAACCCTCACTTTTTTTTCTGCATACTCAGCAGCCAGCGACTGGGTCAAACTGTTAACCGCCGCCTTACTTGCACCGTAGGCTGCCAGGCCCACCGCTCCGGCACATCCGGTTGCGGAGGAAATATTAACAATCACACCCTTTCGTTTTTCCAATTGAGGA
>NHBP01000114.1 GCA_002168195.1 Planctomycetaceae bacterium TMED10
GATCTTTTCCCCTTGCGCGCCTTGCCAGTTGAGTTCTCCCATCCACCAAAAGGTTACATAGCCCTGTTTGTCGATCAAATACACGGTCGGCCACATCGTATTGCCCCAGGCCTTCCAGTTGCGGAGTTGATTATCGAGCAGCACTGGAAAGTCGAAACCGGCTTCTTGCATCTTTTGCCGCACGTTGGCGACATTGTGCTCCGGTGCGGTCTCCGGAGTGTGGATGCCGATCATGACCATGCCCCGATCTTTAAAATCTTTTTGCCAGCCCCTGTACCAGGGGTAATTGCGGATGCAGTTGATTCATCCGTAGGTCATGAAGTGCAGCACGATCACCTTGCCGTGGAGGTCTTGCATCGTGAGAGCGGGCGTGTTGAGCCAACCGTGTGCGGAGTGGAGTCGGGGCGCCCTGAACTTGATGTCGCCCAGATTTGCGGTGTTGAAAGATTCACCTGCCAGGCTGTTCCATTTTTGCTGCTGCGATTCTTCCAGGATGGCAGCAATATTTTGATCGGCTTGTTTCTCGATCGCCTGAAGTTCCGCCTGGAGGCGATTCCCCGGTTCACCCTTCGATTTCTTTGCTTGCCGTTCGCTGCGACTTTTTTTTGCCGTCTCGATCACCTTGGCAATCTGTTGCAGTTGCGCATCGGTCAGTTGCAACGCATGGTGAATATCGGCTGTAAGCAGGGATTCGATTCCCTGGACGCGGATGACGATCTGATTCAATCGCTGCTGCTGCTCGGGGCTGAGGATCTTATTTACTTCGGGTCGCGTCTCAGAGATTAGTCGTGCGAGTGCCGCCGCATTTTCGGCAGGCTCGAGCGGTCGTATCTTCCAGAGTCGGCTGTCCACCGCGTCGGTCAGTTGACGCACCGCGTGGGTCTGCTTGTCGGTAAGGCAAAGCGATTGCTGCACGAACGGATCGCGGATGAGCACCAAGTAGGGATTGGTGACAACCGACAGACTCGTAGCAGAGGCTTTTTTTTCACTCGCGTCTGGCCGATTCGCCGACTCTTCAGCGGTTGCCGCACCGCACCGCAGTAAACTGCCCGTGGTTGCAAGCAGCACGACGGCAACGAGCGGCAGCAGAAGCCGCGAAAACCAGGAGACCGGTATCATTTTAGTTTTTTACGATTCCTGCTCGGTGGTAGGCGTGGCCGTCATCATCCACAACGGACTTTACAATTTAACGAACCCCTTCATTTTATGAAAACCGGACAATTGTGCAAAACATCGAAGTTGACTCGGCGAAGCGGGGCCATGCGGCCACGATTTGTTGGCGGCGAAGTGGTAGCTTTAAAACAGCAAGAAATTTATAATCTCTGACGTATCATCTAAATTTCATCGTATCTTTGAGCGGGGCAAGCATGGCGGAACAAAAAAATGTGCTGGGAGGTCCATTGCAAGTCTGCTGCACTTCTCCCATGGCAGGATATTATCGGGACGGTAGTTGCAGAGTCGCGGCCGGAATGGAAGCGAGAAATACCCTTTGCGCGGAGGTAACCGAAGATTTCCTGGAGTTTACTCGCCTACGCGGCAACGATCTGCTAACCCCGAATGCGGAGTTGGATTTTCCCGGACTCAAGCCGGGCGATCGGTATTGTCTGTGTCCACGCAATTGGAACGAGGCATTCAAAGCAGGTGTGGCACCACCGGTTGTCCTCGAGGCTACGCATCTGGATACCTTGGAGTCGATTGACCTCGATGATCTACAGGCGCACGCGATCGACGGTAAAGCAAATATCCAATAGGGATGGTCGATTCATACGAACGCCGTCTGCTTCTACGCATCCAGCCGAAAAGAAAACCGACTGTCGCAAGCAGTAAAGTCGATGGTTCGGGGGACGGGTTCGGTGATAGGTCCAGTGTGCCACTCCAAGAGATTGCTCGGCCAGTCTGGGTCATTGAAAAGCGGAGACTGGCAGGGTCCCCGCCGGCCGGCGTATGATTCGCATAGGCGATTGCTCCGGAAACCGAGCTATTGTCGAAAAGCCCTAAGACATGGACGTCAACGAAATAGTCACTGCGGGATATCATCTGGCTGGAATTTGCGGTGAATATCCCGTAATCCGCGGATCCGAATACGAGTGTAGAGAGATTGTTCAGATCAAGCTCCCAGACGGGCAAACTGATAGAAGAAAAAAAAGGGACCGCTGCGAAGTCACCTGTGCCGGGGTTGGCGAACAAATGGTGGATATTGAACTCGTCGGTGTTCGAAAGTGTAATGCCCGGATCAACGAACAGGCCAGCCGAGCCGAGCGGATCGGAGCCGTAAAAAGAATCCGCTCTCGCAACAGTCACCTCACCAGCGAGTAGCACAGCAATGAGTGTGATGAGCTGCGCGATGCGTACACATCTTCCCCCGTGCGTTTGAGGGCCGAGCCGTTTCGGGAGTTTGCGAGTCGCTGTCTCGACTGTCGCGGTTTGCATCCGCCTTGATCGCAAAACGATTTTTGCGCAACCCCATGGATGCATCTTACTGAGTGTTTTGAAAAGCGATTTCACTAGCGAATCCAGATGAGCTTTAGCAGGGGAGAGGTGGGCTTGGTGAGAGAGGTTCTCTGGCGTGACTTGCCTGTCCGAAGCTCACTCTAGCCACAAATTGTACAACTGTTGGCAACCTCAGTTTCCATTCGCAGTCGTTCGTAGCCGATCAGTGAGGTTAACCTCAGTTTCTTCACATGCAATTTCATGCGCTGCGGTTGACCTCATTACATTTTCATGGCTTAATAGATTCTTGCTTTTGGTAGTCGCGATTGGCGGGTCGCATGAAACTAAGCACACCGTCTGCTTAGCCGTCATGTTGTGTTGTAATTTCCAGAATACATGACGTGATCAAAAATGCTGGTATACTTTACGGATAAAAGCGGAACCATTCTTTGGCTCTCGGACGTGCACCCGGACCACCGGCAGTCGGGGATATGCCCCGGAGATTTCGTCGGGACGAATCTATTCGATGAAACGCATATGGTGATCACGAGTGGTAAGGATCAACTGAGATACGCCTTCGAAAGTTGTGCCCAGTCCGGCGAGACTGTCCAATGCGAAATCTGCGCGGAGGTTGCCAGCACTGTGGGAAGATGGCTGCTGAAGCTTGATCGAATTGAAGAGAATCGAATTGCCATCCGCTCTTGCAGTTTGCCTTACGCACTCCATGATCTCTCCAGCCGCGCAAATCAAGTCATGGGGTTGATTTCAGACGGGCTCAACAGCGTCCAGATCGCCCGTCGTCTGGGAATCACATTATCGGCGGTTGAAAAACATCGCAGTAAAATCAAAAAAATCCTAAGATTAGGTGATGAGCAGCAACTGCCCGTGGTAGCTCGCCACCTGATTGATCAAAGCGGGTATTTCTTCGATACCGTCAATCCGACAGACGCGGGATTCTGTTGTGCAAGTTGTATGAACGAGGCGCACCAATAAATCAATCGATTGTGTACAATCGAGATTTTGGAATGTAGCGTCATAATGTCTGCAACCGATTCCCAAACCATGTTGCTCGTTGCCACCGCCGCCGGCCTCTTTCTGGGCGGACTGTGCGCGGCGGTCATCGGTAGCATCAAACTGCCGATGTCGCGGCGATTGGGAATGGACGAGGGTCGCGTCGGAGTGCTCGTCGCCTCATTCAGCATCACTTTCTTGCCGGTGGTAATTATCAGTGGTTGGATGATCGATTCACTCGGTGTCCGCCTCGTCCTCCTCTTTGCACTGATCGGTGTGGCTATCGGCTTAACACTACTCGCCTTCGCGGGGAAATTTTTTCAGGCCATCTGCGCAGCAATCTTTTTGAGCGTGGCCTGGAGTACGCTGATCAATGTGGTTCACGTGATGATCCCGATCGCGTTTCCTGGTTCAATCGTGACCGGCACGAATGTGGCCGATGTATTCTTCTCGCTCGGCGCGCTGACCACACCGCTGCTGGCCGCACAGATGGTCCGCGGCGAAACATATCGCGGACTCCTGTTTTTGATCGCCATCGTTGCAACCTTTGCCGGGAGTTTTTGTCTGCTTCTGCCCGCTGCGACGATGGTACCAGAGGTCGAGGCGCCAGCCGATGGGATGTCGTTTCTTCAGCACCCGCGCATTTGGCTCTGCGGCGTTGCCCTCTGTCTGTTCGGGCCGATCGAAACCACGTTTGCGACGTGGACCAGTTCCTATCTGGTTGAAAAAGGTTATAGCGATCGGTTCGGAACGCGGATGATCTCTGGTTTCTGGGGTGCAAGTATGATCAGCCGCCTGGTCGTTGCTTTTGTGCTACCGCTCTTATGGTTTACCACCAAAGAAACCTCGATCGTGCTGATCCTTTCGGTCGTGGCGACGCTCGTGACGCTGCTGATTGTGATCGTGCCTGCTCGCCGTGCAGCGCCCTGGTTGGTCATGGCCGCGGGGCTCGCATGCGGACCGCTGTTTCCCACGGTGCTGGCTATTCTGTTTCTCGGTTTCGATCCTTCGATGCATGGTCGCGCGCTGGGAACCACCCTGGCGATCGGCAATCTCGGCTATACGCTCACGCCGCTGATTGTGGGGCTGGTAGCACGTAAGACGACCGTGCAGCGAAGTTTTATCGTGCTCACATTCTCGGGAATTGGTCTAATAGCGGTATCGATTGCGCTTTTGCTGCACGTGTAACGCGCAAGGCCGCTACTGACCAGTCATGGAACTCATGGCCCGTAATCGCTTGACGGACTCGGCCAGAATCTTGATCGTCGCGTCGATCTCCGACTCAGTCGTAAAACGGCCCAAACCAAATCGCAGGCTGCTGCGCACTGCGTCGTCGTTAAGTCCAAGTGCCTTAAGCACGTGGCTCGGCGCTGGCTCGGCAGCCGTGCACGCACTTCCGGCGCTCAGTGCCACCTGGCCGCCGGTGCTGAGCATCAGTGATTCACCATCCACGTACCGAAACTGCACATTCAAGTTGCCGGCCAGCCGCATACTTGGATCACCCAGCGGTGGACCATTGAGCACGACCCCCTCAATCTGCTCCTGCAATCCGCCAAACAATCGGTTACGGAGGCGATCGAGCCGAGAGGTCTCGGTAGAAAGTTCCTCGTTTGCCAGTTCCATCGCCCGAGCCAGCCCTACAATGCCCGGTACGTTGAGTGTGCCGCTTCGCAGACCACGCTGATGCCTGCCGCCGAAGAGTTGGGCAGTGATGGGGGCTTTGCCCCGCTGTCGCCGCGTTACTAAAACACCAACGCCTCGGGGACCATACAGCTTGTGGCCGGAAAAACTCACAAGATCAATACCCAGCATTTTAATATCCAGTGGCATTTTACCGACCGCCTGCGCCGCGTCGGTATGCAGCAGGATATTCCGACTTTTGCAGAGGCCCGCGATTTGCTCAAGCGGTTGAATCACGCCGATTTCATTGTTGGCGAGCATCACCGAAACCAGTGACGTTTCGTCACGCAGTGCCGCCTCGAGCGCTGCGATGTCAATCCGCCCTGCATCCGGCGAGGCCTGCCCGGCGACCGGCACCAGCGTGACCTTCCAGCCATCTTTGGCTAATTCTGCGAGTGGGTCGAGTACCGCGCGGTGCTCGGTTGCCACGCTCACGATGTGTCCGGCCTCTTTTTTTCTCCGCCGGGTGTGATAGGCCGCAGCGCCGAGCAAGGCCAGGTTATTACTTTCAGTCGCGCCGCTCGTAAAGACAATTTCATTGGCTTGCACACCGAGTAGACCCGAAATGGTCGCCGTTGCCCTTTCGACCGCCTCGGCTGCTTCGGTTCCGAACGGATGCGTGATGCTGCCAGCGTTGCCGTAATGCTCGCTCAGATAGGGCAGCATGGCTTCAATCACCCGCGGATCGACGCGGGTGGTCGATTGATTATCGAGGTAAATCCGCTCGCTCACGTTTCCCCCGTTTTCGCTTGCCTTTACGAGTCTTGTGGTGCAAACAGGGCGCGAACACTAATTTGCGACCACGTTTCAAAGGCGTCCAGGTCGGCCACAATGTCGGCCACCGGCAAAAATCCTGCTGCGCAGATTTCGGCTTCGCGGGCGGCGACCTGCGGTGCCTCAAGGTCGAAGATGTGCAACACCCCCAGGTGGACCTGCCCGACAGGCGTGGCATCGTCGTTGATCAGCCCGACGCATGATTCAGTGTAGCTTGTGTCGATCGCAATTTCTTCGGCAAGTTCCCGCTGCATTCCTTCTCGATAAGGATCGCGATCCTCGCCCGCATCGGTGTGCGAAATGTGTCCGCCGATACCGACACTCTTTTTGGCGTGCAGTCGCGATTCACCCTGTCCGCTACCGCGGGTGTATTGAAACAGGTGAACCGTGCCCTCAGTGTCGGTGTAACGAAAGAGACAATACGGTATGAGTTGCTTGAACGAAGGGTCTTCTTCGACCGCATCCCGCGAGCGATACGACGTGTACTCTGGATGGAGCAACTCCTGAAGCAATTCAGTTTTTGCGGAAAAGCCTTGAAAGAGACCCAGGGCGTGGAATCGCTCGGTGGGGATGACCAGCACTTGTTCGGTTTGTACTTCGCTCACGATTGAATCCTCCTGAAGGCAGCGTTCCGTGGCAGAGCGTGCAGTATACCCGGCCGCGAGCCGATTCGGCAGGTCGCCACCGCCAGTCACAGAATCAGCATCGCATCGCCATAGCTGTAAAAGCGATATTCTTCCTCGACTGCCAACTCGTACGCGCGGCGGATCAGCCTATCGCCCCCGAATGTGCGGACCAGGACCAATAGCGTGGTGCGAGGCAGGTGGAAGTTGGTCAGCAGCGCATCGACCCCCTGAAACGTGTAGGGCGGGTGAATGAATAAATCGGTCGGGCCCTCAAACGCACCGAGCGTGCCGCCGTGTGCCGCCGTCTCAATCACCCGCATCGAGGTGGTGCCGACCGCGACGACCCGGTGCCCTTCATTGCGGACCCGCGTGAGTGCTGAGGCTGTGGCCGGTGAAAGCTGAGCCCATTCGCTGTGCATCGGGTGTTCACTCAAAGAGTCGCTGGCGATCGGCCGGAACGTTCCGGTGCCGACATGCAGGGTGACCTCTTGTCTTTGAATCTTTGCGGCCGATAGCTGTTCGAGGAGTGCATCGGTAAAGTGCAATCCGGCCGTAGGGGCCGCGACCGAACCGGGATGTCGTGCATACACGGTCTGGTAGCGGCTTTCATCTTCAGGCAGCATTTCCCCACCCCGAATATAGGGCGGCAGCGGTGTACGGCCGACTTGCTCGAGCAACTGATAGGGTTCTTGTTCGCTGTCGGTGTGCACGATCCAGCTACTGTCGTCCTCCTGAGCGATAAGCGTGAGCGTGGTGGCCGGTCGCCCTTCGCGATCGATCAGTTGCACACTCTCACCGGCCCCAATTTTTCCGCGCGTGCGGCCGAGTACCTTCCACAAACCGCCTGCATCGGATTCAAGGAACAAACCCTCCCAGCGTCCGCCGGTGGCAGTTCGCTTGCCGACCAATCGGGCGGCTACGACACGCGTATCGTTGAGTACCAGAGAGTCACCCGCAGCAAGCAACTGCGGAAGATCGCGAACATAGCGATGCTCGATCGAATCACTTTTGCGATCGACGACCATTAACCGGGCATCCGAGCGGTGGGCGAGCGGCTGCTGGGCAATCCGCTCTTTCGGGAGTGTGTAATCGTAGGCGTTCAGTTCGCTCATGCGAGAAGTGTATCGAGTCTTCCCCGTCGGCGGTACGCGGAACACCCATCAAACCGGACCACTTCGAGGCGGTGCACAAGATGCTGGGGGCAGGACCCACCGGCCCCCCAAGGGATGGTTGGACCCCCGAATCGCGAAGCGGTGTGGCACAAAATGGGAATTTTTTTTGACCTGCAATACGCTTCGTTTTTGGCTTTCAACGCCGATTTACCCTAAAAAAACCGCGTTAAAAATCCGCTTGACGAAACCCTGTTCGCGGGTACATTTGGGTCCATGTGGTTAAGAGTGGTAGAAANTGGTAGAAACATGGTTGGCAGGCCCGGGTCGGATCCCAGGCAAAGCGAAGA
This sequence comes from Planctomycetaceae bacterium TMED10, assembly GCA_002168195.1. Classification (GTDB taxonomy): domain Bacteria; phylum Planctomycetota; class Planctomycetia; order Pirellulales; family UBA7805; genus UBA7805. The sequence continues at coordinate 7,981 of NHBP01000114.1, forward strand.
TGCTCGAAGGGTCCAAATGGATGGCGACCCCGGGCGGGGATGAGCGTCAAGTCGATGTTGCTAACCGGTACTTTTCACCGCGCGATGGACGATAAACAGCGCGTGACGATCCCCAAGGAGCTGAGGGCAGCCTGGGGAGATGTCTCAGGGGGAGTTTTTTANGTGGCACCCGGTACCGATGGATCGCTGGCGATTTACGACGAACCTTCTTTCGTTCGTCTCGCCGACCGACTTGCCACGGCATCGCCCACAGGGCGCGATGTGCGAGCGTTTGGGCGTCTTTTTTACGCCCAGGCCCGGCGGAGTGAACTCGACAAGCAAGGACGCTTGCGAATTCCCCCCGAATTATCCCANTGGGCAGCNCTGGGCANCGAGATGGTGTTGGTNGGAGTCGGNGACCANGTTGAAGCGTGGGANACNNAGAAGTGGNAANTCTATACCANNGAACGTAGNGAACGCTACGACGAGTTGGCCGAGTCCGCGTTTTCAAAAGAGCAGGGGACCTAACGCATGCGTCTGAATGGATTCAGTAAGCGGCGTTGGATTCATCAAATCATGATTCGTCCGTCCGTTGGTTTGGTCTCGAGCGGTAGTACATTGTCGATCAGCGGCCACCTATCGATATGTACGGGTCGTCGATGCGGAGCATCGATTCCCGACTGCCGTAAAAAAAGGTCACGGAGGTACCTCGAGAGTGAACATGAGTAGCAGGATTGTCCCGCAACCCTGCTGCGGGCACCCACCCGCACCTGGGCACACGGAAGTGCCCGCGTGTGGGACTCTTTTTGCGATGCCTGTTTTGATGCCTGTCCGCGGATCGACCGCTGCCCACGTTTCTCGTTTTGCGGTAAGTTGGTGTTCTGCAAAATTTCCCTTCCGGAAACGCATTCATGACAGCGAGCGTCCACCAACCGGTCCTTCCCGACGAGATACTCAAGTGGCTTGCGCCACGACCCGGTGGCACGCTGGTCGATGGGACGCTCGGGGGAGGGGGGCATACGCGATTGCTCGCGGCACAAGTCGGCAAGGATGGCCTGGTCATCGGACTCGATCGTGATCCGGCAGTCGTTGTTCGGGCAGAAACTCAATTGCGGGGTCTACCGGTGGCTGTTGCGCATGCCAACTATGCTGACTTGCCGGAGGTGCTCGCCGAATTGAAATTAGAACATGTCGATGGCATTCTGCTCGATCTTGGACTTTCTAGCGACCAACTCCTTGATGCCAACCGGGGTTTCAGTTTCTCCGCCGACGGTCCACTCGACTTGCGGTTCGATCCCTCGAGCGGTCAGGGAGCCTCGCAGTTGATCGCCCGTCTCGGTGAGCGTCAATTGGCAGATATGATCTATCGCTACGGTGAAGAGAGGCACAGTCGCCGGATCGCCAGACGGATTGTCAAAGAGCGCGAGAAACAACCGATTCGTACCGCCGACCAATTGGCACGCATTATCCGCGCGAGTTTGCCTCATTTCAAAACACGGCCGCGAATCGATCCAGCCACCCGCACGTTTCAGGCCTTGCGAATCGCCGTTAATGAAGAACTTAAATGGCTCGAAGTTGCCCTCGAGCGGTTGCCCGGATGCCTATCGCCCGGTGGGCGAATGGCCGTCATCAGTTTTCATTCGCTTGAAGATAGGCTCGTTAAAAATGCTTTCCGCGATGATGCTCGACTCGAAGCAGTGACCTCCAAGCCATTGGTTGCATCCGAGAGGGAGGTGGCGGAGAATCCGCGTGCCCGGAGTGCTAAGTTACGCGTTGCCGAACGGTGTGCAACGGGGTGAAGTGGGTATTTGCAGCGAGGAGTTCCGGCCATGTGGCTTCCCAAACTAAAAAAAATTGTTTCCGGAGGCCAATCCGGCGTCGATCGCGGCAGTCTCGATGCAGCCATCGCCTTGGGCATTCCGCACGGAGGTTGGTGCCCGTACGGCCGACGCGCAGAGGATGGCCCGATTGCCGACCGCTATCAATTGCAATGTACCCGGTCGGCGGATTATCGGGTGCGGACGCGGCGTAATGTGTTGCAGTCCGATGGCACGCTCATTTTCTCATGTGGGGAGCCTACCGGTGGTACCAAGTTGACACGCGACTGGGCCATCTGCTGTGGTCGTCCTTGTCAGGTGGTCGATTTTATAGCCTGTCGAAAACGTCCTGAGAACGCGTCGGTCGCTGAGCATGCAGTTCGCGATTGGCTCTACCTGCATTCCATTGGAGTCTTGAACGTAGGCGGACCGCGGGGCAGTCGTCATGCGTGGCTTGCAGAAAGTACGCGGACCTTTATGTGCCGGATGCTACGAGCCCTTTAATTGCCGGGCACTGCCGCCGCCGGCGATATTTCAAGGACATCAAGCAACGGGAAGTCATCCGGCAAAGTTCGGCTGCGGTCCTCGTTGACCTGGGCCATCAAGTCCCTGTAACGATCGATTTCCTCTTTCAGGTCTTCGACAAAGGTTTCTTCTTCGAGGAGTTCAGGATGTGCGTCGAGAATATCGCGCCACAATGCAAACGCTTCGCGGTACTCTTTTTCCGCGGTGGGAATGTCTGAATCGATAAATGATTTATCAGCGTCGTAAAGCAGTTTGCGAACGCGTTGCAGTTCATCGGTCTGTTCAGTTTCGGCGCGATTTTTCCAGTAACCGTAGTTGATCGTAACGTTTTTGTATTGATTGGCCACGCGGTAACGTGCTGCGTAATCAAAGTACTTCTGGGCAAGTTTAATCGCTTTACTCCGCTGCTTGATGTCCGTTGCCTCGGCGACATCATCGAGGGTGACCCTGGTTTTCTTTTTAGCTTCAATTGCCAGTTTTGTTTCCTCTGTATTTCGCTCACCCGGTTTTTTCTCCAAGGCCATACGCTCATCCTCGGGGAGTTCCGCGATTCGCTGTTTGCGGAGTTTTTCCAGGAGGCCCGGTTCAATGGCCATGAGGTCATCATAAGCCTGATCGCGCTGCTCTTTCAGGCGATCTACATCTTCAAGTTTTACCTCGAAACCGAGCGAGGTAAGGATCGGGCGGAGTCCGTAAGCGAGCCACTCGCGAGAGGCCTGTTTCCATGCATCCCGCATTTCTTCATTGAATTTCCCGTCTTCTTCCAGGGCACGGGCATATTGCATTTGTTGCATCGGCGGTTCGGAGTGGACCAGGAAAGGGTTCATCGTACTCATCGCTGCAATGCCGCTGTCGATCAAGTCCTGGGCTTGTTGATACCACCATTTGGAAATCAGCCAGTTATCGGTGACGTTTTCAGGCCGGTCTTCATAGCGGGTGCCGGTGAGGGGGTTCTCATTGCGGGGTGGAGCATGATAATCACGATCGGCCGCGAACATGGGCCGGAAATATTTTTTTTCATCCGAGCGACCAATCTTCAGTCCGATGTAATCGGCCAGTCGCCGCACGAGTCGAGCCTCTTTTTCGTTATAGCGAATACCCTGTTTAAGAAGATTAAATCCCTTGATCACCTGGCGATATTTATCGCGATAATCATCGAACTCCACCGAAATATTAAAGGCCACGTTGTGCCCCTGGAAATCCCAGACTTCGATGAAGTGTGGTTGAAGTTTTGTAATCTGTTCAAGCGTTGCATCAAAATTGGTCCAGTCTTCCCGCTCCTTGTAGCGGATCGCTCGCGACCAGAGCAGATTCGTCGCGGCGCCTTGCAGACCGAAGGTTGCCAGTTTCATGCTTACGCTGGTCGGATCGATTTGCCCCAGGTCTGCTTCGGATAGCTTGTATTCTTTGCGCAATTTAGCGAGTTGCCCGCCGGCGCTCTTTGTGGTTGCCGGTTGGCTCAAGGCAAAAAGTGGGAACAATAACGCACAGATTACGGCGAAGAAAATAATTTTGCGTTGAAAAAGGCGGCAAAATTTTTACCTCAGAAGGGGGGGAGTTGGAATTTTTAAGGGGATAC
>NHBP01000115.1 GCA_002168195.1 Planctomycetaceae bacterium TMED10
TCAGCTCAAATAAGAGGTAATGTCGTAACAAGAGCTAAGTTATTAGGATATACTCCTAGGTCTGTTTTATCTCCAAGAGCTACAGTTAATATTGTTGTTACTAAACCAAATACAGGTACTATACCAACAGTATTAGAACTTACAAAAGGTACTAAATTAAATACAGTTGTAAGTGGAGAAGAATTTCAGTTTGTTGTATTAAATACTCAACAAGCTACGTTAAGTGGTTCAACGTGGACATTTAATGATGTCACTCTTGTTGAAGGAACTTCAAGAGAATTAAAGTATAGAGTTGATAACGATATAGAAAATCAGAAATTTCAACTCTCTGACTATGACGCAGACACGAGTACGTTACGCGTACGTGTACAAGCGAACGAGGAATCAACAGCATTTGATGTATATACTAAATTTGAAACATTAAAAGGAGTAGATTCAACATCAAAAGTTTATTACTTGCAAGAAAATCCAAGTGGTTATTATGAAGTGTATTTTGGAGACGGAGTAACTGGATTTAAACCAACTAATAATAATATCGTTACTATTGATTACGTAACTACTAAAGGTATTGAAAGTAANGGNGCAAATTCATTTACNATGGTNGATGATATTGGNACATTTGATNATATNGCAGTATCATTAGTTNCAGCAGCTGCNGGTGGAGCTGAAGAAGAAACAATGGAGTCAATAAGATTTAATGCTCCTCTTACTTTTATATCACAAAACAGAGCTGTGACCGCTGATGACTATGCAGCAATTATTAAAAAGGAATTTAGTAATATAGATTCTATCTCAACATGGGGCGGAGAAGATAACGATCCACCTGACTATGGAAGAGTTTATGTTTGTATTAAACCTTTATTAGCAGAAACACTTACAACAGCAGAAAAAACAAGTATTACAGGAGCTATTTTAAAAGGTAAGAATGTTGTATCAATTACTCCACAAATAGTAGACCCTAACTTTACTTATTTAGAATTAGATGTATCATTTAAATATAATCCTAATTTAACAGATAGAAGTTCTGTTGATTTACAATCAGTAGTAAGAGATACTATAACAGATTATAATTTTAATAATTTAAATAAATTCGATGGTGTGTTTAGACACTCACAGTTAACAAGGAATATAGATAACAGTGACCCTGCTATATTAAATACAACAGTAAGACCAAGAATGTTTCAAAATATTACGCCTGTAAATAACGCATTAAATAACTTTAGTTTAAGTTTTTCATCTCCTTTTTACCAGTCAGGCAATTCAACAGCATTTTTAATATCATCTTCAGCATTTAAAATAAATAATGTTGACCATTTCTTTGGTGATGAGCCTATTACTGATTCTACTAAAAGAAATGTAATTGTTTATAAAGTAGTAAATGATGTTAATACAACAGTAATTAAAAGTGCTGGAGAAATAGATGTAGATAAAGGTACTATTGTTTTAAATAACTTTACACCTGATGCTGTGACTCCAATAAAAATTACAGTACTTCCTAACTCACTCGATTTAGGACCTAAGAGAGACCAATTAATTTCAATTGATAATAGTTTTGTAGTTATAACTCCAGAAATAGATACAATTGCAGTTGCTGGTTCAGCAGGTTCTATAGATTATACAACAACATCAAGATTTAAATAATGGGATATAAAAAAACATTAACTCCTGGAGCGATTGAACTCGAACAAGGAACTCTGTCTCAAACGAAAGAAGATATTCGTTTAGACCAAATAATACCATCCGAAATATTAGAAAATAAAGATAAGTTAGATAAATTCTTACAAGCTTATTATACATTTATGAATATGGATGAATTTATTTATCAAGAAAATAATGTTTTTACAGATGTTGTATTAAATGGCCAAGCACAATTTAGAATAGCTGACCCTAATAACGAAAATAATAAATTTTTTACAGATGAAACCGGTGCAGGCTCATCTCTTGTTTTAACAGCTCCTAATGGTACAACTACTAATATAACTTTAACTGATGTTAATGTAGCAATAACAAATGGTAATGAACTACCAGGCACACTCGTTAATTCGACATCTGAAATAGGTAAAACATTTACTGTTAACGGTTTATCAGCTTATAATAATTACTCAGCCAAATTAACAACAATACAAAAGAATTGGGTAGGTCCAGGTCCATCATATGTAATGAATACAATTGAACAGGCAATGGATATTGATACTAATAGCGAAGGCTATTTAGAATTAATGCAAAAAGAAATTGCTGCTACAATTCCAAGAGGAGTTACGGTAGATAAAAGAACTCTTTATAAACAAATTATAGACTTTTATAGATTAAGAGGTACATCAGATTCTATTGAGATATTTTTTAAAATATTATTTAATGATATTGCTGAAGTAGAGTTTCCTTATGATAAAGTATTAATACCTTCAAGCGGTAATTGGGATGTTAACGCATCTCTTCCAAAAGGTGGACAATATTTAGATAATAAAGGATTTTTATCTGATAGTATTGTAGTACAAGACAGTAAAAAATATCAAAAGTTTTCTTATTTAATTAAGACTGGTAAAAATTTAACTGATTGGGACTTATCTTATAATAGATTAGTTCACCCAGCTGGATTTATTTACTTTGCAGAAATATTAGTATTCTTACAACTTACAAAAGCAGTATTAGGAGAAGATATTTTTAATGCTAATGGTTATGTAGACCTAGCTCCAAACGGAGAACCTTCTGGTAGAAAAAGAACAGATGATTTAGGATTAGCAATAAGAAAAGTTTTATCAGCGATACCAGATAGACAGCCAGGTATTATAGGACCAGAAGATGTTCCAATACTTGTTGAAATGTTTGTTTCAGCTTTTTTACCGACTATCACAGCAAAGGTTCATAAATCAGGTACTGTTTCAGTTGATTTAAAAAATGGTATAATAAATGGAACAACAATAACATCCGGTGGAACAGGTTATACCGCTGTTCCTGCTATAACTTCATCAGATAGTGGAACTCCATCAGGATTTACAACAGCAACATTGACAGCTGTTCTTACAAACGGTTCAGTATCTTCAATTACAATAGGTCAAGGTGGTAAAGATTATAATACACCAGTTTTAAGTATTGCTGCTCCAACAGCTCAGACATTTAATGGTTCAAGTAGTTCAATTGTAAGTACTTCAAATAATAATATAACATTATCTGCAGCTCAAAAAAATTCATGGGTAGCAAATGATAGTATTACATATAATAGTGGTGGAGGAACTGCAATTGGTGGATTAGTTTCTGGTACAACTTATTTTGTTAAAACAATAACAGGTAACGCTATTTCTTTATCAGCAACATCAGGTGGAGCACAACTTAATATATCAGGAGTTGGTTCCGGAACATCACACACATTTACAGGAGCAACTGCAACTGCAACAGCCNCAACTTTAAACGGAGCTTTGGAAGCACTAACAATAGGAGAGCCAGGATTTGGTTATACTGGTTCATCACTGACAATCACTTTTAATGGTATATCCCTCCCAGGACTTTCTGGCGTTGCACCGTCGGTGACGGTAGGTTTAGATGCTTTAGGAAGACTAAACAAAGATGTTATAACTGTTAATTCAGAAGGCAGAAATTGGCAAAATTTAGTTGGAACAGCTCCAGCAAATCCAAATGCAACTCAAATAGCATCAGTAGACATGGTAGGATTGGCAGATAAAAACTTTTTAGTAGCTCCAACAATTTCTTTTCCAATACCACAATCAAAAGATGCGACAGGAGCTTTCTTATCTACAAACGTAACTGCAACAGCAATATTTACATTAAATAGCGATGGAGAAATAACTGGTACAACAATAACAAATGCAGGAAGTGGATATATTAATGACCCTATATTAAAAATTGGAAGCGCAGCAAGTAATGAAGTAAGAATAGCAGACCAACAAGAGATAATAGAAGTTAATTGTAATCATAATCATGTAGATACATTAATAACTGAAGTTAAAACAAATCCAGTACAAGCAACTGGTTCAATAATGACTTCAACAGGAACTGCACTTAAATTTTTACCAGAGTCTAAAGTTAAAGTAGTAAATACAAATTTTAGAACCGTTATAAATAATAATTACAAACAAAGGAAAGGCACAGAGAATTTCTTTACTTCTCCAAGGCTTTATAATACTAACCAAACAATTGAGTTTTTAGGTAGCAAAACGTTACAAACTATCAACTCAAGTGATATAAATAATAATAACACAAGTACTTTTGTACATATAGAATAACCAGGATAGAAGAATGGCAGCAATCATAACATCAAATTTTAGAACAGTAAATGCATCGCATTTTAAAGAGCAAATAGAAGGCTCCAGTGTCTATGTAGCAATAGGTAAATCAGACGTATGGTCTTTAACCACATCTGATACTACAGATACAACACCTTTTGTTCCAGGAGATAACTTAGACCAGTTAGGAGAAGCAAGAGCAAACCTTATAGGTATGAAAAAAATCGTATCTGCTGATATTGCTCACGTAGTACCAAGACATACTTGGACATCAGGTAATTCATACTATGCATGGGATTCAGACGATGCAAGTATATTCGATAAAGCATTCTATATCGTAACATCAGAATTTAAAGTTTATAAATGTATTGTAGCTGGTGGAGGTGCTTCAAGCATTCAGCCAACTCAAACATTAACTTCTCCAACTGCAGAATCAGACGGATATACATGGAAATATATGTATACAATATCAGTTGCTGACGCAGAAAAATTCTTAACTAATAGTTATATGCCAGTTAAAACTGTTTCATTAGCAGCAAGTGCTACAGTAGCGGTCGCTTCCACAACAGCAACAATCATACTAACAGAAACTGTTCCTGATATACATGTTGGAATGACAGTAAGTGGAACTAATGTAGGTTCATCAAAAACTGTTTCAGCGATTAACGGTTCTGTATTAACATTAAGTGGAGCGCCATCAGGTTCAGTATCAGGTATATTAACCTTTGCTTATGCAAATGACGCCGCAGCAGAAGCTGTTTTATCAGAAGCAGATTACGCTCAATACTTAAACCAAAAAGCTTCAAGAGATTCATCAACAGCTGCTGGTATCGAAAGAATCGAAGTCACAGCTGGTGGAACAGGTTATACAAATAACACTAACGTAGCAGTTGCAATAACAGGTGATGGCACCGGAGCAACAGTCACAACAACAGCTGGTATTACAGTAGCAGGTGGAGCCGTTACAGCAGTAACAATCGCAAACAAAGGTACTAATTATAGAGTAGCTGATTTAGTAATTTCAGGTGGTGCTGGTTCGGATGCTACAGCAAGAGCAGTTATTTCTCCTAAAGCAGGACATGGAGTTGACCCAGTATCAGAACTTGGCGGATTCTTTGTGGCTCTTAATACAAAATTAGACGGAAATGATGGTGGTGATTTAACTGTAGGCAATGATTTTAGACAAATTACTTTAATTAATGAGCCAAGAGATTATAATGCTACTCCATTAGCTGGTAATATTGCAACAGCAGATACTTTAAAAGCTACAAGTTATTTAGATTTTAATTCATCTGCAACTGTAGCTAATTATACAGTTGATGAGTTAATTGTAGGAGCAGGCGGAGCTCAAGCTTATGTAGTAGAAAAAGATACATCAAATGGTTATTTAAGATACCATCAAAATTCAAAAACAGGATATAAGGCTTTTGTAAATGGCGAAGTAGTTACTGGTCAGTCATCAAGTCAGGCAGATACATTAGAAACATCTAATGCAGTAGGTAATCCTGAAGTAGACCGTGCAAGTGGAGAGATATTATTCTTAGAAAATAGAAATCCTATTAGCAGAACAACAACACAGATTGAAGATATTAAAGTAATAATTGAATTCTAATATCAATTAGAAAGAGAAGAGATTTATGGCAACAACAATAGTAAAACACAATTTTACAGATTACACACTTGATGATTTTAATGAAACAAAGAATTATCATAGAATCTTATTTAGACCAGGATATGCAGTACAAGCAAGAGAGCTTACACAGTTACAAACAGCATTACAAGCTCAAATAGATAGACACGGTCAATATTCTTTTAAAGATGGTTCAAGAGTTGTAAATGGTAAAGTCACATTAAATGTAGAATACGATTTTGTTAAAATAGAATCATCATTTACTCATTCAACAGCAGGCGCATTAAATGCAGATAACTATTTATCAGAATTCGTAGGTACTACAATTACAGGTGCTACTAATGGAGTTACTGCTGAAGTATTAGAAGTAGTTGCAAAAGGCGATGCTTCAAACCCGGCTACTTTATATGTAAAATATACTAATTCAGGTACAAATAATACAACTTCTGTATTTGCAAATGGCGAAGAATTATCGTCTAATGGTTCACCAGTAAGATATGCTAAAGCTGTATCATCAGCTGCTACTGGATTAGGTTCAACAGTAAATATAGAAGAAGGTGTATATTTTATATCAGGAACATTTGCTTATGTTCCAGCTGGTTCATTAATATTAGACAAATATACAAACACACCTAATTATATTATAGGTTTAAGAGTCACAGAATCTATAGTGGAATCAGGAACAGATACTACTTTATTAGATAACGCACAAGGTGTTCCAAATACTGCTGCTCCAGGAGCAAAAAGGTATAAAATAAGTACAGCACTTATAAAAGAACCTTTAGATTTATCTTCAAGAACAGAAAATGATTATATTACATTAGTTGTAATAGAAGATGGTAAAGCTGCTGTTGATAAAACAGATAAAACCGGCGATACAGAATTAACAGAAAGATTAGCAAGAAGAACATTTGAAGAATCCGGTGATTATGTTGTAGAACCATTTCAACTTAATGTAAGAGAATATTTAAATGATGGAACTAACTTTGGTTTTAAAACTACTGCAGAAATTATAGCTGATGGAGATGCTGNTAANACANGNGCNGCNACAACATTCGGTGAAGATAGATTAATTGTAGGTATTGACCCATCAGTAGCTTATGTCAAAGGATTTAGAGTTCAAAACAATACAACTAAAAATTTAACAGTAGAAAAACCAAGAGGTGCAAGTTCTACAAACGTAGTTAATGTCTCTACAACAAGTGCACAAGTAGGAAACTATGTTAAGTTAACAGCATCAACAGTAAAAGGTATGCCAGATGTNAATACCTTTGCAACAATAAATTTACANANNGCAACAGGACAAGGTGGTAGTGTTATAGGTACNGCAAGAGCAAGAGCTATAGAATTTGTAAGTTCAGAACTAAGACTTTATCTTTTTGATATTAACATGTCTGGTACCAATGTATTTAGTNCAGTAAGAAGTGTTAACCAAACAGGAAATACTCAAAACTTTATCGGCGATTTAGCTTCAGCTGGTAATTTATTTGAAGTTGGTAATAATACTATGGTATTTAAATTACCACAAGCTGCTGTTAAAACTTTAAAAACAGGTAGTACAACAACAGATACTATTATAGTAGTAAAACAATTATTTGATTTAAATTCAAATTCAATCTCAATTTCTGATGGAACGTTTGTAAATACAAGTTCTATTACAGCTTCTTTAGGTACTGGTGTTATTGATACCACACCTACAATAAGTTCTGGTTCAGATGGTTCAACCTCATTAACATTTAGTGATGTAAGNGGAGTTGCTCCAGGTTCTGGTAGATTAAAAGTAATGGCTGATGTAAGAAAAAATATATTACAAAAACAAAAGAATAGAGTTAATNGTGCTACAAAAGCTGGAGCTCTTTCAGGCGGTNCATTAAGTTTAGNTAAATCAGATATTATCAGAATAGTATCAGTTGTAGATGCGCAATCAGTAAATATTACAGATAGATTTACATTAGATGACGGCCAAAGAGATAATTTTTATCAAAATGGTAAAGTCACACTTAAGCCAGGATTCCCTACACCATCAGGTAATATAACAGTAACNTTTGACCATTATACACACGCATCAGGAGATTATTTCTCAGTTGATTCATATCCAGAAGCNGATAGAAAGAAAAAAGTANTATTTAATAGTTCTAAAGGAACCTTNAATTTATTAGATTGTTTAGACTTTAGACCAACAAANGCTGATGCTGGNGCAGATAANTTTACAGGAACAAACGCAAGTAATCCACAACCNGTTAAACCAAATTCAGCACCTATTGCTCAAGTAGAACATTACATGCCAAGAATTGATAAANTNTTTATTAATCGTAANGGCGAATTTAAAACAGCAGTTGGTGTACCAAATTTAAATCCTAAAGCTCCAGAAACACCTGATGANGCAATGGGTATATATGACTTAAATTTAAAACCTTTCATATATGATTTAGACGATGTTAAACCAAAAATTCTTAATAACACAAGATATACCATGAAAGATATTGGTGCACTTGATAAAAGAATTAAAAACTTAGAATATTATACATCCCTATCATTATTAGAACAAAGTGCTGCTGACGTAGAACTTTTTGATGGTAGNGGATTCTCAAGATTAAAAAATGGATTTATAGTAGATGGATTTAGAAGTCATTCAGTTGGAGATTCATCAAATCCAGATTATACAGCAGCAATAGATAAATCAAATGGTATATTAAGACCTAANTTTGATGAAAGAAATGTTAACTTAGTAAGATTAAGTACAGAAAGTAATTCAACTTCTGGNGCAGCAACATTAACAAATTCATTAGCTACTATGCCAATGGCATCAGATGTTAANTATATNAATCAACCTTATGCATCAACATTCTCAAATGTAAATCCATACAACGTATTTAGTTGGGCTGGAACNATGGANCTTTCTCCTGATTCAGATGAATGGAAAGAAACTGATGTAAGACCAAATGTTGTAATAGATGATTCCTCTTCATATGACCAATTTAAACAAATGGCNGAAGAANNNGGNATATTAGGTACAGTATGGAATGAATGGGAAACAAACTGGACTGGAGTAGAAACTGATGTTCAAACTACAGGAGCATTTGGAACTGGTATTAGACCGTGGTGGCTTGAGGGAAGAGAGGAATTCATGTTTGCTTTTGGTACAACTACAACCACTACAACTACTACTACACAAAATCAATCAAGGAGTGGTTTAAGTACTGAACTTGCATTTGATACTGTTTTAAGAAGTGATGGAACAAGAGTTGTTGAAGTTAACTTTGTACCATTCATAAGGTCAAGAAAAATATTTTTTAAAGCTCAATTAATGAAGCCAAGTACAAAAGTACATGCTTTCTTTGATGGAGTTAACGTTACTGATTTCTGTGAAGAAACATCTTTTGTAGAGTTTGCAACAAGAACTGGTGTTACNACTCACGAAGGAGAATCTGCAGCAAATGCCAGTGACCATCTTATTACTAATGCTTCAGGCGTAGTTGAAGGTTCGTTTATCATACCAAGAAATGCCGCGCTTAAGTTCCAGACTGGTGTAAGAGAATTTAGACTTACAGACAGTTCTTCAAACGATAAGGATAGCGAAACTACCTACGCTGAAGCTCAGTATCATGCTCAAGGATTAATAGAATCTGTTGAGAGTAGAATAGTATCTACAAAGGTACCAAGATTAGTACAATCAGAATTAAATCAAGATAGAACTCTTGTTGATACACAAGTAAGCGAAACAACAGAATGGATAGACCCAGTAGCAGAAACAATTCTTATTGATAAAGCTGGTGGTATTTTTGCCAAGTCAGTTGACTTATTCTTTAAAACTAAATCAGCAAGTATACCAGTAAGAGTCACAATAAGAACAACTCAAAATGGATTCCCTACACAAAGAATAGTACCAGGTGCTGATAAAATATTATATCCAAGTTCGGTAAATGTATCGGCTACTGCTGCAACTGCAACTAATTTTGCATTTGATTATCCAGTTTATTTAGCTCAAGATACAGAATATGCAATAGTAATTACATCTCAATCAGATGATTACGAAGTATGGATAGCTGAAATGGGTGGGTTTGACGTAACAAATACATCTGAAAGAATTACAAAACAGCCATATAATGGTGTATTCTTTAGTTCAGCAAATGCTTCAACATGGACACCAGAACAAAGTAAAGATTTAAAATTCAAATTAAACAGAGCTTCATTTAGTGGTTCATCATCAACATTAACATTAACTAATGATGTAGTACCTCCTAAAAAACTAGGTGGTAATCCTTTAGCTACTACACAGAATTCTGGTGTAATTACCGTCACTCATAAAAATCACGGAATGTATGGTGGTGGAACAGTAACGATTGCTGGAGCAGTAGATACTAATGGTATTGTGGCTGGTAATATAAATGGTAATCGTGTTATTTCTAATATAACTCATGATAGTTATACAATAACAGCAGGAAGTTCAGATGTTTCAACAAATAGCGCAGCTGGAATTGGAGCAGGTGGCGGAAGTGCTATCACAGCAACAGAAAATAGACACATGGATTTAATATATCCAGTAATATCAAATATTACATTACCAGGAACTTCTGTTAGATATTTCCTTACAACATATACTGGTAAAAGTATTAATGGAACAGAAACAGCTTATCAAGCAAAAGCTGAAAGAGAAATACTTGTTAACAAAAACTTTACATTTGACGCACCAAGCGTTATTGGTTCAGCAATTAATGAATCAACATCTATGGGAAGTGCTAAATCATTTAAATTACGATGTGTATTAAGTACAACTGATGAAGCAATATCTCCAGTAATAGATTTAAACAGAGCATCAGTACATACAGTAGAAAACCTTATAAGTTCAAGTGGTGGTTCAGAAACTACTGCAACAGGTGGAGCAGAACTTGCTAGGTATATAACTAAAAGAGTAGAACTTAACGAAGAAGCAGATTCAGCAACAGTCTTTTTAAATGTTCTAAGACCAGGAGCTTCAAACGTAGATTTATATTACAGAACTCTTGAAGGTGGTTCATCAGCTAATATTAATGATGTTGCATTTACAGCAGCAACTCCAAGTGAATCAATACCAGTTAATGAAAGTTCTTTTTCTGAAGTAAGATATGATTTAACAGAATCAGTTTTAACTGCAGCAAATATTGGTAGTTTTGGTACTATACAATTTAAAATAGTATTACGTTCGACATCAACATCGAACCCACCATTNATAAAAGATTTTAGAGCAATTTGCGCAACATAGGATAACAAATGGCAAAGACAAAAGTAAAAGAAAATCCGGATTTAGTAAAAGATACAGTAACTCAAGCTGTTATAAATACTAATACATCGGCCTTTTCTGCAAGAAGAGACCAACTTGATAAACTTAAAGCAAAAGATACTGAAATTGAAACAATGAAATCAGATATAGAAGAGCTTAAAAAGATTATAAAAAAATTAGGTAGTAAATAATGGCAATTAGAGACGAAGTAAGAACATTAAAAGCAAATACTCTAGAAGAGTTTAGACAGAAAAGTAATGAGCTTTCNATAAGAAATGTTGGTGATGATAACCTTTTAAGTAGTAACTTAGGAGATAAAACTGAATCATTTACAGCTACATCTGGCCAGAAGTTCTTTGAATTAGCTGGAAGGTTTGAAATATTACCTGAAATTACAGTTGATAAAACTACTGGTGTTGCAGAATCCTATAGGACTGGTGCTTTAAGAGTAACAAAACAAGGTACAACATTAACTCAAGGATTAGCAGCTGCTGATTTTAAAGTTCCTAACTATGTTTTAAAAATAACATTAAATGGTTCACCTACAATACATTCATCTTTTGTAGAAAATGCAACTGTTACTCAAACGGGCGGTTTTTCTGGTGTAATATTATCAGCAGATTCTAATACAGTAAGACTTAAAACCACTAATGGTATAGCATTTAGCACTACTAAAAATTTAACTATTGGTAGTAATAGTATTGCAGCTGCAAGAATATCATCTCAAAATACAATTGATGCTGGTCATGGCTCATTAATAGAATTAATAACAGGCGCAACATCAGGTCATGTTATTGTAGTAGATTCAACAAGTTTAGTAGATGCAGTTAACGAATTACAAGACGATGTTGGTGTCGTAGAAAACTTAACAACAAGTGCAGGTAGTTTAACTCTTGCAGTTAATGAACATGATGCAGAGCTTGGAACAATTACATCTGGAGCAATGGGAACATCGGCTTCAACTGTAAGTACAGCTATTGCAGAACACGAAGGCCAAATAGGTAATATGACCTTAACTGGTTTATCAGCTACAGATTTATCTGCAGCTTTAAGAGAACTTAGAGTAGAACTTGGTAATCATGCTTCACTTGGTACAAACGTAACAACTTCAGCTGTTGTTGCAATTAATGAATTAGAAACTGCAATAAGAGGAAGTGCTAGTAATTATACACTAACTACAGCAGCAAGTAATTTAGTAGCAGCAATTAANGAATTAGACGCTTTACAAGGTAATACNGATATAAGNGCNATTGCTTCTACNGTCACTGCAGCTTTAGCTCAATTACATACAGAAATAGGCGATGTTAATATTACCACNATTGCTTCAGGNAATAATAGTATTACTGGAGCTTTAGCTCAANTACATACAGAATTAGGAAGTGCTACTTTAGCAACAAGTTCAAATACTCATACNGGTGCNATTAACGAATTGCANGGAGAAATAAATTCAAACGATACNGATATNGCTACAATTAATACNAAGCTTGGTACAATTACAGCAGGCGCATTTGGNACAACAGCTTCAACAGTAAGTACTGCGATTGCAGAATTACATACTGATGTCGATGCAAGATTATTCTTAACATCAGGCTCAGAACAAACAATTGCTTCAGACGTAAAATTAGGTAGTGGAAAAACTCTTGATTTATCAGATGGTACATTATTACTATCTGCTGGAGGAGCAGGTTCTGTTGCAAGTTTAGGTTCAGCCTTTATACAACTAGATGCTAATTTAACTTCGTCACCAATGGGTTTAAGAGTAGATAGAGACCATATTACTCCATCCGGTTCTATGACTAACCATGATGTAGAATTACAATGGGATGAAACACAAGTAGGTTCAAATGCTAAAAGAGCATGGAGATTAAAAGGAATGGCCGCAAACGGTTCTGCAAATACTGCAGATATCGTAACATTCTATAATGCTGAAGATTTAGTTGCAAGTAATACAGAAACAGGCATTAGCGTAACATGGGATTCGTCAAATCAAAACTTTGATTTTGCTTTAACAGCTGACCCACAAATTACTTTAGGCGGAGATTTAGGTGGTACTGCAACTTTAACAGATTTAACTGGTAATACTACATTAACTGCAACAATTCAAGCTGGTTCAGTAGAAAATACTATGTTAGCTGGAAGTATTGCAGCTTCTAAATTAGCAGGTTCAATTGGTAATAGTAAATTATCAAATTCAAGTATTACTGTAAGTGATGGTTCAAATACATCACCAGTATCTTTAGGTGGAACTCTTACATTTTCAGGAACTTCATCAGAAGTTACGGTAGCAGAAAGTGCTGGAACAGTCACTGTTGGTTTACCAAATGACGTAACAATTGGAAATGATTTAACAGTTACTGGTGACTTATTAGTTCAAGGCGATACTGTCACATTAAATACTTCAACACTTGCTGTTGAGGATACATTAGTATTAATGGGAACAGCAGGTGCAGAACCAAGTACAGGTGGATTTGGTTTAGAAACAAGAGCATTTACAGGACAAACAAATCCTCATTCAAATGCGGCTGCAGGAGTAACTGGTACTCACTCATTAGTATATAACTTTGCGACTGACCAATGGGAAGCTGATGGTAACCAAATATTAGATACTGTTAATAGTTTAATTACTCCACAAATCAAAACAAATAATGGAGCTTCTGGTCATTTAACTCCAACTGATTTAACTGGTTCTAGAGATTTAGATTTCATAGAAGGAACTGGTATTGATATTGCAGGTGCTTTAAGTGGTACTGATATTAATATTACAATAACAAACTCAGATAGAGGTTCATCACAAAATATATATAAAAACTTTACTGCAGATTCTGGTGGAACAGCAGCAGCTAATAGTAATAATGATACAATTGATATTGCTGGTGGAACTGGAATAACAACAGTAAGAAGTGGTGATACAATTACTGCTAATCTTGCTAATACATCAGTAACTGCAGCAAGTTATGGTAGTGGTTCAGCTATTCCAACATTTACTGTAGATGCTCAAGGGCGTTTAACAGCAGCAGGTAGTGTTTCAGTTGATACTTATGCTGGTTGGAATTTAACTGTAGGTGGAAGCGCAAGAGGTTTAATATCAGAAGATGAAATTGTTTCATTTACTGGTGGCACATCAATTGATGTAGCTTACAGTTCTACAAATAATAATATAACATTTAATCATGCTAATACATCAAGTGTAGGTAATATAAACGCATCAGGAACAGAGTTTATTCAAGATTTAACTTTTGATACTCATGGTCACGTGACAGCAGCTTCAACTGGTTCATTCACATTAGGTAATGGAACATTAACAGTTCAAGGTACTGGAGTCTTAGGTGGAACAGGAACATTTACAGCTAACCAATCTACAGCTGGTACAATATCAATTACTCATGATGCAGTAAGTAGAACTAATAATACAAGTACAGCAAGTCCAGGATATGGAGCGTCATTTACAGCAATTGACTCAATTACTACAAGTAGTGAAGGTCATATTACAGCAATTAATACAAAAACAGTCACATTACCAGCTTCTGATAATACAAATACTCTTCCAAATAATGGTACAATAACCATTTCAGCTGGAAGCGGTCTTTCAGGTGGTGCAGCTTTTACTACTAACCAAAGTGCAAATGAAACAATTACTGTTTCTCATGCTGATACTTCAACTCAAGCTTCAGTAAATAACACTGGAAGAACATATATTCAAGACGTTACTTTAGATACCTATGGTCATGTTACTGGTTTAACTTCAGCTACAGAAACAGTCACAGATTCTGGAAATACAATTACAAGTATTGGAACAAGTGGAGACCTTTCATCTGGTAATATTACTTTAGTAGCTGGTGGAGCAACAACAATAAGTAAATCTGGTGGAACAATTACAATTAGTTCTACAGATACAAATACAGATACAAATACAATCACAANCAANNTNGCAGGAAATGGTATATCAGTAAGTGCAGCAACTGGNAATTCNACAATTGCNATGACNGGTNNNTTNACTGGAACATTTACAGCAAGTGCTGACGTAGTAGCTTATTCAGATGAAAAATTAAAAGANAATATNNAAACACTTGANGGTTCAAAAGTNTTTGATATGNGAGGAGCTTCATTTAATCGTAATGACCAAGATGGNAAACTATCATCNGGTGTTATTGCTCAGGAATTAGAANAAATAGCTCCNGAATTAGTTCATGAAAATGAAGATGGAACAAAAGGTGTTGCTTATGGTAATACCGTAGGATACTTAATTGAAGCAATTAAATTACTAAAAGCTGAAATTGAAGAACTAAAAAGTATAAATAAGAAGGTATAGATTAAATGGCAATATACTCTAACATAGTAATCGATCAAGGAACTGATTACTCAGCTTCGATTGACGTAACTGATGCCGATGGAGATGCTTTAAACTTAACAGGTCATACAGGAAAGGGCCAGGTAAGAAAAACATTCTCATCAACAACTGCTATAGATTTTGCAGTATCAGTAGCAAATCCGGCTACTACGGGAGTATTAAACATTGGTTTGACAAACGTTCAAACAAATGCTATGAAAGCCGGTCGTTATGTTTATGATATAGAAATAACATCTGGTTCAGGTACAAAAACAAGAGTTTTAGAAGGACAATTAGAAATTACACCGGGAGTTACGCAAACATAATGGCGAATATAAAAGCTAAAATAAAAAGAAACCCAAATAAAATAGTAGCNCAAACTTTAAAAGTTGGTAACGTTGCTTTAACAGATTTAACAGACGTGAATGCTCAGGGATTCTCCGATGGTGGTGTTTTGATATATAATGGTTCAACAACAAAATGGGATGCGACAACAACAATTGGAAACATCAATACTAATATAACTGGAGGCACATACTAGTGGCTAATTTAACAAGAATAAAAATATTAACTACGGGCTCAACAACCACTGCTCCGGCTAATATCAAAACAGGTGAGCTGGCATACTCTTATGTAACCGGTACTCAAGCAAATAACGGTGATAGACTTTATGTAGGTACAGGCGCAGAATCAGGTGGGGTTGCATCTTCTGTAGACCTAATAGGCGGTAAGTATTTCACACAAATGTTAGACCATGTTCATGGTACAACAACAGCCAGTAGCGCTTTAATTGTTGATGCTAATAAGCATGTTTCAGATTTAAATATCGGAAGTTTAGCGCTTGAAGCTTCAGGCGGTTCAGGACAGGTAGTAACAAGTATCGTAACTGCGATGCCAGGTTCTCCAACTGATGCTCAGTTAATTACAGCTCAAGGTGTTAAAGAATTTATCGATACATTAGACTTATCAGTTTCTGGTGATAGTGGTTCAATTGCAATTGATGTATTTAGTGGTGCAGTTTCAGCTGAAGAAACATTAGGTATTATAGGTACTGCAAACGAAATTGAAACTGTAGCTTCAGGTAATAACGTAACAATTGGTTTACCAACAAACATAACAGTTGCTGGTGAAATAGACGCAAACGTAATCGATGTAGCAAGTGCTGCTAATTTAGCTTCTGCTAAAGTAGAAGATTTAACAAACAATAGAGTTGTTATAGCAGGTACTGGTGGAGAACTAGAAGATGACGCTAACTTTACCTTTGATGGTACAAGCTTAAATGTTGGTGGNGCAAACTTCTCAGTTGCTCATGCATCTGGTAACACAGTTGTTGGTGGAACATTACAAGTAAACGGAAACGTTACTTTAGGTAATGCTTCATCTGATACAGTACAAACACAGGGTAATTTAACAGTTGGTGGAAACCTAACAGTTTCTGGAACAACAACATCAGTTAATTCAACTACAACAACATTAACTGACCCAGTTATAGAATTAGCAAAAGATACCTCATCAGCCGATGGTCTTGATAGAGGTGTTAGATTTAAATGGCATAATGGTTCAGCCGTTAAAGATGGTTTCTTTGGTTTTGATATACAAACTCAAAGATTCTCATTTACTCCAGATGAAGATTTAAGTGGAGGCGAAAACGCTTCAGCACCTTGGGGTGACTTAAACATTGGAGATATTTATGGTACAGGTGCTACACTTGATAATGTTAGAGTAGCAGTAACTGCGGCTGGAGAAATAGATACAAGTTCAGGTAATTTAACTCTTGACTCAGCTGGTGGAACAGTTGTNGTTGATGATAATTTAAATGTTACTGGAACAGTTACGTTAACAAATGATTTGGCAGTTACCGAAGGTGGTACTGGAGTTTCAGCATTTACAGACAATGGTGTATTATATGGAGATGGTGCTAACGCTTTAGACGTTACAGCAGCTTCAAGTGCAAATGGTTCTATATTACAAGCCGACTCCGGAGGAGCTCCTGCGTTCTCTAATATCATTGATGGCGGAACATATTAATATAAATATATTATAATATAGTTTATAAATTTCCTTATATAAGGATTGAAAAAAGGAGCCAAAATTGGCAAGAAATACGAACATTAAGTTAAGGCGTTCGGCAACAGCCGGTGCTATTCCAACAACAAGTAATTTAGACCTAGGTGAGTTAGCGCTTAACACTAACGACGGTAAGTTATATATGAAAACTACCGAGGGTAGTTTAGATAGCGTTATTCAGGTCGGCTCCGCAACAGATACTTATTTTAAAATAAGAAAAACTATCAATCAAGACTTTACTGTCACAGTTGCTTCAAAAACAACAGACCATGTTTATCATGGCTCAGGTTCAAGCAGTGGCTATATTATTAATGGTATTGAATCTCCTCATTTAAATTTAGTACCAGGTAATTCATATCAATTCGACCAATCAGATGGTTCAAACTCAGGACATCCTTTAAGATTCTATTATGATGCTGCAAAAACGACAGCATATACAGCAGGCGTAACAACAAACGGAACTGCTGGTAGTTCAGGAGCATATACAAAAATTGTTCCAACTAAAGATACTCCAATGGTTCTTTATTATCAATGTTCAGCTCATGGATATATGGGTGGTTCAGTTAGTTTTGCTACAAGAAATTTAACTGGATTTGATACTGATGAATTAGGAGAAGGTTCATCAAATTTATATTACACGAACGCACGTGCGCGTGGAGCAATATCAGTCACAGATGTAAGTGGTGATGGTTCACTTGCTTATAATAATTCAACAGGTGTTATAACATATACTGGTCCAAGTGCTGCAGAAGTAAGAGCACATTTAAGTGCTGGAACAGGAATGACATTTAGTGGTGGCGCATTTGCTACTACAATAACTCAATATACAAATGCTCTTGCTAGGGCAGCAATATCGGTCACCGATTCTGGTGGAGATGGAAGTTTAGCATACAATAATTCAACTGGTGTTATAACATATACAGGTCCTTCAGCTGCTGAAGTCAGAGCTCATTTATCAGCAGGAACTGGTATCACATATTCAGGCGGTCAAATAAGTATTGGCCAAGCAGTTGCAACAACTTCAAATGTACAATTTAATAATGTACAAGTCGATGGAACATTAACATCAGACGATATCACATCAACAAATATAGCTGCTACTGGTAATTTAACAGTATCAGGTAATCTTACAGTTCAAGGTACAACTACTACAGTTAATAGTACCACATTAGATGTTGTTGATAAAAATTTAACTTTAAACTATCATGCTTCAAATGATACTTCAGGTAATGCAAACGGCGCAGGTATAACTATACAAGACGCTGTTAATAGTACAACAGATGCTACATTACTTTGGGTTGCAGCCACTGATAAATTTGCATTCTCTCATGGTATTACAACTCCAACTGTAGTAGCTTCAGGCACTAATATACTATCAGGTTTAACTTACCCGACAAGTGATGGTTCAAGTGGTCAAGCTCTCGTAACAGATGGTTCTGGAAATTTATCTTTCAGTTCTATATCAGCTGGTGGTAATGCATTTGGTACTATTGCCGTAAGTGGTCAATCAAATATAGCAGCAGATTCTAATAGTGATACCCTTACAATCGTAGCTGGTTCTAATATAACACTATCATCGAATGCAGGAACAGACACATTAACTATTGCTGCATCTGGTGGAGAGGTTACGGTACAAGATGAAGGCTCAGCATTATCAACTGCTGCAACAACTTTAAACTTTGTAGGTTCCGGTGTTACGGCATCTGGAACTGGAGCTACAAAAACAATTACAATTGCTGGAACAGGTACAGTATCAGAAGCATTCAAAACAATTGCAGTTTCAGGACAATCAAATATAGTTGCTGACTCAGCCACAGACACATTAACACTAGCTGCTGGTAGTAATATGACTATTACTCAGGATGCTGGTACAGATACTATAACATTTGCTTCATCAGGTGGCAGTGGTTCTAGTCAAAGTGCATTATATAAAGAATATGTATACACGCCAGGAAGTAATACATCAACCTTTAGTGGTAGTGATGCAAACGGCAGTACATTATCATATACAGTTGGCTATTTAAGTGTTTATTTAAATGGTGTGTTATTAAAACCTACCACTGACTACACAGCGTCTAATGGAACTTCAGTTGTATTAGTCAATACAGCTGTAAGTGGTGATGTAATACAAATTGCAACATTCGTGCAAATAGTAGGAACGGGTGATTCCTCATTAAGTGAATTATCAGGTAATGGTTCAACCACAGCATTTACAATTGCAGCAAATCCAAACCATGAAAACAATACACAGGTTTATATAGATGGTATTTACCAGGAAAAAGCTACTTATTCAATCAGTGGAACAACACTTACATTTAGTGCAGCTCCTCCAAGTGGTTCATCAATCGAAGTTGTTATTGGAAGCAGAAATGTAACTGTTGATGATGTACAAGGATTAACAGTTAATGGAACATTAGATGTAACTGGAGCAACTACATTAACTGGTGATTTAACCATAGGAGATGGACATTTAATCGGAGATGATAATTCTGATAATTTAGTAATTAATTCAAGTAGTGGTGAAAGTATATTAGTTGGTTCTAATCAAAACATTTTCTTTAATACAGGAGCAACAAGTCTTACAAGCCAAGGTACAACCAGAATGATTATTAATAGTCTTGGTAATGTTGGTATTGGAACATCTTCTCCTGCTTCAAGATTACACCTAAAAACTACTGTAGATAACAGTGTTAGCCAAGGATTAGTAATTGAAAGAAGTGCAAATACTGATAGAGGTTATATTAATTATAATGGTGGTGCTTTTCAATTTAGGTCAACTGTAGGAGACCCAATTGCATTTGGTGAAACTGATGCTGAGCATTTAAGAATAGCACCTGATGGAAACGTTGGTATAGGAACTTCATCACCTGCAGTTACTTTAGATGTTGGTTCTAAAACAGATGCAATCAGAGTTCCAAATGGTACAACAGGAGAAAGACCAACAGCAGCTTTAGGTCAATTAAGATATAATACGACTACATCAGAATTTGAAGGATACGCAGATGGTGCGTGGGGTAAAATAGGCGGTGGCGGAGATTCATTCGGAACCATTGCTGTTTCAGGCCAAACAAA
>NHBP01000116.1 GCA_002168195.1 Planctomycetaceae bacterium TMED10
ACAAGAGTTACGGCATTCATGTGGCGAGCCTGGCCGGTGTGCCCAAGGCGGTGCAGCAGCGGGCGCAAGATATTTTAAAGCACCTGGAGCAGGAGCATCACGATGCGCTGCAGCCGGGTGAAGCGATGCCAGAGTCCAACAACGGAGAGTCCACTAATGGCGATGCGGGCGACTTGCAGATGAGTCTCTTCGGCACAGAGGAGCATCCGCTGATTGAAAAGATCCGCCAGTTGGATCTAGAAAGTCTCACACCGCTTGAGACCATGCAGCGACTCGTTGATTGGCAAGAGCTGCTCGAACGAGAATCGCCGGCCAAACCACACTAGGACAATTCAACATTCTTGGTGGCATGTAGCGAAACGGGGAACCCTTTGAAGGCTGGGGTCTTGCTGGCCGGGTCGGCTGTGCGGGGCACCAGGACATTGGCCTCCGGATAATACATCAGCGCGTTTCCGGCGCGGATGTCCTCATATGCGACCACTTCAATGTTTTCAATCGCGCCAGTACTGCTTTTCACCGTCACACGCTCACCTGCTGAGAGACCACGCGCAGCGATGTCATCCGGATGCAGCAGAATCACATCGCGGGCCGTTTGGCCGCGGTAAAAATCTTCCTCTTCATACACCACCGTGTTGAACTGACCCTCGCTCCTGACGGTCATCAACCGCAACTCGTCCCCGGTTCCATTGAGTTCCGGGAGCGAAAAGGTGTGCAGGTTGGCTTTCCCGCTCGCGGTGGCAAACTGCGGCTCGTAGAAGGTGCGGCCGTCGATTTGAAATTCTTGGCCACCCTGTTTGGCAATCGAACCGATCGCCCCGTAGCCGGGCACCGCCTCTGCGATCAACTGCCGAATGTTTTCCGCATCGCGCAGTTCCTGCCAGTCGACCCCCGCACCGCTGCCAAGCACATTGCCGGCCAGTTGCGCAATGATCGCGATCTCGCTTCTCGGGCCAGCGTGACGCGCCGGACCGCCGTCGCTCAGACGCACAAAATTAAACATCGATTCCTGCGTGGTCTGCTGCGGTTCTTCATCTCGCGCCCGCACAGGCAGGATGATGGTTTCCTCGGCCAGTCCGTGCGCATGCCCGGTGTTGAGCGTAGTGTTGAGATAGATCATCGTCTCGAGCTTGCCGAGCGCCCGTGCCGCATAGGCCGCATCCGGATTCGACCCATAGAGGTTGCCGCCCAAGGCAAATCCAAGACGCAAGTTGCCGGCAAATGATTCCTCCATGCAAGCGAGCGTGTCGAGGCCCGCTCGGCTCGGCAGCACCAACCCTCGCTCGTTTTGCAGGTAATCAAAAATGGCCTGTTTCAGTTGCGGCGTCACACCCATCGAGCCGATGCCCTGCACGTTGGAGTGCCCGCGAATCGGCAACAACCCCGCACCCGTCCGGCCCACCATGCCGCGCATCAGCGCAAGCGCAGCAATCAATTGCACATTCTGCACGCCGTGCGCATGGTGCGTGATGCCCATCGTCCAACTAAAGACCACATTCTTTGCCTCGGCGTACGCCTGGGCCGCCCCGTCGATCTCCGCGCGGCTGACTCCCGACTTGTTTTCAATCTCTTCCCAGGAAGTAGTCTCTAGGGTCTCTTGAAGTTCTGGCCAGCCCTCGCAGTGCTGCTCGAGCATTGCCCGATCGAGTGCGCCCATTTCTAGAATGCGTTTGGCAATTCCGGTCAGGAGCGCCAGGTCGCCACCGATATGCGGCTGAATGTATTGTGAGGCAATTGCGGTGCCAAAAAACAAACTTCGCAGATCGCTCGGCACGCGAAAGCGAATCAATCCCGTTTCGCGGACCGGATTGATCACGATCACCTGCCCCCCACGGCGACGGATATTTTTCAGCGTGGTCATAATACGCGGATGATTGCTTGCCGGGTTTCCACCAATCACAAACACCAGGTCGGCTTGTTCCACGTCTTCCAACTGCAGCGTTGCCGTTCCCGTGCCCAATACGGTTGAAAGCCCCACACCACTGGCCTGATGACAGTAGTAGCTGCAATTGTTCACATTGTTGGTGCCATATAACCGGGCAAAAAGCTGCAGCAAAAAACCGGCCTCGTTGCTGCTGCGACCGCTGAAGTACCAGAACGTTTCGTGGGCCGAAAGCGANTTGAGCCGACTGCTGATCCGCTCGTTTGCCTGNTCCCAGGAAATAGGGCGATAGTGCGATTCGCCACGGGTGTGCAGCAAAGGAACCGTAAGCCTGCCGGCCGCCTCAAGCTCACGAGGGGTCATGCGCTGGAGCTGCTCGATACTAGTCGCGGCAAAAAATTCGGCCGCGATGCCGTCCTGCATGTCGGCGGCCATCGCCTGCATCGCCTTCTTGCAGACNTCNGGAAAACGGCCCGCCTCATTGATCATGCCACCCTTCTGCCCGCCCATGCCGACTGCGCAGGTTTTGCAGGTGTTCTTGGATCGCAGTGCCCGGTAGAACCGCCAGATTCCACCCGACTCGCGTGCTTTGCGCCACGCGTAGCNGATAGCATGCCATCCACCGCCACTATCAAGTTTGCGCGTCAAGAGAGAGCCACCGTCACGGTTTTGTCTTCGAGGTAATTGTTGAGCGCCGCTTCGCCCAGNTCGCGACCGAGGCCCGACATCTTGAAGCCNCCGAACGGTGCCGCGGCGTCAAACGCGTCATAGCAGTTGATCCAGACGGTTCCGGCCCGCACGCTGTTGGCAATTTTGTGGGCTCGCTCCACGTCACGCGTCCAGACTGCCGCTGCCAGACCGTACATCGTGTTGTTGGCACGTTCGATCAACTCGTCGGTATCACGGAATTTTAAAATGCTCATGACCGGACCAAAGATTTCATCGGTCGCAATATCCATTTCGTCCGTAACATCGGTAAAGATGGTCGGCTCGATGAAATAGCCACGATCGCCGACGCGATTNCCACCTGCCGCACAGGTCGCGCCCTGGTCATTCCCGATACCAATGTATTTCATGATTTTGTCGAACTGTGCTTGATCGACCTGTGGTCCCTGTTCAGTGGAAGGATCGAGCGGATCACCTAACTTGCGATTGGCCACACTCTCGAGCATCCGCTCCACAAAAGCATCGTGGATCGATTCTTCAACATAGAGGCGACTGCCTGCACAGCAGCATTGGCCCATGTTAAAGAACAGGCCTGCATCCGAACCGGCAACTGCCGCGTCGAGGTCGGCATCGGCAAAGACGATATTGGGGCTTTTCCCGCCAAGTTCAAAAGTGAGTCGCTTCATGGTGTCTGCTGCAGCACGCTGAATGATTTGTGCGGTGGTGTGCTCACCGGTAAATGCAATCTTGTTGACCATCGGATGGGCGACGATCGATCCACCTGCGGTCGGCCCAAAACCGGGCACCACGTTGATCACCCCATCAGGAAAACCGGCTTCCTGGGCGAGTTTCGCCATTCGCAAACAGGTGAGTGGTGTTTGCTCGGCAGGCTTCATCACAATCGTGCAACCGGCAGCGAGTGCGGGGCCCCATTTCCAGGCCGTCATCAGCATGGGGAAATTCCAGGGAATGATTTGNCCNGCAACCCCGACCGGCTCGCGNCGTGTGTAAACAAAAAAGTCACCACGGACCGGAATGGTTTTACCGTGAATCTTGTCNGCCCAACCGGCATAGTAACGCAAGCAATCAACCACCAGTGGAAGATCGGCGGTGGAAGAGTCGGCAAACGGTTTTCCGTTATCGAGAGATTCGAGTGCCGCCAGACCTTCAAGATCCTGTTCAATCAAGTCGGCCAGTTTGTACATCAAGGCGCCCCGNTCGCGGGCATCCATTTTCCCCCAGGGACCGTCGTAAAGGGCGGCGTGCGCCGCCTTGGCAGCCAGGTCNACATCTGCCGCATCGCCTTCGGCGACTTCGCAGATCACTTCTTCGGTGGCCGGATTCAACGTGGCAAATGTTTTACCACTGACCGCGGGTGTCCACTTACCNCCGATAAAACATTCTGTTTCNCGGACCGCNGGGGTGGTGATCGGTTCACTTAGAGTTGCCATGAGAATCTCCAGAAGGGGTGCAATATGTTCAGGGTGCCTTTTGAGGTGTTGGGCTCCCCGNGGTATTTCGCTACNGCNAGGTCTGTTTGCTGCNNTTTNGGGTCGATCNCTATGCAGAATTCTACCCNTCCGCTTNCACATCCGCCAACCGTGCTANTGCTTCCGGNAAATGGGGNAAAAAACACNCAAAAACGTGAATGTCGACTTTCCTTCCGCATCAGGATGATATAATTTGGGTACTAGAGAGGCGCTCCTGCGGACAGATGGCGGGGGACCTCCGACACGTTGTCCTTGTTTACGGAGTACTTTTGTCCAATGTCTATTATGCTAACCGAACGTGCGGCTACCGAAGTCAAGAAGATTCTCGACGATCAAAAATACGAAGACGGAACTTTTCTCCGCGTAGGTGTCACAGGCGGTGGCTGTAGCGGATTTAGTTACGCACTCGGATTTGACAAGGAATATGACCAGCAGGCCGATTCCAAAATGGATCAGCACGGTGTGACCGTCGTGGTCGACAAAAAGAGTGCCTTGTATCTCGAGGGAACATCGGTCGATTTCTATGAGGGCGTGGAGAAACGTGGCTTCACGTTTGAAAATCCCAATGCCGTGAAGTCGTGTGGTTGTGGCAGTTCTTTCCAAGCGTAATTCGTTCGTGTTTGGATCAATTTGAACTGTGTTTCTGCGCTGTCAGGCGAGGAGCCGCAACGCAAGCGGTAGCACCCCGTGACCAACGACCAAATTGCAGATGTTCTGGATCAGGTTGCTGACCTATTAGAGTTTGAGGGCGCCAATCCCTTTCGCATTCGGGCTTACCGAAGCGGTAGCCGCGTTGTTCGCGAACTCCCTGAATCGGTTTCCGCCATTGTCGAAGATGCGTCCCAGTCGCTGACTGATCTGCCGGGTATCGGTAAGGATTTAGCTGAAAAAATAACAACGCTTATCGAAACGGGTCGATTGCCGTTTCTCGATGAACTGCTCGAGCGGATTCCCCAGAGTGTGCTCTCTCTTTTGCGGATACCGGGTCTTGGTCCAAAGAAAGCCGCTGTCCTCTATCGCGAATTGGATATTGTATCGCTCGATCAATTGCGTTCAGCTTGTGAGGCCGGCAAGGTTAAGGCACTCAAAGGTTTTGCCGCCAAAACCGAACAGGCGATTTTGGCAGGAATCGATTTGGCAGCTTCGGCCGGTGAGCGGATCTACTGGGCAAAGGCAGAAGAGATTGTCGATGCGCTTCTCGAACATATGCGCGTTGCGCCAGGTATCGGGCAAATGGAAATTGCCGGTAGTTTTNGTCNCGGTCGGGATACGGNCGGCGATTTGGATCTGCTTATCGACGCCGAAGCAGTGACTCCGGTGATGGATCGATTTGCAACGTTCGAAGGTGTGGCATCGGTGATTGCCCGAGGCGAAACGAAGATGTCGGTGCGGTTGGAAAGTGGNCTCTCGATTGATCTNCGTGTTGTTCCGACAGAGTCNTTTGGTGCCGCCTGGCAATACTTCACCGGTTCCAAGGCGCACAATGTCCATCTGCGAGGCATGGCAAAACAGCAAAAACTAAAAATCAATGAATATGGCGTCTTTCGCGGGGAAGAGCAGATCGCAGGAGCAAGTGAAGAGGATGTGTATGCAGCGCTCGCTTTGCCACGCTTTGCACCGGAATTGAGGGAAGATCGGCAGGAGTTTACCTGGGCGGCCGAGGGCAGTTTGCCAGAACTAATTCAGTTGGAAGACATCCGCGGTGATTTGCACATGCATACCACGGCCACTGACGGAAAAAATTCGCTTGAGGAAATGGTCGAGGCGGCAACAGACCGCGGCCTTGCGTATATCGCGATTACCGATCATTCGCAGCGGGTCACCATGGCCCACGGACTCGACCCCGAGCGACTGCTGGTGCAGTGGAAACGAATTGACGAACTGAATAACGATGTAGCGATTGAAGTTTTAAAGGGTATTGAATGCGACATTCTCGAAAAGGGTGGACTCGATTTGCCGGATGATGTATTAGCCCAAGCCGACTATGTAGTTTGCAGCATCCACTACGGACAGAATCAACCAAAGTCGCAGATAACCGAGAGGATCATCGAAGCGATTGAGCATCCACACACCTCCGCCATTGCGCATCCGACCGGCCGCTTGATTGGTCGGCGCAAACCCTATGAAGTGGACCTGGGTGCGGTGATCTCCAAAGCGATTGAAAACAGAAAATTGCTTGAACTTAACGCCAATCCGGCGAGGCTCGATTTGGATGATATCGGCTGTGCGGCCGTCAAAGCGCAGGGTGGCAAGGTTGTGATTGCAACCGATGCTCACAAGACGGCTGGCCTGAATTGCATGCGTTATGGTGTGCTCCAGGCTCGTCGCGGTGGGCTTACAAAGAGCGATGTCGCCAATACGCAAACGTGGTCTCAACTGCGGAAATATCTCGGTAAACGAAGCGGTAAAACGCAGCGCTAAAAAATAGTCTTCTCNAACGAAGCCGCTCGGTCGCCCGTTGACGGTTTCTCGGCTGGCTCTCTATACTCCAGCGGTTCGGTAATCGAATTGATAAAGCCGATTTTGCATTCCGGTTCAACTCCTTGCCCCTTAGAAGGGCCTATGACGGATGAAAATACACGAATTCCAGGCAAAGAAACTTTTACGTGCTGCAGGCGTTACCGTGCTTGAAAATCAGGTGTGTTCAACAGCTGCCGATGTGGCCGGTGCGTTTCAGACGCTCGGGTGTGACGTTGCGGTCGTCAAAGCACAAATTCATGCGGGCGGGCGTGGTAAAGGGACCCTTAAAGAAAATCCCGACCAGCACGGAGTGCAGTTAGTGCGAAGTGCAGAGGAGGCGACCGAGGTGGCGGACCAATTACTTGGTTCCCACTTGGTCACGTTGCAAACGGGACAAGCGGGACAGGAAGTGCGTCAGGTTTTGGTGGAAGCCGGGTGCGCGATTGCTCGCGAGTTGTATCTGGGGATTGTCGTTGACCGCGGACTGGCATCACCTGTGCTAATGGTCTCGAGTGCAGGGGGTATGGAGATTGAAAAAGTTGCGGCCGAAACGCCGGAACTTATTTTTAAAGAGGCATTTGATCGGGACGCAGGTCTCGATGCATATCAGGCTCGCAAGTTGGCAGCCGCGCTGGAATTGCCCGCAACTTCGATGCGGAGTGCGGTGCAGTTCATGCAGCGACTCTGTCGGCTTTTTGTGCAGCAGGATTGTTCATTAGTGGAAATCAATCCGCTGGTCGTGACCGAAGATGGTGAGTTGGTCGCGCTCGATGCCAAGATGAGCTTTGATGACAATGCCCTTTTTCGCCATAAGGATCTCCAGGAGCTTCGCGATTTGGCAGAGGAGGAACCGACCGAGGTTCGCGCTGGAGAAGCGGGGCTCAGTTTTGTGAAGTTGGACGGCAATATCGGTTGTCTGGTCAACGGTGCAGGTTTGGCGATGAGCACGATGGATTTGATTAAGCTCCATGGTGGTGAACCAGCGAATTTTCTGGATGTGGGTGGTGGTGCCAACGTGAAGCAGGTGACCGAAGCGTTTGAGATTATTCTTTCCGATCAACACGTGCGGGCGGTGTTGGTGAATATTTTTGGTGGCATCATGCGGTGCACAACCATTGCTTCGGCGCTGCTGGAGGCCTACGAGACCGTCGGTTTTACCGTTCCACTTGTGGTGCGTCTCGAAGGGACCGAAGTGAATGAGGGTCGAAAGATTCTTGAGGAAAGTGGTGTGGATATTATCACGGCCAACGATTTAACCGATGCGGCAAAGAAAGTCGTTGCTGCTGCTGGCTGAATTTTCATTTGAGGATGACTTAGGGAAAGTGAATCAAATCGCATGAGCATCTTAATCGGCAAAGAGACACGGGTACTCTGTCAGGGAATCACTGGTCAGGCAGGCGAATTTCATACACGTGGTTGCCTCGAATATGGAACGCAGGTGGTTGCCGGTTGTACGCCCGGTAAGGGCGGACAAGAGGTGGCAGGGGTTCCTGTTTTTGATACGGTCGCTGATGCGGTGGAGCAGACGGGCGTGAACGCAACCATGATTTTTGTGCCTGCGCCGTTTACGGCCGATGCGATACTTGAGGCACTCGACGCAGGAGTCGGTGTCATCGTGGCAATCACCGAAGGTGTGCCGGTTCTCGATATGGTCCGTGTGTATGAAAAAGTGCGCGAGAGTGATGCGGTGTTGATCGGCCCGAACTGTCCGGGGGTGATTACCCCGGACGAGTGCAAGATCGGGATCATGCCCGGATACATTCATCGCAAGGGAAACGTAGGTGTGATTAGTCGCAGTGGTACGCTTACTTATGAGGCGGTTTGGCAGTTATCCAATCTAGGTCTTGGNCAATCGACTTGCGTGGGTCTGGGCGGCGATCCGATTGTGGGAACCTCCTTTGTCGACCTCTTAAAAATGTTTCAGCAGGATGACGAAACCGAAGCAATTCTGATGATGGGCGAAATTGGCGGCACAGCNGAAGAAGATGCCGCNGCGGTCGTCGCCGATCAGATAGACAAACCGGTAGCCGCTTTCATCGCCGGTCGTACGGCGCCCCCTGGNAAACGGATGGGGCATGCCGGTGCGATCATTTCAGGCGGGAAGGGCACGGCTACGGAAAAAGTTGCAGCACTCGAAGCTGCCGGTATTGTGGTCGCAGAGAGTCCTGCCGATATGGGCACCGCCGTGCAGCGGGCGATGAAGCAGGCCTAGCGCACTCTTTGCGATTGCAGGTGCTTATACTAGTACGTTAAGCCACCGCGGATCATCCAGGTAGACGACGGATTATAAATCACGTAATTGGGATCGTATCGCAACTGGCGATTAAAGACATAGGCAGACTCGGCAAAACCTTTGAGCCCGTAGTAACCGGCCCACTCGATGCCGCTGATGAGGCGAATGTCGTTGTACTCGATNCGNCCGGTACGTGTTGCCATTGNCAGGTGGNCTGGGGGTAANTGNTGCCAGGTTGGGGAATTTCTGACTCCACGTGCCACCGCCGTATTCACCGGCCAGATACCAGCGAAGATCGGCGTTACGGAACNAGTCGAGCCGATAGGAGAACTTTGGATTGGGAAAGAGGATATCGAATTTCATCTTTCCATCGGGTCCGCCCGGCGTGTAGACCAAGCCACCGGCAGGCAGTAATTTGATCGTGAGACGGTCAAGGTAAATCAGCCCGGCNCGCCATTGGAATTTATCATTGGTNTGCCAGACNCCAAANCCNCGNCCTTGCCAACGCCAACTCTGCCACGTCAGTGACTTGAAATCNGANTAAATNCCNGCNCGNAANCCNANNTCNGCACTNANNCCNTGNGTCANCTGGGGATTCCAGCCAAAGTCAAGATAACCGGCGTAGAGGCGNGGNGGCGCTTGGGCCCCCGGGCCGGCAAAGTTGCTGTTCGGACCGTTCAAATAATTCAGATTAAATCCGGGGGTCACCAGCAGCGGAGCATTCTCAGGCATAAACGAAAGCGGCATGAGAAAGGTGCCACTCAATGCGGTCTCTGTCCAACCAAGCCCTCCAGCACCCCCACGGTTCATGTACATTTGCTGAAAGCGAAGCTGCTGAAGAAAACGGGGCCACTGCCCAAAGGTCGCCTCGTTAAAGAGTGGCTGCTGTGCAGTGCCCNGAGGCGCTGTGCCAAACGGAGGCGCCGATGGATTAAAGGGTTGCGAAGGGAGNGTNGGGTCAGCGTAGGGGTCAAAATTCGGTGTNGTTGGTGGCTGCTGCAAACTGGGTGGTACCGTTACGGCAGGTGGCGAAGGTGCTGCTGGCAACCTCGGTGCACCGACAGGCGGAGGCGCTGGCGTAACGCTTGGCACGGGGGGTGCTGCCGGCGTGGTCGTTCCCGAGGGGAACTGGACCTTCGGTGGGGAGAGCTGTGCCAGGGTCGCTTGGCAATTTACCAGAGCGAATCCAGCAAGTAGCGCAGAGAAAAAGACCTGTTTTAAGGGGAACACTCGCTATCTCTCTTCCCGCAAAAGAAGACAATCCGACCACGAAATATCAAGAGAGGCGGTTAAATACCAAGCCCACCATGTGCCGTCAACACGAATTGCCCATCGGGAAGATAATTCTCACTTTTTCGCCGGTGCTTGTCGCACATCGGCCGCTTCCATCGGTAAAAGCTTGCAGGTATTGCTATCGTCGCGGGGCCCGTTCATCCGCCGACCATTTTTTTCAAGTGGCTGGTTTCCGGGCTTCGCCCACCAGATGCTCCGGTTTTCCGGTCGCCAGGGAGTGTGACTCCAGGCCTGTAGGTCATCATTCTGGTGGTGATAAATTTTGCCATTACTTTGTGTGGTGTACCCATGTTGTTTAAAAAGTGCTGGAAGCGACACCAC
>NHBP01000117.1 GCA_002168195.1 Planctomycetaceae bacterium TMED10
ATCGCGGTATGAATGCCAAACCCAAGAGGGCCAGAAAGATTGCAGCCGGTTCGGGGACGGTGGGAGGATCGGGCGGTTCAGTTGTTCCGAAAAAACCTTCCGCGGTAAAACCGATAGCACTACGCTTTCCATTATCTTGCGCCCGGCTAATCACAAACGACTCTGCCGCAGTTAAGTCAAACGTGAATAGCGCCTCGCCCACGTCGAGATTTCCGTCCGTATTTAGATCGTTGCCAAAACCAGCCTCGGCCCAACCAAGAGAAAAATCAGCTGTCGATCCATCGGGCATAACGCCTGCGGCAATTCCTTGTTGCAGTTGATTATGTGTATCAGTGAACGATCTCTGGAGGCTACCGGAGGGACCAAACATCTTGATATCGTAAATCTCGTTATAGTGAAGTCGTTTAACCTCCATGGCGAGCGGATCGACAACATCAGGTTGCTGGTGCGGTGAAGTGAAAGACAATTCGACTGCTTCTGGGATCGCGTAGGAGGTGCCATGGTCAAAAAAATCAAATTTCAGTGCCACGTGGCCCGATCCGGTAATGGCGCTATACCAGTCTGCCTGCCCATTATTATGAATTGCAAAAGCGTTGTTTGTTAAATCATCGGCTTCCTTGTACCAAAGTAAATCCATCGCATGTAGTGATACGCGATAATCAACGGTCTGCTGCACAATGCCATCGTAAATTTGTTCTACTGTTCCCTCTGAAAGCACCGTATTGAGCGCCATCGATTCGGTATATTGATTCACATAACTGCCGTTGCTTTGCATCGTACCGTTGTTCATTCCGACGCCGCTTGACTGCGTCCAGCGGAGAAACGTCGTGGCCGAAGCGGGAGATGTAGCGGCAAGAGTCGATAGCAGAAGCACCAGGGAAGATACCGATCGCCACCCTATGCGACGCGGAGGCCCATGGAACGAGCCAAGGTTGTCTAGCTGGTTGCGGTACACGAACTTCCCCTAAAAAAGACTGGACCCCGCCAGTTTAATGGAAATACGTCGCGAAACAATGTTTTTGCGCAGCAAATTGAAGGTTTTTTTCGGTTAGTTTTCATGCGACTCACTCCGGCAATCCATATTTTATTCTTCCAACGTTATTCCTGCCCGGAGTGGATGCGATTACGGGCCAATCGCTTTTGCCGTGACATCAATGAACGTCGTTCCGCCATAGGGATTGAATGAAGTGGTTGCCGCCCCCTCGCTGAAATCGAGTCGGGTAA
Organism: Planctomycetaceae bacterium TMED10; assembly: GCA_002168195.1. Classification (GTDB taxonomy): domain Bacteria; phylum Planctomycetota; class Planctomycetia; order Pirellulales; family UBA7805; genus UBA7805. The sequence continues at coordinate 1,225 of NHBP01000117.1, forward strand.
GGTCTACCTGATGCACATTCATGCTGTCCTGAGTCCGAAAGTAGTAATGCAAATTGTGCGGATCAATCACAGTGATCCAGGACGTTTGCTGCGGACCTGAACTCACCCCTCGTCCTTCAAGGAACGGAACACCGGGTACGTAGTCAACGCTGTTAAGCAGATGGATCGCGGTATTGAGTGCAGTAGCCACATCTTTCACGTTGCCCAGTAAATCGCGCTGAATCGCAATCCGCAGAAAGCGTGACGGAGAACCCACAGAGCCGGGAAGACCACTTAGGAATTCTGGGTTGCGCTGCGGACTGCTTGAATCTAATTGCGGATAATTGCTCTTAAATTCAGAGAGATTACGTCGCTGCCATTCGATGCGCGGGGAGTTGGTCATCACGCGAAGATCCGAATTATCGGTGACGACAAGTTTTCCATCAATATACTCGACAACATACGAGACCCCCGTTTTGTCGGCCACTGACCAGTGCAACGGGAGCGGGATGCCGAGCGACGTCATGTGCTGTGAGACATGCACATTTTTCAGTGCCTCCACAGCCGACCTCGCTGAATCAAACTGCCCGAGAACCCATGGCACCAAGTCCGCATTGGAAAGATTTTCAGTATCGACTACAGGCTCTGGATAAACCCCATCGTTTAGCCAAAGAGCCGCAATCGATACGCCCTCTTCATTCATTCCTTCAGAAAAGATTGTGCCTTTTCCGTGCACTGGACCGAAGTATCCCAAGCGGTTGGTCCACGTCACCGGAGGGATGCGTGCGTCCGTCCTGCTGGTGTGCGGTTGACCCCGTGGTACCGTCATGAAATTAGTTTTCAAGGAACTCCCATCACTCTCGGTACCAAATTCAAGAGATCGTGCAATCACGTGCTCTCCGTCGTTTGTGGAAACAGCAAAATAGGTGCATGCGTTCCCTCGAAGAGGCATCAGCAGTGCAGAGCAAGCAATCATTGCTGTGCAATAAAACGAAGACCTTCTCACAGATATTCTCCTCAAGTGTATGAGTTGCATCCGATCAGGCCGACTAGCCCTTGTGAACGGACCAGGGGAACGATTTGAGTCTAATTCTTGATTCACTTGACTGATTTGCTTTTTGCGAAATCATAGCCATCCGCTTGCAGATGGCGTTTGACGTTTGGGAGCATCGAAGATGGCAATCCGCAAGCGTGAAAAGCAACATCAAATCCTTCCCACGATTCGAGTGGTTCTTTATAGCGATTGCGCACCAGGTGCTCGACCAAATAATAATCGCGTTCCCCTTGCTGCCGTCTTTTTATCTCTTCAATTTTGCCCTTCACCCGCCTGGCGCAGCGGCGGAATTGTTTATCGTTCATTTCAATTCCATAATCGCGCAACACATAGAGCGCCGCATTGGTATGGTTTTTTCCCGCGTCAACATTCCGCCAATATTCCTTGAATGCTTGGGTCAATGGATCGGGCCGCGTATCGGCGGGATTATGAGTTTGGTGCTTTAGGTTTGTTCGCTTTTTCATTTTTTCGTCTTTATGTTGATCGACGTGACCATCCAGCATACGAGGTCAAAAGACGGCTTGCCAGACCGTAGAAGAGGGCCTGCTTTGTTTTAAACGAAACTTTCCCCTGGGATAAAATATCTGGCATCGTATCCACCATGCGAATCTTATAAAATTAAGCTGCTCTTTTGAACACTTTTATCGTTTCGATGCGACTGGTTATTTCGACTGCCACTTCGGTATCGTTCGAACTGCAATCTGAGTCGGGTTTCTCCCGGAAGGAACAGTTAGGAAAAAATGGAAATCAGAGCTTACGAGATCACGGCCGAACGGCACCTAAAACCCCTGAACACGGAACTCATCGACGACTCCTGGGATGCGGACAAAGTCTGCCGCTGGATTGACGTCAGCAATATTAATTCTGAGGAGATCGAGAACCTATTGGATCGACTGAACATCGACGTTCCCTCCCGGGTCAGAGAGGCCATTCGCCATGCCCAGGAACGACCACTGGTGATTCCTTTGGAAAAGGTTCTTTTCGTATCGATGCCCGTGTTTGTCCGGGCGGGTGTCTCGGCTTACCTGAGCACTCTCTGCGCTGCGACGACGATTATTACGATCCAACACAGTCCCGAACCGTTACTCGAAGAAGTCGCGGAGCGGTGCCAGTCAGACCGGCACCTTCCGGAAGCGAACCCGGTCGCGGTCCTGTGTCATGTCATGGACGCGGGTTTAAAGCGAATCGTTCCCCTCTTGCTCGAGTTGCGGGCAAATATCGCATCATTCACGGAAGATCTGAGTTTAAAGTCCGAACCGGACACCGCTCAAGAATTCCTCGAACTCAAAAACAGGATCAACACGATCGAAATGATCTTCGAGGATCAAACCTATTGCCTGAGCGAGATTGCGGAGCATCAGTCTGATACGTTGAAACTCGAAAATGTTTACAAACTTATCGAGGCTCTACGCAGCGATCTTCAGATGGGATTTGCCACCATCGGAAGAATGAAAGATCGCGTGCGCGATCTATATCAACATCATCTTCAGGCGACCGAAGAGACCACAAATAAACGACTAAAGGTTTTGACGATTCTATCGGCAATCTATCTTCCTGCGACGTTGATCGCCGGGATATATGGAATGAATTTCGAACACATACCCATCGTCGGCATTGAAAACGGCTACCTGATCGTCATGCTAATCATGGCCGTCGTCGTCGTGGGGCAGCTGTGGTATTTCTACCTTCGCGGCTGGTTCAAATAAACACGACCGGTTGCGGGGGTCTCAAGCGCCGGATCTGTATGAACCCACTGTCCATCGGGCGCTCGGATGCACGGGCGATAGGACAGATGCTATTGCAATGAATATTCCTGACGCGGGATAACACGGCATTTGACCATCTACGCGGCATCATCGCCGGTCACAGTAACGCTGAAGTAAGCGCTACCGATTACGGGACAGAACCAGTCGACTCGATTGCCGAAATCATCTAGTTCGTATGCAGCGGTCCATGATCGTCGCAATGGCCATTATGCGGATGATGGAGATGCCCATCCACTAAATAATCCACGTGATCGCCGTGTGGCACTGCTTGATGCCCACAATCAGGACCATGCTGATGGGCCGATTCATGCGCACCGCAGTTGTGTGTGGGAGTGCAGGAGTCTGGATTTGTATCAGTGACCTCAATGCGATGCTCTTCTACCTGACCATCCTCGCGCTGATGATGCAGATGGCCATCGTGGAGGTAATCCGTATGGCCATCATGCTCAACCGGAGTGTGTCCACAGTCGGGTCCATGTTGGTGTTCGTGATTATCGTGCAAATGTGACATGGTTCGATCTCCCTGATTGGTTTCGCGTGTTAGATGTGCAACATCCCTGTTTCACAAGTCGCACTCTTTCCGGGACAGTTATAGCAACCTAGGGCCTTTAGGGACAGACAATTTATCAGCCATCAGAATTCGCGCTAAAATCACGTTGATTAATCGGATTTGCGGTCATATCGCAAACGCCTACCACCATCATCTTTACGGCACAAGCGGCAGACCCACGAGTGCCCACCCCATCGCTGCCGGTCAGGAAATGGGTTGCGACCGCTAAAGATTTTTGCTGCTTATGAATTCGCCGTCCTGAAACGTCCACTCATTCGTTTTCTTACCGTCTTCCCGCCATTTCGTATCAAGGCCGTCTTTCTCACCGTTTTTGTAATGAATTTCGGAAGACTTCTGACCGTTCTTATACCAGGACGTACACACACCATTTAATTTGCCAGCCGTGTATTGCCACTCATTTAACTTCGTACCATCTTCGCGCCAGTAAATAGAAATGCCATCTTTCTTGCCGTTCTTGTAGTGGGTCTCTGATTTCAATTGACCGGTTTTATAATATTCAACTTCTCTTCCGTCCTGCACGCCACATCCGGCGGCCACAACAACGAGAAACGTCAGCACCGTTTTTTTCCACTTCTTCATCGAACTGCCTTCCGTGTTTTTGACCCTTTTAGGATACGGTGAAAAAACAGTGTTTGCCAGACCTAACCGGTGATGAGAAATCACCAGAAAGCGCCAACCGTGATCGCCTACGCGGCAGCAGCGCCGGACCCAACACGACTAAACGTATTGCTGCGGAAATTGTGGGATTACGTTAAGGTAAAAAACCGACTGGCATGACGTTGACACTCCTTTAAGCACCCACCACACTAAGGGCCAACAAAATGGGCCAACAAAAGGGGCCAACCACAGTCGCACACACGCGCGGATCGCTATCGAAACGCATAGCGTAACCTCCCATTGAATTTAGGTTACGTTGTGAATAGGGCGGTCAGGAGATCCACCTCTTGGCCGCTCGTTTTTTTATTACTGGAACGGAAACCGGGTCAATCATCTGCTCGCAGCTCTAATTTGTCCCAGCGCTTAAAAGCGGCCTTTAGGCTCTGTTCACACTCGATCAAGCGAGCTTTCTTGGTGCTTAGAATATCCGCCGGCTGTTTGTAGTAATCGGGATCCGCCATCAGCTCGTGAAGCTCTGCAATCTCTTTTTCCAATTGCTCGATCGTGTCGGGCAACTGCTTCAATTCCTGCTTCTCTTTGAAGCCGAGAGGTTTATTTTTTGGAGAGGCAGATTCGCGTGCCCTGTTCTTCGCCTTCTTCTTTGATGCGTTCGACGAGGCCACGCTTCCCGTCTTCGATTTCTGCCGCAGCCAGTCGTCATAACCTCCGTCATATTCACGCACCCCGTCCTCCTCAAAGACAATCGTGCTGGTCACAACATTATTCAAGAACGTTCGATCATGGCTGACCACCAGCACCGTACCCTGATAGTCGACAAGTCGGGCTTCAAGCAGTTCCAGCGTTTCAGCGTCCAGGTCATTGGTCGGTTCGTCCAGCACAATCACATTGGCGGGCTTGGCAAACAACTTGGCCAGCAAAATCCGATTTCGCTCTCCGCCGGAGAGGAATCGGACCTCGGTCCTGGCGCGTTCCGGTGCAAACAGAAAATCTTGCAAGTAACCAAGGACATGTCGCTCTCGACCATTGATTGTGACCATTGAGGATCCTTCCCCAACGTTATCCTCGACACTTTCCCGCTCGTTGAGTTGGTCTCGCAATTGATCGAAATAAGCCACTTGGAGATTGGTGCCGAGACGAACCGACCCCGACTGGGGCTGGAGCGTTCCGAGTATTAATCGCAGCAGGGTCGTTTTCCCGACACCGTTGAGCCCAATCAAGCCGACCTTGTCTCCCCGAACAATGGTTGCTGAAAACTTCTCAACGATTCTATGGCCCGGGTAGGCAAAGCTGATGTCGTCGACCTCGGCAACCAGGTTACCGCTCCGCTGACCTTCCTGAATCTGAATCCGAGCCTGCCCGACCTGCTCTCGGCGATCCTGGCGTTGACTACGCATCTTTTTGAGTGCGCGAACGCGGCCTTCATTCCGGGTCCTGCGGGCCTTGATCCCTTGCCTGATCCATTTTTCTTCTTGCTGCAAGCGTTTGTCGAACAGCGCGTTCTGTTTCTCCTCGGCAGCGAGCACAGCTTCCTTTCTCGCAAGGAAGGTCTCGTAGTCACAAGACCAGTCGAACAAACGTCCCCGGTCAATTTCGAGAATTCGGGTTGCCAGGGATCGAAGAAACGTACGGTCGTGCGTGACGAACAGAATGGCGTTAGGCCAAGCCGAGAGAAAACCCTCGAGCCAATTGATCGATTCGATGTCGAGGTGGTTGGTCGGTTCGTCCAATAAGAGCAAGTCGGGTTTTGAGACGAGCGCCCTGGCCAACAACACACGACGCTTCATTCCGGATGACTGGGTTTCAAAATCTGCACTCAACTCAAGTTTCATCCGTGAAGCAATCTGTTCGACCGACTGCTGTGCTTCCCACTCGGGCAGGTCATCGCCTTTATGCCCTTGCTGGATAATAGGGCCGACCTTACCTTTGAGATCGGCCGGTACGCCCTGCGGAAGTAGCGTGATGTTTGTGCCGGGGTCCGTGATAAGTGTCCCTGAGTCAGGTTGTTCTTGTCCGACAATGAGACGCATCAGGGTGGTCTTCCCGGCTCCATTGCGTCCGAGCAAACCGATGCGCTGTTTGGCTTCGATTCGACACTCCACTTCATCGAACAGCGGTGGTCCGCTGTAGGCAATCGAGAGATCGTTTAGTTGAACGAGTGACATCAATATCCAGTTGCGTTAAAGAGGGCGGTCGTTATCGCCCTTAAAAAAAGCGAGACCACGAGACCAATCAATAAAAAACCGAAACGGGCTTCCCGTCATCTCGTAGTTCCAGAGACAACCGTTTGGAGATCAGGCCAGGATACCCGCGGAACGGACTGGGGGCCAGTCGGCTGCGACACGTGCTCTAGCGGCCGGTAATAGAGGGGCGTGTTGACTGAGGGCACACTTTCAAGGGCACCTACCGGCGCCTTCTACGCGGCAGCAGTGCCAAGCCCAAGAGAACTAAGAAATTCGCAGCCAGAGTTCCAAACTTTGTCAGGCACCCGTTGTTTGTTCTTAGCTCACGAAAAACTGATTATTTGGTCTTGGTCACTCTGTGGTTACGCATTTGCAGCATGACCATCTCTTGATACCTGCCACCTTTTTCGAGCAATTGATCGTGGCTTCCTACTTCGAGAATACGTCCACCTTCGAGCACGACGATCTTATCGGCACCAGCNATGGTGCTTAANCGATGGGCGATCACAAACGCNGTTCGNTNTTCCANCAGTTCNGACAGACTNTGCTGTATCAGCTGCTCACTCTCGCTGTCCAGATTNCTCGTCGCNTCATCCAANATGAGAATTTTNGGNTCNGCNAGNATTGCNCNTGCAATCGCGATGCGTTGNCGTTGCCCNCCGGANAATTTNACGCCNCGCTCACCGATGATCGAATCGTATCCATCCGGNANCTGCTCAATGAATTCATCTGCCGCTGCAGCGATTGCTGCTTCNATNACTTGCGAAGTACTGGTGTTGCGCCGGGCATAGGCAATATTCTCTCGGATTGTGCCATCAAACAGAAACACATCCTGTTCGACCATCCCGAGCAAACTGCGGTAACTGTTCAGTTTGATGTCACGCAAATCCCGCCCATCCAGACAGACGCTACCAGAGGTGGGGTCATAGAACCTGGCAATCAGGTTGGTCAGTGTGGTTTTGCCAGCTCCGCTCCGACCCACCAGAGCAACGGTTTCTCCGGCCTGTACCTCGAGATGAATGTCCTGCAAAACCATCACGTTGGATTTCGGGTATGCGAAAGAAACATCGTTTATCGAGAGTGAACCGCTTACCCTCGCATGACGAAGAGAAACTGCTCCAGGAAGGGTTTCGAGCTCATCTTCGATTGCAAGCACATCCAACACCCGGTCGAGTCCNGCAAGATTATTTTGAAACGAAACGGCGCTTGCTGCGATGGTTGCCAATGGGCCGAGGAGCATTGTCAAATAAACAAGAAACATCATCAGATCACCAAGGGTCAGCTCCTGATAAATAATCTGGTATCCCCCGTAGAGTAACAGGCCAGTCGACGCGAGCGGCACAATAACTTCCCAGATCGTTTCAATAATCCNTGTCCACCACCANGTGAAAAGNTGNTGNCGCACAAGAAAGTCACCNTCNCGNACGAACCNTGANGANTCATTGCGACTTTGCGAGAAAGTTCGAACGACNCGAATACCACTGAACGTTTCAGTTGCATTCCCATCAATTCGTTGACGTTGTTTTCTGATGTCTCGGTAGAGGGGGCGAATTCGACTGATCCACGTGCGGTGTGTCACCCAAACGATTGGCAGCAGAAGTAAGCCACCAATCATNAGCTTCCAGTCGACNAGCACCAGAATAAAAAGNCTTCCGGAAAATTGAACGATGGCCCGCCATGGGTTATAGAGCATGCTGAAAATCAGCTCTGCCACTCCCCCCGCGTCCTCCCGTATCAAGCTNGCCACTCCACCACTTTTCATATCGTAAACGTTATTCAACGGAAGCTTCACCGCATGTTCAAAANCGNGTCGCCGGATTGTGACCTGGGTCTGATTGACCGCTTTGGTGGCAATCCAGCGACTGCAGAGGTGCACCACCGTTGAAACCATGGTGACGACAACGACCAGTGCCGCAATCGTGAGCAGCAACATCATCGGATCNTNNGGCANNTGCAACGCCTGAAGCCATGTTGGTAGTGNCTTGGGCGGACTNGTCAACACCGAATCGATTGCAAGTTTNGTNCCAAANGGGGGAATGAGACGAAGGCCGATTCCAATGGTCAATAAACCGAGCGCCNTGACAATCTGGCGACGATGTTTTGCAGTTAACGTCAGAAACTGTGAGAACAGTTCCCAGAATTTTCGATCTCGNTCCCCGAGTTTCTTGGGGTTGCGCCCACGCCGGCCATCGNGTTTTGGCCGCGTTCCGTTCGTATTTCGGTGGCGTACGTTTTGCCGGTATTCGGAAAATCGAGGACGACTGGGTTGGGTAGGCATAGATATTTGTTAGTTCGTAGCAACTGTTCGGGCAACCACACCCNCNNCAAACCGNCGAGAATATTGGCTTTTTTATTCTTTAGCAGCATTCNACGCGGGTTCGGCGNATGTCTATATCATATCCAGATATCATATCCAGATCATCTCGAACCCCGCATGNATNAANCNTTCGCTACTTACCCGGGTACCGATTTCTCCNCGNTCNNGCCTCGATTCGTACTTCANGGACATCGCCGCCGAGGGTCCAGTCCGCAGATTCGCGATACGCGAAGTCGATCCCATCGCTCTGGTTCAGTGCGATTCGGGAATGATGGCCTTCAGCTTATAGGCCGTGAAACGGGGCAAGGATCAAGTGGTTAGGGTGGTGGTCGCCGCTCGATCCAATCGAGTAAGCCCTACTCTGCCCGTTATTGTATCAGACTATTTAATTGGTTATTCGCTAAGCGGCGATGGCCGCAGGCCACCTTTCCGCCAGTCATTGTTAGCGGCTGTTGATAAACATAATTATAAGTCCTAAAGCGAGCATGCCTGTACCGATACCACCCACGATGAAACACCACCACACGCGACCCATACCTCGAACGGCTCCTTTGGAACGCCGAATTATGCGCCATGCTTGGAACGCCAGAAAAACGGAGTACGCTGAGCCAAAACCCAGTATCCAGATAACTGAGAATACGATGCCACGAATTAGAAGGGAATTGACATGGCACTGTAACTCGGCGAAATACTCGGCTTCTTGAACGGAGTCATCTTCCGGTAAGGAATTCGTCACGACGGGAGGGACGTAAGAGTTTTCTGCCATCTGTGTTATCCAGCGAAGAGCTGCTAAAAGCCGATTTGATGGGTAGTCGTGGCTTTGGCAAGCGCCGGTTGACCGCTGCGCCGAGGGGCGGCGGCAAAATGGTACGTTTTTCTACCTTTGCGCAAAGCACTGAGGTTAGCGAGACCCTACCGTCGCCTTCTACGCGGCAGAAGCGCCAGACCGAAGAGGGCTAACAGAAGCGCTGCCGGTTCGGGAACGACCTCTGTTTGTCCAAATTCACCTGTGACTTTGAAGCCGTGAAAATTGTTATTACTATCCCGGTAAAAGCCAACCATGTTGTTGCCATCGATACCATGCAAAGCGGTATGTGTTCCTCCTTGCGGGTGGTCGATTGTCTGCCACGCCTCCATCACCGAATCGTAGTGAAAGCCGTGAAGTCCAGTGCTATCCGTGTAAGCCCCAACCAAGTAGGCACCCTCAACCTCATACAAATAGGTTAGTTCTGCGTCTGGATTATCGAGTTGATGCCATGACAAGGTTTCTGTGTCATAGACGATGCCGTGCTCGACAGGTGAGCTACCACTATTATCGATGTAAGACCCAATGATGTGTTCTTGGTTGATGCCATGAAAGAAGGAATTCTCCTGCCCCGCAGCTTGGCCCGGATAGTTGAGCGTGCTCCATTGGGTACCATCATAATAACTACCCTGTTTGGCACCGTTTAGTCCTACGGAATACCCCACCATTTTATCGCCATCGACATCAAATAAGTCGCTCGCTTGCACACCGTTTATTGCACCATCGTATGGCGTCCATTGTTGAGAGTCTAAATTATAGGAGACCCCCTGACGTTTACCGTCACCATCTACGAACGATCCTACCACGTTGCCATCATTAATCGCATGCAAGTGCGTATCTGATCCCAAGGGAAAATTCAGTGTCGACCACGGAGAGCCTTCGATGCTGCTGTCGTAGAGGAAGCCGTTATCAGAAGTGGCTCCTTCACCGCCAGTTTCCCGATACCACCCGACCATCTGCTCATTCTCAATTCCATACAAGAAGGTACTGTCCGCGTCTGGAAAATCGAATGTCTCCCAGGCAAAATCGGTCGCAAAGGTCGTAGCCGCGCAGAGCAGGCTAAAAAGAAAGAGAGTAGACGCGGCTATCATACGCATGAGCTTTCCTCGGACTAAATTCTTGAAAAAACATAATCTCGACTCACAGTATACCATAAATCGGGGCGACCTCAAGGATCCTGCGCGACGAACTGAAGACAGAAACACCGAGTATTCCTGCCTATTTGATAAAAACGAGCCGCTTACCATCGCCTTCTACGCGGCAGCACCGCCAGACCCAAGAGGGCTAACAGAAGCGCTGCCGGCTCGGGCACCGCCTCAGGAACCACGTCAGATGCCGCTGTGCCCATGCGAAACTCATCGAACGCGGCAGCACCTTGAGCGATTGAGGATGTGTCATCGCCCAGGCGAACACGATCAAAATCAAAATCGCTCAGGTTGGATGTCAGCGAAGCGGTGGTACCGCCGGTGGGAACACCGAGCAACTGGTCAAAGCCAGATGGATCGACCCAGATCGAGTAATCGGTGGTTCCACGAACGTTCGTCACGACTAAAAAGGTCTGATTTGAGGTTGCATCAAGAAACGTGTTGGCAAACTGGTCGCTGAACGATGAGGACTCTCCGCCAAGTGCTCTGATCACAAGGTCACCATCGCCATCGGCTCCAAAGAAAATCTTCTCTGTTCCGCCCTCGAAAAGCGATACGCCTTCGTTGATGCCGACGCCGCCTGTTCGCTCGGCAGGTCGGTAGAGAAAACTGAACCACAGATCGTCACCACTCCCGGGTGTTGTGGAAAACGTCGTGCCAAAATCACGAAACGCAGCCACTTGGCTTCCTGTGCTGTTGAGAACCGTTGCCCGGTTGCCGTTTGTCGGTACCTGAACGACGCCAACTGGAACGTCGAGCGAACCGGAACTAATGCCAACGGTGCCGGCGACGTTACCCCAGGCCTGCCCTCCGCTGGGCCATACCCCGGGCGATGTACTCTCCGAACCGCTGATGGATTGCCCTGGCGATTGATTAAACGGATCATAAGCAATCAACGCCGCGCGAGCAGATTCGCCGAACAAACCGATGATACCTGCCATAAAAAGCGTGACAGGAAACAAAGCTTTTGAAAAAATGGATCGCAATATGAACGGCATAAATAGCACCTTGTAAATAATAACGAATAACCAGGCAAAGAATCTTCAACACCACCAACGTATGAACGAGTCCACCCCATTTCTAGTGGGTGTTTGCGATCCCGTTTCAGCCTAATGCAAATCGTTGCCAAAACAAGCGATTTGCGGAGAAGAAATTGCCATTAGACTAGCGGGCTAAAAACACGTTTTCTCGGGGCGGCAGAGAGGGAACATCCACTCAACCTACCGTCGCCTCTTGCGCGGCACGACCGCCAGACCGAAGAGGGCTAAGAGAAGCGTGGACGGTTCGGGCGACGGGTTGGCAAACGGCACTGAAACGGTAGCTGTGAAGCCGTGAAAATCACCGCTGCTATCCGTATAAAACCCAACCATGTTGGCGCCGTCGATACCATGTATGAAGGTATTTGTCGCTCCCGGAACATCAACATCGAGTGTCTCCCAACTAGAGTTAGAGTGGTCGTAGAGCAAGCCGTGTTCGCCGCTACTATCCCCGTAACCCCCAACCATGAGATCGCCATCGATACCAAACAAAAACGTATTTGCTGTCGCGCTCGGATGATCGAGTGTGGTCCACGTGGAACCGTCATGAAAAACGCCGTGAATACCACCGCTACCATCCGTGTAAGCCCCAACCTTGTTGGCGCCGTTGACACCATGTAAGGTCGTACTTGTCGCGCCCGGATAATTGAAGTTGGTCCATTGGGAGCCGTCGTAGAGGGTGCCCTGAGTGTGGACCGCGGTACCGTTTAATCTGGAATACCCAACCATGTTGGCGGCGCCGTCGATGCCATATAAGTCGTTCTGAAACGTCGAACTCGACCGGTGGTGCCAAGTGTTGCCATCGTAGAGAGTGCCGTGACGGATACCGCTACTATCGATGTAAGACCCAACTATATTGTCGCCATCGATACCGTGTAAGTGAGTGCTTGTGCCGCCCGGATTATCGAGTGGGATAAAGTTGGAACCGTCAAACTTGAAACTATGATCGCCGCTAGCATCAGAATACCAGCCGACTATGTTATTGCCGTCGATACCATACAAGTAGGTATCTGTCGCGTTCGGATGGTCGAGTGTGGTATAGGTGTACCCCGCATGGGACGAAGCCCCAGCCAGCAGGCAAAAAATAACCGTGGTGACCGCAGCTATCGATCGCATGAGCTTCCCCTTCAAAAGAATGGCATAAAAAGACTGATCTTCTAAAAGGCTAACTGAAATCGGATCCTTGACAAGTCGTCTTCGGGGAGAAATCAGGGTGTGCCAGACATTAGAAATAGAGGGCAACTGCTAGAAACAGCGATTACCGTCGCTTGCGGCGGGGTAGCAGCGTCAGGCCCAAGAGGGCTAAGAGAAGCGTGGCCGGTTCGGGAACGGCCCGCGAGAAGAGCGTTACGCTGCTTCCTTCGCCACCTGCGTAGGTGATGTAGAGGTTCGTACCTGAGAACGATCCCACCATACGGCCCTCGTCCAGGCCATCATACTGCCCCGAAAGCGTGCCTCCGACCTTCAAGATTTCAAATGACATTCCGGCCACAAGTTCAAAACTATCAATCAAAAGCACGTCGAGCGCACCGGCCAGCTCGACATTGCCAGTCACATTCAGCCAGTCGAACTCGGTGAGTGTGTGATCGCCCCCACCGTGGTATTCTCCGCCCAGTTCGATTTCCTTACTACCTCCCCGTTTGAAATAGTCACCTTCTATCGTCATACCACCGGAAGAGTGTCCCGGTTTGGTATGGCCGTGATCGGTGTAACTGCCCTTAATAAGACCCGTTCCAGCGATGATCCCGTTATTGGTAAACGTTCCATTGCTTACATCAATCGTGCCGCCGTGGTAGTTGGTCAGTGTGCCGTTGTTGGTCACCGTCCCTTCATTGCTAAACAGCAAATGGTTATTAAAAATAGATTCATTGATCAAATTGCCGTGGTTATTTAGCGTACCGCTGTTGGTCAGCGTGCCGCCTGATTGGTTGGTCAGTGTAGCACCAGACTTATTTGCCAATATGCCGCCCGCCGCGTTAGTAATGGTGCCAAAGTTATTCACAAAACCGTTGATATTCATGTTGGCGCCGAACCGGTTAGTCAATGTCGCGCCAGATGCGTTGACGAGTAGACCATGGCTTGTAAGAACACCTCCGTTAATGTTATTCAGCGTACCGCTGTTATCGAAAAAACCGTGACTGTTCACCGTGCCTCCATTGGCAAATGATCCATGGACGGAGATATACACGGAGCCACCTTCTTGGTTGTTCAGCGTGCCAGCGTTGGTAAGTTCGAGATTATTTTTCAACACGCCCGTATTATCGTTGATCAGCGTACCCTGATTATCTAATACGCCGTCGTTGGTCAGATATCCGCCCGTTTGATTAGTCAGCGTGCCGGTGTTAGTAATCGCATATTTGTTATTGAGCGTGCCGCTGTTCGTCAGATTGTGGTAGTTGAAAAGCATGCCGCCTGAGTTATTGGTCAACGATCCGCCGACATTATTATTCAACGTCCCGTGATTCGCCAAATTATGATTATTGGTCAGTGTGCCGCCTGATTGGTTGGACAGCGTGCCGCCTGATTGGTTGGTCAGCGTGCCCCCTGATTGGTTGGTCAACGTGCCGCCTGATTGGTTGTTCAGCATGCCTTCATTGGTCATTGAAGCATGATTGTCCAGTATGGCGCCCGAGTCATTGTTCAGCGTGCCGCCGGAACTATTGGCCAACGTACCATTGTTGGTGAGCGTATGGGCGTTTGTCAGTGTCTGGCCTTGGGCATTGTTGATGTTTGCATGATTCATAAAGTTGGTGCCATATTCAAAATGAACCGTTCCCCCAGCACCGCCTGATAACGTTTGAAAATAATCGTCGA
>NHBP01000005.1 GCA_002168195.1 Planctomycetaceae bacterium TMED10
CGGTGTACTGCGGTTACGGTTGGCCGCATTGAGGGCCAGTCCCAGTTGCGTGAGGTTGCTCTGGCATTCGGCCGTGCGGGCACGGGCACGAACCGAGGCCACACTCGGAAGCAGCAGGGCGATCAAGACTACGATCACACCGATCACGATCAGAAGTTCAACGAGCGTGAAACCGCGCGAAGCCTTGTGGTCGGGGTGGCCGAGATCAAAGCGATGCATCGTTCCTCGGTCTTTTCCTTGCATGGAATGGTCGAAGTCGAAAGGGCCCAAATCGTGGATTGGATCGATGCGGTGGTGGGGTAGGAAAAGTTGCTTGAATGTGGAATTCATTCTTGTTTGATAGTGGAATCTACAGATGAGCAGCCTCACTTTCAAAAAGAATGAACTGATTGAATCATGCTATGGTTTATCTGAGAAATAAGCAGTTACACGAGTTTGGGTCGCTTCCGTAATGCGTTTGATCGATTCAATCTCTTCGGCCGAATATTCTTTCAATGAGACTCTTCGTTGATTGAGTTCCTCACTACTGTTTGTGGCGACCTCACGTTTTAACTTCCGAATTGGAATTTCGAGAAATGCTTGGATGTCATTAAGTACTTCATCTTGATCAGCCAACAATTGCTCAAAGGAAACCAATCGAACACGTGCGGGATATTTTTCTTCCAAATCCATAAGATGATTGTTGATATAAGACCAGTACCAGGCAGTTTTTTCAATGCGACTGTGTTTGGACCACTCAGATTCCGACATCAATCCGAGTTGACTAGGGTTCGGACGGCGTGATCGCTGGTGGTCATGGTCAGCGTAAAAGAATGACGGATGTGTAGAATAGGTTTGGCTTGCCATGGATTCGATGCATGTATCCCAAGCCCGAATGATACCGATCACATGGCATAACTGCCAAACATCCATATAGGCTTCACTTCCCATCGCCAAAAAACAATTGCTCTCAATTAAAACGGGCCGATGCTTTTTGTCAAAGATTCCTTTTTTCCCGAAACGTCCTCTTGCGTCGATGATTACGCGTCGTTGATCCTGAGGCGACAAATTTTGAATACCAATCCCTGTGGGTTCGACTTCATGTTCTACATGAAGTTCTGGATGAAGCTCGCCTAATGAATTTGCTAAGAAGCTTGTGCCACAACGACCGGTTCCGGTGATAAGAGCGGCTCTCGAACGACTTAAAAGCTGATTTTTGACCTGCCAAGCAATGGTGTTGTAAATTCCCATAGTAACCTTTTGCATAAGATAGCCTTTAATTCACCTCGAGGGCGATTCGCTTTGCCTCGTGAAAATCTTATGTCCCAATTGCCCCTTTTTTAAATTGATTCGCAGAGTTGATTCACCGGTTTTGTCAATGATGTATTGATTAACATTAGGCAGGTAAGTACCGGCATTATTATTTTAAATCTCAAACAGCATGAGATTTCGCATGGTCTTCCGGTTGCCGTAATCTCGCAAGTTTGATCATCTCTTTTTGCTGTATCTTCAAAATGCATGACAAGTATGTAGGGAGAAATTCATTGCAGTGTTGCCCCCTGCCTGATCTGTCATGAAGGACTAGATTATCAAATCCGCTGACGTTGGCTCAACGGGATTAAGGCAAAACATCAAGTAAGTCGAGAACGGCCAATCAAGTCTTAAGGTTTTTATCACGCTTTTGATGGTCAAGGCGTTATTGACGGACGAACCACGGTGCGCGAACGGTCATACGTGATCGCACCCCGCTTTTTTGAAAGCGTTTTGGCTAATTCTCTCTGCGCAACAGGGGATACGTTTGTTGAACTAATATTCGCTTTCCATAGACGCTGTAGGCCCAGCAAAACGGGAATTGCTTCATCGGTAATCGCAGTATTTTGTAAATCAACGATCTCTAAGTTTCTGGCCCGCATCAATTCGCGGCAACCTGCATCCGTAATCGCCGTTCCCCGCAGGGAGATACTACGAACGTTTTCTGGTAATGGCATATTCGCCAGGTCATCATCTGTAATTTGCGACGTTTGAAAATCTAAATGAATCTGTAGTTCTCCATCATGTTCTGCGATGTTGGCATCGTACCCGCTGAGACGCTCAGGGGCTGGCAATGGCTCTTCGGCAGTCTCTTGGAATAACTCGGAATCTTTGAAATCTTCTGGAGTTGGTTCGGAAGGGAGTCTGGGGAGAGGTTGAATGGGAGAGCGTCCGGGTATTTTTATCATCCGGTCAGAAATGAAGAAACGTATTTTACCGAACGCCTGAGGAGAAACTCCGGGCGAGGCAACATTCACTACGCACAAACGGGGTATGTTCCGCAACTCTTCCAGGGACGCATCCGTAATTTTTGTATTTGTTAGATCAATCTGTTCGATGTTGAGTCCTCGTGCTAATTCTTGTGCACCGGTATCGGAAATAGAGGTGTCACAGAGCGAAATGCTGCGAACTGTATCCGGAAAATCTAATGAGGCGAGATCAGCATCCGTGATCTTGGTGCCACCCAGTTCCACATGGACATGCATCGTACCACCGAGATCGCGAACATCTTGTGCGTAGTCGGTGTGACTGGTGCCTCCACAGCCGATCANCGCCGTCAGCGAANAAGCAAAGACAATGACGAAGAATCGTTGACAAAGTCTGCGGCANTGCGTGCCGTNTTTTGCAATCACCGATCGGGNGCAATGACGAAAACGTGTTTCTGTCAAAACAGGCGCCTCTCCGGTGCTATGGCTGGAGCCGAATTCCATGTTCGAGTTCGTTTAAAATCGTCACCGCCATGCAAGTCGCGAAATGGCGCCCACAGTTTCCACTGATGGTTCCCGAGGGGTCCCAGCTTCCTGCGGCATGTCCGGCGTTGATTTGGGTTGCAAGCAATTCGTCCTTCAGTCCCGCGGAGTAGGCACTGTTCCCGTTGTAAGAGGCCATACGATGGGTGAAAAATGCCATCCAGAAATCACTGGGAGATGGTGGATTGTCATTCATGTAATCCGAAAAAACCTGATGGCCCGCGCGACCGCCATTCAAAAGCAACAACGTCATGAGTTGTCCGCAATTCATGTTGTCGTTGATCGTGCTATAGGACAAATAATTAAACTTGCGCGGGAGCCATTCNNCNTGGTCNAAGACNCANTNNCANCCGTTNCCNCGNGTNGCAATCTCNGCNATNTTCANNTCTTCNGNATCAAATTGAATNCCNNCTANTTGCGANGCTTTGAGAGCCATGGAGCCCCACGGGTTTGTCAGTACGTCAGACCACCCCCAATCTTGATGGTTGTGATAGTGCCAGCCGCCGTTGTGGACTGGCGAAGAACAATTTTTCGTCTCCCAGTCGCCCAAGTCCGCATAATTCATCGGCTTGCGTTCGGCGATCGTGAAGTTGGTTGCCATTTGAACCGATGTTCGCAGGCGGTGTTTGTCGACGCTACAGGCGCCGTCTTGCCCTTCGCAGTCGCCCGCCAGCGCCATATCCATCCCCGCCACGGCCTCCGCCATCGCATAGTGCGCGAAGAGATGTTCTACAGTACCAAAGGTTGCATAGGTTTGGTCCTCGTGATAGCCACCTGCGGCATTTTGATAATCCATCATCCAGTTGATTGCTTTGCAAAGTGATTCGCGGTAATACTCCGGTCCGCTCACCGGTGTATAGCCGGCACTCAGCAACGCTAAAATGCCAAAAGCAGTGGATGCTCCAGCGTAGCCTCCGCCTCCGTCGCCCGTACATTGCCCGTTACAGGCTGGCCCACTCGTGCCGGGGGAAGTCGAGTGCACGTGCTGCCACGAGCCATCTGCCTGCTGGTGTTCCACAATCCAAGCGAGCCCGTTGGTCATCTGAGGTAGTGGATTTTCAGGATAGTTGCAAGGGTTGGCACCGTAATCAGAATAAGGATCCGTGGACTCGTAGGGCGGACTCTCTGCACAGGCTTCGCGATCCAGCCATATTGCATCGGCATGAACTCGACCATTGGCGGTGGATGCATCAAGTATCACGCTCATGACCGATGAGGTAATCTCAAAGGGCCCCCCAGAGATTTCTTGCCATCCGTGTTTATGATGCGGACCAAGGACTCTTTTGTTGACATTATCCCAGCCACCGCACGCAACCAAATCCCAGTAATTGTCATCGTAGGGTTGACCATCAGGACAGTCTGCCGCATTGCAACAGTGCCATTTTTCGATAGGGAAGGTATTTTCCGGTGGAGCTTGGCTTTGATTAACGCTATCGCTTGCTAACGGATTTCCCAAAGTATGAATGTTGTCATACACGGTGTAACTAGCATTGGTCGCACCTTGTGGATCTGCTTTCCACGTCACAAAGACTCTATATTTTCCCGGAAGGAGATTTTTCAAAGTATAAATTGCCTGGGCCGACGTACCGCCACCTGCCCGATACATATTGTTTGCTCGGCAGCCAGAGGCATCGCCACTTTCAATTAAATAGAAGCCGGAACCGGCTGTCTGGAATGCTGCCGTTGCATTACCAATGCCATTGTCGACTAAATATCCTTGGTATTCCTCATCGCACTCCACTTCGCTCGTTTCTTCTCCCCCGGTATCTTCACAGGCTGTGGCATCTTGGTCAGCATTTGCCACATTGGGGCAGTTGTCGCAGACATCCCCCACGCCATCGCCGTCGGTATCCGCTTGATCGGGATTCTCGGTATCACAATTGTCGTAGCAGTTTTCGGTTGCTCCACTGGTGCAGGGATTCGAGTTGCCATTGTCTCCGCCCCCGCTGCCACCACCGCCGCCGCTACCCCCATCAACCGGCGCATTCTCGATGCCGTCTCCATCGGGNTCGTAGAGTTCTCCCGAACCGTCATCATCGCCACTGNCATCCTCATCGTCGTCGCCTCCGCCAGTATTCGGGATGCTGCTATACACCCCATCNGCACACTCATCAAAATTTTGTGACAACTGTGTGCCGTCGGCGACCAGACCGGTGCCTTGAGAAGCATCGCGACTGGGCAGCCATCTGTTTTTCCACACGCAGATCAATTCATCATTGTCATCAACCGGGCTGAACGACTCATCGAGATCAGCCGAGTTATAGACACTCATCGACTCGGTATGGCCATCGTAAAAAACGACATTCGCCTTACCGAAGTGGGCCAAAGCACCCAATCCACCGGGATCTGTACTCGGGTCGTAATCAGGATCCGAAGGATCTGCGATATCCTTAAAAGCGTTCGGTGTGGTGACCGCGGGGGCAACAGGTTGGGGATAGGTAAGGGCCACAATCTTTCCCGCGTCCTTGACTCCCAGTCGGTGGACGCGTTCGTTGAACCCGTAGCTATTGGCACTTTCGTCGATCCCGGGAGAGGACCAGATTCCGTCGCCTCCATCGTCAGAGTACTCGCTCAGGTGCTGCTTGAATCTTTCAAAGTTTCCCGCACCACTAATGTTCAACTGGTCCTCCGGGATATTCGCCTGCGCTTTTTTCAACGCAAAAGAGAGTTGCCNGAGATTGTTCTGGCAAGCGGCACTACGGGCGCTGGCCCGTGANCTTTGTACGGCCGGAAGCAACAACGCCATCAGGATGATCACCACCACGATGACAATTAAAAGCTCGACGAGCGTGAAACCGCGGGTCTTGTTGCCAGAATGAATGTGGCCAGAGTGTCGGTGGCCAGAATGAAAACGCTGCATGGATTCTGCTCCCTAGAAACTTCAAGCAATGACATCGCGAATGACGTGTGCTTCTTTGACGCCTGTTAGCTTTCGGTCCAGCCCCGAGTGAAAGTAAGTCAGTTTCGTATGGTCCAGCCCCATCAGATGCAGAATAGTCGCGTGTAGATCCCTGAGGTGATGTGGATTTTCTACCGCTTCCATACCGAATTCATCCGTTTCCCCATAGGTATGCCCCGGCTTTACCCCACCACCTGCCATCCAATACAGAAAACCCTTCGGATTGTGGTCGCGACCACGTTGCTTGCTCTGCGACACCGGTTGGCGACCAAATTCGCCTCCCCAGACGACCAGCGTTTCCTCAAGCAGTCCCCGCTGTTCAAGATCGGTTAGCAGAGCAGCGATGGGTTTATCGACTTCCGGGGCATGAATTGCGAGGTTTTCCTCCATGCCATTGTGTGCGTCCCAGTTCTGTTGCTGATGGCCTCCGCCGGAATAGATCTGCACGAAGCGGACTCCTCGTTCGATCAGTCGACGAGCGGTAAGGCACTGTGTACCAAAATGCCTGGAACCGATTGAAAGTTTGTGATCTGGTTTCTTGTCAAATAGCCCATAACCCTCGAGGGTTTTTTTCCCCTCCTGAGAAAGGTCCATCGCCTCTGGGGCACTGGTCTGCAGTTGAAATGCGAGTTCATAGCTTTTGATGCGGGCAGTGAGATCGCTCAATTCAGGTCGCTGTTCAAGATGTGCCGCATTCAATGCGTCAAGTGTTTTGAGTTGATCCTGCTGCCCTAGGACATCCATACCGTCGGTCGGCGATAGATCGAGAATGGGATCACCTTTGCCCCGAAACTGAGTCCCCTGATATGCTGCCGGCATATAACCGCTTGACCAGTTATGGGCCCCGGGGATTGGCCCACCGCGGGGGTCAAGCATCACTACAAAGCTTGGCAAATTCTTATTTTCTGTTCCCAATCCGTAAGATAACCAAGACCCGAGTGTTGGCGAGCCGAGAATAATTTGGCCACTATTCATTTGCAGCACGGCCGAACCATGCGCAAACGAATCAGCCTGAAGTGATTTAATGACACAGAACTTGTCCATGTGCTGTGCAATGTTTGGAAACGCATCACTGCACCAGAGACCTGATTCTCCGTAGCGGGCGAATTTCCTTTGAGAAGCAAGAAGTTTTTGTTTCTTTACCTTGCGACGACGAAACTCAACATCAATCTCTTGTCCGTCCCTTTTTTGGAGCTCGGGCTTGTAATCAAACGTATCCACGGCTGAGGGACCGCCGTACATAAAGAGAAAAATGCAACGCTTTGCCTTCACCGGAAAGTGCGGTAATTTTGGCGCAAGTGGGTTGTAATCCATTGCTGACGCGTGCTTCGAGAAAAAACCGTCTGTATCGAGCAGACTCGATAGCGCCAGTCCGGTAAAACCGGCGCCTGTTTCCCAGAGGAATTGTCGCCGATGACCACAGCAATTTGTTTGGTTCTGCATGGGGTTCGCCATCGCGTCAAAAATAACTACCGCTAATGCTGCTGAAAATAAAACAATCCGCTAGTAAAACGATTTTAGTGTCTCTTTTTACGCAAATTAGCCGCACATTGTTTCCTTAGCCGTCTTTATTTTAACCCATATTCAATCGATGTAAACAAACTCATTGAGGTTGAAAATGAGTTTCGCTACGGCTGCCATCGCGCGTTCTCCCGCTTGCTTTGGTTGATTTCCGGTGATCTCGACCGATTGAAACTTATCGCGGACAAAGAAATTTCGGAATGCCAGTTCGGCTCCCCAGGTTCGTAGTCCAACCCGATCGCTATCAGAAAGCGGTTCCTGGTCGGTGATTTCGAAAAGTGNTTTCCCATTGAGTGCTATTTTTATTTCCGCGCCGCTAAAAGCAATGTCGATCTGTTCCCAGCGNCCGGCAACTAATTGGGCATCGACTTTTTGCAGCGCAACGGTCTGATCACCTACGCGGCGGAGTTCAACAGATTGATTCTGCGGATCGAGATAGAGTTCATATCCCTGCCATGTATCGCCGACCGCATGCCCCCGAAAGACAAGCGAAGAAAACTCTGCATTTTTGTTGAGTTTGAGCTGACAAGAAATTTCNCCATCTTGCACAGCCGCTTCTTCTGAAAAGGCAACCGGTCCTCGCGAGAGTTTTACCCAGTGAATACTATCGCCCCGTCCAGGCCAGTCACCGCGTTGGTAGGTCCAGCCCGGCATCGGGTCTTTGTAAAAATCAGAGCCACTGCAATGGCTGAGAAACGTTTTGTGAAGCGCTGCAGGGAGTGCCGGCGCAAGTTGATAACCCTGCTCACTCTGAAGAAATCGTTTCAGTTGACGTTCATAATAACCCGTGGCGATGCGAAGTTCCTCTACGGNTGGTTCACGNCCAAGTGCCAAAACATAGGCNCTGCGAATTTGGTTTTCTGTANCGGTTTNCTGGCTGTTTTTTGTTTCGCCTACTTCTCGTCGCAGTCGCTGGGCGAAGCAGTCAGCCTGACGCGTGATGAAATCGCTATTNAAAAGACCCAGTGCTTGCGGCGCCACGGTCGTCCGACTGCGTGCGGCAATTGACTGCTCNGTGCTGGCAACGTCAAAAATTTCCAATAGAGGTAGTTGGAGGCTGCGTTTGGCGTAGACATAAACGCTGCGACGGTTTCGCTCGGCAGGCGACGATTTTCCCCAACCACGACCGGGCATCGACTGACTGCCGATCACCTGTGCGGGAAGTCGTGGGTAAAATCCACGTCCGCCTGCTGTCAGATTCAGTTGNCCGCTGGTGGCTAANACAGCGTCNCGGATNGCNTCGGCNTCTAAGCGACGCACATTTTGTCGCCAAAGTAATTTGTTTTCGGGATCAACGGTTAAGCCTTCCGGATCGGTAGCGCGGGAAGATTGGCGATAGGTCGCTGAAAGCATAATTTGTTTATGCAGCGGCTTGAGTCGCCAGTTGCTCTCGATGAGCTTACTTGCCAGATAGTCGAGCAATTCAGGGTGGGTCGGTGGAATCCCCGTTTTCCCGAAGTCACTCGGAGTCGATACGATGCCACGGCCAAAGTGATAATGCCACAATCGGTTTACAAGAACTCGCGATGTGAGTGGATTCTCGCTACTGGCAATCCAGCGCGCGAGAGCTAAACGACGTCCGGTTGATTTGTCGNCTCCACTACGATCGCTGGGAATGGCAAACTCTTCTGTGTTCGGTTGACTGAGTACTTGTGGAAAACCGGGATCGACCTCTTTGCCGGGCGTGGCAACGCGACCTCTTAGTAAAACGTGCGTTGGACGCGGAAGGCCGCTTCGTTCGGTGACTCCAAGCGTTTCGCCTCCCCCTGGCATGGGTACCACCACGATATTTCTCTGCTCGCCCTCAGGTTTCAGGTAGTAGTTTACGTTGCGGATAAAGGCGAGCATCCGGTAATAATCTTCGTGTGGCAATGGATCAAATTTGTGCGCGTGGCAACGAGCGCATCCGATCGATAGCCCCAGAAGCGCACGTGACGTTGTCGCCAGGATATCGTCATATCCGTCGAAAACAGCTTGCGAAATATCATCCGGCTCATCATCCCACACGCAAAATCGATAGAATGCAGTTGCAATGACCGAATCGTCTGTGACCTCCGGTAGTTCGTCACCGGCCAACTGTTCGAGCACAAATTGGTTGAAGGGTTTACCCTGGTTGAAACTACGAATCACATAGTCGCGGTATCTCCANGCAAACGGTTTTTCATCATCTCGTTCATATCCATTGGTCTGGGCGTAGCGGATTAAATCAAGCCAGTGCCGACCCCAGCGTTCTCCATAGTGTGGAGAATCAAGCAGGCGATCAATTAACTGTGGATAGGCATTTGGGTTCGTATCCTGCACAAACGCTTCGACTTCTTCGGGTGTGGGCGGCAATCCAGTGAGGTCAAAAGTTGCCCTGCGGATCAATTCCCGCTTGCTTGCGGCAGGTGAGGGAGACAGCCCCTCTTTTAAAAACTTTGCGCGAATAAACGCATCAATGGGATTGCCCGTTTCTAAAGATGGGCCCACTTGGGGTATTTCAGGGTGAACCACCGGTTGGTACGACCACCAGGAACGGTCTTCATCGGTGATCGTAATCCCTTGTTCGGTGTCTATGTCGTTTATGTCTTTGTGCGCACCAGTAGATCCCGGCCAAGGCGCACCAATTTTNATCCAATGGACNAGATCCTCGATCTGGCGTGCTGACAACTTCTTTTCGGGCGGCATTGTCAGTTCTTGATGTTTTACGGCACTGATTAAAATGCTTCCGCCCGGATTGCCGGGCACGATCGCCGCGCCGTAGCCTTCGCCGCCACGC
Organism: Planctomycetaceae bacterium TMED10; assembly: GCA_002168195.1. Classification (GTDB taxonomy): domain Bacteria; phylum Planctomycetota; class Planctomycetia; order Pirellulales; family UBA7805; genus UBA7805. The sequence continues at coordinate 9,938 of NHBP01000005.1, forward strand.
ATGAGACCCANAAGTGAATCAACTCTTAAATCACTTTCTTGTTCTTCTTCGCCGTGACATTCGTAACAATTTTCTGCCAACAAAGGTCGGATTTTATTTTCAAAGAACGCAATCGCCTGCGGGTTCACTTCTGTGAGTTCACTGCCAACCGCCGGAGCAGCTTGCTCATCGGCGGAAGTGAAATTGCTGGTCAAGAAAACAGACAAAACAACAAAAGGGCCAACGAGAAACAATCTGCAATATCCCGGTCTTAAACACCACGATTTGCAGTAAAAAAAATCAGCGGACCGTTCTTTTGGACTGAACATACTTGCGTTTAAAACCTGGAAATCAACAGGCCGTCGGGGATCATCTGGTAGGTGGGTTCTGACGTTGAAACCCTCATCAGAATCAACACTTCGGGGAATGGGTAGCCATCTTCCGCTGAAATGTGATCCCTTCTCATGATCGGGCATCTTTATCGCGTAAGGATACTAGGTAAAAGATGCTATGCATTATAACCAAATATCGGGTGAGAATGACATCGGTTTGGTTGAGCTTTCGTGGCAACTCGCGGCAGCCAAAGAAGAAATCCAGGAGAGATTCTTTAAAATATGCGGTTTTGTCCGGCCCATTNGCCGCTCTTTGAGAAGTCGTCAAAGCGATCGCGAATGCATCTGAGATTGATGTACAATCAACGCCCTCTGGAAACTTAGACGCGTCTTTTTGTCCTATGCACAGCACCGATCACCTTCGAGAAACACACCACGCGTTTGATGATAGTCTGCGGCAGCGCCGCACGATCCGTGGCTCTCTGTTGTTAATTCTCTGCTGTTTTTTTCTTTCTGGATTTGCGGCGCTGCTTTACGAGGTCGTATGGCTTCGTCAGTTCGCAATTATTTTTGGCACTTCTGAGTTTGCCTTGGCCGTTGTTCTCTCCGCCTATTTGGCTGGATTGTCACTCGGAGCCTCGGTCGCGGGTCGTTTTGTGCATCGTGTGAAAAGACCCGTGATGACGTATGCGATTCTGGAGTTAGTGATTGCAGGCACTGCCGTTGCCGTACCCCTTGCGCTTCAATTTGCCCGTGTTGTGCTGGTCGATATTTTTGGTGGACAGACAGAACCGACAGATGCGGGCGGTGTCTTNCAGGTTTTATTTATTATTGCCAGTACCTTTATCATTATTATGATTCCGACCGGTGCGATGGGTGCAACGCTTCCTTTGCTGACGCGTCATGCGGTCCGTAATGAATCGGAGGTAGGCAACCGAGTGGGTCTGCTTTATGCGATCAATACGTTNGNCGCTNNTCCGATCNGAATTCTCTGTGCTGCATTTTTGTTGTTACCGGCGTGGGGCATGTATGCCACGATGCTCGCGGGTGTTGTTGTGAATTTCGTTGTGTTTTTACTGGCAGTCTTTGCGGTTCGCATTCTGCCCGAAGCAGCACAAAAAAAATTGGATGGCGAAGAAGCACAAAATGGTCGGACGTTTGCTGCGGAGGAGACGATGCCATCCGGTTCAATGCCAGAGGCCGCGGTTCGACCGTTCCTTGGCCAACTCGTGTTACCACTCATTTTCTTCTCTGGCGCAGTCTCCTTTGCCTGGGAAATTATTTGGACTCGGCTTCTATCTCACGTACTTGGAGGCAGTGTTTTTGCGTTTGCGACCATGCTTTCCAGTTTCTTACTGGGAATTTTAATCGGAAGTGCGATTGCTTCGCGATGGGCAAAAACGCGTCGTCAGGCGGCAGACGGGTTGGCGATCTGTCAGCTTGGTATCGCTGTAAGCTCACTCGCTGTCTTTCATCAGATTGGCCTGCTTGCGGAATGGGGCCGATCACTGGGGATCAGTGAGAATGCGAGCTTATGGACAAACGCCAGCCTGTGCATTGCCGTATTATTGCCCTCGACACTCTTTATCGGCGCTACTTTTCCGTTTGCAGTTCGACTTCATGCCAAGACCTATCGCCTTGCAGCGAGTGCCACGGCCCGAATTTATTCCTGGAATACGGCAGGCTCGATAACCGGATCGTTACTCACAGGTCTTGTGCTACTTCCGCTCTATGGATTTTCAACGACTGCCGCCATCGCGGTCTCGGTGAGTCTGTTGCTGGCAGTCACGCTTGTGCTGCTTCGCTTAAAAACAAGCGTGGGCCTTCTAAGTTTTGTTTTTTCAGGCGTCCTGCTTGCGATTTTTTTTCCTCCTCAGCGACCGGACGGCATTTTGCGGATGTCGCCTTTCGTTCATCGAGATCATGAAGGGGATCCTTTGTATGTCGCGGTAGGGCGATCAGCGACGGTGCATCTTAGCGAAGGCAATGGGTTATTTTTTCTCAGGACCAACGGTTTGCCGGAGGCGACAATTCCCGCTCGGGGTGCGATCGCCCGCATGGCAACNGAAGAGATGCTTAGCTTGCTTCCGGTTCTTGCGCGGCCGCAATCCAAATCAATGCTGATTATTGGCTTGGGAGGAGCGCTTGCCGTGAATGCAGTTCCTCCTTCCATTGACGAAGTGGATGTGTTTGAACTCGAACCGAAGGTTGTAGAAGCGAATCGTCAGATTGCAAAACTCCGTGATCGCAATTTTCTCAGCGATCCCAGGGTGGATATTATTTGTAACGACGCGCGAGGTGGCCTTGCCCTGACGACAAAGCAATACGATTGTATCGTTTCGCAGCCCTCACATCCGTGGACCGCAGGTGCGTCGCATCTCTATACACGGGAATTTATGGAGGAGGTACGCAGTCATCTGACTGACGATGGTGTTTTTGTCCAGTGGATCGATATCAATTTTGTGAATCAGCCATTGCTCAAGTCATTGGGAGCGACACTGCTGGATGTCTTTCCCTATGTTCGTCTCTATCGACCGGCCGATAATGCTTTAGTTTTTCTCGCATCCAANGCACCGATCGCTCTAGAAAAGTTTCTCGCGCAGGACGACCATTCGATGACCGAATTTTACAACCGTCGGGGATTGCATGATGTGCATGATCTGGCGGCAATGCTTACCTTTACGACTGAGCAATTAGCCAGTTACTGCGAAAATGCACCACTCAACACGGACGATAGTAATCTGCTGGCCACCCATTCTTTGCGGCTCATGCTTCCCGGAGAAAAAAAACGTCTCGACGATTCGTTGACTCAGGGTGACGCAATGTTAGATGCGGGCGGCTTGCGGGCTGAACTCAATCTCGATCTGGATTACCTCGGGCAGTTGCTTCAATCCAATAATCAAATGGCACGTGCCAAAGCATTGGTCGCCTCGGTCAAGGATGAAACGGAGCGAAAGATTGTTCAGGCTCGCATTCAACTGGTCCAGGGTGAACTTCGAGATTGTGCCGCCAGCGTTCAATCTATTTTGGTACAGGAGCCCCGAAATCAGTCGGCGCTGGAGATTGAAGCAATGCGAGCCATTGCGGAACGAAGGCCCATCAGCAATGGGATGATCGAAAAACTCGCCGACCCGGGTAGAGCGGTTGCAGAGGCGTGGAACGATGCAATAAATCAAGACTGGCAAGCGGTTGCAAAACTCGATCTCCGGTTGAGTCGGGCGACGCCGAAAGATATTTGTTTTACAAACGCTTTATTTCTTCGCGTTGGCTGGCGGAATCAAAGTGGGATTTCTCAGAATGGTGTCGAAGCGATTGATCTGCTGCAGAAATACGTGCCCTACAGTGAGCAGACGAGGTTTCTTTTGCCGTGGGCCTACGCTGGATTGCTTGCTGATGAATATGCGGTCGTGCTTGGTGCGGTCGAGAAAAGAATCCGTATTGCGCAGCAAATGAAAAGAAAGCTCACGCCGCAAGCGCGGCGTGATTTTGTTGCCAAGCACGAGGCAATCTTGCAAAAGATAGAAAAGCCTCCGGAAGCGTTAAAGCCGCGAGTCACGCAGGCGCAGGAGCGATTAAAACAATTGCTTCAGTAGAATGCCCCGAAGCGTTTCATCAGATGTTGATGGTATTTTCAGCACGCTTGAACCGGCTGGCAAGAAAAGTCTCGATGGGAAAATCGAGAGCCTGGTTCGTGATTTTTTGCGCGATCACACGACCGGTCAGTGGCGATGCGACAACGCCGGTTCGGAATCCGCCGGTCGCATTCAGATAGCCGCTTACGTCCTCCATCGGCCCAAGGATGGGCAGTTCATCTTGCGTCCCGGGCCGCAGTCCCGACCAGACACGTTTAATTCCCACCTCGCGCAGGCAAGGAAGCGTTCGCACCGCGGCATTCGTGAGATGAGTGATTGCCTCTGGAGTAACTGACACATCGAATCCGGCATTCTCCGTAGTGCTGCCGATCAGCACTTCACCATGTTTTTTCTGCAAGATGTAGCATCCTGAGTTNCTCAAGCATGCGTTTAGCACGTGCGGTAAGGATTGCGTGAGTACGATTTGCCCACGTACCGGAAAGATTGGCAGTCGTAATTCGGCCGTTTCTGCCAAGGTTCCGGCCCAGGCTCCCGCCGCATTGACCACGGTGTCGCATGAGAACTTTTCTTCTCCGGTCTGCACACCCACAATTTTATCGCCCACTCGAGTTAGTGTGGCCGCTTTTGTTTCGTGACGGAATTTGGCACCCAGATTGATGGCAGCACGTTTGAAACCCTCCGCAAGCCACATGGGATTCACCTGATGTTCGTCGACGAGCCGCGCGGCTCCCAATAACTGGTCCGTTAGCTGAGGCTCAATTTTCTGGGCTTCCGAGGCGGTGAGTATTTGTGGACGACTTTCATCCGGTAAGCTGTCTACAATCAATTGTCCAAACTGTTTTTCTTCTTCATTGAAGTAAAGAAATAGCAGCCCCGCACCGGGTTCATACTCAATATCAATGCCCCCGAACTCTTTGAGTTCAGCGGCCAGTTCCGGAAAATAGCTATTACTTTGAGCCAGGAAATCGCGAAAAGAAGTGGGCAGAAGCATCTCGTCGTTCAAAGTGTCAGACTTCGACTGGGATTGATGATGAATGATGCCACAACCCATGCCGACCGCTTCTCCTACCGGCCAGAGACCTCCGGCCGAGGCGGATGTGGCGCGGCCGGGGAGCGTTTTGTCAATCAGTAAAACATCCACTGACCGACGCGCTAACTCAAAGGTCACCGCCGAACCAATCACTCCGCCACCGACAACAATTACTTCTGCAGATGTGGTCATAATATTAAGAGGCTTCAGGCGCCTCTGCGAAAGCCGACTCGTTTAACAGATCCGACATGGCCAAGGGCCCGATCGGCGGTCGAACCCGCAGATCTCCAATTTCCGCAACCGATTTTCCTTCTTTCTCCGCGATGAGTCGAGCCACAGTAGGCCAGCACATTTTGCCCTGACAGGGTCCCATCCCGATCCGGGTAATTACCTTCAGTGTACTGATGTTCGTTCCTCCGAACTCAATACCGTCTTCCATTTCTTTGCGGGAAATTTCTTCGCATCTACAGATAGTTGTATCCGGACAAGCCAAATCGAGTAGGCCGGGACGAATACGGTAGATATGATCGAGTGCGGAACGGAACGTTTGTAATTTACGAAGTTGTTTTTCCAGGAGTTTATGCTGCGCTTGGTACGCTGTCTCTTCCAAAGCACCGATCTCCCGTGCGGCTGCCAAGCCTGCCACCGTGCCCTCGAGTTCGGCCACAATCGCCCCTGCCACGCCTCCCCCATCTCCGGCAACGCGGATCCCGGGGACGCTGGTGCACAGCGTCGAATCAACCCGGGGAATCCACCCCCCCAATAGTTCGCAATATTCCATTGTGCAATCGGCCATTTGGGCTAACTCCGTTCGAGGAACAAAGCCATAGCCGACGCACAGAGTATCAACATTGATTGTCGATTCTCCGCCGTGTGGTGTTCCACCTCCATCGCAAGCCGTAAACGTAACGCTCTTAAGGGATTGATCTCCCTTGGCTTCGGTAACCAGGTGTCCCCAATGGAGGGGGATCTTTGCCTTTCGTAATTGCTTTAGGTAGCGGCGCCCTTGCAGGAGCAAGTTTGGGTTTGAAAAAAGACCGGGAAGATGGCGCACGGCATCTCGACGGCGAGCTGTTTCCAGTACCCCAACCACCTCAGCACCGGAAGCGTGCAATAGTCCGGCGACGACGAGGAGAAAAGGGCCACTGCCGGCAATCAATATGCGACTGCCAGGTAATATTTTCATTGTCTTGACCATCGACTGTGCCCCGCCCGGGGTCATCACGCCGGGTAAAGTCCAACCAGGGAAAGGCGGCACAAATTCGTAGGCGCCGGTTGCAAAAATAACTTGCTTGGCAGCGATTATCTGCCACCCGTCCGCCGAACGAACAGCGAGTTTTCTGTCAGGAAAATAACCCCAAACACTCGTGTTGGGGAGCCATTCGATTTGAGATTTAAGTGATTCCAGTTCACGAATCATTTGCTTTCCGTGCGCCGAACTTTCATCGGTAGGCACTGAAAGGCTATCAAGTGCAGCGGGGGATTGCCGATAAATCTGACCACCGGTTGCGTGGTTTTCATCAATCAACGTCACGCCCACACCTGCACGGACAGCGGCGACCGCAGCCGCCATGCCGGCGGGACCGGCACCCACAATCACCAGGTCGCGCTGGATCATTCGTGTGACTCCAGGGGATCGGGGCGTTGACTTTTAATCTTAAGGCCATCGGTCACTGGGTGCTGACAGGCCCGCTGGTTGGCATTGCCATTCACCTCAACCAAACAATCGAAGCAGATCCCCATGTTNCAGAACAGGCCTCGCGGTTCGCCCTTTAGGTTGGTTTCTCGTAGTGTTCGCACACCACTGGCTAGCAGAGCCGCAGCAATGGTCTCGCCCTCGAATGCCTCAATCGACTGACCGTCAAAGGTAAAAGTAATTGGCGTTCCACGACTTCCCTCGATACGACGGGGGCCACCGTTGCGTGCTTTTGCGGAATCGACGTGAATCGAAGGCCGGCTCCCGACTTTTGCAGAAGCATGGTTCATCGCGTCCATAATTTACCTGACGACTGCGCTAAAGACGAAAGTGACCCATACACAAAGATGACGGCTAACTTGTCCCGGATTCAGGAGGTGTTCGCTCGGTCCACTCCCTATTATATCGGCTGTCTTTACAGTCACAGCAGGAGAACCTCACCCGAAGCTTTGGATCGAAACGGCCTATCCCCTGGCGTGGATCGCCAAAAGCGGTTTCACCCCTATAAACCAAACCGTTAAAATCTCTAAATTTCCTTTTTCCCGTTTCGAGTCGCCCANCCCTGCTTGGTGAAAAAAGATTCTCCGTCTAGGAAAAAAGATTCTCCGTCTAGGAAAAAAGAGCGTGAAATCGGTCATGGGCTGGAATCGTCGTACATCGATGTACAAAAGATTGTGCCTCTTCGCGATCCTTTGCTCGGTTTTGCTCGGTCGAGTCGAACGGGGATAAAGTCGCTCGCTGGTTGGAGCGGCA
>NHBP01000006.1 GCA_002168195.1 Planctomycetaceae bacterium TMED10
GGATTGTCGATGGTTGGCGCTGACGATCAACAACGTGCCGCATACGAAGCGTTGGGCCGGGAATTTTTTGCGTTGCACATGCGTTGGCCAGCGGCCCTCCTGACGCAGACCCGGCAACAGGCCCAGACGCCGTTTTATGGTGCGTTGGGTCGTTGCACGGCGGACTTTCTTGAAATGGAATCGGCGGTTTGGAGTGAATCCAAATCTGCGTAAAGCGCTTAGCCGAGGGTGGACCACGTGGGTCCGCATGTGTGCTGCCCCAAATGCAGTGGCCAAGGTATACTTGGGGCGGTGCTTGCACCACGTTGGGCCGGTAGCTCAGTCGGTTAGAGCAAGCGACTCATAATCGCTGGGTCGGGGGTTCGAGTCCCTCCCGGCCTACTCGTTGTTTGCCCGGCAGGGTCTTCCTGCCGGGCTTTTTTAGATAGCTTCAGCTTCGATTACAATCTACGGACTTCACGCCCCCCTTTGATCCATGAATCAAAGGCATTTTCCTGGTGTTCTTCACCAACGTGTTGTAACAATACCCGCGTGAAATTTCTTGTAATTGCTCCCATCTTCGACAAACTGTTTGGAGCGGGATTTTTCGGTTATTTCTTTTACTCGCCGGGCCGGCTCATGGATCGCGTGCGCGTTGAGGTGGTGGCATGCTGCACCACTGTTTTGGGTGGCTTTTTATTCTCTTGCGACTGCAGATGTCGTCTACAACAATCTCGGGCCGGGCGACATGGTTGCGATCAGCGGAAGAATTTTAAGTGGTCCCGATCACGATGCCTTTGGTAACATCAATCGGTAACATCAATCAGGCGACGTCCTGTAGCGTGGGGCCCACCGCGCACTATCTGACCGATGTGGTCCTCGGCCTGGGAGTGACCGATACGCCGGCCCCCCCGTTTGCTCCCTCGAGTGTCAACGCCGTGGTGGCTGCGGATGCAGCCGGCGCACCGGGTTACAGCGCTGCTGGCCATGCCTTACTCGATCACCACCCCGGTTGATCAGGCGATCTCGGTGCAGGACGCTGGGCCGTGTTGTTGGATGCCAACACAAACTATTGGGGCATCGCACATGCGCAGCGTGAATTCAGCGGGTCGTGGCGACTTAACTCCGAGGGGGCGATGAGATTGACCGCCGGTCAGACCAACGGAGACGCATGGAATCTTCGACCCGACGATGAAATATTCGCCTTGCGCGTCGAGGGAAATCGCGCGGTTGCCCGAACCGGCAACGCTTTGTCTTGTCGTATTGAGTCTGATGGTGTTGCCGCGAAGAAAACGCACAATTTTTTGACGTATCTTCAAGCCGCTTTTTCAGGCAGCTTTCAAGGCGAATCAGGGGCAATTTTCACGCCCCCGCCAAGCAGTAGACTCTGAGGCTTCCAAGATCCAAGCGACAGATGAAATTCCTAGCAGATTTTCTCTGACAAGGGTTTTCTTCCAGCCAAAACCCGGGTATCATGCCCGAAGCCAATTGAGATTCAGTCTCAACAGCAGATATTCGCGGCCGATCCAGAGGCTCCTGTAGACGGATTGAAAGTCGCCGCCGAATTCCCACCTGATGTTCAAGCGAACCGCACGGATTGCTTCTGCCTTGTGTGTTGCTTTGTTCATTCGTGTCTACGATTTCACGCCACTGGCTCACAGCCCCACATCACAAAGAGGAGAGCACCGAAACGATGAATCCTACAATTGCAATCTTTTACGGATCAAGCACTGGCAACACCGAGATGGCGGCAGAAAAAATCAAAGAGGAACTCGGCGATTTTGTCAGCCACGTCGCCGATGTTTCTAAATGTGAACCGGAAGAAATGAATCAATACGATATTTTACTTCTGGGCGTTTCAACATGGAATATTGGAGAAATGCAGGACGACTGGGATGCGTTTATTCCACGCATGGAGGGCCTCGATCTGGTCGGCAAAAAGGTCGGCTTTTTTGCGATGGGGGATGCAGGTGGTTACCCCTATAACTTTCTCGATGCGATGGGGCAACTTTGGGAAGTGGTCAAAGGACTTGGGAATCCTGAACTCGTGGGTGTCTGGCCGACCGAGGGATACGAGTTCGACGAATCGCAGGCCATGTATGATGACGATCACTTTCTTGGATTGGGACTCGACGAAGAAAATCAATCCGATCTCCACGATGAGCGGATTCATGCGTGGCTCATGAAAGTGATGACCGACTGCAAATTATTGCCAGCATAATTTGCACTTTCGAGCCTCAGCGACTNAACGCAAACCGATGCGATTTGCTACAATCGCNCNGGTCNTTTGATAATGCGCATTCTGGCGAAGAGGAGTCTCGATGCCCTGTTTNTGGCGTTACTTTTGTTTNTCACTCACGTGCTTNCTGGTTTTGCNATGCACGACGNTTCCGGTCGATGCACACGAGGGTAACGACGAGTCNAAANCCGACGCACAACTCCGCGTNCTCGTCTACTCCGACACAGGAGACTATCGGCATCCGGAAATTCCNGCGATCAATCGTTGGCTGGTGCTTGAGGGCGANAAGCAGGGGATGGAAATNGATGTGACCGAACATCATCGTGATTTAAAGCCCGAAGTCCTGGATCGCTANGACGTACTGCTTTTGAATAATGCCAACGGCTTGTCCGACGTGCTTCCCGNAGCATCGCGCAANGCAGTCGAGGAGTGGTTCGCGCGGGGCCATGGGATCGTGGGCCTGCATGCTGCTCTNGTGCGACAACAAAAGTGGCCTTGGCTCTTGGATCTCGGTGGTTGCGATTTTGATAGCGACTCGACTTTCCAGAAAGCGCGTGTGATCGTTGACCCGGCCGCTAAAGATCACCCCTCCGTAAAAGGTTACGGGCCCGAGTTCTGGTACACCGCAGACTGGTCCAATCACACGCAGAGCGTGACGGGGCGGCCGGGAGTGAAAGTTCTGTTGCGGGTGGATGAGTCAACGTACGAACCGGTCCGAGAGTTTTTCCAAAAGTTAGGTGGAAAGCCAATGGGAAAAGATCACCCGATTGCCTGGACAACGGAAAAACATGGCGGGCGATTTTTTTATACGGAACTCGGACACGATGTGCGGTCACTCGACACTCAATTCGGTCGCCAGCATCTCTTTGAAGGCATCCGCTGGGCAGCGGATGCCGACACCCGCCGGCTACCACGCGTCCTGATGCTTGGCGACTCGATCTCCATGGGCTATCACCCGGCAGTGGTCTCAGCCCTGGAGGGGGAAGCGGTAGTTGTGCGGCCGGAGGAAAATTGTGAGGGGACAACCAAGGGGATGGCTCAAATCGATAAGTGGCTTCAGTTGGAAGGAGGAGACTTCGATGTGGTCCACTTTAACTTCGGGCTACACGATCTAAAACGCGTACAAGCCGATGGTGGGGCGTCGGATGATCCCTCCGATCCGTCGCAGGCGGACCTGAAAACCTATACGCGTCAACTACACCGGATCGTCGAATCGATTCTGGCAAGTGGCGCAACGCCTCTCTTTGCAACGACCACACCGGTGCCCGAGGGCAAGGTGCGTCCGCATCGCGACCCGGCAGATGTTGATCGATACAATCAGATCGGCCGCCAGATCATGCAGAAACACCAGATTGCCATCGACGACTTGAACGCGTTTGCGGCATCAAGACTTGCCGATATTCAACGACCGGTCAACGTGCATTTTACGCCAGAGGGCTCCAAAGCCTTGGGCGACAAAGTCACCGAATCGATTCGCGGCGCGCTTGATCAGCGCACAAAAACTGCGCATTGACTCTCCAAGGCTATTGGTGCCGGATTAGAAATCAAGTTAGTAAAACCGGTGGACCGGTGGACAGTGGACGGTGGACGGTGGTTAGCTCAACTCAGGTGCGGGCGGGAAATCAAGCTCAGAGCCGAACACGTGGTTGAACAGGTTGGTGTACGTGACCAGGGCGATCATTGCCACCGCTTCGGCAATCTGACCGTCGCTGTATCCGGCAGTCCGCACAGCTTCGACTTCGGCATCGTCCACAAATCCGTTGGTCTCGACGACGCGGAAGACAAATTTGATCAGCGCGTCGCGCTGGGCGTTGCTCGAGCCACCGCGGCGAAATTCGATGACCTCATCGGCCGAGAGACCCGCCTTTTGGGCAAGCATCGTATGGGCGGCCACGCAGTAGCCGCAATCGTTCTTTTCGCTCAGCGAGAGATAAATGGCTTCGCGATCCTCTGGTGCAAGTTCGCCGGCGGCCATTGCGCCGGAAAGACCGGTGTAGGCCTTCAGGGCGGCAGCACTATTACCCATGCCCTTAAAAATATTGATCACTTTGCCGAGTTTCTGCTCGAAGGCGCCAAATATTTCTTTTACATCTCCGGTGGCTTCACTCGGGTCGACGACATGCAAACGGGGCATTGAAGTATCTCCTGTTCAGGTTTTTGAGGGTCTTTGTGTTACAGTCTCCAAGGGGAGTGCCGTTTTACGCCACGCACTCGCCTGCGTCGATACCCCACTCGTTTGTCCTCAGCGGTTGCCGCTGCCCGGGCAAGCAGCAAGGTCACCAAACCAAGTCGGTCTTTTTTTGACATCGCGAAGCCCTGTTGCCCTACGTTCGCGCGACAAACCGTCTAAAAGGATCAATCTCACCAGTCACAAAGAGTTGCGATCCGTGTTCGACTGTACCTCTAGATTGCTGGTTGTATACTTTCCATCCATCCGTTAAATAGACCGCAAACAGAACCTAACGACACCAAACAATACACAGCAAACTAGAACAAGGAGATCTTAATGACGACCTGTCGAGTGGCCCGCACGGTGATGCGTTTAGCGATCACACTCCTTTTCGCCAACACCTTGCTCTTGGCCGGTTTAGGAAAGTGCTTTGAGGGCGCGGCACCCGAATGGTTTGTGGAACAGTTTGCAGAAACGCCACTCGGCAGCTTGCCGCAGACGCCTCTTTTTCTCTCTCTGGCCGTTGGTGAAGCGTTGCTGGGCTTCGGCGCCGTGGCGAGCCTTTTAGGTGGCGAGTGGTTTCGCAATCGGGCACCGCTGCTCAAACTCGTGCTTGCCGGATCGCTGCTGCTTTTTGTGGCCCTCGGTTTTGGTGCCCGACTTTCGCATCAATATGAGGATGCAGCGTTTCACTTTATGTATTTTACGGGAACGTTGCTTGCGCTGGTCGTCATCGATCGCGATGATCGGTTGGCGGCAACATGCAGCGTGGACGATCACGAAGGGAAGGCCTGAGGACTGAAACCCGGTGATCGGTCAGTCTTCCGAGAGGTAGTGCTTCGGATGAACGGCACGAACCAATAGATTTGCCACCAGCGCGACGGATAAAAGTCCCGCCATCACCAGCATTGTCGAGTTGTAAACGGTACTTGTCGGGTCGATGGTACCTGCCGGTGCGATTTCCAGCAGTTTCGAGAGCGTGACCGTTTTGCTTTGCACCAGGGTTTCAAGTTGGGCGACCGGCGCGCCAAAAACATTTTGAAATCGCGCCGGATCGATCACGGGAATCAGATCATCGATCGCTGCGCGTATCGAGCGTGCGCGTAACCAGGTAATGCACCAGGGACCGAGAACCCCGGCAACGCTCCAGGCGGTGAGCAAACGCCCGTGGATCCCACCCACAAATCGAGTGCCGAACAGGTCTGCCAGATAGGCAGGGATTGTGGCGAAACCCCCGCCGTAAAGTGTGAAGATCAGCATCACCACAGCGTAAAACAAAATTAACCACAACACAGCTGGCTGCTGTGCGACACCAGAGGCTGTAACGGGGATCAGTAAATACAAGACGATGCCCAGCACAAAAAAGATGGTGTAAGTCGTCTTGCGACCCAAAAAATCGGATGCACTGGCCCAGAAAAATCGCCCCAGCATGTTGAAGACGCTGATCATCAGTACAAATGTGGCTGCAAATTGACTGGTCGCAATGTCTGGAAGCGCAGAGCCAAAAATTTCGCTCATCATCGTTTTGGCAACACCGAGCACGCCGATTCCTGCCGTAACGTTCAAGCAGAGTACGATCCAGACAAGATAAAACTGCGGAGTGCGAACGGCTTGTTCAATACTGACATCGCGCGTACTCACAAGTTTGCGTTTTTTCTTCGCAGTCGCTTGCGCATCAAATCCGACCGGTTGCCAATCTGTCGCCGGGATCCGATAGGCAAAGGCCGCGATGAGCATCACTGCGGTATAGAGACCAGAGAGCGCAAAAAAAGTACGGGCAATCCCACTGCGACCGGTACCGACAACATACACTCCTGCCGGACCCGGGCGGATCATGTTTTTGATTTCGCTCGGGCCAATCACAACGACTTCCCGTTCGCTACCATCGACGGTGGCCATCCGCTTGCCGTCGACCGTGGTTGGCTGAACCTGCTCCACCGTCCCCAAATAAGTAGGGGGCTGATAAAAATGGCGAATCAACGCTTCGTTCATCGGTGCCGCAATCAAAGCACCGCCCCCGAATCCCATAATGGCTAAGCCCGCTGCCATGCCGCGACGGTCAGGGAACCAACGGATAAGTGTGCTGACCGGCGAAACGTAACCGAGTCCCAGGCCGATGCCTCCCAGCACACCATATCCCAGATAAAGCAGGGTAAGGTCGTGCATTTCGATGCCCATCCCACCGATCAGGAAACCACCTCCCCAACAGAGGGCGGCTACCACCCCGACCATCCGCGGGCCGACCCGCTCGAGCCACTTGCCGGCGACCGCTGCCGCGAAGCCCAGCGTGGCGATGGCGACAGTGAAGATCCAGACGACCTCCGAAAGTGTCCAATCCCCTGCTGCGCTGGTGACCACACCGCGAACGCGAATCAGTGCCGGNTTAAAAATGCTCCAGGCGTAAACCGAACCGATGCAGAGATGGATGGCAATGGAAGCAGGTGGAACCTTCCAGCGGTTGTAGCCGGGCGGGGCAACGATCCGTTCTTTCGACAACAGAGAAAGCATGTATGGTTTCCGCTGGGCGTGCGAAGCGGGTGTCCGCGATTGTCCTGTCTGCTCCGTGATGCGTCAAACCACATTGAGTGATTACGCAAGAAAACGCGCAAACACATTGCGGGTCATCCGCTGCACCCGCTCGTCCGGGCCCTTCAGCCGATCNGTTACCCGGACGCAACCGGGAGGTGTGGCCANTCCATCCCACCACCACCAGGTGGAGGCGTTGAAGACCCAATTGTCTTTTTTGCCAGGGTAGATCGTGGCGTGATAATGCCCGTCGCCACCGTGTCCGTCGCTCACCTCTCCGCTGGCCACGACACGCAGTCCCGGAATCTCTGCTGGACCGCTGTTCCACTCCCACCCGATAAGACCTGAAATCGAATCGCCGTTCTGCATCCCTGTGCCTTCGTAAAGCCAGTGTGAGTCGTCGCGGCAAATCCAGTCGGCGATGCCCATGTAGGGATACACGTTCCGTGCCCCGATTAAGAGGCCTTCGGAGGGCGCAAGCGTCGGCAATTGTTTCGTGCCGGGATAGCGGGCCAGGCATTCGGCAAGCGCTTCAGGCGTTTCNGCTTCATCGTCGAGCGGACCGAAGAGTCCCTGCCGCGTGATCGTGCGATACTTTTGGCCCGCCGCATTNGGAAGGAACGGGATCACACACCAGCAGGTGTCGCCNCTGAAAAATGCGGCGTNCATCCCGGCATCGACTGCCNGCCGCACGTTGTCAAACATCGAGAGCGACCAATACTCGTCGTGGCCGACTGAGAGAAAACTCTTTGAACGCCGCAGNCCTANCCGGTCGGTNTGGGTATCGAGCGTGCTGATGTAGGAAACATCATACCCCTCTTTCTCCATCCAATAGGCGAGCGGATATTCCCAGAGAAAGTATTCGCCACTACCGAGCGTGAGCGGTGCTTTGTGCCCGTGCCAATTCCACGCGTAGGGCCGGTCCCAACTCACCGAAACGCCAGGGCCGCAGTAAGCTCGGGGATTTTNTCCATCGTTATAAAGCGAGTAGCCGCCGGGCCAGAGGTTGTATGCGAGCCANCTTGCATCGCTCACCTGAAAAAGAAAATCNCACTCCCGATCATCGCGGACGATGAAGATGATATAGCTCTGNGCNCCTTCTTTTTCGGCGGTGAGTTTCGCCAGATAGACGCCGCTGAGCCAGTCGGNGGGAATNGTNAGTTCAGCCGAAGTTTCCCANGCACATTCGCGNAGTCGCNCTTCGCCTACTGCCGGTTCCTCTTGCGGCGTCCCTTCGAATCGGCCAAGTCGCGTCATGTGCCGACCACCGGTGCCCTGATAATAGCCGGTGCGATAGATGTCGATCGTAAANGGGGATGCCGGTCGGGTGCTGACTTTCAAATCAAGCGTTTCGCCGGGTCTGACGCTTGGCGCGGAGGCATAGCCTTCGATCCGCGAACTGCGACGGCGGTTGTTGTCATCGACCAGTGCTCGGGTGAGCATCCAATCCCGGGTCCCCTTCCGCGCGTTCTCTTGGGCGACCAGGTCGTTGCGTTTGTGAGAAGTAGCGGCCGAGATGTTGCCGGTGATTCCTGTCAGCGGCAGGGCAAGTCCGGCGCCGGCCGTGGCTTCAAAAAGCTTGCGCCGCGTGATTCTTCGAGCCGTGCNGTGTTTACCGAAGTCTGCTTTCATGACGCCAGTGTCGCCGCAGTGCATGGAAAGGTCAAACGTTTTTTAATTTTCTAAGCGAGCGAAGGCACAAACTCAGGTCGAATGACCCGGCAGTCGAGCGATCCGAGTTTTTCGACGAGTCGCTCGAAAGTCTCTTCGTGGGGCAGGGTGCCNATAATCGCGCCGCCGGACCCGGCAAATTTGGCTGTAGCGCCCGCCTCTCTGGCGACCTGTACCATTCGTTCCTGTCCCGAAGCGACGTTGCAGATGCTGCGGCGGAGATCGAAGTTCTTATCGATCAGTTGCCCGAACGTTGCGGAGTCCCCCTCGTTAATGGCTGTCCGTGCGGCCACAGTGATTTCAGCAAATTGCTGCATGGCGGCAATCACACCCGCATCGCCTCGTTCGTAACGGGCCCTCAGATCGTTGTGCACCACCTCGGTCGGTTCGCTCTCGTTCGTACTGTAGGCAACGTAGAGGGGTGGCAACTGCGTAATATCAAGCGGCTCATATTGCCCGCAGGCAAAGCCCTGTTTGTGATGCATCTTCGCTTCGCCGAAATCCATAAAGACTGCGCCCTGGTAAACCTGCGATACCCGATCTTGAAGGCCCGCACCAATACCCAACTCTTCGCGTTCCACTGCCAGTGCTAAAGAGGGCTGCACATCGAGCGGAATCTGAACGTCATAAAACTCCATCAAGCAGCGGAGGGTGGCAATAATGATTGCACTCGAACCGGCGAGCCCGACCTGCCGCGGGATATTACTTTCGTAGCGTACAGAAAAATTCTGATCGTGCAGCGAAATATTTTCCCGGCGACAATAATCGACAAAAAGTTTGATCGTCGCTTTGACCAAGCGTACGCCTCCGTAGTAACCGTGCAGCACCACGTCATCGGCCAGTTGTTCAATGGAATCAAAGCGACTGCGGTCTTCCTGGCTCCAGACAATTTCGACTTGCTCCCACTCATACAGTGAAACCTTGGCCCAGAGATTGCCAAGCCCGATCGAAATAGTCTTGCCGTGGTAGCCATCCGATGGATTGCCGATCAATCCGGCTCGAGCAAACGCTTGTTTTCGGATTAATTCCATCCAGTGCTTTCTCGCTTGAGCGTTAGAGCAATTTTTCAATCGCGGCCCGGAAGGCGGGACCGTAATCGGGATCGGCCAGGGCAAATTCGGCGAAGGCCTCAAAGTACCGTTCGTAGGAACCGATGTCGTAGCGGCGTTCTGTTTTAGGAAGCCGTATTCCTAACACACGTCCGCCATCTTGAATCAACATGCGGATCGCGTCGGTCAGTTGGATTTCATTATTTTTTCCCGGCGGTGTGCGTTCGAGACAGTCAAAAATCTTGCTGCTGAACACATAGCGGGCAGCGACAGCCAATTGACTCGGCGCCTCATCCACCGAAGGTTTTTCGACAAGGTCAGCAAGTTCAAAAACTGCATCGACATCGCCCTTCGGCTTCGCGATTCCGTAGTGCACTACCTCCTCAGGCTTCACTTCTTCAAAGGCGATGACTGCCTCAACACCTTGCTGGTCAAACTGCTCGACCATCGTGCGAACGACTTGCGATTGTGCGCTGACGCCCAAAATCGAGTCACCTAAAGCGACCACAAAATTTTGATTTCCGACCAGTGGTTTCGCACAAAGCACCGCATGCCCCAGACCGAGTTGTTGCCGCTGCCGAGTGTAAAAAAATTCCAGATCTTCCCGTTCAAAGGAAAGATCTTGTAAAATTTCTTCGCGGCCCGTTTCCCGCAAGTGCTGGATCAATTCGTTATCGGTGTCGAAATGATTTTCGATGGCTGCTTTTCCTGGTCCGGTGACGAAAATAAGCCGATGGATATCGCAGCGATGGAGTTCCTCGGCCACATACTGCACCACCGGCGAACGGCCCACGGCGAGCATTTCTTTAGGCTGACTTTTGGTAAGGGGC
The DNA here is from genome assembly GCA_002168195.1 of Planctomycetaceae bacterium TMED10. Classification (GTDB taxonomy): domain Bacteria; phylum Planctomycetota; class Planctomycetia; order Pirellulales; family UBA7805; genus UBA7805. The sequence continues at coordinate 10,465 of NHBP01000006.1, forward strand.
AGCAGTCGCGTTCCGCGGCCTGCCACTGGTACAACGGCGAGATCAATTGACATTCGCAGGTTCTTTCTTATTTTGGATCGATCAGCCCGAGTCGCAAGACGAGCATTATAGCGACAACACCCCACCGAAGCGACGCCGGCAAACTTGCCGAGGCTGACCTCGCCGCGGCAAAGAGATAACTATGGAACCAACACCTTCCTCAAACCAGATTGCTGCAGCGGAAAAAGAATTTTGCGACGCTTTTCGTCGGGACCATCCTTTTTGGTGGCTGATAACACTCTTCGTGCCACCGGTGAGTGCAGTTGCCTTTTGTCTCGTTGTGGGGTTTACCGGCGGTGCGGCGCAGCTTCACAAAGTGCTGCTCACTGCGGCGGCCACATTTTTCTTTCTCGGCAAATTTGTGATTCTGCATAGCGCGCCGCTGAAGTTATTTGCGCTGGTGGTGTACATGGACATCATGACCGGCATGCTGCTGGTTTTTCATGCGGGCTTTTTATTTCGCATTCCGTATCTCGGTTCCCGGCTACTTGTCGTGGCCCGTGACAGTCAACAGTTACTTGCAGGTCACCCTTGGATTCGCCGCGCGACGTTTGTGGGAATTACATTGTTTGTCATGATTCCACTTGCGGCCACTGGCGCTGTGGGCGCAGCAATTTTTGGTCGACTGCTGGGAATGTCCCGGCTAAGTACTTTTCTGGCGATTTGTCTCGGCAGTGTTTTAGGGTGCGGTGTGATGGTTTATGGTTCGGTACTGATCGACAAGTATGTCGGTCGCGAAAACCCGGTGCTTACGATTGGTGGCGTAGCGATTATCATCGCGCTCATTTTGCTGCTCAACTATCGCTATCGTACAATGAAAAAACATGCTCAGATTGACGAAGACTTAACCGATAAATAGCCCGTAAGGCATGCGGATATGATTGCTGCTGACGATCGTTTGCTTGTTGTGATTCCGACCTACAACGAGCGGTCCAACTTGCCGGAATTGAGCGAGCAAATTTTTGCGGTGTTGCCAGATTGCGAACTTCTCATCGTGGACGATGCCTCACCGGATGGCACGGGCGAGTGGTGCAGGTCACACGAGAATCAGAAATTGCGACTGCTTTCCCGGGAAGGCAAAGAAGGCATCGGTTCAGCGCTACTGGCCGGTTTGCGGTATGCGAACGCAAAGGGCTATCGGTGGGTCGTGACGATGGACGCCGATTTCAGTCACGCGCCGTCCGAATTGCCTCAGCTTCTGGACCAGATGAATCATGGAAGTTCGGCTCCGCCGACGGATGTGACGATCGCCTCGCGCTACATCGGTGGAGGAAGCATTGAGGGCTGGGGTGTCGGGCGGCAAATGATGAGCCGGCTGGTGAACTGGTTCGCCCGCTGGTTTTTGGGACTTCGCGTACGGGACTGCAGTACCGGTTTTCGCTGTTATCGCATGGCTACTCTGCGGCCCGTTCTGGGGGAAAGTTTCTTTGCGCGTGGCTACGCCTTTGAAGAGGAAATACTCTTTCGTTTGCAGCGACAAGGTGCAATATTTCAGGAGATCCCCTCTCGCTTTGTCAACCGCGACCGTGGCGGTTCCAAGTTGAATCTTTCTGAAACGATCAAGGCCGGTTGGGTGCTGCTCCGATTAACTTTAGCACGATTCTGGCCCTGTTCGACTTGTTGAGCGAGGCCGGTTATTGTAGAAGTTGATTCTTCTGTTTCTCTCATTCGATGGGTGCATCTGGCATGTCGATTCTTATCACCGGTGGGGCGGGCTTTATTGGGAGTCATCTTGTAGAGCGATTTTTAACCGAATCGGATGACAAAATTGTTTGTCTCGACAACTACAACGATTACTACGACCCGGCGATCAAGCGAAAAAACGTGACCGCGTTTGAAAACAATCCGCAGGTCACGATGGTCGAGGAGACCTTTTGCAATCAGGAGGCCATGCACCGGTTGTTTGCGGATTGCGACATCACGGAAGTCTTTCATTTTGGTGCCTATGCGGGCGTGCGGCCGAGCATCGAACGGCCCCACCTTTATCAGAAGGCCAATATCGAGGGCACGCTGTGTCTGTTGGAGGCGGCCCGCAACAAACCGGTCGAGCGGTTTGTGATGGCCAGCAGCAGCACCGTGTATGGCGGCGGCGCGGAAGCGCCTTTTAAGGAGGATGCATCAATCGGTGTACCGCTCTCTCCCTATGGAGCAAGCAAGCGGGCGGCCGAACTGATGGGGCTTACCTATCATGCCCTGCACCAGGTGCCGGTGATTTGCCTGCGGCCGTTCAGCATCTATGGGCCGCGATTGCGGCCCGATTTAGCGATGACCATCTTCACGGCGGCCATTCTGGAAGGGAAACCGCTGCCGCTTTTCGGCGATGGTTCGATCCGCCGCGATTTTACGTTCATTACCGACTTCTGCGATGGTGTACTCGCCACGCGCACCTGCCCGGAGGCGATCGGGCAGTGTATTAATCTGGGGCACAACCATCCGGTTGAGATTCGCAGGTTGATCGAGATTTTAGAGGATGCCCTGGGTGTGAAGGCAAATATTGAACATCTCGACGCGGTGGCCGGAGAAATGCCGGTTACCCATGCCGATCTCAGTAAAGCCCAGCAGCTGCTCGGCTATACGCCGAAGTTTCCGCTTGCCGAGGGTGTGGCCGAATTCGTCGCCTGGTATCGCGAAATCCATCGCTAAGACAACCGCTAAATCCCGCCGATTAGCGCCATTGTCAAACTCTACCAGTTATTCCGGATACTTCTGTTTTCCCGCTTGTATTTGATGTCCGCAAATACTTGGTCGTGCCGGTGGTGCCTCGTCGATGGATTATGTGAGTCGTGATGAAATAACACGCGGCTTTCCGGGATCCACTGACCGTGCCCAGGTTCATGCCTTAGGCCTTTGAAGCGGAATTCCGGGCGCACGTTCAGCGGGGCCCTGTCAGCTAGAAACGTCTGGCCAACTTGAATTACTACTTCCGGTAAACGAGAGTCCTATTTCCAATGCTCCGGAGAGAGTGATTGCCACCGGTGGTAATCGAGGAGAAACAATCAGCATGGATGCGCTCTATTCGAAGTATCGCTTCGGCATCTTCCTGATGTTTCTCTTTCTTGGCCCGATCATTGTGCTCGGCGCTAAGGCCGCCATGGAGAGCAACTCCAACAAGGTGGCCGATTGGCTGCCGGAGGGGTTTGAAGAGACCAAGCAACTTAAGTGGTTTGCCGAAAANTTNGGCAGCGACGAGTTGCTGATGGTCAGNTGGGAGGGCTGCACGCTCTCCGACCCGCGCGTTGCCCGTGTGGCCGGTTCGCTCCGCGAGCCACAATCTGGGCCCACCTACTTCGATCAAGTCTTAAGTGGGCCGGAGGTGCTCGCGAGCCTACGAAGCGAGCCGCTGAAGCTTAAAGAGAAGACCGTGCTTCGCCGCTTGGAAGGTTGGCTCATCGGCCCAGACGGCGAAACAACCTGTTTGATCGCAATTGTCAATCAGCGAGGGTCCGATGATCGACACGCAGCAGTCGAGCAGGTGTTTGCGACGGCCGAAACGGTGGGGGGGATCGGGCGCGAGAAACTGCACATCGCCGGCCCGACGATGGAAAGTGTCGCCATCGATGCGGCCAGCGCCGAACACTTTGATCTGCTCACCGGCGTTTCGACCATCGTCTGCTTTTCGCTCATGGCCTTCGGGCTCCGCAGTTTTTTGATCGGGTTGATGGTCTTCGGCACCGCGCAACTGTGCCAGCAGTTTGCCCTGGCCCTGGTGATCTATACCGGTTCGCAAATGGACAGCGTGATGCTGATGCTGCCGTCGCTGGTCTATGTGCTGTGCATTTCGGCAGGGGTCCACATTGCCAACTACTACCGCGATGCAATTCGAAACGGCGGTTTGGAGGGGGCGCCGGTGCAAGCGATCCGCGAAGCCTGGGGCCCGTGCTGGCTCTCGGCGGCGACCACTTCGGTCGGTCTGCTTTCGCTGGTGGTGAGTCTGATCGTGCCAATCCGCAAATTCGGCGGCTATGCGGCCGCGGCCGTGCTGGCCGGCACGGGAATCATGATTCTGCTGCTACCCGCGCTACTTTCCGAATTTCCACAGCGCAAATGGGCCAAACGGTTGCGCGAGCATCGGCAAACAAAAATTTTGGATCGCTTCTGGGAGCGCTTGCTGGGATTCGTCGCCCGTTCACATGCGGTGATTGTCGTTTTGGCCGTGGTGGGTGTGGTGGCTGCTGGAGTGGGTGTGACGCGGTTGCATGCCACGGCACGCTTGCACAATCTGTTTCGTGGCGAAGCCAAAATATTGACTGATTATGACTGGTTGGAAGGCAACGTCGGTCCCCTCGTGCCAATCGAAGTCGTGGTCAAGATACGCAGGGACGCGGACTTGTCGCTGCTCGAGCGATTTCAACTGATTGAAACGGTACGGATCGGGGTACAGCGGGTCAAAGGAATTGATGCGACTATCTCGGCAGCAACGTTTGCACCGCCCCTGCCGAGCAGGTCGGGCGCCGGTTGGCGGCAGGCNACNCGGCGTGCCGTGTTTGAGAAAAAACTAAGCGGTAACCTGCAGCCCTTTATCGATACCGGATACGTGAAAGAGGATGGTTCGGAGCAACTTTGGCGGGTCAGTGCCCGGGTGCGGGCCACCGAGAATCATGACTACGGCGTGTTACTTGCGGAACTGCAGAATCGCATCGACCCGATTCTAGCGCACTATCAAAAAAAGATTCCTGCTATTTCGGCCATGTACTGCGGTGGCGTGCCGCTGGTTCACAAAGCGCAGCATCAACTGATGGACGACTTGATCCACAGCTTTCTGGTCGCCTTCGGCATCATTGCCCTGATCATGACGCTCGTGCTGCGGAGCGTGCGGGCCGGGCTGGTCTCGATGATCCCTAACGTCTTTCCGGCGTTGGTCGTCTTCGGGATGATGGGCTGGGCCGGTTTTGAAATCGAAGTCGGNTCGATGCTCACCGCGACCGCGGCCCTGGGCATAGCGGTCGATGACACGCTGCACTTTATCGCGGCGTTTGGTCGCAGTATCCGAGCCGGTCAAAGTCGCCGCGACGCGATCCTTTCGGCGTATCACCGTTGTGGTGCGGCAATGATCCAGACCTCGCTCATCTGCGGACTCGGCCTGCTCGTCTTCACGTTCAGTCCGTTTGCCCCGATCGCCCGCTTCGGCTGGCTGATGGGCGCGATGCTCGGCACGGCACTTGTCGGTGATCTGATCATCCTTCCGGCTGTGCTGATCGGCCCGATTGGCAGACTCTTTGAAGGGCGGCGGCGGAGCGGTCCACGCAAGCACCGGATTTCTCGAGCGGCATAACGCTGCTTTCGGTTCCCCAGTTGTCCACCTGTCCGCCGTGCGGGACTCCCCGTTGCAGCGATGTTGTCGCGGATGTTGCCGACTGTGGGGATGGATTAGGATGGAGGACTGCCTCTGCCACCCTGTTGAAGCAACCCGATGTCCTATCAACACCTGATTACGCTGCTGCCCTGCCANAGCCTGGATGATTTNCCTTTTCATCTGGAGGGGAAAAGCGCGGATGAGATTCTCGCCGCCTACACCGTGCTTTGGCATCCGTCTNTGATTCANCAGGCCCGCGTTGTTCCCACGTGGCGGCGCAATGATTCGGGCGACGATTTTTCCTGGGAAGGCGCTCTGGTCACGCTACCGCAAATTTGTCGAGACGACATGCCCGGTTATTGGCTGGAGGAATTGCGGGCATCCGGTGCACGCGTACTTGATTGTGGAGAATTAGAAAATCTCGACGCGATGCTCGCTGATGCGCTCGAACATGGGGAACGGGCTCAAGCAGAGATTCCTGCGGAGCTCGCCCAGGATTTCTTCGCCCTTGGCTTATGCCATTTGCTCACCGAAGTGCTCACGGTGCGGATGCGCTACAGCACTCTGCTGGACGGGGAGCGTTTTTCAAAGTTATTGCTTGCCGCTGCCGATGCGGCCGTTGCGGGAGACGCCGCAGAGGCGCGCGAGATGCTCGGCCGCTGTTTTGATGCGTTGGCCGAATCGAAAGATCACTTTTATCCCGTGGACACATTTCTCTTCGATTTAACCCTCGTGGCACCCACGACGACCGCAGAGGAAATTGCAGCCGCGTTGTCGCACCAGACGCCGATCAATTTGATGATTACGGCCGATGAGCTGCGCCGCGTGACCGAAGAGGACCCGGCACTAATCGCCACCATCACCGATGCAATCGAGGCGGACCGACTGTGTCTGGTCGGTGGCGAATGTGACGAGCAAGCACCACTCGGTATTCTCTCGAGCGAACAACTTCTGGTGGAGTTCAACCGAGGCCTGGCCATCTATGAGNAAATACTGGGCACNCGACCTTATATTTATGGCCGAAGGAAATTCGGTTTGCATCCTCAGTTGCCGCAAGTATTGCAGAAATTAGGTTACATCGGTGCCTTGCATCAATCGCTTGACGGGACCCGGTGTCCGGAGAGCTATCACGGCGCTATTTCCTGGCAGAGCATCGACGGAACAAGTCTTACCGCGTTGGCTCGCTTACCACTCAGTGCTGCAGAGCCGGAAAGTGTTCTTCGTCTGCCCCGCGAATTGGGCGAGGCGATGGACCACGACCATGTGGCTGCCATCGGTTTTGCGCATTACCCCAATTGCATCAGCCAATGGTATCGGCAACTGATGCACATGGCGTCCTTCGGATCGGTGCTTGGAAATTTTGTCGGGCTCGACGAATGTTTTCGNGACGCAGAATTGATGACCGGTCCCACGCAGTTTGATGCCGACGATTACCGCACGCCCTATTTGCGCACTTCGGCTGCAGAGAANGCCTCGGCAGTGACTCCGCTCGTTACCCGCCACCGTGAACAGGCCAACAGGAGGGCTGCTGCGGGAATGAACCTGCTTGCCGCCAGCATTTGCGGATCGAATGCATCTCCGGAGTCGACCGACACCGACGCGGTACTTCGTGATGTGGTTCAGGCATTGCCCGGTCACGGTAGTGAGCAGCAGGGATTATTATTGTTGAATCCATCGTCGCAACCCGAGACGATGGTCGTCGATGTTTCTTTTGAACGCATGCCGACTGTCGGCGGAATTGTAAAGGCAGCGGCCGAGTCGGATGGCCGGCGACAAACGGTCGTTGAAGTTCCGGCAATGGGCTACGGCTGGATTGTGGGCGATGGCAAGCCGTGGCAAAAGCCCGCAGGAAAACCGATCGTCGAGGAGCATTTGCTCCGGAATGAATTTTGTGAGGCAAACTTCAATCCCCAGACGGGTGCATTGGAGTCGCTGCATATGCCACGTCGCCGCGGGAATCTGCTTTCTCAGCGGATCGCATTACGATCGCCAAAGCCCGGGGGTCAGGCAACGGGTGCTTATTCAAAAATGGTTGCCGAGAAGATTGAATTGCAAGCGGCCGGGCCTTTCCGTGCCAGCCAGTCGATTACAGGCCAGCTGGTCGATGAAGAAGGCTCGATTGTTTCTCACTTTAAACAGCAAGTAAGTATTGCCCGTGGAGTTCCCTTGCTTGCATTTGATCTGCAACTCGACCCGGTGGTGCTTCCCGAGGGAAACCCCTGGCAGTCCTATTACGGTGTCCGTTTCGCCTGGACAGGGGACGAACTTTTNCGTGGAGTAGGCTTGGTGCGTCAACGAACCTTTCGAACTCGGATTGAAGGGCCGGACTATCTGGATCTCTGTTCGGGTAATTTAACGCTGACGCTTTTGCCGGGCGGAATTCCTTACCATACGCTCATCGAACCCGGGCAAATCGATACGCTTCTCATTCCCCCGGGAGAGAGCGGGCGAGAATTCAGTTGGAAAATTGGTCTGGAATTGCCCGCGGCGGCCGAGACAAGCTGGAGTGCATTTGTAGAATCGCCTTCCCGGCTGGCCAATCGCAGTCGGGTTGAACCCGCTTCTGCCTGGTTGCTGCACATCAGTGATCCGAAAGTGGTCGTTACGCACGTGGATTTCGTATCGATGGAAGAAGAGACGCGTATTCGCTTGCGGCTGCTGGAAACCGGTTCTCGTCGCAGCCGCCTTTCGCTCAGCTGTTGCCGGTCTTTTGCGGCAGCAAGTAAATTGGATTTTACACATTCTGTAATTGAGTCTCTTCCGGTTCAGCCGGATCGGGTAGAACTAGAGCTTGCCCCGGGTGAATTGTGTCTCTTGGAATTGGAGTTCGCACGATGATCGTAACGATCGATGGTCCAGCGGGGGCTGGCAAATCGACGGTTGCTCGTGAACTGGCCGCGCGGCTCGGTTACCTGTTTCTGGATACGGGCGCGATGTACCGCGCAGCCACCTACGCCGTGATGCAAACCGGTGACCTGCAAAACCAGAAGTCTAGGCTTGCCGTGACCAGAGGCATTCAAATTGATTTGGGCGATGGGGTTGTGTTTGTGGACGGTGACGATGTCACCGGCCCGATCCGCACGGCAGAAGTGACAGAGAATATTCATTACCTGGCCGACGATTCGAGTGTGCGTGCTGTGCTTGTCGATCGCCAGCGTGCAATTGCAAACGGGCAAAGCGTGGTGACCGAGGGACGCGATCAGGGAACAGTTGCATTTCCGGAAGCTGAATGCAAAATTTTTCTCACCGCATCTCCCCAGGAGCGGGCTCGTCGCCGGCAGGCGGAGAGGGCTGCAAGGGGTGAGGAGGTTTCGGTTGATGACATTCGCGCTGCGCAAGAGATGCGTGATGAGCGCGACAAAAGTCGTTTGGTCGGTGCGTTAAAGAAGGCTGGCGATGCGGTCGAGGTTGTAACGGATGGGATGACGATTGAAGACGTGATTGCATCCTTAGAGGCATTGGTTCAAAAGAAATAAACCAAGTCGAATTTTTATTTGAGCGACTGATTAGAGAAATGGAGCTGGACATGCAGCGACCGCTATGGAGCCACCTGTTTTATCGGCTGATGCAGACACTGTTACTGTTCGGTGGTGTCCTTTTGTTTCGCATTCGCTTGCGCGGCATTCTCCATGAACCGACCGAGGGACCGGTGCTGGTGGTGGCTAACCATCAGAGTCATCTTGATCCACCCATGATTGGCATGTTTTTTCGCCGGCCACTTAATTATATGGCCCGAGAGACGTTGTTTAAATTTCCACCGCTCGGTTGGTTGATTTACACGCTGGGTGCGATTCCGCTTGATCGCGATGGTGTCGGGCTGTCGGGAATGAAAGAGACGCTTCGTCGACTCAAGTACGGCCAGATGGTTCTCGTATTTCCAGAAGGATCACGCACCCGGGATGGAAGGGTGGGCGTATTTAAACCAGGTTTTTGTGCGCTGGCGCGTCGCGGGGGGGTTCAATTGTTGCCGGTGGGCATCGCCGGTGCTTACCGAGCCTGGCCTCGAACCCGTCCTCTTCCTCGCGGTGAAACGATTCAAATCGAGGTGGGCCCGCCACTTGGACCGGAGGAGATCGCCAAGCTGGATGACACGGCGCTGATTGCAGAAGTGCGCACACGCGTCGAAACCTGTTTGGCAGCCGCGGAGGCACATTGTCGAAGAACTGGGCGATAAAGGGGTGTTTCCTTGCGGTTCACCGAGCCCGTTTTTGTCTCGCGAGAAGCGTGTTGTGGGTTTTCTCCACGCTGACTTTGCTCTAGAATCATTCGCTTATGTCGATCGTTTGTTTGATGGTCTTTCACTGTAAGTAAGGCCGGACGGTGCGGCGCCCTTCCCTTTTGCGGTCAAAAAATTTTAGAGCAGCGATCTGTTCCAGCGGATTTTTGGCGGCAAGCAACCCTTAGCGAATGTAATGGTCAACCGAAATCTTATCCGAGGAATCGACGCAGGTATTGAAAATTGGGAAGCGGAAATCCAAACCGCAATGGGCGATCAGAGTACGGAAGAACTCTTTGCCCCTGGAGACGAACTGGACGTTAATCAGATTGTCACCGGAAATATTCTTCGAGTCGATTCTGAGTTTGTATTGGTCGATGTGGGTTACAAGAGCGAAGGAATCATTCCGCGGAGCGAATGGGAAGACGATGACGAAGAGCCGATTGTTGGAGACAAGGTTGACGTACTGATCGAAGACGTCGAGGGTGCCTCTGGACTCAATGAGGGCTTCCAGGGCATGCTCCAGTTGAGCAAACGCAAAGCCAAGCGGATTCGCGAGTGGGAAAAAGTGATGTCCACCGTGAACGAAGGGGACGTCGTCAACGGGATGGTCAACCGCAAGATCAAAGGCGGTTTGCTCGTCGACATTGGTGTCAACGTTTTCTTGCCAGCCAGTCAGGTCGACATTCGCCGACCGGCAGATATTGGCGAGTACATCGGTAAGTCGATCGAATGTAAAGTTCTCAAGATTGATGATGCCAGACGCAATATTGTAGTCTCACGTCGATCGTTGATTGAAGACGAACGGCAGGAGAAGAAAACCAAACTGCTTCAAGAATTGGAAATTGGCCAACTGCGAAAAGGTGTGGTTAAAAACATTGCCGACTTTGGAGCCTTTGTTGATCTTGGAGGCCTCGATGGCTTGCTGCATATCACCGATATGAGTTGGGGCAGAATNGGTCACCCCTCGGAAATGACTNCCATTGATCAGGAAATCGAGGTTCAGATTTTGAACATCGATTACGAAAAAGAAAAAATAGCTTTAGGACTCAAGCAGAAAACCGCGAGTCCCTGGGAAAATGTNGCGAAAAAATATCCGGTCGATGGTGTCATCGAAGGAACTGTCGTCAACGTGATGAGTTACGGAGCCTTTGTGAAACTCGAGGATGGGATTGAAGGTTTGGTGCATATCAGTGAAATGTCTTGGACGCGTCGGATTAATCACCCCAATGAATTGGTCTCGATCGGGGAGTCCATTGAAGTCGTTGTCTTGGGAATTAATGAGGAGAAGCAAGAAATTTCTCTCGGTATGAAGCAAACGCAGGCGAACCCCTGGGATAAGGTTGCCGACAATTATCCGCCTGATAGCATGATTAAAGGTCGGGTACGCAATCTCACAAATTATGGCGCGTTTATCGAAATTGAAGAGGGAATCGANGGCCTGTTGCATGTGAGTGACATGTCGTGGACCCGTAAAGTGAGTCACCCGAGCGAGGTGCTTGAAAAGGGACAAGAAATCGATTGCAAAGTATTGTCCGTGGATCAGCAGCGAAGGCGGATTGCACTGGGTATCAAGCAGTTAAGCGAAGATCCCTGGGAGACGGACATTCCGGCAAAGTATCAACCGGGACAGACCGTTACGGGAACTGTCACCAAACTTACCAACTTTGGTGTTTTTGTAGGTCTTGAGAATGGTTTAGAGGGTTTGCTTCACATCTCTGAGCTCTCCGATGAAAAGGTAGAGAATCCTGAGACAGTTGTGAAGGAAGGCGAAGAGATTGAAGTCAGGATTTTGCGGGTAGATGTGGAGGAACGGAAAATTGGTCTTTCTCGACGTTCTGGCGACATCGAAGAGTTGCGGGCCCAGCATGAGGCGGCTGCTTCTGAACAATCAGCGCCAACGCCGAAGTCTTCATCCTCCGAACCGCTTAAAGGTGGTGTCGGAGATTCCTCCGGTCCGTTGATCAAAACGAACGAAGACGAATAGACTTTTTCAAGTCCGTTACAATCGGCACTTTCGTTATAGTCAGTGGCCAGCTTCTCGGTTTTGCGCGCGGTCATAGCATCGGTTGTTACCGAACCTGTTACAGACGGTACCGGCGGCAGTCGGTAGGCCTCCTTTCCCCTACAAACTGCAAGAGAACTACAACTGCTCTGCTCGCTCTTATTTNCGCTGGATTACAGAATCGTTGTTCTCACCGTCGATACTGTGTTCTATCTAAGAAGCAAAGCCAACCCGAGCAGTAAAAAATGCCAACACTCAAAACCAAGAGCCCGAAGCTCTCCTCTGCGGATTCCCCCCCACAAGCTCCTTTGGAGACTTATCTTCGAGAAATCAATCAAACCGACTTGCTCTCTGCCGATGAGGAAAAAGAGTTGGCCCGCGCAATCGGTCAGGGTGACGTACGAGCAAGGGACCATATGGTTCGGGCGAACTTGCGATTGGTTGTTAATATTGCACGCGGATACACGGGGAAGGGCCTTCCGCTACCCGATCTTATTGAGGAAGGGAATCTCGGCTTGCTGCGGGCCGTCGAGGGTTTTGATCCGACAATGGGGACCCGCTTCTCGACGTATGCAAGTTACTGGATCAAACAGTCCATCAAGCGGGCTTTGATCAATTCTGCCAAAACCATTCGGATTCCAGCCTATATGGTCGAACTGCTTTCGAAGTGGCGGCGGGCTTCTGTTCGCTTGACAGAGGAACTCCGACGCGCGCCAACCCACGAAGAGGTTGCCAGGGTTCTGGGGTTGCCGAAGAAAAAACTTCCGATCGTCAAAAAGGCAATTCGCATCTACCACTCGACTCCTCAATCCGACCAGCCAGAATCCGGATGGTCGTTGGGAGAGATGGTCGAGGATGAGCGACTGAAAAACCCTGAAGACGTAATGCTCGAAACCGATATNNTGGANCATGCTTTGCAATTACTCAATGAAATGGATCCCCGCGAGGCGACCGTTTTACGGATGCGTTTCGGGCTTGATGATCGAGAACCGCACACGCTGAAAGAGATTGGCGAAGCGTTGAGTCTGACCCGGGAACGGGTCCGCCAGATTGAGACCGAAGCACTCGGACGCATGCACGCTAATTTGCAGGGCACGCACTAAAACCGCCTTCGGATCTTNGTNGCNTCNCGTGCCGAGGGCCTATCCCTTTTTNGGCTGCGGTTTATACTTGGNACCTATGGCCGAACAAGAACCGCTCGAACTCGAAAACTATATCCGTTCGATTCCGGATTTTCCAAAACCTGGAATCCTTTATCGCGATATCACTCCGCTTCTTGCCTCTGCGGAAGCATTCCGTATGACGATCGAACANCTTGCAGATCGAGTTNGTGATCTTGATGTGGATGTGGTGGCGGCGGCCGAAGCCCGCGGGTTCATTTTTGCGACACCTTTAGCGATGAAAATTGATGCGGGGTTTGTGCCTGTTCGTAAGCCTGGAAAGTTGCCTTTTGATACGCATGCTTTTCGCTATCAATTGGAATACGGAACCGATACCCTGGAAATTCACATCGATGGCGTGGAGCCTGGGCAGCGGGTGCTCTTAGTCGACGACCTCCTTGCCACCGGGGGGACGATGGAGGCCTGTTGTCATCTGATTGAGCGGGCAGGCGCAACGGTAGTAGGTTGTGCCTTTGTCGTTGAACTCGCGGCGCTTGGTGGGCGGAAGCGAATTGCACCCCACGAAACGATCAGCTTGATTAGCTACCAGTAGCGGCCAGTAGCGCCGCTTTTGCGGTACGCTGCAGAAGCGATCTTCACACCGATTTCATCAGGCTCACCCGGCTCACCCGGCTCACCGGGATCACTAGGGTCGTGCGTCAAATTTATAGATGCACTTGTGCGTGTATGTTTCTCCCGGGCTCAAGACCGAGTTTGGGAAATGAGACTGGTTGACCGAATCGGGATGAAACTGGGGTTCAAGGCACAAACCGTAATGCTTGTGGTACGTTTTGTTGTCTTTCCCTGTGAGTCCGCCATCCAGGTAGTTGCCCGAATAGAACTGAATTCCCACTTCGGTCGTGTAGATTTTTAGTTCTCGGCCACTCTCCGGATCATACAGCGTCGCCGCAAGTTGAGGCTCACTCACTTTTTCTTCACGCAAGACAAAATTGTGATCGTAGCCGCCCGGGTCACCGGTGAGTTTTCCAATGCGCTCGCCGATGGCACGCGGNGTGGTGAAGTCGAGGGGTGTGTCTTTCACACTATCCATTTTTCCGGTTGGAATCCCCGTTTTGTCAAAATTCGTTTGTCGATCAGACTCAAGTTTGAGTTGATGATCAAGGATCGTTCCTTTTCCCTGACCTTTAAGGTTGAAATAACTATGGTTTGTCATGTTGACGGGCGTATTTTGATCACTTGTTGCAGAAAACTCTGCAGTTAAGTCACCCGCATTGGTCAGAAAGTAGGTTACCGAGGCTTTTACCTCACCCGGATAGTTTTCATCGCCGTCCGGACTGGTCAGCGTAAATTTGACCCCCGCTCCGTCGGCATTCTCAACAGGTTCACTACTCCATACCTGTTTGTCCCAGCCTACGTTTCCTCCATGCAGATGATTCGGATCGTTGTTTGTCGCGAGTTGGTAGTTCTTTCCATCCAATTCAAACTGGCCCTTGTTGATGCGGTTGCACACGCGACCAACAGTACATCCCATGTAGGCCGGATTTGGACTTCCCTCGCCATCGCTATCGAGCCAGCGTGCAAGCGATTCGTAGCCAAGGACAACGTCTTCCATCTTGCCGTCACGATCCGGAACATGCAGTTCGGTGATCGTGGCACCCCAGTTGGTCAGTTTGCAGACGATTCCGTTTGCGTTTTGCAGGGTGTACAGAAAAACGTCTTTGCCGTCGGCCGAACCCCAATCTTGTTGTTTCACGGTAGTTCTCTCATTGTTTTTGGTGGTTTCCCCGTAAATCCGATCAGAAGATGCAAGCCAGCAGCCGATGAGCAGGACAATCAAAGTCTGGAAAAAAGATGTTTTCAAGGGACCGCCTCCTGGTGATGAATATATGGATGCTGAAGACTGCTTGGGCGCCGATTTTCTCAAGGCTTATCGCCGTCCGTTGCCCGGGAGCGTTACGAGTGANCAAATAATCACATGATNTGCNACNCCGGCAANCCGATCAGTCTACCTTGATCCGCGTGGAAGGGGTAGCGGTGTGAACGCGGATGGCATCCAAAGTGCGNAGAGAACCGTNGTAGGTCGATTTTTCTTGCCCAATAGCCGCTGGCCTCAATTTCTTTTGTGAGCGATTGCCATCGCAGGGAAATTTAATTTTCATGCAGCAAAAAAATCAAATTTCTCAATTTCCGCAATCTCTTCCGAGGTCAGTTGCCAGTCTGCCGCGGCGTAAGTGCCATGAATTTGTGATTTATTGCGTACGCCGACGATCGCAGAGGTAATCTCAGTTCGTCGTAATGTCCATGCGATGGCAAGTTCCGCGACGGAGTGTGATGTTCTCTTTGCAATCGATTGCAATCGATCGACAACTTGCAGGTGTGATTCAATTTGCGGTGAAGCGAATCGCGGATCGCGACTTCGATGATCGGTTGGGTCCAATGCTGCTGCTCTCTCTTGAGTCATGGCGCCAGTTAAAAGTCCTTTTGCGAGTGGACTATAACAAACGATGCCCATTTGATGCGCTTCGCAATAAGGTAAGAGTTCCTCCTCGGCCTCTCGCTGAAGCATGTTGTAGGGGGGCTGAAGGGACGCCACCGGATGCATTGCCTCTAAGCGTTCCATTTGCGCAACATCAAAATTCGAGACACCAATCGCTCGAACCTTTCCGGCTTGCTTTAAATCAATCATCTTGGCCCAACCTTCTTCGATTTGGTTGTCCGGTTCAGGCCAGTGCATTTGGTAGAGATCGATTGTTTCGACACCGAGGCGTTTGAGGCTCTGCTCGCATTCTGCCTGCACACTCCGGGCGTCAAGAATCCCAGTGACGCTACCATCGGGTAGCACCTTTCTCGAACATTTGGTGGCGACCAACACGTCGTTCCGAGTCGTCTGCTTTAAAACTTGCCCGACGAGATTTTCTGACTCTCCATCCCCATACACTGGCGCCGTGTCAATCCAGTTGATGCCCAACTCCAGTCCCGCAAGAATTCCGTCGACTGCTTCGCTTGGGTTTTGAGGTCCCCATCCGAATTTCCACTTTTCGCCACCGATCGCCCAGGTCCCCAATCCGATCGTGGTGAAGTCGAGTTCGGTGTTTCCTAATCTTCGGGTTTGCATGCAAGTTGCCGAGCCGCCGTGACAAAATTCGTCGGTAAGAGAACCGCTGGTGTGTTTTGCGGCCGCTTCATCCGAGCAGANCAATCAAGCAAGGGACAAGGGAAAAGATNAAGCCTACCGGACGTGTCAGGGCACGCCTGGCGGCTCGCTGTAGGACGATACGAAAAAGTGACCCCAACGGGACTCGAACCCGTGTTGCCGGCGTGAAAGGCCGGAGTCCTAGACCGCTAGACGATGGGGCCGCAGCAGGCATCACATGCCCGCCTGCATCATTAGAGAAATTCCTTCGCAATCGTCAAGTGCCAAGTGCCAAGTTACTTGAGAACGGCGTCGATTTGCAGAAGACCGAGAATCCGATACAGAAATTTCTAGCCTTGCAGTACAACGAGAACGCAACAATGCGAGAGTAGGTAAGAACTGCAGGCGGAACCCGTATCGGGGGGCCGCTCAGGCGGAACCGGCAGCATCTGGTTCCTCGGATGCCTTGGCTGGCGTGTCAACCGCAGCACCATGCTGAATAGCATCATAGACTTCGCGACGGTGTACGGGCACTTCTTTTGGCGCCTCGACACCCAGGCGGACCTTATCACCACGAATCTCTACCACAACAATCGTGATATCATCGTTGATCACAATACTTTCGTTTTTTTTCCGCGATAACACTAACATTGCCGATTCCTTCGGTTAACTCCTCACGATGCAGTCCCATCAACATCCGTTAATGCGATATAGGTAACGCTTCGACCCTGTTCGGATCTACTTCCTTAACCCGCCTGCAACCCATCAACGCAGACGAATCGTTCATTTCACTCTACGCTGTCCGTGACCAGAGTCAAGCGAACGGGCTTAAAAGGCCCGGATTTTGGTTAAAAAAGGAGTTAATTGGTGACGGTAAGGACGAAAAGTGGGCTCATTAAGGTACTTTTTTTTGTATCACCTAGTGAAAACAGGAGATTTGATTTGGCGTAACCCTATATTTTAAAAGTCTTTAAAGAAATGAGTGGTCGGCAAACACCGTACCTTTGTTGTTGGNTCAAGTGGATGGGTCAGATGGNCAGCCAAAACGGGGGGGGCGGCTAATGTTCCAGGTGGCCAAGAACACGGCCAAGGGCACCCTATGGCAACGATAGCCCGCCCCNGGAGGAACATCTTGTTGNAGGCGGTGGGTCTTCATGTGGGACATCGCCCGGTTTGCCTGCCCGTATATTGAGGCGGTCTCTGAATTTTCGGTTGCCCATTTTTTAAGACTCCTTTTAANACTCCATGGATGGTGACAAAAAATAAATGGACTACATCTGGCAGCAAATGAATTATTTTTGCATTTTACGAGGGGAGGCCACAGTTGCGAGTTTGCCTCGATGTGCTGGTTGCAGTCCGTGTTGAAGCATCTATAATTTTTTGAGTTGCACGCGACGCATTTGTATCAACCGCTTCAGTATCTATCGAGTAATCCATACGAGGACGTGATGAAGGATTGGTTTAGGGATGTCTTCACCGCTATTTTTACCGTTGCCCACGGGTTGTATGTCACATTGCGCTGTTGGCTCAGAACCTACGACCCGGATCGGAAGGCGTTCACGCAACATTTCGAATATCCCGAACTACCCGTTCCGGTGGCTGATCGCTACCGCGGCTTCCATCGGTTTGATTTAACCACATGCATCGCATGTGATCAGTGCGCCAAGGCATGTCCGGTCGATTGTATTTACATCGACAAGGAGCGGGTTGAGGGGGGTAAAGGATTCAAAGTCACTGGTTACGCGATCGACTACTCGAAGTGCATGTTTTGTGCGCTCTGTGTGGAGCCCTGTCCGGTCGACTGTATATTCATGGGGGCAACACATGATTTAAGCTGTTATAGTCGCGACGGCTGCATCGTGGATTTCTCCCGGATACCGGTCGACATTGCCTGGGGACGTACAACATTGAATCCAACGGCTGTCGCTGATTCAAAGGTAATTGTGGAGCCGGTGCATGGAGGACCGAATAGTAACTAAGGGGAAATGAAGTCGACAGAATCGCGGGAAGTTGCGCGGTGCAAATCGACTGGCCTTAGAGAACAGGTGATTGAAGCACAATGAACAAACCCCAAACTGAGTTCCAACGAACATTTACAGTCGAGGAGGCGAATGCCACGTTGCCGCTCGTCAGAGCGATTTGCCAGGATCTTTCTTCCCTGTCGCATGAGGTCGTTGAGCGGAAAGAGCGGCTTTCGGTTTTGCTGGCCGGACGCGACGAAAATCGGGACGACCTGTATCGTCAAGAATTGGTGCAAATAGAAGAAGAATTGGAGCTCGATTCGCAGCGAATCGTTGAGTATGTCCAAGAACTCCGCGACCTGGGTGTGGAGCCTAAAGGGGGCGTCGAAGGGCTGGTTGATTTTCCGTCGATGATGGACGGTCGAGTTGTGTTTCTTTGCTGGAAGCTGGACGAGCCCGAAGTGCTCCATTGGCACGAAGTCGAAGAAGGCTTCTCGGGGAGGCAGCCGCTGGTGGTAGGAAGCGGAACGCGGCAGTCGCTTGATGGTAGCGGTTCAGAGTCCGGTCCGTAGACGTAGGATCTGAAACGCTCCATGCCAGAGGTGGCACCTTGCCTCGGTTGTTGGACCACTTAGAATGAATGTCTGTTCCATCCGCCAAGAGTCGTTTAAAGCATGGCTTCTCCAACTGCAATCGCCGCCTACCTGACACTGTTTCTTGTGATAGGCGCCGTTTTTCTTTTTGTCAATCTATTTGTCGGGCGGCTCGTGCGTCCTAATGATCCGCACGCAGAGAAAAAAGAAATCTACGAGTGTGGTGAACCAGCCATTGGTTCGAGTTTCGTACAGTTTGATCTGCGGTTTTATGTCGTCGCACTTGTTTTTATCGTCTTTGACGCAGAAGTTGCTTTTCTCTTTCCCGCAGCGACTGTTTTCGGGAAGCAGGCGCAGCTTTCGGATGCTCGGATGCCGCTGTTCGCCGAGTCAGGCACGGCAGGTACGGAAGGCTCGGCGGGTGGTGCTGCAGACGCGGTAAGCAAAGGACGACAGAAGCCTGTGTTGGCCCCCGCGGCAAAAGGCATTTTTAAAGAATTAGGAATGGCGTTACCGGTTCCCTCGAATGCGGTTGGCGACTCAGAGGGAAATGCGAACACGGCAACGCTTGCCAGTGAACAACTGCGTCAGACCATTGATCGTTTCACCCTGTACGTCTACTGTGCGACCCTGTTTTTCTTCCTGGTCCTCTTTGTTGGTTTCGCGTACGAGTGGAAAACCGGGGCCTTCGATTGGGTTCGGGCGGTCACGCGACCTCGCGCGATGGAAGAACGTTAGGAGAAGAATAAGATGGGCGAGCAAAATTTAGTCAGTCGGCTGCAGGATAAATTTGGCGAGCAGATCTTGGCCGTACATCTTGATGTGATCGATCCCTGGGTGGAAGTTTCGCCCGATGGATTGCCCGAAGTTTGTCTGTATTTGCGCGACGAACCAGATCTGAAGTTTGATTATCTCTCCTGCATCAGCGGTGTTGATTACTATGAGGCCGATCCTAAAAAGGTTGCAAAGCTGATCGGAAAGCCACGCACGGAGGTGGTTTATCATCTCTGGAGCGTCTCGCATAAGTCGAGCCTGGTTCTCAAGGTGATTCTGCCGAGATGGAAAGACGATCAGGAGGGGTGCCTTCCAGAGGTGCCGTCGGTTGCCGATATTTGGCATACCGCCGATTGGCATGAGCGAGAGGTTTACGATCTCTCCGGGATCCACTTTACCGGGCATCCCGACTTACGGAGGATTCTCTGTCCCGAGGACTGGGAAGGTCATCCATTGCGGAGAGATTATCAGATGCCATTGGAGTATCACGGAATTCGTTGTCGTTGAATGAGTAGGGTTGCCGTTGGAAGCGGCGTTTTGAACCACGAAGTAATTTTTCGCTTAACTTAAAAAGTAACCTGATTTGCCATGTCTACTAGTCCGGGAAGCACAACTGACACACAGGTTGTCGAGTTCGACGTTCGAACCGATGAAATGCTCGTCAATATGGGGCCCCAGCACCCCAGTACGCATGGTGTGTTGCGGTTGGTGCTAAGGACCGATGGCGAAGTGGTTTCTGAGGTGACACCGCACCTGGGTTATCTCCATCGCTGTGCGGAAAAAATCGGAGAAAATCTCACGCCGAGACAGTGGATTCCCTACACGGANCGAATGGATTATTTGGCCGCGATGAGTATGAATCTCGGTTGGTCGCTGTGCGTTGAAAAGCTAATGAATCTTCAAGTGCCGGAGAAATCGCGGCACTTGCGGGTGATCATTGCGGAGATGCAGCGAATTGCCAGTCATTTAGTGGGTATGGGTGCATATGGATTGGACCTCGGTAGCTTCAGTCCCTTTTTGTATGCCTTTCGAGAACGCGAAAAAATTCTCGATCTCTTCGAGGAGGCATGCGGTGCAAGACTGACTTACAGTTATCTGACCGTGGGTGGCGCGACAGCAGATTTGCCACCCGGGTGGCTCCAGAAATGCGAAGCTTTTCTCGAACAGTTTCTCCCGGTGATTGATGAGTATCACGCCTTGCTGACGACGAATTCAATCTTCATAAAACGCTGTGCAGCCATTGGAGTGATGTCTGCAGAGAAGGCAATCAGCTATGGGTGTAGCGGCCCGGTATTGAGGGGGAGTGGAGTCGATCTTGACTTGCGTCGCGACGGCGAAGAGTGGTGCACCAATATGTATGACGGTTATGCATTCGAGGTGATTGTCGAGAAGGATGGGCGGTATCCGAACGACCATGTTTATCCGCCNGTCCCACCAGAAGCGATCTTGGGTGATTGTTGGCATCGATTTTACGTCCGCATGCTGGAGGTCCGCCAATCGGTTGATTTAGTGCGGCAGGCGATTGACCGCTACAGTTCGGCTACGGGTTCCTACGGAGAGCCGGTGAAGTTGGCTGAAAAGTTGCCCCCTGGTGAAGCTTACCTCGAGACAGAGGCGCCTCGTGGCCAGATGGGCTTCTACATTGTGAGCGATGGGTCCCCGATTCCTTGGCGAGTACGAGCCCGTAGTAGTTGCTATTGCAACCTGTCGGTCACTTCGGAACTGTGCCGAAACACATTGATTGCGGAT
This sequence comes from Planctomycetaceae bacterium TMED10, assembly GCA_002168195.1. Lineage (GTDB taxonomy): Bacteria > Planctomycetota > Planctomycetia > Pirellulales > UBA7805 > UBA7805. The sequence continues at coordinate 31,349 of NHBP01000006.1, forward strand.
ATTCCGGCAATTGTCGGATCGCTCGATATCGTGATGGGCGAAATTGATCGTTAATCCAAATTAAAAAACGGATGGCAAGGCGTCGATCGACGGATGTTGGTTTCCTGAAAGATGTTGGGGGCTTGCCGGTTACCGGCTGCTTGTGCCATATTTCACGAGCTTAAAGCTTGCCATGCGGCCCGTTTCGGCCGCCCAAAGAGGTGCTGCAGGCTTGTTTGCGAGGCGGTCGCTGAAAGCAGTTTAGACGCTGCCTTCTCGTGTTGGAATTTTNAAAAAAAAGACGCGTAGGGTACAGGTTNCTGTGTCGCAGTATTTGATCAATCACTGGGGTTGGTATCCACTTCTTGTCCAGANGTTGATGGCCATGCTGGCTGCATCGTTGGTTCTTGCCGTGATCGCAGGCGGTTCGGTCGTGTTTATTTGGATGGAGCGCAAGGTTGCCGGGCGAATTCAGGATCGTTTAGGTCCAACACGCGTGGGGGGGAAGTTCGGTTGGCTACAGACCCTCGCTGANGGGGTCAAGCTACTCGCAAAGGAAGATTTGTGTCCGGAAGGAGCCGATACGTTCCTGTTCCGGCTTGCTCCGTATGTTGCCTTTTGTGCTTCCTACGGTTCGTTCATTGCGCTGCCTTTCGCGACCGGCTGGGTCGGGCTTGATATCAACGTGGCCGTTTTTTTTGTTGTCGCCGTATTGGGGCTCGAAGTGTTCGGTGTCATTTTGGCCGGTTATGCCTCGGCATCGAAATGGTCACTGTTTGGAGCCATGCGCGAAGCAGCCCAGGTCATCAGCTATGAAGTTCCCCTGGGGCTATGTGTTGTCATTCCGGTGATGATCGCCGGCACGATGGATCTGACGAAAATTGGTAACCTCCAGGCGGGTTGGTTCACGAATTGGTACCTCTTTCATAATCCGTTCACCTTTATCGCATTTTTTGTCTACTACACCTGTGCACTGGCGAGTGTCAATCGTGCGCCATTTGACCTTGCGGAAGCTGAAAGTGAGTTAGTCGCCGGATTCCATACCGAATACTCAGGGCTCCGCTGGAGTTTTTTCTTCATGGCCGAATACGGTTCCATGTTTCTCGTTTCTGCGCTCGGTTCAATCCTGTTTCTCGGTGCTTGGAATGGCCCGGTTCCCGTGGCGCAATGGATTTTTGGCCAGCACGCAAGTGAACTGAGTGGCGTCTCTTTTGTGATCGCCAATCTGTTTGGGCTGATTGCTTTTATGTCGAAGGCGGTTTTCGGTGTAACGGTGATGATGTGGATTCGCTGGACACTTCCGCGATTGCGGATTGATCAGGTCATTACGACTTGCTGGAAATATTGCACGCCAATTGCCGCAGTGATGTTCCTGGGCGTCATGAGTTGGCAGCTTTTTGGCCTCCCGAGCGGCGGAGATTTGTTGCCGCATCATCAACAGGGGGTTCGGCGGTTGCCGGGCGCGTTGCGCGAGGGGGCTTTTGATCAAGCGGAAGTCCTGTCTGCGCCAGAAAAACGCATCGACAGATCGAGGGCAGCAGAGGCAACGGTTGTAGACGATCGTGGAATGGATGCTTACTCCCCGGATCGGGCCGGTCTGGTGAGCGATCGGAGGGAAGGTTAAGCGATGGACGAGATCAACGGACACGCACTGCTCTTTTTGTTTTTTGGTCTATTGACGTGTCTCTTTTCGCTCGCCGTTGTCTTTTCAGCCAACGTGGTGCGAATGGCCTTTTACTTGATTCTCGCTTTGGCAGCGACTTCCGGTTTGCACTTTCTTGCAGGCGCTGATTTTGTCGGGGCAATGCAGTTGGTGTTGTATGTTGGAGGAACTCTGGTCCTGCTCGTCTTTGGTGTTATGCTCACCGCTCAAAATCCTTTTATCTCTCTCAGGACTGCCGGTGGGGATTGGGTAGTTGCTGCGATGGTCGGTGGGATTCTGCTGGTGATACTGATTCCGGTTGCTTTTCAGGTGGGACTGCCGCCAAGCGAGGATTCGCTGCTGGACGGACGAGNCGATCGGGAAGCAATCGCTTCCACCGATCCGGTGAGCGTTCCAACGGCGACACGTATTGGTTTAGGTTTGTTGGGTGTTCCGGGAGACGATGTGTCGGGGTATCTGCTTCCATTTGAGATCATTTCAATTCACTTGTTGGTGGTTCTGGTGGGGGCCGCTTATCTTGCGCGAGCAAAAAGGCGAGTTGCTGTAAGCGATGCTGATGCACAAGATGCGCAAGACGGGATGGAAAGTTAAGTTCTGGAGCGTGAACGAAAAATATGACTGAAATACTTTCACAGCCAGTCGGTCTGACGCATTACCTTGTTGTGGGTGCGGTGATGTTTGTCGCCGGTGTTGTTTGCATGGCCACCAAGCGGAATGCACTCGGCGTGTTGATGGGAATTGAACTAGTTTTGAACGGTGCAAATCTNAATTTTGTCGCCTTTGGCAGCAACTTCTTGGAACGCAATCCGGCCTATCAGCTCGGGCTGGATGGACAGATCATTTCGCTGTTTGTGATTGTGTTGGCAGCAGCCGAAGCGGCCGTGGCGTTGGCGATCGTATTGAATTTTTACAACAATCATCTGACGGTGGATGTTGATCGGGCAGATGAGTTGAAGGGTTAAAGGCGTGGAATCTATTCTTTCCAATTTGTTATTAGTCGCTTGGCTTTTGCCATTGGCTTCCTTTTGTGTGATTCTATTCTTTGGATCTCGATTGGGTGCAGCCGGACGAGGAGCAGCCTATGTCGCCACAGGGGCGATTGTGGGTGGATTTGTACTCTCCCTGGTTGCCTTATTAACGTGGATCAGCAGTCACGGTGTTTCCGGGGGGCACCACCCAGATGCGGCCGAGACCCAGCACGCAGCCACATCGCAGCAGGGAGTCTATCGCTTTGTCGCTGCCGCGGAAGAGGAAACGCACAGTCACGGCGATGCCCATAGTCACGGCGATGCCCATAGTCATGGCGATGCCCACGGACAGGGCCATGCCTCGGGACCGAAGGAGGCCTACTTCGGAGAATGGTACACCCTGGTCGACTTTGGCCGACTCAGAATTACGATTGGCTACTACATTGATGCCCTGACGATATTGATGTTCACCATGGTGACCCTGATTGCAAGCTGTATCCATTTTTATGCGATGGGTTACATGCACGAAGAGTTGCACGATGTGACCGATCACGAAGTCACGCTCAGTAATGGAGAACACCTCCACCGTAAGGGAAGGTACTATCGGTTTTTTCAGTATCTGTCACTCTTCTGTTTCAGCATGCTGGGCATTGTGATTGCCGGCAATATCGCGATGACGTTCGTCTTCTGGGAACTGGTAGGAATCTGCTCCTATTTTCTGATCGGTTTTTATATTGAACGGAAAAGCGCATCGACTGCCGCGAACAAAGCTTTTATTGTCAATCGCGTGGGCGATTTCGGTATGATCATCGGGTTGATGGCGCTCTGGGGGAGTTTGGGCACCTTCTCATTTGGTGGCGAAAAGAATGCAGAGGGTGAAATCATCAAGCCCGGCATGTTCGCACAGGCCCGGGCCGCGTCAGACGACTTCCAACTCAAGACACCCGAAGGCATGCTCCAGCGGGCACGCGAGATGGGTGCGGAGGATCCGGAGCATACGGGCCATGTGCTGTTGATTGTTGCCGGTTTAGGTATCTTTTGCGGATGTGTAGGTAAAAGTGCTCAGTTCCCGCTCCACGTTTGGCTTCCGGATGCGATGGAAGGCCCTACGCCGGTCTCGGCGCTTGTGCATTCGGCAACCATGGTCGCTGCCGGGGTGTTTCTGGTCGGACGGTTCTACCCGATGTTTACCCCTGAAGTTTTGCTGACGATTGCGATTATGGGTAGTATTACGCTGTTTATGGCAGCGACGATTGCGATTACCGCCACGGACATCAAGCGGGTTTTGGCTTATTCCACATTGTCGCAACTCGGTTACATGATGTTTGCCCTGGGAGTCGGTGGTTGGGTTGCGGGGATGCTGCATTTGATTACGCATGCGTTTTTCAAAAGCTTGNTGTTTATGTGTTCCGGGTCAGTCATTCACGCGGTCCACACGAACGAAATGACGGAAATGGGTGGGCTTCGACGGAAGATGCCGATCACGGCATACACGATGTTGATTGGTTGCCTGGCGATTATCGGTGCAGGGGTGCCCACGATTGTCGGCCTCAGTGGTTATTACTCCAAGGATGCGATTCTCGCGCAAGCTTTACACTTCGGCAAAAATAATGCCGCGTGGGACGTCATGTTCTACATCGCGGCAGCCGGTGCGGCGATCACTGCGTTTTATATGTTCCGGCTATGGTTTATGACATTCATCGGTCAGCCCCGCGATGCACACCGCTATGAGCACGCGCACGAATCACCTCGCGTGATGTGGATGCCATTGGTGGTATTGGCCTTCTTTGCCATTTTTGTGGCAATGCCGGCCGATATCGAAAACTTTACGGATCCCACAGCCAGTCCGATGGTGCAAATGCTCGAGCAGGCCCGACCGGATGGAACAGGTATCGATTTTTCGGGTCAACTTGCGTCAATTATGATGCCCGCAGAACACGGATCACACGACGAGGAGATTCATCTAGCGGCCGGAATGATTGCCTTTGGTACGGCGATGTTTGGGTTGCTTCTCGCCTGTTGCCTCTATTGGTGGCGCGTGCTCAATCCGGAAGAGGTNCGGAGTATGTTTGCTCCGATTTACCGTTTTTTGCGTAATAAGTGGTGGTTTGATGAGCTTTATGACATCGTGTTTATCCGCCCATCGCTTTTTTGCGGNCGCTGTGTGGCGCGACTCGATCAACATGGTATCGACTGGGTGATTAACGGACTGGCGTCGTGTACCCGTACCTTTACCACGGGTTTTGACCGCTGGATCGATCAATTGTTTGTCGACGGTTTTGTGAATTGGATTGCGGTTCGGACTTATGCGCTCGGCATCTGGCTCCGAAAACCGCAGACCGGTCGTCTGCGTCAATANGTCGTCTTTATTGTGGTCGGCACGATGGCAATGTACATCGTTGCCACGTTCGGGCTCACTAATTAGTTTCCTTTTTCAATACGATTATTTGTAAACGAGATTCTCATGGACAATCCATATCTTTGGCCTCTGACTTTGCTTGTCTTTTTGCCAGCACTTGCCTCGCTGGTACTGTTGTTGCTACCCCGCGACAGCCATGAACTGATTAAGCGAGTCAGCCTGTTTGTGACGATCCTCGTTTTTTTTGCGACCGTGGTCATGGCNCTTCCGGGNATCANNGGTGGGCCGCATTTTTCACTTGCTGAAGATGCGGTTGCCGAAATGCAGTCGGTATTCCAGGTGAGTTGGATACCCGCATTCAATATTCAGTATTTCATGGGCATCGATGGAATCAGCTTCCCCTTGCTCGTACTGACCGCTTTCGTTGGCATGCTCGCCATGGGGGCAAGCTGGCCCATCACAAAGCACGTGAAGGCATACTGCGTCCTGTTTTTGCTTTTGGAAACGGGAATGCTGGGCGTCTTTCTGGCCCTCGATTTCTTCCTCTTTTATGTTTTCTGGGAAGTCATGCTGTTGCCGATGTATTTTTTGATTGGTGTCTGGGGCGGGCCGCGACGCGAGTATGCCGCAATCAAATTTTTCCTTTATACGCTGTTGGGCAGTGTGTTGATGTTGATTGCGATTCTGATGCTCTACTTCAATAGCGATCTACGTACATTGAGCGATGAGCAGTTGATCACAGCACACGTGGTTCCCGATCAAGAGAGTGCCGAGGCATGGCGGGTGGAAAATCCGAGTACCGCCGAAGCACCTCGACACACGTTCAATATTCTCGCGCTGCAACAATTGGGTCAGCACACGGATCAATTCAGTAAAAGTGTTTTTACGGAGGGCGGGAAGTCGATTCAGTGGTGGGCGTTTATATTGCTATTCATTGGTTTTGTGATCAAGGTTCCGAGTGTGCCCGTGCATACATGGTTGCCGGATGCTCACGTGGAGGCTCCGACTCCCATCTCCATGATCCTTGCGGGCGTGCTGCTCAAGATGGGTGGCTATGGAATTATTCGCATCTGTTACCCGATTTGTCCCGAAGCCGCTTATGATTTGGCCTGGGTCGTTTGTTTCGTCGGCGTGTTAAGTATGGTTTACGGAGCTTTCGCCGCACTTGCACAGCGAGATTTCAAGCGGATGGTGGCCTACAGTTCGGTGAGTCACATGGGATATGTCGTTCTGGGGCTTGGCGTCTGGAGCGCGGTGGAACCAACTTTCAATGGGGATTATTGGAAGATGGGGATGAATGGCGCCATGTTTCAGATGATTGCGCACGGAATCAGTTCTGCCGGCATGTTCTTTCTAGTGGGTGTTATTTACGACAGAGTACACCATCGTGAACTCGATAAGTTCGGTGGCCTGTTCGCAAAAATGCCTGTGTACAGTGGGATGGCAATGCTGATTTTCTTCGCCGGCCTCGGCTTGCCGGGTTTATGTGGCTTCATTGGTGAAGTACTCGTGGTGCTCAGTGCCTGGAATTTCAGCATCATTCTGGCTGTGGTTTCTGCTTTCGTCGTAATTCTCACGGCGGCTTATATTCTCTGGGCGATTCAGAGGGTCTATCTGGGCGCAGAATACAAAGGGCCACATGCCGAAGCGCTTACGCCGATCACGCCACGTGAATGGTCAATCGCCGTTCCTCTCTGTATTTTGGCGATCGTGTTGGGAGTCTATCCACAGGCACTATTTAATTACATGTCCCCTTCGGTGGATCGTACGGTCGATGTGTTAATTGAATGGCAACAGCGGCAAGAACGTGCCACTGTGGTGCATGAGAAGCAAGAAGATAAAGAACAGGCGGCAGCACATGCCGATGGATCGCCAGAAGATGATTTGAATCTCAATCGGTTGAATCGGGTCTCTGTGCATCATCAGCGCGAGGCAGAATGGTCTGCAAGCGACATTTTATTACCGGATGTAATGCATCGCGCAAGCGACGTGAACAGGCCAATGGCTCTTAACCGGGGAACGTAGAAGCAAGTGAACTACGAGCAACTAGTCCAATCTGTGATCGGCGATACAGAGCAATCTCTGGAAAAGTTTCTTCCAGAGTTGATTCTCTGTGGAACCATTCTGTTCATGTTGTTCTCGCGACTCTTCACGCTCACGCGCAAACTATTGCCCGCTTGGTTTTTAGCCGGCTTGGGTGTGGGGTGTGCTTTCGTACTCGCCGAACCATGGAAATTTCTCGCGGAAGGTGTGCCGCTCGAAAGAACTGAGATATTTACCGGGATGTTGGTCCATGATGCATTTACGGTGTACTTTCGTGCGATTCTGCTCTTCACCACCTTTGTGTTTATTGTGCTTGCGCGGATTTCTCGATTGGCAGATCAAGAGAATGGTCCTGATTTTTATACACTCGTCCTCGGCGCTGCGTTGGGGATGTGCCTGATGGCGGAAGCCAATCATTTGCTCGTCGTTTTCCTTGCCATCGAAATGGCGAGTCTGCCGTCTTACACGCTGGTTGGGATTCTTAAAGGCAATCGCAAAAGCAGTGAAGCGTCGATGAAATATGCAGTCTATGGCGCCGGTGCCGCGGGGGTCATGCTGTACGGAACGAGTCTCATCGCCGGTATCACAGGCTCAGCCCATATCCCGACAATCGCCTGGCGACTTGCCGAGGGAATCGGCACCGATTATCAGTTGGTCTTGGTTTTGTCGGGCTTGATGATGCTTGTGGGACTTGCATTCAAACTCTCGGCAGTCCCTTTTCATTTCTGGTGTCCGGATGTATTTGAGGGTGCGAGTGCTGAGGTTGCAGGTTTTCTTTCGGTGGCGTCAAAGGCCGCTGCGCTCGCTCTGCTCGTGCGGCTGGTTGTCGGTTTTGCCGCTCCGCCTGCTGAAGAGCCGGTCCCCTTTGGGTCCGCGCAATCGCATGCTATGGCCCATGCTCCGGCCCACGCGCCGCCTCTGGGGATGCGGCAACTTCCGCCTGCATCGCTCCCNTCGCNCCCNTCGATCGACCCGATTCGTTCCGTCGCTTATGACCAGGCAGTGGCTGAACATCAGTTCATCAACGAGCATTCCGGTTCTCCCGAATCTGGTCAAGCAAAGATGATTCGTGTGGCGGAGATGCGGACATTTCTGGCTTGGGTCATTGGTGTTTTGGCCGCTGTGACTTGTACGTTTGGAAATTTAGCCGCCTATGGACAGACAAATATTAAACGGCTTTTGGCCTATTCCACGATTGCACATGCCGGTTACATGATGATGCCGATTGCAGCCGGATTGGCCATGATGACGCACCACCCNATCGCGGCTTCAGAAGCATTTGCAGCACTTCTCCTCTACGTGCTGATTTATGTCTTTATGAATATGGGTGCCTTCGGGATTATTGCCTTTGTTCGTAATGCGATTGGCAGNGANGAGATTTCGGATTATGCCGGTCTGGTGCGGAGCAGTCCGGGATGGGTGGTCTGTTTTTCGGCCATTCTATTTAGTTTGATCGGCTTGCCGCCNTTGGCNGGTTTTATGGGCAAACTAGTCATCTTTGCGAGCTTGGTAGACGCGGGCATGTATTGGCTTTTGTTTATCGGTGGTGTGAACACGGCGATTAGCCTGTTTTATTATTTGAAGGTCGTTCGCGTTATGACCTTTGATCCGGAACCGGAGGGTCGACCGCCACTGCGATTACGATTCGTTTCGTTGCCGGGGTTGTTTACGATGTTGATGACTGCGCCNGTCTTTTTGCTCATTATCCAATGGAATGGTTTTTACCAATGGGCAGAGGCAGCCTGCAGGACGGTTGTTGGTAACTGAGAGGATTCTCGCAATGCGTTATACAAATACGAGCCAGTTACTATCGCAACTACTCGTCCATCAATATCGGTCTCTCCCGATGTTTTTGACCGAAGCGGTACCCTGGACGCATCGTGGAGATGAGGATGCAACGCGTGTTCTGCTTGATATTGTTCAGGGGCAGCGGGATCTGAGCAATCGAGTTGCCACCGAGNTGCAGCAGCGGGGATGTCCGATTGATACGGGCGAATACCCGATGGAATTCTTGGATTTACATTTTCTATCGCTCGATTTTTTACTGCAACGGCTGATTGAAAATCAGCAAAATGAAGTCGCATCCATCGGTCGAATTTCCGCCGAGCTTGATGGTGATCCGACAGCTTATCATTTGGCAAAGGAAGCCTTNGGGGCGGCGAAAGGTTACTTGGAATCGCTTANGGAACTGACTTCAAGCGTTGTTCCCGGAAGTTAATCGTTTGAGGTTCTNCANAGAAACCGGGTAGCNGAGTTGCTATGACGTTGATCGACACGCACGCTCATCTCGATCAGGAAGAATTTTCTGAAGATCAAGATCAGGTCATTGCCCGAGCACTACAGGCAAACGTTTCGCATATGGTTGCTGTAGGCATCGGGGCAGAATCATCGGAGCAATGCCTGAAACTTGCGAAATCGCATCCGCAGATCAGTGCGGCGGTCGGTATTCAGCCAAACTATTGTGCCGAAGCGGTTGCGGGAGATTGGGAGCGTATCGTGGCGCTTTCCGGCGAGTCGGAAATCGTTGCGATCGGAGAAACGGGGCTGGATCGCCACTGGGATTTTTCTCCATTTCCCCTACAGCAAGATTACTTTGATCGGCATTTACGCCTGGCTGCAGAGACCGGTTTGCCTTTTATCGTGCATACGCGAGAGAGCGATCAAGATGTCCTCGAAATGCTCCGCGATGCTCGACGCCGAGGTCCGCTTCGGGGGGTGATGCACTCATTCACCGGAAGCGAGGCAACTGCGGAAGAATGTGTCGAATTGGGACTTTATATCAGCTTTGCAGGGATGGTGACCTTTAAAAAGGCAGATGATTTGCGTGCGGTTGCCTGTCAGATCCCCCCGGAAAGAATTTTAATTGAAACCGACAGCCCCTACCTTGCTCCCCATCCGCTTCGTTCACGGCGCAATGAACCGGCCTATGTGGTCCACACTGCAGAATGCCTTGCCATAGAGCGAGGGGTTCCTTTTGAGGATTTTTGCCGTATTACGAGCCAGAATGCAAAGCAACTCTTTCAGTTGGNAGNGGGCACCAGTGACCACCCATCTGGCAAACATGGTGGGTAACTTGTTACNCTAGAGCATACGAAGAGCCGCTCCTTTTTCTCTCAGAGGCTTATGTCCAAGCATATTTTTGTTACCGGAGGTGTGGTTAGTTCGCTCGGCAAGGGTCTGACCAGTGCATCGATTGGCATGCTGCTTGAGCATCGGGGTCTAACGGTCCGGATGCAAAAACTGGATCCCTACATCAATGTGGATCCTGGCACGATGAGCCCTTATCAGCATGGTGAAGTCTATGTCCTCGACGATGGCAGCGAGACGGATCTCGACCTTGGGCACTATGAGCGATTCACGGATGGNCAACTTACCCGTGACTCGAATTACACGACGGGTCAAATCTACCAATCGGTTATCAATAAAGAGCGCCGGGGAGAGTTTTTGGGGAAAACGGTTCAGGTCATTCCGCACATCACCAACGAGATTAAAAGTTGCATTTCCAAGATTGCCGATGAAGAAACCGACGTGGTGATCACAGAAATTGGCGGCACCGTAGGAGATATTGAAAGCCAGCCATTTCTTGAAGCAATCCGACAGTTCTCTTTGGATATCGGTAAGGAAAACTGTCTCTATATTCATTTAACGCTTGTTCCTTATCTAAAGGCAGCGGGGGAACTGAAAACCAAACCGACGCAACACTCCGTTGGCCAGCTTCGCGAAATTGGTATTCAGCCCGATGTACTTGTTTGCCGTACCGAGCGATCCCTTTCCCGGTCCGACCGAGAAAAAATTGCCCTGTTTTGTAATGTGCCAATACGNGCAGTGATCGAAGAAAAAGATAAAGACTTTTCCATTTACGAAGTACCGTTCAGTTTGGTGGACAACGAGTTGGATGAATTGATTGTCAGTCGATTGAATCTTCCGGCCGAGTCGCTCGTATTGGATGATTGGCAAGACTTGATGCAGCGACTCCGCAACCCGCAAAGTGAAATTAGCATTGCGGTGGTCGGTAAATATGCAGCTCACCGCGATGCCTACAAGTCAATTTTTGAATCGATTGACCACGCGGGGATCGCCCACCGATCACAAGTGCGGATTCAGCCGATCCAGAGCGAGCAAATTGAAGCGGAGGGGCCTGAGCGATTACTCTCGACATACGATGGCATTCTCGTGCCCGGTGGGTTCGGTGAGCGTGGAATTGAGGGGAAAGTTGAGGCGATTCGGTTTGCTCGCGAGCGAAAAATTCCGTTGTTTGGTATTTGCCTGGGAATGCAATGTGCCGTCATTGAATTTGCACGCAATGTGGCAGCTCTCGAGGGTGCGCATTCGAGTGAGTTCGATAAAGAAAGTCCCCATCCGGTCATTTGTTTGCTCGACGACCAAAAAACGATCACGGACAAGGGAGGGACCATGCGGCGCGGTGCGCAGCCGGCCGCATTGGAACCGGGAAGCATTGCGGCCGAATGTTACGGTACGGATTCAATCAGTGAGCGGCATCGTCACCGTTATGAATTCAATAACGTATATCGCCAGCAATTTGCAGCCCATAACATGCAGTTTTCGGGCACCAGTCCCGATGGAAAGCTGGTCGAAATCATCGAACTTGAGGGACATCCTTGGTTCGTCGCAGCACAATTTCATCCTGAATTTAAGTCAAAGCCAACTTGTGCACATCCACTTTTTTCAGGTTTCGTGAAAGCCGCGGTGACCCATCACGCGACGCGAGCCGCTCGCTCCCAAGAAGCAACTCAGGCGGACAACCAGCAGTGGGAGTCGAGTTCATAGCTCCGACAGATTGACGGCTATTGCTGAGGATGGAGTAGAGAACGGCTGCTGCCCGATGGCAGTCGTGCAAGAGTTTCCATTTCGATTCATTTTTCTGCAAGGTGTGCGTACAATGACCGATTCAGCGGAAGAGAAGAAAATTATTATCGACGAAGACTGGAAGAGTCAGGTTGAGGCTGAGAAAGAAGAGGCTGGGGTAAATCGCGATGAAGCGGATGCAAGTCCTGCCGAAGCGGACTCGGTGAGCGAGGGTGAGCACAGGGAGATTCCTCTACCACCGGCTGATTTNACGACGATTGTGAGTATGCTCGCCACTCAAGCGATGCTCAACCTGGGCACACTTCCTAACCCGATGACCGGTAAAACGGATCGTAATCTTCCACAAGCAAAGCACGCGGTTGATTTGATCGAAGTGCTGCAGGAGAAAACAAAGGGAAATTGCAATCCTCAAGAGGAAGCGATGCTGCACAATCTGCTTCATGAACTGCGAATGGCTTATGTCGCGTCGCAAGGTCAGTCGGCGGATGAAGCCGGCGGAGAGCAAAAAGAGTAAATAGAAGCATAAAAAAACGCCATGCCCGGCCGTCTTTGAGTCCGCTGGCATCCGTGCCAACAATCCCGGTCTAAGGTGACTTACATTCCTATTCGGGCGACACAGGCATTGTGATTCAGATGCCTTTTTACTCACGACCGGGCATGGTCGTTCTTTTTGTATTTCGTATTTTTTTCTTTAACGCCCTCCGTTTTGCAGCGTATTACGCGATCTACAGCCACGAAGTGTTATCCGGTGAGACTGTCGAAAAGTCTCCGGAATCGCGGGATGCGTTTTTCCAGATAGGTAACCCAAGCATCGGGTCGCCAGATTTCGACGCAAACTGCTGCGCCTACGATCAGTACCTCGTCGCCCTGCTCGACCCCAAGAAACTCGCGGAAGCCATCCGGGATGAGCAGTCGCCCCCGACCGGCAATCTTGACGCGTCGCTGTCTTGTGGAAAGCAACCGTCCAAGAAGTTGCAGTTCGTCGATCCGACCTTCGAGTTTGCCAGCGCGGATTTTCCCCCGCACCAGATCCATACCTGCATCTAGTTCGTCTTGTGAACGTCGCGTATTCCAAAGGCTGAGGCATCCGGGCCGCTCCTTCGCCAATGTGCAAAATCCTTCCGCCTCAACGAGAGGCTGCACCCACTCCTGCGGGATGGAAACTCGATAGCGTTCGTCCAGTTGCCGGGGAAATTCCCCGAGAATTAGATCGTTTGCTTCTTCCATTGCACGTTTTTTCTTAACTGCGTCCCGTTATGCCATAAAAAAAAGAGATTTCAAGTGTATGGGGATAAAAACCCACCAAAAAATATAAAAAAAGTAATATATGGGATGAAAACCCACGAAAATTNGAAAAAAGGCNCTCTTGCAGGTTTTTTCGTTGTTGCAGCGTTTGCCAGCGATGCCTGCAGGCGTAGCGGCTCGTTTATTCTTAGCCTGTCGGCTCGATCCTTCCGGAACGTCATTGCAAAAATTTCTCAGATTCATGCTGACATGCAGCGATCGATTCGTTACTCTCCGGCCCCGAAAATTGAACTTTTTGCTCGTTGGACACCAGCCCCATGCGCTTCGCAAAACGCCCGTCACATTGCGAACCGGTTGTGATTACCGGCATCGGTATGCTTACGTCTGTCGGGAAGACTGCGGAGTCGACCTGGCAAGCCGTGCAGCAGGGTAAAAGCGGTGTCCGATCCATCGCGGGATTACACGGTATTCCCGACGATTTATTGATTGGCGCTCCGGTGGATATTGAGGTACCGAATGCGGGTCAACTCAAGGTGATTGCGCTGTGCCAGCAGGCGGCGCGGGCGGCGATTGAAGATGCGGCACTGGATTGGTCGCAGGTGGATCGCGAACGATTTGCCTGTGCGATTAGTGGCCATATGGGAGACACGTCAGGCATTGCCGAAATCATTGGTTATGGCGGTAAGCCCGAAGGAGAGGTCCCAGCGTGGCATCAATGGCTGCCGAATACAGCCTGTTCGGAAGTAGCGCTCGAACACGGTCTCAATGGTCCGAGAAGTTGTCACTCAACAGCCTGTGCGAGTGGACTGATCGATATTCTGTCCGCTGTAAGGCGGATTCGTGACGGCCAGTGCGATTTAGCGTTGGCAGGAAGTGCCGAATCGATTAACCCCTTATTCGCTGCCGGATTTCGTCAATTGCGTGTTTTGGCCAAACACCAGGATCCGATACAAGCTTGTCGGCCCTTCGATCGGGATCGTACTGGTTTTGTGATGGGAGAGGGATCGGCGATGTTCGTTTTAGAGCGTCTTGACCATGCCGTTGCACGCGGAGCCCATATTTATGCTGAACTGAGTGCAGGGGCCATGCTTGGTGAAGCACACCACGTGACAAGCATGGCCCAAAACAGCGATCCCCTTCGCTACCTGATCACAGAGACGCTCAGGCGTGCTGAGATGGAACCGAGTGAAGTCGGCTACATCAACGCGCACGGTACCGGTACCCGACAAAACGATTTGGTAGAGGCACGTGGAATACGCGCNGCACTTGGCCATGCAGCAAGCGACATCCTGGTGGGCGCCAACAAGTCAAGCATCGGTCACTTGGTCAATGCGGCCGGAAGCGTGGAACTGGGCCTCACGGTGCTCGCACTGCGCGATGGATTTGCGCCGCCAACTTTAAATCTTTACAACCCGGATCCCGATTGCGATCTGGACTGCGTCCCGCTTGTAGGTCGCACGCATCGGGCTCAAAGTGCATTAAAAATCTCCTGTGCCTTTGGCGGGCATCTGGTCTGTATGGCAGTCCGTCGATGGACGGGGATTCACAGCAAATCCGGTTATTCGGATCAGTTGCCCTCAAAAGCTGCCTAAATTCCAGCCAGCGGTCTGCCTGCAGAAGCCACTCCGACGGCCCCGTTTTTTCTATTTCCCCGGCTGTAATCGGCCGATGAAGGAGATCAGATAGCGGTGCTATTGCAGAATCGCTAGCTGAACCCTAGCTGAACCAGGGACGGTGGGCGGCACGCATGGATATCAACACTTCACGATTTGGAAGACTCCAATTCTCAACGACGGAGACNATCTGTTTTCCGGCCGGNTTAATCGGTTTGGAGGATTGCCGTAGCTGGGTTTTGATTTCGCCTCGCGCGGGAGATCGTGTGCTTTGGATCCAATCGACACAGCAGGCTGAAATTGCCTTGCCGCTCGTTGATCCCCGAACGTTTGTTCCTGACTTTACGCTTCAAATCGAACCGAGTGATTGGGCACCCTTGGGAAAACGCGAGACTGATCTCGTCCAGGTACTCGTCACACTGGGAAGTAAAGAAACGGGTCTCTCGCTGAATCTTCTGGCGCCTCTGGTGATTAATTGTGAGCGGCGNATCGGCAGGCAAGTTGTCAATCTTGATGANTGGGCNGTCGATCACCCCCTCGGTACATTTTCGGGCGAATTACAGAGAACTGCCTAACCCGTTTCCAGAGGATTTATCCGCGATGCTCGTTCTATCAAGACAACGCGACGAAAGCATCATGATCGGCGAAGATGTTGTCGTTACGATCGTCGATGTGCGGGGTGAGAGGGTGCGTTTAGGCATTGATGCACCCACCGAAATACCGGTCCACCGCCGTGAGGTATACGAGGCCATTCACCGAGAAAACCAAAGGGCGGCCGCTGCCAAGCCCGAAGACATCGATACGATTCGCTAATCCCGTTCTTCGCTGCAAAGCGATTCGGCAGCTTGCATCGCGCCATCAATGCACTGTGGAATGCCCACGCCACGGTAAGCATTGCCAACGAGCGCAATATTTTTCAGCTGCGCCACCTGCCGATCGATGCGTTCAACCCGTTCCAGGTGTCCGACATGATACTGCGGCATGGACTGCGGCCAGCGAATGACCGTATGGAATTGAGGTGACCCGTCGAGGCCNATAACCTGTTTCAATTCCCCGGCCGCTATTTCTGCGAGCTTCGTATCCGGATGTTCCAGGATAGAACTCTGGCTTGCGCCCCCTAAAAATACGCGGACCAGCAATTGATCATCCGGCGCCCGTNAGGAGAATTTATTGCTTGCAAAACTAGCCGCCAGGATGGATCGTTGCTCGCGCGGCGGAACGACGAAACCAAAACTTTCGGGCAGCCGGCGAAATTGTTTTTTGTCGTACGCGAGACAGACCACGGCACAACTCGCGTAAGGAATGCCCTGNAATTCCTGGGCGAGACGCTGGTCGTGGGACTTGAGAAGTTCACCGGCTCGAAACGCGGGGGCAGCAATGATGATTTTACGCGCGCTCCACACCGTCGTGCCGTTCACCTCAAGCTGCCAGTGCGTAGCGGGATTACGTTGTAAATCGGTAATTTCAGCGCCCGTTTGCAAAGACTTGGCCGGCAGAGTTTCCGCAATTTTTTCAATTAATTGTCCCAGGCCGCCGCGTGGTGCCGCAAACAAACCGTAGCGAGCGCCCGACCCGCGATGGGCGTGCTGCGATGCTTTGGCTTCTGCCCGCAGTCCACGATAAATACTGCCGTGGGTGCGTTCCATCTCGAGAAACCGCGGCAAAGCTGCTGCCATGCTTAATTTTGTTGCGTCGGCGGTATAGATTCCTGCTACCAGGGGTGCGATCAATCGCTCGAGCGCCTCCTGGCCTAGACGACGTTTTGCAAAGGCAGCCAGCGATTCGTCCGTCGCATCGGTGCGCGCAGCAATGAATGGCTCGCAACAGAGTCGTAATTTGCCCCTTAAGNTCAGCAGGGGTGAACGTAAAATCGGCAAAAATTTTCGGGTGCCCATGATTTGAAACCCGTCTGGAATTGCAGTGAGTCGACCCTGATAGAGGACCTCGGCCCGGCGTCCCGTTGGCTGGGTGGGAAGCAGGTCCTGTTCCATTCCCAATTCTTTGCAAAGTTGCAAGGCGGCCGGCGGATCGGTAATAAAGCTATCGGCGCTTGTTTCTATCAANAACCCTTTTTCATTCCGCGTCTCTAAAATGCCACCGATACGCTCCTGTTTTTCAAAGAGCCGAATGTTCCACTCGGGAAACNTTTTGTGCACTGCATACGCTGCTGCAAGGCCGGAGATACCGCCACCAACGATTGCACAGTCGAGCTTGGATTTTTTGTTGTCTGGCATCGGGAATGCAAAAAAATAAATGGGAGTCTTCGCTTATTTTAATAGCTTCGGCTGTGATCAGGCTATCCTATCCATAAATTTCCTGAACAGGCTCTGAGGCCTGCCATCACAGGGCCTGTTGTGGTAGTGTCGCATCGACATGAATACTTCGCAGAAACAGGCAAAGGACACGCTCCGNAGNGGTCCGCTGCAGATCGGATTTCGCTGGCATCGCGATCGTTTTGCACACTCAATCAGTCTTTTCGATTCGAGTCGTCAGCTTCCCTTGTTGGCGTCGCGTGAAGGAAACCACGAACAGAAATGGCCTCCGAGTCCGGTGCTACAGGAACTCCACTTTGANGATCATCCGACCGGCATGGTGGCTCTTTTGGTTGGCAGCACGAAGCAAGCGCATTATTCGCTTGCGATCGCTACGACGGACATAGGTTTTTCTTTTGATGCGGCGTGCCGTCTGTTGAATCCAACCACTCCATCGGTTGACGANATGTGTTTGCAAAGCGGCTATCGCGCAATGCTACAACCGGCAATTCAAAATACGCTGCCAACGGTTATCGAAGTGGGGAAGGTTTTAATGACGGTTGATGATCGTTCCTGCTGCCCACCCTCAGCTGAAGGAGTGGCAGANGATATCGCATGGCGACTAACCATTATGCCTCAAATAATTGACGAAAATTTAAAAACGGTGAGTTGGCGATATAAGATTGGCATTTCCGAGCAGCATCGGGGGTGAAGCGGCCCGGTCTTTGCATATATCTTTGCGTATAATGATTCCTTTCAACGTGTGTTGTGCGTTTCTTTACGAAACTTGAATTTCAGATGCCACGCCCAAAAAAATCTTCGCGTCGTAAATTCCTTCAGGGAAAAGCAAAGTCTGCTCCCGTGGGCGGTGATACAGTCACAACGGATTCTCTTGCCGATTGGGTCACCGATCCGCACGAAGAGGCCTATCTTATTCGGATTGGTCGTCGGGCGATGGCTTGCCAGTTTCAAGTATTTCTCAACGCGGGACAGTATGCCGAAGATAGCGAAATCGCGATTGCGGCACTGGATGAAATTGATGCTCTCGAAGCGATGCTTACCGTCTATCGCCGAGACAGTGAAGTCGCACAAGTAAACCAGCAGGCAACGGCTGAGGTGGTCACTCTGAGCGACCCGCTAACCGAGCTGGTCGAGTTAAGTCTTGAATTGTTCGAACTTACAGGCGGGGCGTTTGATATGACGGCGGGCCCGCTTGCCGAGCTCTGGGGTCAGGCACGACGGTCAGGCGCCATGCCAACGAATGAGGCATTGCGTGCTGCATTAGCCAATGTCGGTAGCCAATACATACGTTTCGACCAAAAAAAACGGCAACTGCGCTTTTTACGGCCTGGAGTCGCGATTAATTTTGGTGGGATCGGCAAGGGATTTGCAATTGAAGCGGCAAGCAATCTACTGCGGCTCAAGGGAATCGAGAATTTTTTATTTCACGGAGGAAGAAGCAGCGTCCTTGCTTGCGGAAAGCGCGCATCAGGCAGGGGGGAAGAACCGTGGCGTGTGGGTTTGGTGCATCCGCTGCGTCCCACAGAACGACTCGCTGAAATTTTACTTGCGGATCGATCCCTTTCGACATCCGGTTCACAATCGCAGTCGTTCCATTACCAGGGTCGTCGCTACGGTCACATTCTCGATCCACGCACGGGGTCTCCAGCCGATACGGGGGTTCTTTCGGCAACTGTGTTGCATCCAAGCGCAGCCTGGGCCGATGCGCTTTCCACCGCTTTTTTTGTGATGGGCCCACAGGAAGCGATGAAGTGCTGTAAAAAGTATCCTGAGACTTCTGCCATTTTAGTTTTACCGGGTCGTGGAACAGCGAGTGTTGAGATTCAGACCTACGGACTGGATTCAGAAGATATGCGTCTAGTTTACGATCAGAAAGTGACTGTAAAACGCCAGGATGCGTAAAAGTAAAGCCCCGATCCGACTTTGATTTGTTCGAAGGACGGCGTTTCAGCAAAACAGTTCTCAGTGTAAAATCGCTGTTCCTCAAACCCGTCCATTGGTAGTAGATCGAACAACCGTCGATCGTTTGCTTCAGGATTTTGCCAACCCCATGTTAGATGACTTTTTGAACCTTCGCTATTTGGGGATTGTGCTTTTGCTCAGTCTCACAGGGTTGGGTTTGCCGATCCCTGAGGAAGTCGTCGTCGTTACCGCTGGTTTTCTCAGTCACAATGGTGAAATCTTCAAATGGCAGTATGCCTATTTAGCGTGCCTGGGCGGAGCCCTTATGGGAGATGTCATTGTTTATAGTATTGGGCGTTATTTAGGGCACGGCTTTTTCAAGCGCTATCCATGGTTTGCGCGACTGATGCATGAAGAGCGAGAGGTCAAGATGGAGCAGGTCATCAAAAAGCACGGGTTCAAAGTTTTTTTTATCGCACGATTTTTGGTTGGTGTTCGCGTACCGCTCTATTTGGCTGCCGGCGTGGTGCGGATGTCGTGGCCACGCTTCCTGCTGATTAATACATTTTGTGCAACCACAGTGGTGAGCATTACCTTTTGGCTAGGGTACCGCTATGGCAATTCTGTAGTCGAAACGATTCGAGAAAGTCAAAACAGTCTGACAATTATCATTTTGTTGGTGGTTGCAATCGGTGTGACGATTTATCTGCTGCGGCGAAAACGGCGAAAATTATTGGAGGCAACCAACGAAGCTGCGTCTTCGGAAGATGGCGAAAAGACTTCGGAGAATGATCGGATAGTTGCGTAAGTGATCGTCGAATCAGTCCGTGTGTTTTAGAGCGGGGTCATTGTTTTCAGACGGGTATTTTTCGATGCTGGCGATTGAAGTAGAGCAACTCAGCAAGACCTATTGCTCGCCCCTTGGTCTGCGACGACATCGGGCTTTGAAGTCCATTTCTCTCGCAGTGGAACCGGGCCAGATCGTTTCGCTCCTGGGCCCCAATGGAGCAGGAAAAACGACGCTGGTAAAAATTTTGCTCGGTCTTTTGCGACCTTCGGTTGGTGCGGCCAGGATTGCCGGTGAGTTGGCCGGATCGATCCGGAGTCGACTTCGAGTGGGGTATCTTCCAGAAAATCTGCTTATCGAAAGTCATCATACGGCGGATTCAGCCCTGATTTATTGGGGCCGCTTGCATCAACTTTCCCGCAAGCAAAGCCGCTCGCGAAGGGCAGAATTATTAGAGAATGTGGGTCTTACAAAATGGGCTTACGTTCCAGTTCGGCAATTTTCTAAAGGAATGCGTCAGCGATTAGGTCTGGCCGGAGCGCTGTTGCACGATCCGGAAATCCTGATTCTGGATGAACCCACCGATGGTCTCGACCCGGCGGGTCGAAAAGAGGTTCGTGATTTGCTTTTTGCGGCGAAAAATCGTGGAAAGACAATTTTTTTAAATAGCCACCTCCTGCAAGAGGTGGAGCAAATTTCGGATCAAATTGCAATTTTAGATCGTGGTGAATTGAAGTTCTTCGGTACGCAAAGTGCGCTGCAGGTCGGCGACACGCTCAAAGTGGAGTTTGAGCTTCGGGGTGCGGAGACGGAAGCCCGAGCTGCACTTGATCTGTACGGTGAGGTGTTTTGGCAACCGCTGAGTGCAGGGCACTATCGCGTTCGACTCGATCTTGCCAATCAAGCAGCAATCGATCAATGCATCGATGGACTGCGGGCAGGAGGAATCAGCATCGTGGGGCTCAAATATGGCGACTCGTTGGAGAGCGCATTTTTGCGACTCGTTCAGCCACCCGCTTCAAACGTTTCAGGGGGCGATGGATGAAACCTTATTTGGCAGTCATTCTTGATTCCTTCCAATCTGCGGCGTGTTCACGCATTCTTTGGGTAACTTTAGTACTGATTACACTTTTTCTCGCCGCGATCGCACCGATTGCAATCGATCAAGTGCAGGAACAACAAACCGATCGTTCTCCTGCGGCGACGGGATTGCAACTTCGGTATGCAGGAAGAGATTTTGGGCCTGCGATCCAACTTCCATCGCAAACAACGGCAGAGTTTCGGGCTGTTGCGATCGCTTGGTTTATGGATCACGTGGTCGATCTAATTGTCGGATTTTTTGGGATATTCGTTGCGTTAGTCGTTTCCTGCACCATCATTCCCGACACCTATCGAACCGGATCGGTTGAGCTTTTACTAAGCAAGCCTGTCAGCCGTCCTCTCTTATTCATGGCAAAATTTGTTGGTGGTTGCGCTTTTGTGTTGATGAACATCTCCTATCTGATGTTCGGTCTTTACGCCATTGTGGGTCTGCGGTGGGGTCTTTGGGATGAGCGCATTTTGATTGCAATTCCCGTATTTGTTTTTTATTTCATGCTGCTGTTTTCCGTTTCAGCCGTCGTCGGACTCTTCTCTCGCAGCGCAATTCTCTCCTTATTTGCCGCACTCCTTTTCTGGGGAAGTTGTATTTTGGTCGGCAGTTCCAAGCAGGCAATGGAAAAGTTATTGCCTCTAGAACCGAAAGCAGATAGTGTGACTGTTGTGGTAGAGCCAAGCGAACAAACAGCCAAATCAGTGTCTGCTGAATCGAAAGGTGACGAGCAATTTTGGCGTTCTGTGTATGCTTATGGAATTGTGCCCCTCTACACCGTGTTGCCCAAGCCACTGGAACTGGACGATACGGTTCAATACTTCTTGGATCGAAGACGAGACAGAAAAGTGACGGACCCGTGGGCACCTGTCATCACAAGTGGCATATTTTTAATCGTCATGCTGGGGATTTGTTGCGTGAAGAGTTCGCGAGCTGAATACTGATGGATGACTCGGGTCATAAGACAGACGAAAAAAGCATTTCAGCTTTCGAGCAAACGGCAAGCCATGTGCGCACCTTTCCGCAGTCTCCAGGGGTTTATCTGATGAAAGATGCCTCGGGCGTGGTGATCTATATCGGTAAAGCGAACAATCTCCGGGCACGAGCAGGGAGTTATTTCCTAAAGGCTGCGCAGCAGGAACCTCGAACTGCAAAGTGGGTGCAGACGATTGCGGATGCTGATTTCATCGAAGCAGAAAGCGAGGTNGATGCGCTGTTGATGGAGTCGCGATTGATCAAAGATATTCAGCCCTTACACAATCGAGAACTCAAGGACGGTAAGAGTTTTCCCTATTTGCAGATTACCACCCGCGAAGATTTTCCGCGCGTCGAGGTGACTCGNCAACCGCGAACGAGTGGCGTCAAACTCTACGGCCCTTTTCTCAGCGCCGGAACACTTCGGGGGGCAATGCAGGTTCTGCAGCGGATATTCAAGTTNCGGACCTGTGAACTTGATATCGACGAAGGNGATGAAAAGTGGCAGTGGTTTCGCCCCTGCCTATTGGCGTCGATTGATCAGTGCACGGCGCCCTGCAATTTACGGATCAGTCGTGAAGAGTATCGCGAGGATGTACGTCGACTGAAAATGTTTATGGAAGGAAAGAAAAAGAAACTGCTTTCACAAATGCGCGATCAGATGCAAGCGGCCTCCACCGCGAAAAAATTTGAGCAAGCAGCTCGCTTGAGAGATGAGATAAAACTCATTGAAACCCTTGATCAACGCGGTGAACTTGAAACGCACGCTCAGGTCGAAGTCTTTCAAATTGATCCAAAAAAAGGGCTTGCTGGATTAAAGCAGGTTTTGGGTCTGACCAAGATGCCCCGCTCGATCGAAGGAGTCGACATTGCCCATCTGGGTGGCACCGATACGGTTGCCAGCGTTGTGCAATTTATTGATGGTCTGCCCTTTAAGCCCGGATATCGCCGTTACAAGATTCAGGGCGTCGAGGGGATTGATGATTATCGTTCGCTCGCGGAAGTGGTGAGTCGCCGGTTTCGTCGCCTGGAGACGGAGGGCGAACTCTTTCCGGATTTGCTCTTGATCGACGGGGGACGGGGCCAGTTGAATGCCGTCCTTGAGGCGTTCCGGGCACTGAAAATCAATCCACCGACAGTTCTTGCCCTGGCAAAAAAAGAAGAGGAAATTTATCTTCCGGGAGTGGCCGAACCGTTGAAACTCTCGCGGCAAAGTTTTGCCTTGCGTTTACTGCAATACGTACGTGATGAATCACATCGATTTGCCCAGCACTACCACCACCTGCTGCGGAGTAAGTCGGTGCTGCCTGAGGACTGAGGAAACGATCATTCTTTTTCCGCAATTGCGACGAATGTACCCGTATTGCTCGCAATCAGTTTGCCGCCGGAAAAGATGTCGCTGGTCACTAAGATACGCGCTCTACCGTCGCTGGCCAGCGACGTGGTGAAGGATTCCAGAGCGGTGTCTGAAATCTTTCGTGAACGGGCTTCCATATCTTCCCGGCCGGGTTTACTGAAATCGGTTTCACTGTGTTGAATGACAAGTTCGGCGGGAATCGCCCGCAATTTAAGATTTCCCCAGATGGCGACGAATCCGGTAACGATTCCCAGCGCGGCAATGCTGCCACCGAAAACGGATTGCTGGTGATTGATATTCACTTCCAAAGGTGCCGTTGCAATGACTCCTTCAGTCGAGAAACTTTGCACGAGGATCCCCATTTGCAGGGTCATGGGGATCTGTTGGTGCAAATGCTGGTTGATTTCTTCGGCGGTCGGCATGGCAGATATTTTCTCCTCAGGAAGCTACCAGTCGTCCACTCACGGGCATAACGACTTGCGGTCTATGATCGGCAATTTGAAAAATATTGCAACGGCAACGCCGCAGAGGGCCAACCGAGGGGACAACCTGCTCGCTGCTGCTACGCAGCGAGATTTCCAGAACCGAGCCGATAAGCTGAAATCATCCCAAGTACAAGGAATACGCCGCCGAAAATACCAAACGCCAGAAGGGCGAGAAAGAATAGGCCGATGGCAGTGGTCCCTTTGAAACCCCGTGCTTGTTCGTTTTGATCGGCCGCTTGCGTCTGTTCAGGGGTCGACGCTGCGAGGGCAGGAGTGCTCTCGAGTTCGGCCACGACTTCTGCATCGCTCAACAGGGTTACCCGCTGAATGATTGCGTTGTACTCGGCCAGCTTCGAGGCGTTTTCTTGCGGAACGACTTGTTGATGCGTTAAGAGTCGCTTGATCAGTAACGGTCGGTCTGCTTCTTTGTGTAATTCGATCTGCCGATCAATCTTTGTAGCATCCCAGGTTTTGATTTCCTGCATCGCCAGTTGAAATTTCTGGTCGAAATATGCTTCATCCACCTCATCGGGGTCCTGCCCGGTCACCCTTATCTGCTCTTCTGCCAGAATATTTGCGGCGTAATGGTGCAAATCATCATTGGTCATTCCCGCGAACGCACTCAAAAAAAGCGCAAAGTAGAGGACCTTGCTGAAGACGCAACCTACCAGCGCCATCAGCGCCGAGGTAATGCCTGCCAGAGTCCCGTCCCCGTCTTGATGCCCCAAGGCCATACCGAGTCCCGCGAGGCCGCCGACTGCCCACGCCAAAAAACCCAAGGCATAGT